>JBCDAZ010000080.1:0-3532 GCA_039184655.1 Pseudomonadota bacterium | reverse complement strand
TGTCGGCAGCAAAGGCTGGATCACCGACCACTCAAAATCCGTAAGATCGAAACGCGCCATGCCTGCCTCCTGCTCTTTGGCAGAAGTGAATCACACCACACGTCCAATGGGTAGCCGGTTTATGGGTATGTGACCTAGAGCGGTATGGGTCGTTTCAACCGATATGGATGTAGCCGGCCAGGCCAGTTTTTTGATGCTCGATCACATGGCAGTGGAACGCCCAATCCCCGGGATTGTCGGCCTTAAAGGCGACCTCGACCGTCTCGCCTTTCATTAGCAGGATGGTATCGGTCCAGTTTTGCCGCAGTGTCCGTTTGTTGGAGCGAAGCGGTAGCAGAGCAAGGCCGTGCAGATGGATCGGATGGTTGTTGGGCGACTCGTTCTGCAGCTTGAAGATGTAGGTTTTTCCCAGCGAGAGCGTGGCGACAGCGCCCGTGCCGGAGACGGCATCGCCTGGCCAGGGTTGCCGATCGATCGACCAGAAAGTGTAGGCGCTGTTGCCGCAAAACCCGTTGTTCTGGCCCGCGCCGTCAGGCGACCAGCCAAAGACGAGGCTGCGCCGCTCGGCTGTCGAAAGATCCGGTTCGGAGACCGGGTTGCGGGGCAGGGGCGCTATCTCGGCAAGGTCCCGGCCCTGCGACGGCCCGATGGCGCGCAACGTCGCAAGCGGTTTCGGGGTCGGCCCCAGAACGGCGGCAAGCGTCACTTCACGGCCTTCCGTGTCGGGCATCTGCACGGCGATGTCCACACGCTGGCCCGGCGACAGCCATAGCGGGTCGGCTGCTGTCGGCAAAGCAATTGCATCGCGCAGCGGATGCCCGTCCCAGGCAATTACCCGTCCCGCGATGTCGGGCAGCATAAGCCGGTAGACCCGCGTGTTGTCGGTCGCTGCGATCCGAAGGCGCACCAGACTGCCCGCGGGCAGATCGTAGCGCGGATTGAGCTGCCAGTTCGTGGTCTGAAGGTTGCCGAACGTGCCGCCGCGGGCAGCGCCGCGCGGGGTGAAATAGGGCAGCAAACGGCCTGCTGCATCCAAACGAAAATCCTTCAAATTCAGTGGGATGTCTGCATCGAACCCGGGATCGTCCTGCTCTTCGACGATCAACAGCCCGGTCAAACCATAGGCCATCTGGCGCATGGTCATGCAATGCGGATGGTACCAATAGGTTCCCGCATCGGGCGGTGTGAAGGCATAGCGAAACCGCTCGCCTGGTGCGATCGGGAACTGGGTGAGGTAGGGCACGCCGTCCATCGCATTGGGCAACCGGATCCCATGCCAATGCATGGTGGTGTGCTCGTCTACCCCATTCGTCACCTCGATCTCGACCGGTACGCCCTGGCGCATCCGCAGGACAGGCGGCGGCGCCGCGTCTTGCAGGCTGTAAAGCCCATGCGTTTGCATCCCCTCGAAGCTGTAGCTGGTTTGTCGGGACCTCAACCGGATCGGCTCGCCGGCCCCGGCGCGCAGGGCGAAACCGGCGGTCGCGGCCGCGGCTGCCATGCCGACCCCAAGGACCACCGCGCGACGGTTGACCTTGCCCTGTTGGTCCATCATCGGCGCCTCCCTTGCCTGTCGACACAACCTTAGCCAGGCGCGGGTTTCGGCGAAACCGGGCCGAGGCGCGCACCGCTCGAACCGCTTTGGCAACAGAGCGAGTGCCGGGCGGTCGCTCGCCGGGCGGTCGCTTGCCGGTCTGTGTGGTCGCCTGCTTACGCTCAAATACCGTTGCCGGTGCGCAAGACGAAGCCCTGTTGGCGCAATTCGCGCACAATGTCCTCGACATGATGCCGATCGCGCGCCTCGATTACCACCTCCAGCTCGGCACGTTTCAATGCCACCGTCTGCATCATGCGCTGGTGTATCACCTCGATCACATTGGCGCCGCGCTCGCCGATGATCCGCGAAATCTCGGAAAGCTGGCCCGGTGTGTCGTCGATCTCGAAGGTCAGCCTGGTGATCCGGCCATCCCGCACCAGACCGCGCAAGATCAGCGTCGAGAGCAACCGGCTGTCGATGTTTCCGCCGCACACCACCAACCCCACGCGCTTTCCGCGCAGCGCGGCGAGGTTCTTTTTCACGACGGCGAGACCGGCGCCGGGCGCGCCCTCGGCCACGATTTTCTCATGGCTCAGAAGATCGAAGATCGCCTCTTCGATCTCCGCCTCGCTGGCCGTCTCGACACGATCGACATGCGTGCGCAAAAGCGCAAGGTTGGCGGCCGAAGGTTCGCGCACCGCAATGCCTTCGGCCAGGGTGGCCCCGGCCAGTGTCGGCGCCACGCCGTCCAGCTGGGCCTTCACCGCGTCGAAAAGTGCAGCCTGCGCACCGATGATGGTCAAGCCGGGACGCAGCGCGCGGGCCGCGACCGCCATGCCGGCCATCAGCCCGCCGCCACCGATCGGGACCACCAGCACATCGAGTTCTGGCACCTGGTCGAGCATCTCGATGGCGACACTGCCTTGACCTGCCGCAACAATCGGATCGTCGAAAGGGTGGATGAAGGTCGAACCGTCGCTGCGTGCCTTGTCGAGCGTAAACCGTACGCTCTCGTCAAAGACGCGGCCTTGGATGATGACCCTGGCTCCAAAATCCTCGGTTCGCTTGATTTTGTTGAAGGGCGTGCCTTCTGGCATCACGATGACCGACGGGATGCCCAGTCGGGTCGCGTGATAGGCCACACCTTGCGCGTGGTTGCCGGCGCTGCAGGCGATCACCCCGGACCGACGGGCGGCCGTGTCGAGGGTCAAGAGCTTTGCCAGCGCGCCGCGCGCCTTGAACGAGTTGGTGTGCTGCAGATTCTCAAGCTTTAAGAAAAGCTCGATGCCCAGTTGCAGCGATAACCGGCTGGCGCGGACCGTGGGCGTTGGGATTGTGGCATCGCGGATCGCAGCATGGCAGCGCTGCACTGTCTCAAGCGTGATCATGATCGGTCCCCGGCTTGGTAGACGCCCCCGTCTTCCGCCCGGGGTCTGGTTTCAGAGCAGCGCCCGGCTGCCTTTCGGTGGCGGGGCCGTTTCACTCGCCCCTTGCGCCAAGGTTGTCAACGCCCATGCACCGAGGAGGGTCCATTGCGAGTCAGCCCGAAACCGAACAGCGATTGCCGGCGGCTCGACCGATGGGCTGAACCGGTTCTGGCGACCAGATCGAGGACCGGCTCTGCTTTGCAATGGGACGCTGCCGGGCGACGCCCGCCGCTGCAAGGCATGTGCCGAGATTGCCCAGTCTTCACCCTCTTGAGCGCCCTTGGGCTGCTTTTCCACCCCTGCCAACGGCAACGGGTTCGCCATTTTGCGTTTGAGCTACGACGCAAAGCACAACGATGGCCTTGAGCAGCCTCGATGAAATTACCCAAAAGAACTCGGCTTTGTCTGCGCAAAGCGTATCGGATGCGCAATCGCTTTCGAAGATTGCCGTGCATCTGCAAGGTATTATCGGCTTTTTTAGTATCAATGTGGCGGTGGGATCCGGCACCAACCCGCAAACCGCAGATGCGAAACCGATCTTGCCTTCTCGTAAAGATAAGAGAGTGGC
>JBCDAZ010000079.1:0-4636 GCA_039184655.1 Pseudomonadota bacterium | reverse complement strand
GAAGCCTTCGCACAAATCGAAGCCTTTGCGCATATCGACGCCGAGGAGACCGACCCCATTCGCAGCCCAACAACCGAGGCCGCCCGATCATCACCTCAGGCCACCCACGACATTCCACCAGCCTGATTGACGGACGTGACCCCACAGACACCGGATGGCATGCGGGCGAGCTGGCTCATGGCAAGATTCCGGGCCGGGTTTGACGGGCTGACGTTCAACGACCTGCGCGGCACGGCCGCTACGCACTCACGGCGGCCGAACGCTCGCATGCTGAGATCGGTGCGGTTGCCGCCCATAGGAGCGCGCCGGGTCGGCGATCCGCAAGATCGAAACGGGAACAGATCTTTCAACCGTCTTGCCGACAGGGCTGGCGGTTCAGACAAGCCAGAGAAAATGCCCAGGATTTTCAGTGGCTGGGGAACCTGGATTCGAACCAGGACTGACGGAGTCAGAGTCCGCTGTTCTACCGTTAAACTATTCCCCAGCGGTGCGCGCTGATCTACGCAACGCCTCGGCCAAGGTCAAGACCCGCGGCGGATGGCCCGGGCATGATCGGCGATGACCGCCACCGCAATGTCGATATCCGAGGCCCGGCAATCGATGGTCCCGACGGTAAAGCGGATCACAAATCGGCCCGCATGCGTGGTTTGGGTGAGGTAGATCCGCCCCTCGGCATTGATCCGCTCGATCAGATCGCGGGTGGCCGCATCGCCCGCCGCCATCGCGAAGGTAAAGAGGGCGAGCGCGGGCGGGGTGGTGATCTCCACCCCGTCGATCGCGGCGATCCTGTCATGGGCATCCTGGGTCCAGGCAACATGGTTGCGGATGATCCCGCGCAGCCCGCTCAGCCCTTCGGCGCGCAGCAGGAACCAGAGCTTGAGCGCGCGGAACCGTCGGCCGAGCGGCACGGTCCATTCGGAGTAGTTGACGATCTCGCTTTGGCCGAGGGTTTGCAGATAATCGGGCCGCAGGCCGAGGGTTTTGACCTGATCCGTCGGATCGGCCAGAAACTGCACCGAGCAGTCGAAATTCGCCCCAAGCCATTTATGGGGGTTGAAGACGACAGAATCGCACATCTCCACCCCGGCCCAAAGCGGGCGGAATTCCGGGCAGATCATCGCCGAGCCCGCCCAAGCGGCGTCGAGATGGGTATAGAGCCCCTCGGCCCGGGCGATGCCGGCGATCTCGGCCACCCGGTCGGAGGCGCCGATGGCCGTGCCGCCCGCCACGATGACCACGCCCGCCGGTGCAAGCCCCGCCGCCCGGTCCGAAGCGATGGCCGCGCGCAGCGCCTCGGGATCCATTGCATGGGTCGCATCGGTCGGGATCTTCACGAGGTTGTCCTGGCCGATCCCTGCGATCCAGCACGCCTTGTCGATCGAAGAGTGGTTCTGGGCCGAGGCATAGATCCGCGGCACCGCACCGCCGGCAAGACCGCGCGCATTCCCCGCCCAGCCCAGCACACGCTCGCGCATCGTAAGCACCGCACAGAGCGTTGCGGTGGAGGCGGCATCCTGGATCACCCCCGACCAGTTCTCGGGCAGACCCAAAGCCGCGGCCAGCCAGCGGACCATTTTTCCCTCGATCTCGGTGGCGGCGGGCGAGGTCTGCCAGAGCATGCATTGCGCGGCGATGCCTGCGACCAAATGCTCGGCCACCATCGAGGCGCGATGCGCATTCGACGGGAAGTAGGCAAAAAAACGCGGATGCTGCCAATGGGTGAGGCCCGGGGGCACGATCCGCTCGAAATCGGCAAAGATCGTCTCCATCGGCTCGGGATCTTCGGGGGGGTGGTCGGGCAGCTGGGCGGCGATGGCCCCTGGGGTGCTGTTGGGGCGCACAGGAAGCGCATCCAGCCCGGTCTGATAGGTCGCCGTCCAGTCGACGGCCCGTCGGGCCCAGTCTCGGTAGCTGTCGATATCCATGGCCACGCCCTCAGCCCAAAAATGTGCGCTCAGCTTAAAACTGCACCCTCAGCCCAAAAACGCATCGATCCGGTCGCCCGGCGCGCCGCCGGCCAGCGCGGTGAAATCGCCCGCGCCGAACATCGCCTCGCCGGCCTCCAGGATCACCCGGTGGGTCACCCGGGCCAGCGCCGAGCCCAGGCTGATGCGCGCCACCCCGATGGCCGCAAGTTCGGCACGGCTGACCCGGGCAAAACGGCCCACGGCCAGGGCGTTGACCGGGGCTTGGAGCTGGCAGATCCGGGCGAGATCCTCCATCGAACGGGGTAGCGGCGCGTAAAGGCAATCGGCCCCGGCGGCCTGAAACGCTTCGAGCCGGCGCATCGCTTCCTCGATATCATATTGGCGGGTGAGAATGCCGTCGGCGCGCGCACAAAGCACGAAGTCGCGGGACAGGGCCTTTGCCGCCGCCATGGCGGCCTGAATGCGCTCGACCGCCAGATCGAATGGGTAGGGCGCGTCAGCCGGCAGCGCCGTATCTTCGATCGAGATCCCGGCAAGCCCGATCTCGGCGGCCATGCGCACGGTCTCGGCCACCGCCTCGGGCGCTGCGCCGAAGCCATTCTCAAAATCGCCCGACACCGGGACGTCGACCGCGGCGATCAGATCCTGGGCATGGGCCAGCGCTTCGTCCCGCGTAACTGTGCCGCCATCGGGCCGGCCCAATGTGAAGGCATGGGCCGAGGAGGATGTGGCGATGGCTTTGGCGCCCAATCCGGCAAGCATCTTGGCACTGCCGGCATCCCAGGCATTGGCCAAAATGAACGGATCGCCCTTGACATGCAGCGCCCGGAACACCGCCCCTGGATCTGTGCGCATCTACCCCTCCCTTGCGTGGCGGGCGGCAAACCCGGCCAGACGCCGCAGCGCATCCTCAAGCCGTGCATCCTCCAGCGTCAGCGCCACCCGCACATGGCCCGCAGCCGCATCGCCGAAGCTCTCGCCTGGCATCACCGCGATCTCCTCTTCGTCGAGCAGGCGGTTGGCAAAGGCCTTGCCGCTGAGCCCGGTCGCGCGGATGTCGAGAAAGACATACATCGCGCCTTGGGGCGGCAGCATGCGCAGCCCGTTCGCCCCGCCCAGGATGTCCAGGGCCAGCGCCCGGCGCCGGGCATAAACGGCATGGGTGCGGGCCCCGATCGCAGCGCCGTCGCGCAGCGCAAAAAGCGCGGCCTCCTGAATAAAGCCCGGCACGCCATAGGTGGTGGCCATGCCCAAATCCGCGACATAGCGCATGATCTCCGGCGGGCCGGCAAGCCAGCCGATGCGAAACCCGGTCATGACATGGGATTTCGACAGCGAGTTGACCACCAGCGTGCGTTCGGCCATGCCCGGCAGTGCGCGCAGCGAGCGATGCGCGCCGGCATAGACTTGCGTTGCATAGACCTCATCTGAGATCACCCAAAGATCCTGCGCCACGGCGATCTCGGCGATGGCGGCGAGCGTCGCTTCGGAATAGACCGCGCCGGTGGGGTTGTGCGGCGAGTTCACCAGGATCGCCCGGCAGCCCGCACAGGCCGCCTCCAACGCCGCGCGCTGGGGTTGAAAGCCATCCTCGGAGCGCGTGTCGAGCACGCTCAGCACGCCCGAGGCGGCGCGCACCGTATCGGGATAGGTGGCGTAGTAAGGCGCGATGATCAGCGCCCGGTCGCCGGGATCGATGCAGGCCATGAAGGCGGCGTAAAGCGCGCCTTGCCCGCCCGGAGTGACCTGGATCTGCTCGGGTGTTGTGGAAATGCCGGTCTGCGCCGTCATCTGCTCGGCGATCGCGGCGCGCAGCGGCGGGATCCCCGACATATGCGCATAGCCGGTCTGGCCGGCCCGGGCGCTGGCATCCATCGCATCGAGGATCGGCGCTTCGGTCGGCCAGTCATGATCGCCAATGGTCAGCATCGCCACCGGCGCGCCCGCCGCGATCCGTTCAGAGGCGCGGAAATAGATCTCCCAGGCATCGGATGTGCCGCTGGAGACCCCGGCGATGCGCAGCGAGGGTCGCATCAGAGCGCGCGGGCCGCGGCCCCGGTCAGCACCTGGATCTTGCGGGATTTGATGTCGATCTCGGCCAGGGCGCTGCGCCAGACTGCCATATGCGCGGTTTCCATATGCGCCTGAAGATGCGCTTCGCTCTCCCACTCTTCATAGACCCGCAGGCGACCGGGATGCTCCAGATCCTGATAGAAGCGGTAAAATTCGCAGCCCGCCTCCTTGGCGGTTTCCTCCATCATGGTGATTGCTGCCGCGCGCAGGGTTTCGATCTGGGCGGGGTCGATCTCGATCTCTCCGGTGACGACGATCATGCGCGCAGCTCCTCTTGCAAGGCGTGGCCGGACCATGACAGGCCAAATGGGGATTGCCAAGGGCCGGCTTTTGCGGCATGAGAGCGCCATGATTGCGCAGATAATCATCGCTGGGATCTGCATTATCCGCTGACATACCGTCCGCGGCGCGCGCTTCTTTGTCCTTTCAGATCAGCTTCGCCGCGGCACCAACCGCGAGGCTTCGGGATGACCGAAATTAGGCTATACAACACCGCAAGCCGGCAGAAGGAGGTCTTGCGCCCCCTGATCCCTGGGCATCTGCGGATGTATGTCTGCGGGCCGACGGTTTATGACCGAGCGCATATCGGCAATGCCCGCCCGGCGGTGGTTTTCGATGTGCTCTTTCGGTTCTTG
>JBCDAZ010000078.1:0-6739 GCA_039184655.1 Pseudomonadota bacterium | reverse complement strand
CAGCGGGACCCGTGCCGCAGGCACGGGCGGGCCTAAGGCAGCCCTGGCCGGGCCCAAAGCGGCGCGGGCCGATATCTGATCGGCTGTGCCGCGGGGGCGCCCTCCCTTCGGTGCGCATTATCGCAGCAGCGCCGCTGGACGCCGCCGGCAAGGCGGTCAGGCCTCGCGGCGCGCGCGGGCGGGCGGTGCGGCCGGACGACGCTCTTGCGGCGCCTCCCTCCTCAGCTGACCCGCTGCCTTGCCGAGCGTCAGACGGAAGGCGGCGCCGCGCTCAGAGGCCATAAGCCGCAGATCGCCGCCGAGATTGCGCATGATCTCACGGCTGATGGGCAGGCCGAGCCCCGCCCCCTGCGTATCCGTCTGACCGCGCGCGCGGGCGAATTTCTCAAAAATCTGCGCCCGACTTTCCGCGGGTACGCCGGGCCCCGCATCGCGAACCTCCACCCAGCAGACATCGCCGGCCATGCCGCTTTCCAGCATGATCCGCTTGCCCTGTGCGGCATATTTCACCGCATTCGAGATCAGGTTGATCAGCACCTGGGCCAGCCGATCGCGCTGCGCATCGACGAAAAGATCTTGCCGTCGCGCGGCGCGTTGCACCACCAGCCCTGCCCGCGCTGTCAACGCCTCGGAGGCGTCGAGCGCCTGGTCGACGACCTCCTCCAAATCCAGACACTCAAGCTGCCAGTCCAGTTTGCCGGCTTCCAGAAAGCTCAGATCGAGGATTTCGTCGAGAAGCCGGGTCAGGCGCTGACTTTCTTCGTGAATAATCGTAACGAAACGCTGGGCGAGATCGCTGGGCAAATCCTCGCCGTCGCGCAGGATCTCCGCAAAGGACCGGATCGAGGTCATCGGCGTGCGCAGCTCATGGCTGACCTGGCTTAGAAACGCGTCCTTCTGATCGCCAAGATCCTGCAGCCGCTGATTGGCGCGGCGCAGCTCGGCCGCCGTTTCCTCCAATTCGCGCGACTTGGTTTCGAGGCGCTGAGAATACTCTACGATCTGCGCGGTTTCGTCGGCAATCGACATCAGCGCGTCCATCGAAACCGTACCGCCGCTGGCCACCTGATCGACCATCGCATGCGCCGACGCAGCACCCACGGCGCCGGCCAGCGCCCGCTCCAGCCGCGCAATGACCGCGGCGTCGGGTTCGGGCAGCCTGTCCTCGATATTCTGGGACCGGGCCAGCTCAGTAAACAAGCGCCGCGCCGCCGGTCGCCCAAGGATCCGCTCGGCAAGGGTGTAGAGGTCGACCGATGTGGCCGAGCGGCGGATCACCGCGCCATGCGGCCCGCGCAACTGCCCGCCCGGATCCGCAAAGATCGCTGCCTGCACCCGCTCCAACGGGCTCTGTCGTGTCACAAGGCTACCCAGCAGCAGAAAGGCGGTGTTCGCGCTCATCGACCAAAACAGGGTATGGATCAGCGGATCGAACCCCTGCAGGCCGAAAAGCGCCTGTGGCCGCAACGCCGCCCATCCCCAAAGCCCTTCTTCGATGGTCGCGGCCGAAAGCAGGAAACCGCCCTCAAAGCTCGGCAAGAACAGCGTGTAGCCCCAAAAACAGAACCCCGCCGTGACGCCCAGAAGCGCGCCGGTGCGCGTGGCCCCTGGCCAGAACAACCCCGCAAGAAGCGCCGGCAGGAGCTGGGCCGCGCCGGCAAAGGCGATAAGGCCGATCGAGGCGAGCGCATCGGACCCGCCGGTGAGACGAAAGTAAAGATAGCCCAGGATCAGAACGGCCGCGATGCCGATGCGGCGGCTGGCGATCAGAACCGAGCGCACATCTCCGGCCGATGTGTTCTGCCGATCGGAGGTCGCGAGCCAGAGCGGCATCACCAGATGGTTCGATATCATCGTCGAAAGCGCGATCGCGGCCACGATGACCATCGAGGTGGCCGAAGAGAACCCACCCAGAAAGGCCAGCAGGGCCAGCGCCTCCTGCCCCTGCGAAAGCGGCAAGGTCAAGACGAAGAGGTCCGGATTGGCCTCGGGCGGCATCAGCGACAGACCCATCACGGCAATGGGCAGCACAAAGAGACAGATCAGGAAGAGATAAAGCGGAAACGCCCAGGCGGCCGTTGCCAAATGCCGCTCGTCCACATTTTCGACCACCGTGACCTGGAACATCCGCGGCAGGCAGATCACCGCCGCGGCGGAGAGGAAGGTGATGCCGGCCCAGCGGGCATCGAAGGTTTCGGCCGCATCAAGGAGGCCGGGCGGGGTGCGCGAAAAGACATCCGCTGGACCTTCGGCAAGGCCCCAGACCACGAAAAGACCGACCGCAATCAGCGCTGCAAGCTTGACGATCGCCTCGAAGGCGATGGCTGTGACGACGCCGTGATGGCGCTCATTGGCATCGACATTGCGAGTGCCGAAAAGAATTGTGAAGACCGCAAGCCCCGCCGCAAGCCAAAAGGCGGTCACCTCTGGCTGCGGGGCGCCGCCGCTGCTAAGCGCGAGAACCTCAAAGCTCAGCGTCAGCGATTGCAGCTGTAGCGCGATATAGGGTGTCGCGCCGATCACCGCGATAAGCGTCACCACCACTGCGATGACGGGCGATTTGCCATAGCGCGAGGACAACATGTCGGCAATCGACGTGATGCCCTGATCATGTCCGATCCGAACCAGCCGGCGAAGCAGCACCCACCAGCCGATGAAGACAAGCGTGGGCCCGGTGTAGATCGCGGCAAACTCCAACCCCGAACGTGCGGCCGATCCGACGGCGCCGTAAAACGTCCAGCCTGTGCAGTAAACCGAGATCGAAAGCGTGTAGATCAGCGGCGATTGCAACCAGCGCGCGCGCCCCGCCGCGGCTTGCCGGTCGGCGACAAAGGCGACGAGAAACAGCAGCGCAACATAGGCGGTGGAGGCCAGGATCAGCAGGTTGCTGCTCATCGCAGCGCCTTGGCCCGGCCAGTTTTTGGTCCGGTCATGGATCCTGTCCGCGGCCGGCAAGCCTGTGGGAGAGCAGCGCGGACGCCCCGATAAGCAATGCCCAGACGCCGAAAAGATAAATCAGGATCAGGGGGATACCGAACAGCGTGACAGGTGCGGCGAAGACCAGAATGACCGGGGAGACGAGCAGGAACGCGCCGAGCAGCGGCAGCAGCACAGCGCCCTCGCGCGCGCGGTGCGGCCCGGCGCGCCGCTCTCGCTCGGAACGGGTCGAGGCGCGTTCGAACGGATCGGTCCCCAAGGATGCAGGATCGATCGGCATCGGACCGGGGCTTTTCGGATCCGGAGACGGTGGACCGGAAGACGGTGGATCGGAAGACGGTGGACTGGAAGACGGTGGATCGGGAGAGGCGGGATCGGGACGGGTGGGATCGGCCATGCTAGCTGCGCCGGGGCCTATCGACCGGCTGTTTCCCGGATCGGCCGCTGCGCTGCGCGCGCGGTCCCCATCAGCCCCGGTTTGCGGCGTCTTCATACCGGGCGCCAGCGGTTAGCCGGCCTTGGCCAGCCGCCGCGCCGACTCGACAACATGCGCGTTGGAAAACGGCTTGGCGATGAAAAGGTCGACACCCAGCGTCTCGGCCGTTTCGCGGTCATGGGTCTGGCTTTTGGCGGTTAGCATGATCACGGGTACCGCCGCCATGTCGGCCCGCGCCCGGATATCGCGCAGGATATCGAAGCCCGAGCGCTCGGGCAACATGGCATCGAGAATGATCAGATCGGGGCGCTCCGCGCTCACTCTCTCCAGGGCCGCGCCGCCATTGGGCTCGGTGACGACATCGAAGCCGCCGCGCTGCAAAATCCAGGTCAACGACTCGGCAATGTTTGGCTCGTCCTCAATAATGAGCACGCGGCGTGTCAAAGCACCCCTCCCTGTATCGCGGCATCTTTGCGGCCGTCTGTGGGAATATTTGCCCGACTTCCTGGCTTACGCAAGGGTTTGCGCAGGTCGTTTCAGCCCAAAACCGACGGCTCGGCGCGTTCGGTACAGTTGGGACGCACGCAAAGCCGGCAGCCCGGTCCGACACGACGCGGCGACCCGGTTTCGATCAGTGCCGGCAAGGCGCGGCCGGCTGCATCTGCAAGCGGCAGCACCAGCATGGCCGCGCGCATACGGGGCAACTCGCCAAAGCCGGGCGGTGCTGTGGGCGTCGCAATCGCCATAACCCCAAGGCCCGTCCCGTCGGGCAGAAGGCAGGTCCGTGCCACCGGCAAGCCGGGACGGCCGAAGCTGTCAAAGAGCGGCCAAAGCGGGCATGCTCTGGCGTGGCGCGGCAGGGCCAGGCCAGGGCGCGGGCGCCGCATTTCGACATGACCGGCAGCATTGACCTGCATATAGGCAAAGCCGGGCGCATCGATGCCCGGACGCCGCAGCGTTGCCAGCCGTCGAAAGACGGCCAGCGGGGCGGTGTTAAAGGCTCGCGAAAGCCGCATCGGATCATAGCCGAGCGCCGCACCGGCGGCTGCAAACCGGTCGAGCGGCAGCGCTGCTGCGTCGGTCGCGTAGCGCTCCAAATGCTGGCGGGCCAGCAGACGCGCCGCATCGGTTGCCAGATCCGGATCGTCGGTAAGCACGCGCGGCGGCGCGGGATCGGCAGGGTTCGCATCAATCTCGGGAAACTGGTGGTCATGCGCATCGAGAAACCGGTCCAGCGCCTCTTCGGGCGTCGCCGCAGCGGCCGGGTCGCTGTCGGCCCGGTCGAAATAAGCGATAAGGTCCTGCACGACCGTGGTCAGCCTTTCGCTCTCATCGTCGATGATGCCCAGAAACCGGCGCCGTTGGCTGTCCTCCATCCCTTCAGGATCAGTCAGAATATCGGTACTGGAGCGGATCGCCGTGACGTTGGAGAGCATGCTGTGGACGGACTGTCCCAAAAAGGGGTCATGCGCCAGCCGGTCGGACAACGCGGTAACCGCGTCGCGCAGGCCGCGGTTCTCTGCCTCCATTGCAACCATAGCCCGGGCCCAGTCTGCAAAACGGCCCACAAACGCTTCGGCCTGGGCAGGGTCGGCGCCCCGGGACCCTGCAATTGCCGTCAACCCGTCGATCAGTGCACGCTCAGGCCCTTCGGCAAGGCTGGACGGCGTGACGTCCAGCACTCTTGCCAGCGCCAGCAACACCCGTCCGGCCACGCTTCGGCGGTTCTTTTCGATCAGGTTGAGATAGGAGGGCGAGATACCGGCCCGGGCGGCAAGCTCGGCCTGGGTCAAGCCCAGGGCGGTTCGCCGTTCGCGAATTCTCAACCCGGCAAGGGATCGCGGCATGCGCTGGGCCCGTTTTGCTTCCAAACGTTCGGAGTGTCGCAATCAGGCTCGGCCGACGCAACGGGCTTCCGTCGCCTTGCAAGGAATGATAGAGCACTCAGCGACGGCCGCGTGGTGGAATTGGTAGACACAACGGATTCAAAATCCGTCGGGGCGACCCGTGCCGGTTCGAGTCCGGCCGCGGCTACCATCGCTCTTTTTCCTGTATTGTTTTCAATTGGTTGTACGTCTGCTAGACAGTTTTCCCGGGCCTGCTAGACAGTTCGTGCACCTTTTGTGCCAGTTTGGTGCGGTTCGCCGCGCGCACATAGTAGGCCGCTTCGGCGCTCGAAAGGTGGCCGGCAATGGCCATCAGCATTTGTTCCGTAGCGCCATTTTCAGCGTGCATGATCAACCCCGCCTTGCGCAGGCCGTGCATCGAAAGCCCCGCTAAGCCGATGGCATTGCAGATCGAGCGGAAGCGATTACCCAGCCCTTCAGCTGAGAGGGGACGGTTCTTTGCGGAGTAAAAAAACCAAGCGGCCTCAAGCGATGCGCAAGCTCTGGGAAAGATCGAGCTGGATCACGCAGAAGTCTGATGTCGCGGTCTTTCCCCGGGTGGTGCAGATCATGCCGCCACGGACATGCTTCCCGCTGATATTGGCCAGCTCTTGCCGGGCTTGCCAGGTCCATAGCGCGATATCGAAGATCAGCCGTTCCTTCGTTCCAACGGGATAGACCGCGCCAAACGCCGCAAGCTTGTCGTGCGTCCAGGCGCGGAACCCTTTTGTCTTGTGACGACCCGGCTTTACCGACGGAAATGGACCGTTGGCGACCTGGCCTTGTCGGGCCGCAAGGGCAAAAGCCGGGAGAAGCCCGTAGAGCCAATTGGCGAACACTGCGGTCGTTGGTGTGTCGGGCATATTCTCTGCGCGTACTGGCATCAACCCGTAGGCGGGGAGATTGCTTTTTAGGCGTTCATGCTTCGCTCGGCGGCGGCCATACGGTTACAACGCGTCGCACGCGCTAAGTCCCAGACTGCGCGGCCATCGAGGCAAGCCGAGATCAGTGCGGTAGGCGATCCAGCCCTTGGCGGTCCGGCTGGCGCCGGAAGGCCGGCTGCAAGGGCCGCCAGGTGACGTTGAGCGGTCTTCAGATGCGCTCGCTCAGACTTGATCCCCACAATCGCGCTGGCCTGCTTGGTCGGCGCGTTCGGGTGGGTAGCCCGGGTTAAGGCGCGCAGTTTGCGTGTCAGTGCATCAAGGGTGTTGGTTCCTTCGGGATGATGGATTCGGGTGCCGGTGGGCGATAGACCAATGCGCTATGGGGTCGCTTGGTGTTGTCGTGTTTTCTCCAACCCTCGTTGACGATTTGGACTTTTCTTCCTGAGTAGACGACTTCGCCGTTGCGCAGGCTGATCCTGCCCCGTTCGGTTGGACACCCATGATAGGCTTTCGATCCGACGGAAGGCGTGTGCGATGGAGCAGAAGAAGCGCCGGTCCGTTCCGGATGCGTTCAAACGCCAAGGCGCGGAGCGCGT
>JBCDAZ010000077.1:0-7155 GCA_039184655.1 Pseudomonadota bacterium | reverse complement strand
GGCGGCTGACGGCGATCAAATGGAAACGGGCTGGCGGCCGATACATAGAGTTCCCGACACTCCTCATCGATGTCGCCAAGCGCCGCAACGAGGTGCTCGTCGCCTTCCCCGGCGTCCCGCGCCGCAAGCGGTTGAGCGTGCCGTTCGCCTCCTCAAGCTGCTTCAGGCGTCGGATCTGGGCCACGCCCATGCATGCCTCGACCTGCTTCCACCGATAGAACCTGGCCTCGGATACGCCCGTTTCGACGACGATCGATCCGCCGGATCGACCGCTTCACGCCTCAACTGCGGTAGATCTCGCCGAGCGGCGTTCCGCCGTCGGCCTGCCTGAGCGCAAAGGCGATCTGTTCGCCGCTGAAGCGTTCCTTTGGCATCGGGGCATCCCCCCCTTTCGAGGATCAGGCCCGAAATCTCACATCCCAACCGGACCACGGTCCCGGGTCGGGTCCCCGAGCGCTAAAGGCCCCCGGGAGGAAGCCGGGAGATAGGCGCGCTGGCCCCTTCTTCTTGGCAAAAATACTCAAAATACGGCGCCTGCCCCAAGCAACGCGTCTGCCGGACCGAAGCCAACCGACACGAAAAAGAAAACGGCGCAGGGGGTCTGCGCCGCTCCAGTCTTCAGCCTTCAGGCTCTTTTTTCCCTTTCTGCTCGATGGGTTTCGATTGGCCTGAATGCCAGCCTGCGCGCGCCGAGGGAGAGTTCATCGCAGGCTTTGGATCTATCAGCTGCAGCCCGATGTGGCCCCGCAGCTGTTGCACTTAAGACAGGTGCCGTTGCGCACCAGGGTGAAGTTTCCGCATTCGCCGCACGGATCGCCTTCATAGCCCTGCATGCGTGCCTGCGCGCGCCTGTCCATCACCGCAAGCCCGACATCTGCCACGGCCGAGGCAACGGCATCCGAAACCCCAACGGTTTCAACAGCATGCCCGTCGCCGCCGCCCTGCAGAACCACCAATTCTGTTGGCAGACGCTTGCGTAGATAGCCCGTCGAGGAGACCTGACGCAGGATCGCGCTGGTCTTTTCTAACGCCGCGTCCGACGGTGCGGCGATATTGGAAGGGTCGGGGCCTTCCCCCTCCCGTGCCCCCCCACCCAAATCGTCGATGTCCGAGGGCGGGGTTACATGGGCCAGATCGGTCCGCTCCAGGTAGGAAATGGCAAGCTCGCGAAAAATATAGTCCAGGATCGAAGTTGCGTTTTTAATGCTGTCATTGCCTTGCACCAGCCCGGCCGGTTCGAAGCGGGTGAAGGTGAACTGGTTGACGAAGCGCTCCAGAGGTACGCCGTACTGCAGGCCGATCGAGATCGCGATGGCGAAGTTATTCATCATTGCCCGGAAGGCCGCGCCCTCCTTGTGCATGTCGATGAAGATTTCGCCCAGCCGCCCGTCGCCGTACTCGCCGGTCCGCAGATAAACCTTATGCCCGCCGACAACGGATTTCTGCGTGTATCCTTTGCGGCGTGCCGGCAACACCTCGCGCCCTCGGGGTACCTCTCGGGCCACTTCGCGGACCACGACCTTCTCGACGATTTTCTCGGCCACGATCTGGGCGCGCGCTGCCGGTGCCGCTTCGCTCAGCGCCTCTTCGGCGTCCTCATCATCTTCCACAAGAGCGGCGGCCAGGGGCTGAGACAACTTTGAGCCGTCGCGATAAAGGGCGTTGGCCTTGCATCCCAGGGTCCAGGAGAGCGCATAGGCCTCCAAGCATTCCTCGATCGTGGCGCTGTTGGGCATGTTAATCGTCTTTGAGATCGCGCCCGAGATAAAGCTCTGCGCCGCGGCCATCATCCGGATATGCGCTTGCGCCGACAGGAACCGTTTTCCCTTTTTGCCACAGGGATTGGCGCAGTCGAAGACCCGCAGATGCGCAGGGTCGAGCCCCGGCGCCCCCTCGACCGTCATCGTCCCGCAGATATAGTCGTTTGCCGCCTCGATCTGCGCGCGCGAAAAGCCCAGATGACGCAGCAGATCGAAGCCCGGATCCGCCAGCGCGCCCGCATCGACGCCCAGCGCGTCGCGGCAAAACGCGGTGCCGAGCGTCCAGGGGTTGATCACGAACCGAATATCGAAGGCCGAGGCGAGGGCGGCCTCGACCGATGCGATCTCCTCAGACCCCAGACCGGCCTTTGCCAGGGTTTCTGCGTTGATCGCAGGCGCGCCTTCCAGCGTACCGCGCCCCACCGTGTAGTCAACGATGCCGCGGATCGTCTCGGCGTCATAACCGAGCCGTTCAAGGGCGGCTGGAACCGACCGGTTGATGATCTTAAAATAACCGCCTCCGGCCAGTTTCTTGAATTTGACCAGCGCGAAGTCCGGCTCGATCCCGGTGGTGTCGCAATCCATCACCAAACCGATCGTGCCGGTTGGCGCGATGACGGTCGCCTGGGCGTTGCGAAACCCATGCCGCGCGCCCATCCGCACGGCTTCCTCCCAGGCGGCACGGGCAAGGTCCACCAGCCCCTGGTCGGGGCAATGCGCGGCGTCAAGTTCGACGGGGGGCGTACGCAGCCCCTCATAGCCCCCCGTCTTGCCCCACACCGCATCGCAGCCCGCCGCCCGGGCATGGTTGCGGATCACCCGCTGCATGGCATTGGCATTGTCGGCATAGGCCGGAAAGGCGCCCAGATCGGCCGCCATTTCGGCCGAGGTTGCATAGGCGGTGCCGGTCATCACCGCCGTCAGCGCGCCGCACAACGCGCGGCCTGCGTCGCTGTCGTAGGACAGCCCCAGCTTCATCAACAGCCCGCCAATATTCGCATAGCCCAGGCCGAGGGTGCGGTACCGATAGGACAGCTCCGCAATGCGCGGGCTGGGAAACTGCGCCATCATCACCGAGATTTCCAGCGTCAGGGTCCAAATCCGTGTCGCATGGATATAGGCTGCAGCGTCGAAGCCGTCCGGACCCAGAAAGGCCAACAAGTTCATCGAGGCCAGGTTGCAGGCCGTGTCGTCGAGGAACATGTATTCCGAGCACGGGTTCGAGGCGCGGATCTCGCCCCCCGCCGGGCAGGTGTGCCAATCGTTGATCGTGTCGTGAAACTGCACGCCGGGATCGGCGCAGGCCCAGGCCGCATGGCCGATCTTGTCCCACAGATCACGCGCCTTTACGGTTTTGGCGATCTTGCCATCGGTCCGCCGCACCAGGTTCCAATCGGCATCCTCGCGTACCGCCTTCAAGAACGCGTCGGTCAACCGAACCGAATTGTTGGAGTTCTGGCCCGAGACGGTCAGATAGGCTTCGCCGTCCCAATCGCTGTCGAGCACCGGAAACGCGATGCTGTCGAAGCCCTGCTGGGCGTATTGCAGAACGCGCTTGATTACGTTTTCCGGGATCATCGCGCGCTTTGCCGACCGGATGGCAGATTTTAACGCGGGGTTCTCGGCAGGCTCCGTCGGCTTCGCACCGTCCCAGCCGCGGATCGCCGCGAAGATTGCATTGAGGTGCTTTTCATGCGCCTTTGAGCCTGCAACCAGCGAGGCGACCTTCTGTTCTTCGCGCATCTTCCAGTCGATGAACGCCTCGATATCGGGATGATCCATATCGCAGATGACCATCTTGGCCGCCCGCCGCGTGGTGCCACCCGACTTGATCGCACCTGCGGCCCGGTCGCCGATCTTGAGAAAGCTCATCAGCCCCGAGGAGCGGCCGCCCCCCGTCAGGCTCTCGCCCTCGCCGCGCAGATCCGAGAAATTGGTGCCGGTGCCCGAGCCGTACTTAAAAAGCCGCGCCTCGCGCACCCAGAGGTCCATGATCCCGCCATCATTGACCAGATCGTCCGCGACCGACTGGATGAAGCAGGCATGCGGCTGGGGATGCTCATAGGCCGAGCGCGAGGCGGTCAGCTTGCCGGTCTTCCAGTCAACATAGAAATGGCCCTGTCCCGGCCCGTCGATGCCATAGGCCCAGTGCAAGCCGGTGTTGAACCATTGCGGCGAGTTGGGCGCGCCCATTTGGGCGGCGAGCATGTACCGCATCTCGTCGAAATAGGCCTCAGCGTCCTCTTCGCCGTTAAAGTAGCCACCCTTCCAGCCCCAATAGGTCCAGGCGCCGGCCAGACGGTCGAAGACCTGCCGGGCCGAGACCTCGCCGCTGCTGCGCGCATCCTCGGGCTGTTCCGCCAGCGCCTCCGCATCCGGCACGGAACGCCACAGAAAGGCCGGCACGCCTTTTTCGCGCACCGACTTCAGCCGCGTCGGCACCCCGGCCTTACGGAAGTATTTTTGCGCGAGAACGTCGGCGGCAACCTGGCTCCAGCCCGCCGGTACCTCGAACGCTTCCTGGGAGAAAACGACCGACCCGTCGGGGTTGCGGATCTCTGAGCTTGCCTTGCGAAAAGCGATATCCGCATAGGCGCCGGCGCCTTTTCTGGTGAACTTGCGTTCAATTCGCATGCTCTGTTCCCATCTCCTCAGACACGGCCTTCTGGCAAAGACCCGCCGTCGGGCCACATGTGCGCCCGTATATCTTGACTTGCTATGTTTTGGGACCTCTGCATTGGCCCGAAGGCGCAACAGGTAGTAGGCGACCCGTCATGGGCCACAACATGTCTCCGTGCATTGGCCCGCGTCAATCGCGAAATTCGAGAATCGACCACATTTTGTGTTTGACAGACGTACATATACCAAAGGTTGGAGAACGAACAGGGGGTATGCTAACCTTCTGTTAACCATCATCCCCGCGTCACATGCGAAATCCGACATGCCGATGTCGCGAACCGCCTTGCGCCATCCTGGCTCTGCGCCAAACCCTGGCAGCAACAAAGGAGGCTGCGATGCCGGACGGCGATAAACCGACAGATCTGCTGAGCGATGCGCTCGATCAGGTTATGCAGCCTGTGGGCCGGGCGCGCGGCCTGCCCAATGCGCTTTACGTCGATCCGGCAACCGAGGCGCGTGAGCGACAGAAGGTGTTTTTCGAGGGCTGGTCCTGCATCGGGTTTGCAAAGGACGTGCCCAAGCCCGGCGATGCGCTGCCGATCGATCATCTGGGTGCACCGCTTTTGATGCTGCGCGATCGCGACGGGCAGCTTCGGGTTTTTGAAAATGTATGCCGGCACCGTGGTATGATCCTGGTTGAGGAGGCGCGCAACTTTCCTGGCGTGATCCGATGCCCCTATCACTCCTGGTGCTATTCGCTCGACGGTCGGCTGCGCGCCACACCGCATGTCGGCGGCCCAGGCGTCAACCGCCATGCATCGGTCGTGCAGGATGCAACCGGGCTCAACGCCTTGCGAAGCGGCGTCTTTTTGGACGCAGTTTTTGTCACGTTTTCCGACAGCGCGCCTGCCTTCAACGACTGGATCGCCCCGCTTGCCGAGCATTGGGACGACTATGCCGGACGAGCGCTTTTTCACGGCGGAGCCGCATCGAGCTTTACGCTGGAGGTCGCGGCGAACTGGAAACTGGCGGTCGAAAATTACTGCGAAAGCTATCACCTGCCCTGGGTGCACCCCGCGCTCAACAGCTATTCGCGGCTGGAAGATCACTACCATATCGAAACGCCGCGTCGTTTCTCGGGACAGGGCACGGTCGTCTACAATCCCAATCTCGATGCGACGGTCGGGGGCGCCGCGTTCCCGGACTTTCCCGGTCTGCCCGGGCGCTGGGACAGCGCGGCAGAGTATGTCGCGCTCTACCCCAATGTGCTTTTCGGCGTGCATCGCGACCATGTCTTTGCCATCCGCCTGGAGCCGTTGGGCCAGGGGCGCACCCGCGAGCATGTCGAGCTTTACTACACAGCGCCCGAAGCGGCCGAGGGCGCGGCGTTTGCCGCCATGCGCGCGGCGAATGCCGATCTGTGGCGGCAGGTGTTCGAAGAAGACATCTTCGTTGTCGAAGGCATGCAACGCGGCCGCTATGCGCCGAATTTCGACGGCGGACGGTTTTCGGCCGTCATGGACAGTCCCACCCATTGCTTTCACGACTGGGTGGCAGACCGCCTTGTCAACTGATGTCACCTTAGGATCGCACGCATCGACCGACGCGTCCGGCTGGACGCGCCAGCGCATCGATGCGGCTTTGCTGAACGCCGATTCGGCGGGCCGCGCGCTCCTATACCGTCAAGCGGCGGTGCTAAGCGACGATCCGCTCGAGCAGCGCTTTTTTCTCACCCAATCCTGGGTCCATGCGCTTTCGGCCGGTAACTGGCCGCTGGTGGCGCGTTTAGAGGTCGGGCTGCGCCGGCTCGGCGGGCTTTGACGCGGCAGCGCTATCCGCATGTAAACGCAACATCCGCAGGTTTTCGTCAATTGTGACTTCGCGCATCGCGCGCAGCCCTGATCCAGCCGCATTTTCTGGGCACCATCGGTGATGAGGGTGCGATGTCTGAGTGTGATTCCCAAGAACGGTACGAGCAGCAAAGCTGGCTTTCTGGCTTCCTTGCAAGCTACGGTACAGGCATTCTGGCGACGGGATTGGCGTTTTCGCTCCTCGGCGTTCTGGTGACCCAGTTCTTGCACACCTTCGGCCTGGTTGCCCTGGTTCTAGGCGTCGCCCTGTTGATCGATCAAATCAAGGCGCGGTGCTAATACGCTTCGCGGCACCGTATCGATAAAGACGTTCAGGCCGATTTCTGGGGCGCCGGCCGCGCGCGGTCCTCGGCCCGGTCCCGCCAGGCCGCCGTGGCAAGCGCCAGACCCAGCCCGCCCAGAGCTGCAAATAGAACTGTGCAAAAAACCGCCGCCGCCAGGGTTTTCAGCGACGCAAGCAGCAGCGCGACGAGAATGTCGAGCGAGCGCAAGGCAAAGCTTGGTGCCGCGAAAATCCAATGTCCAACCATGCCGATATCCCCGTCTTGAAAGATATGGCCAAGGGTATGGGGCCGATGGGGGGCGTTGCGGTATGCGTACGATCACAGCGCGGTTACGAAAGGGCGATCTATATGCGGCGGCGGTGGGTTTTCGCACGGCGCGATGCCGCACCCCGCCGGGCCATCGCGGAGGCCGCAAGCCGCGCTAGAGCGTTTCCCGGCCGACGTGAATCGCGGAGGGCTTTCCATCGGGCGCCAGGCGTAATTCGGTTCCCCATCGCGGATTTTGGGGCAGGAGACGGGCAAACCGCGTTCAATGGATCTCAGGGCGCAGGCCTTGGCGGCCGTCGATGCGGGCCTGAGCCGACGCGCAGCGGGGCAGCGGGGCAGCGGTTTGGCGCCGGC
>JBCDAZ010000076.1:0-7224 GCA_039184655.1 Pseudomonadota bacterium | reverse complement strand
GGTCGAAGCCTTCGCAAAAATCGAACCCTTCGCCAACATCGACCACGAGGAGACCGACCCCATTCGCAGCCCAACAGGCCGCCCGATCATCACCTAAGGCCACCCACGACATTCCACCAGCCTGATTGACGGACGTGACCCTGGAGGGGTTGCCACAGCGCAGTCGCGGACGTTTTTTTTGTCGTCGCGCGATCGGCGCTTTACCGACGTCGCCAGCCCAGCCCAGCCCAGCCCAGCGAAGTAAAGTGGCGTTACCGCCGGTCGGCTCGTTAAGCCCTGCAGGTTTCTTGACCCACCAGACGCGCTGCGCCGCCTGCGCCCCGGCGGTGCAATGGCCCAACGGGCCTGTTGCCAAAGCCGCGTACTCGCCGCCCAAACGATGGGCCGACATCGAGAAGCATCGCGGCTGCGGTCGGCTCCCAAGTAACGTGCCTGCAAATCAGGCGGCCACGCGTCCAGCGCAAGCCAGCTGCGCTGGCGGCCCTGGCGGGGCGGCCCGCGCTGCGCAGTGTCGATGAGCCGCATGCAACTTGCGAGCAGCGCTCCGCCCATTCCGTTCTTCAACTGAGCCTCTATGCCTCAGACGGAGACGGGCAATGGGTCGCAGCGCTGAGAGGCCTGAACACTGTTTGCGCGCCGGGCGCGCCTCGCGCTCGGCCCAAACCGCTCATCGCAGAAATTGGGCGAGCAGTGCCGCCAAGGTCATGATGACGCCCTCGATCGCTTTGCATATCTTGGCCTGGGGGCTCCCGTTGCCTCGGCTGTGGGTCGAAGCGGCGGACCCGGTCGCACGCACCGCGCCTGATCAGCCTGGCAACAA
Organism: Pseudomonadota bacterium; assembly: GCA_039184655.1. Taxonomy (GTDB): domain Bacteria; phylum Pseudomonadota; class Alphaproteobacteria; order Rhodobacterales; family Rhodobacteraceae; genus J013. Next base: position 6,404 of record JBCDAZ010000076.1, on the reverse strand, counting down.
AATGCCGATGAACGCGCACCAAGCGTCCGATCGGCCGCGCGGCCGGTGAATGCAGCGGATCCAATGGATTTCAGAGGATCGCGCGCGGGATTTGAGCGGCAGGAGGCCCAGGCGGCTTCCTACAAAAGCGACCCCGCAGCTGGGCGGGCCGTCGGCGCTCAGGCTGCCTGTGCTGAAGGCGGTTCTTTCGCCCCGGTCATGAAGGCCACGGCATCGTTCATCGTAAAGGCTTCAGGTTTGATCACGCAGAGCCGTTTGCCGAGCCGGTGGATGTGGATGCGATCGGCGACCTCGAAGACATGCGGCATATTGTGGCTAATCAGGATGATGGGAATGCCGCGCGAGCGGACATCGAGGATCAGCTCCAGCACGCGCCGGCTCTCCTTGACGCCCAAGGCCGCGGTCGGTTCGTCGAGGATGATAACTTTCGAGCCGAAGGCGGCTGCGCGCGCGACCGCAACGCCCTGACGCTGACCGCCCGACAGCGTCTCGACCGCCTGCTTGATGTTCTGAATGGTCATTAGGCCAAGCTCGGAGAGTTTTTCGCGCGCAAACCGCTCCATGGCCGGGCGGTCGAGCATCCGCAGATAGGATCCCAGAAACCCCGGTCGGCGCAGCTCGCGCCCCATAAACATATTGTCGGCAATCGACAGGGCAGGGGACATGGCCAGCTGCTGATAGACCGTCTCGATGCCATGATCGCGTGCATCGAGCGGCGAGCTGAACTGAACCCGCCTGCCCTCCAACAACACCTCGCCCCCGTCCGGACTCACAGCACCCGAAAGCGCCTTGATCATTGTCGATTTGCCCGCGCCATTATCGCCGATCACCGCCAGGATCTCGCCGGGATAGAGCTCAAAGTTGCTGTGATCGATCGCGGTGACCCGACCGTAGCGCTTGACCAGATTGCGTCCTTGCAAGATCGGCTCTGTCATACCGAGACCTTTCGGATCCACTGGTCGACCGCAACCGCGGCGATGATCAAACCCCCGATCAGAAGCGTGGTCCATTGCACATCGGCGCCCAGCAGGCGCAAGCCCAGGGTGAAGGTCCCGACAATCAGCGCGCCGAAAAGCGAGCCGAGGATCGAGCCGCGCCCGCCAAATAGCGATATGCCGCCGATCACGACCGCCGTGATGCTTTCGATATTGGCCAGCTGTCCGGCCGTGGGCGAGACCGACCCGACCCGCCCGATCGTCGCCCAGCCGGCAAAGGCGCAAATCAGGCCCGACAGCATGTAGACCGAGATCAGGACCCGGCGTACCTGAACTCCGGAGAGCTCGGCGGCCTCCGGGTCGTCGCCGACCGCATAGACATGTCGGCCCCATGCCGTATGCCGCAACATATAGGCAAGGATCAGCACCAGAACGATCATGAAGAGCACACCGACGGTGAATGTCGCGCCGCCCAAGGAAAATTTTTGCCCGAACAATTGCAGCAGCGGCGCCTGGGCCTCGATCTCCTGGCTGCGGATGGTTTCATTGGCCGAGTAAAGAAAATTCGTGGCCAGAACGATCTGCCACATGCCCAGCGTGACGATAAAGGGCGGCAGTTTGACCCGCGCCACCAGCCAGCCATTGACAAAGCCGCACAGTGTGCCGCAGGCAAGCCCGCACAGGATCGAGAGTTCTACCGGAAGGCCGTAGCGGAACGTAAACTGCCCCATCACGACGCTAGACAGCACCATGATCGCGCCGACCGAGAGGTCGATGCCGGCGGTCAGGATCACCAGGCTTTGCGCTGCTGCGACGATACCGACGATCTGCACCTGCTGAAGGATAAGCGTCAGCGCGAAAGGCGAGAAGAAGCGCGGACCCAACAAAAGCCCGAAGATCGCGATCGCAGCTATCAGGACGATCAGAGGCACCAGCGATGGGTTTATGTGCAGAAGATGTTGGATACGATGCACCATCCCGCGGCGATGATCCTCAAACGCCGCGACGGCGCTGTCGGCCTTGGCCAGATTCGCCTCGTAGTCCGGCCCTTTCGGGGCGGTGTCGGTCATGTCTCTCCCCCCGAGATCGCGCTGGCGACCGCTGTTCTTTGCGTGGAGCCTAGACGATGATGGCTACACAGGTCTACGCGTTTGGCATGCAGCCGCTGCTAGGGAGACTGTTGCGGTCGCCGCCTGCGCGGGGCGGGCGCAACCGCCCCGCGCAGAGCTTTAGCCCCAGCAGAGGTTGAGGCCGTCCGCGACCGAGATCGATGCAACGCCATCGACCGGCGCATTGGTGACCAGATTGACCCCGGTGTTGAAGAAGTTGAGACCTGGGGTGGGTGCGGGGATCGTGCCATCGGCAACGAATTTGGCCACCGCCTCGACCCCCAGAGACGCCATCAGCAGCGGATACTGCTGCGACGTGGCACCGATCACACCGTCAGCGACATCGGTAACGCCGGGGCAGCCGCCATCGACCGAAACGACCAGCACGTCGTTCTCTCGACCGAACGCCTTGAGCGTCTCGTAGACCCCGGCAGCGGCCGGCTCGTTGATCGTGTAGACCACGTTGATCTCCGGATCGAGCGCCAGCAGGTTTTCCATGGCGCGCCGCCCGCCAGGCTCGTTGGCGTCCGACACCTCATGGCCGACTATGCGCGGGTCGGTCTCGTCTCCCCAACGGTTGGGATCGGCCAGATCGACGCCGAAACCCTCTAAGAATCCCTGGTTGCGCTGAACGCCGACCGTCGGCTGAGAGACGTTGATGTTGACGAGCCCAATCTTGGCACTGGCCACACCGTCCGGGCCAAGCTGTGCGGCTGCCCATTCACCGATAAGAACACCTGCCTTGTAATTATCGGTCGCAAAGGTGGCATCCGCGCCGTCGGCCGGATCGAGCTGGGTGTCGAGAGCGATCACCAGAATGCCGGCATCGCGGGCCTGCTGTAGCGGGCCGACGATCGAAGAGGTGTCCGAGGCGGTGATCAGAATGCCCTTGGCCCCGTCCAGAATACAGGTCTCGATCGCCTGAACCTGGGTTTCGTGATCGCCGTCGATCTTGCCTGCGAATGCCTTGAGCTGCATGCCCAGCTCGGTAGCCTTGGCATTGGCGCCTTCGCGCATTTTCACGAAGAAGGGGTTGGTGTCGGTCTTGGTAATCAGGCACACGACGGTTTCGGCCTGAACGGGTAGGGCTGCGCCCGACAAGGCGGCAACCGCCAGCGCAGTTGCGCTGAGCAGAGGGGTGAGTCTCACGATGCGTCCTCCCAGTTTCTAAAGCGCCCGACGGCGTGTCATGCGCAGGGCGTCGGGCGGTCCGCGCGCGCCAACCGCCCATCACAGGATCGCCCTCTTCCTCGGGGCTGTCAATTAATAACTCAGACTGACTTATTATTGACAGGGCCGCGTGCATCGCCATTCTTGGTTTGCAGAGCGGGGGGAGCGCCGTTGACAGCGGACGGGACCGAACAGGACCAAACCGGCCTGCAACGCGGGTCAAGCGCATCGCGCATGCGTGCGCACAACGAACGGCTTGTTCTGACGCTACTGCGGCGTCATCGGGCGCTTTCAAAGGCCGAGCTTGCACGGCGGACCGGGCTTTCGGCGCAAACCATGTCGGTGATCATGCGCGGGTTGGAGCGGGACGGGCTGTTGGCACGGGACGACCCGGTCAGGGGCAAGGTCGGCCAGCCCTCGGTTCCGATGCGGCTCGCGCCGGACGGGGTACTTTTTTACGGGCTCAAGATCGGGCGACGCAGCGCCGAGCTGGTGCTCATCGATTTTCTGGGTCGCGTCATCGGGCGCGCACAGGTCAGCTACGCCTATCCCACGCCCGAACGCGCTATGGGCTTTGCCCGCGCCGCCTTTGCCGATTTGCAAGGTGCCCTCGCACCGGATCGTCGACGCCGCGTGGCGGGTCTTGGCATCGGCCTGCCCTTTCATCTTTGGGATTGGGCCAAACCGCTTGGCGTGCCCGCCGCCGCCATGACCCCTTGGAAACACTGCGATATCGGCGCCGAGCTTCAGGCTGGGCTCGATATGCCGGTCTTTCTGGAGAACGATGCAACCGCCGCTTGCGGCGCCGAGCTGGTGTTTGGCGCCGACCCGCTGCCGGCGGATTTTATCTACTACTATGTGGGCTATTTTGTCGGTGGCGGGGTGGTGCTGCAGGACCGGCTCTTTACCGGCCCTCAGGGGTATGCCGGCGCCCTGGGCTCGATGCCGGTACCGCTCGGCGCAGGCCGGACCGGTCAATTGATCGATATTGCGTCCTTGCATCCGCTCGACCGCAGCCTTTGTGCTGCCGGGCACGACAGCGATTTTTTGTGGCGTGGCCACGAAATCTGGCCAATCGACGCCGCGATCCTCCAGCGTTGGCTCGACGGCGCCGCAAACGGTCTTGCCCATAGCATTGCAGGGGCAAGTGCCGTGCTCGACACCGATCTTGTGATCATCGACGGCTGGCTGCCCAGGGAATTGTTGAACCGTCTGATCTGCCGCACGGGCCGTGCCCTAGAAGCCGTGGATTTCTCCGGTCTTCGCAACCCGCGGATCCGGGCTGGTACTGTGGGCGCGGATGCCCGGGCGCTAGGGGCGGCAAGCCTGCCCCTGTCGCAACGCTTCTTGATGGATGCGGTGGGCGGCGCAACCCGACCGGCCTAGGGCGTGGTGCGGTCACGCGTAAATCGTCCGCATGCCGCAAGGGCGGTCGCGACGCAAACCCGCCAAATGCCCCCGTAATCCTGCCCGCAATGCCAACATCCGCGCCCTGTTAGAGGTCTTGTAGGATCTGCTTTTCATCGCGTCATTCGCGGATCGGGCATTTCCGGGATGCGGCGTGGGATTTGTCACCGGCGGGTGGCGCAGGGTCTTCGCAAGCCGACAGGGCCCAAAAAAGGTCACAGGTTCGGCCACCGGCATGCGCGTCTTCAGCCCCCGCACACAGTCCTGCGGAGCCGACCGATCAGTGCAGGCTGAGCAGCACCTCGATGTCGCGAAGGCTCAGGCGATCCGTCAAGGCCCGCTCCTCGCCATTCAACGCCGTGCCATCGGCAATAACGCGCTGAATATGGCGCGCGATTTCAGGCGTCGATTGATAGTAGAAATCGGGATTGTCCCGGCTGAGCTCTGCAATCAGGCGTCGGAGGAGTTTTTTACGCTTTTGCGCATCGAGATCGTTTTTTTTGTCCTGTAACATGCGGCGTCCGGCTGGTTGACGGGGTCGTTTAGAACGTATGCCGGGCCGTCGGTCTGTCGAGGTCTGGACGGGCTAAAGCGCGCAGCCTAGGGTTTTGGGCGAGACGGAGCTTTGCGGCCCGCGCTTGCGCTTGATGGAGGTTTTGCCCGATGATGGTGCGGTTCACGGGCTTGTTCGGGCGCGGCCGGCGGCCGCTGCAAAGGGCTGTGGGGCGTTCGGAGGGACCCTTTGCGCAAAGCGTTCAGAGTTTGAACGCCGATCCTTATCTGATGGTTGCCGACCCGCAGCTACGGCTGATCTCGGTTTTTGACGATTTGCGTTATGATCGTGCTGATCTCGACCTGATGTCCGGCCCGATGCGGCGCCGCGCTGTCGCGAAGCTCCAACCGCTGGGCTTCGTGCAACGCTCTGGCTCCGTGCTTGAAAATCGGGCCGAGGACATTTGCGTTCTGCTGCCCAAATTCAAGGCGCTCGGCGCATCGCCTTTCGATGCCACGCGGGACATCGCACGCCGGGCACAGGACTATTTTCTGCTGACCCCGACGCAGGCGGCCTGCCAGATCCTCGACGCTCATCGGCTGGCGCAGGCGATGGACCGGCTTGAGCGGTTGGTCGTGCGGCACCCGGTCAACCTTTTGCGTATCTTCGACTTTTTGGAATCCCGCGACGCTCGGGATAGGGTGCGCGGTGCGATCGGCCATCTTGCGGCATTGCAGCGCGAGGCGGTGTCGCGCGAGCCGCTCAAGAGGCGCCGCGCCCTACGCTGAGGAATGCTTCGCCGAGGCGGCTCGCTTGAAGATCTGGCGCAAAGGAACCGCAATACGCCGTCAGGTCAGCGCACTGCGTGCGATCAGTGCTCAGCCGATCGGTGCGCCGCCTGTCAGCAATCAGGCGTAGTCGAACTCTCCAAGAAGATGGCTGCCCGCATTTGTCGCAAGAAAGCCCACATCCTCAATCATGTGCCATGTTTCCGCGTCCTGGGAGGTCTCCTCCTCCACATGCACCATAATCGCCCCATCCGCATCGCTCTGGTAGCGTAGGCTTGCGGTGTTGCCCCCGTTCTTCGTCTGCATATCGGCCAGGAAGACGATGTCGTTGAGATCCTCCGCCTCGATGCCGACCGGCGTTGCCAGATGGTTGAGCGCCTGAATGCCCGTTTTCCATGCGCTGCTCTCGGACGCTTCGATGGCGATCCAATCGACCCGCTCGGCCAGATGCCGCCCCGTCGAGGCCTCTTCTTCGCGCATCTTCACGATAAAGCCGTCCGAG
>JBCDAZ010000075.1:0-7496 GCA_039184655.1 Pseudomonadota bacterium | reverse complement strand
TTGTCGGCAGCAAAGGCTGGATCACCGACCACTCAAAATCCGTAAGATCGAAACGCGCCATGCCTGCCTCCTGCTCTTTGGCAGAAGTGAATCACACCACACGTCCAATGGGTAGCCGGTTTATGGGTATGTGACCTAGACCGGCGGCTACTCTTCGATGTCGACCCGTCCGCGCCGGGCCTTGCGCTGCGCCCGCTGGGACTTTGCTTCCAAGCGCCGCCGCACAGCCCCGGCGCTTGGGCGCGTGGCAATGCGGGGCTTGGGCCGCTCCGCAGCCTTGGCGATCAGCGCTGCAAGCTTCTCCATCGCGTCGGTACGGTTCATGGCCTGGGTGCGGTGGCGCTCGGAGGTGATGATCAGCGCCCCATCTTTGCTCCATCGTCGGCCGGCCAGACGCTGTAGACGGGTTTTTACATCCGCGGGCAGATGCGGCGAGCGCGCCGCCTCAAAGCGCAGCTCCACAGCGGTTGCAACCTTGTTGACATTCTGCCCGCCAGGGCCCGAGGCGCGGAGGAAGCGCTCGGTAATCTCCCAATCGGCCACGGCTATTTCGTCGGTAATACGCAGCATTGCTTGGGGTTAGCGTGGCTTGGCGGCGGGCTCAATCCCCAGCGGCCTTCAACCATGTCGCCGACGCGCGGGATGCTTGCTCGGCCTTTGGCCTGCAATCGGCCTTGTGCAGCCCTCGGTCCAGGTCAGGGCGTTGTATCGAGCCGATAGGGCTTTGCCTGGGAATGGACTTCTCTCGGGACTGGGGTTCTTTCGGGACTGGGCTTCCCGGGTCCTCGTTGCGAAAAACCAAAACCAGCCAGAACCAAAACCAGCCAGAACCAAGCCCAGCAAGAATCCAAGCTCTAGAAACAGGTGAGCCGCGGGAAATGGTGCATCCCGCGGCTCTTTTTCGTGAGCGTCGGAGGCGATCGGTCTTCGGATCAGCTCCTAAATGCGTCAGGCGTCTAAGGGGGCTGCCCCTCAGATGCGCGCCTCCCACATCAGACCCATCAACGCTCCGAAGATCTCACTCGACATCGGATCACCTCCTTTCAGTTGTTGCACCTGCGAGGATGATGCCGCAAGCGCCTAAAAACGCAAGTCTCGAGTTGTGGATTTGCACGGTTTACATTTGTGAAAGACTTATGGTGCAGGCTTTCGGTGTTGGGGTTTAGAGCACGAAGCAGGAAGGTGGGAAAGGACAATGCTAGCGTCAGTTGCACTCGCCTCGCCGAATGCGTCGCCGGAAGCGGAGGGCGTGTCGCCTGAAGACAGCGCGCGCCGTCGCGCGACACCGCGGGTTGCGGAAGCACCGGTCATCGTTCCGGCGCCAACTCCACAGCCTGCGCCAAATATCCGCGCCACTGTGAAATCCGATGGCGCCAGGCCCGCTGGGACCGCCGAAGCCAGCAAGACCTTGGGGGTGGCAGAGACTTCTGTGCCGCCGGGCCCGGCCCTGGGACCGAAAGCGCGCGAGTCGCTGCTGGCCAGCACCAAGGCGACCGGTCAAGACGGTCTTACGCCCGAGGAGCGGCAGCTAGTGCGCGATCTGCGCGCCCGCGACCGCGAGGTGCGCAATCATGAGGAGGCGCATGCCCGGGTTGGCGGCCGCTATGCCGGTATGCCGTCCTACGATCTGCAGTCGGGTCCGGATGGCAAGCGTTACGCCATCGGCGGCTCGGTCCCGATCGATGTGAGCCCCGTGCGCGGCGATCCAGAAGCGACGGTTGCCAAAATGGAGATTGTGAAGGCGGCGGCCTTGGCACCGGCCAAGCCCTCGGCGGCAGACCGCAACATTGCAGCGCTTGCCGATGCCAACCGGCTTGATGCGCTGGCCGAGCTGGCCGCCCAGCGTCGCCTTGCGCCGGACGAAGACACCGGCGGGCGCGGCCCGCTTGTCGCCGCGGCGGAAGCCTTGTCGCGGATGGCCCGGTTGTTGTCGGACAGTGCCAGCGGTTTTGGGCGCGGCATGCTCGATCAGGCGGTCTGAGCGAGCCGCTTCCAGCGCCGCGGCACGCGCTACCGCTTCCCAGTTCGACCGGCCCATTTTATCGGCGCCGCCTGTGCCGACCGTGCACGCCTGTGCCGACCGTGCACGCCTGTCCCGACCGTGCACGCCTGTGCCAGCCTTGACTGGCCAACCGCCTCGATTTTTTGCTGTTCCGGATTGGAGGGTTTTTGCCCCCCATATCCTGACGGCCTTGCCGCGCCGCATCGATCTTATCTGCAGGCCGGCCCGTAATTGCCCGGCCCGCCATTGCCCGGCCAATGCTTGGATCGTTGCCGCGTGACATAAGCGCCGGCTTCTCGATCTCAGCCCAAAAAAAGCCGCCTTGTCGCGCACGCCCGGCTAGGTCTGCCCTGTGATCTAGATCTGCCCTGTGATCTCGTCGGCAAGGCACCGCACTTCCTCGGCGGCCCGCCGGCCGCTCGCGGTTTCGGTCACACCGGCGCCCAGCATGAACGCCTCGGCAAATGCGGCGCGTTGGCCAAGGCGCGTATGGGCCATCGGAGCACCCTTTGCGGCCAAGGCCTCGGTTGCGGCTTCGGCGGCTTTGCCGCGCGGCGGGCAGCGGTTGAGAACCAGAAGATGGCGCGTTTTGCCCTTTGCCGCCGTTTGCAGCGTGGCATCGGTGGCCAGCACGTCGGCCATTGAGGGCTGCACCGGGATTACCAGAAGGTCGGCCCGGTCGCGAATGACGCCGCGCAATGCCTCGGCATGACCGGCCGTATCAACCAGCACGATGTCCGCCGCTGCTGCCGCGTCGCGCAGATCGGCCGCGGCGCGAAAATCGGCGCTCTCCACCGCCAGGGCCAGCGGGGGCGACCGGCCGGAGGCTGCGCGCGTTTTGGCCCAGGCAAGGCTCGAGCCCTGCGGGTCGAGATCGACCAGCGCCACCCGGTGGCCTTGCCCCAGCCAATGCGCGGCAAGCTGGGTGAGCAGGGTCGATTTGCCGGCGCCGCCCTTGGCCTGGGTGAAGAGGATCGTTGCGTTCATCTGCCGTCTCCCGGATGGGCGAGACTAGGACGGAGGCCGCCCGGCCTGCAAGCGGCGCGCCCCTTGGTCCAACTCGGCCCTTCCGGCAACCAGCCTCCGGAGGGAAAAACGCCTTAGGCAAAAACCCCTTGCACAAACCAGCCGCCGGCGGTTTCGCCGCCGCGCGCCTCAAAAACCCATAGCCGCGTGCCGTCATCGGTTTCGATGCGCCAATAATCGCGCAGGCCCGAGCGCCAAGCCGGGTCGTCGAGCCACCATTCCGGTGCGATCCGCTCCGGCCCCTCGGCCCAGGCGATCCCCATCCGCCGGCGCCGCCAGAGCAGGGTGCGGGGCGGCCGCCCATCCGCGACCGTAACCGGCTCAGGCGGGAAGAGGAGCATGGGGCGCGGGGCGGCCGGCGCGGGCCAGCCCGGCGCAGGGTCGGTGAAGGCAGCCGCAACGGGCATGGCGGTCTTTTCAGGAATGTGGCTGTCGGAGGGGTGCAGACGCTGCAGCGCCTCCAGCCCCACCCGTGCGCCCAGACGACCCATAAGCGCGGCAAAGCCGTCGCCGCCGCCCGTGGCAAGACGATCCCGCGCTTCGATCTCGGCGGCAAGCCCGCCCTTATGCTGCATCATCGCCAGAGGTTCGGCCGCCGGAACGGACAGCCGCAGCATGTCGATGCCGAACCCCGCTTCGACCGCATCGAGCTTCAGCACCAGCAGCGGGGCGATCCGCCCCGGGTCGCGGCCGGGTCGGGCCAGCCCGACCTCGATCCGCTGCATCGCCTCGTCCACGCAGCGCAGCTCCAGCAATACGCGCCGTGCGCCCATGCCGGCCGCCTCAAGCCGCTGGCAAAGCGGCGGCAGCAGGCGTGCAACCCCCGCCTCGATATCCGCCTTCAGCCCGATCGGTTCGGGCAGGCTCAACCGCAGCGCAAAATCCGGTCGGGGCCGGATCGGAGAGATCGGCTCGGGCTCGGCCCCGAGCGCCTGATCGAGACGGCGCACCGTTTCAACCCCGAAGCGCCGCGCCAGCGCCCCGCGCGGCATGCCGACGAGATCGGTGATCTGGCGCAGCCCCAGACGCGCCAGCCCGGAAACAGTCTCCGGCGGCAGACGCAGCGCTGCGATCGGCAACGCTGACAGGCTGGCCAGCGTCTCGCCGGGTGCCGCGATCCAGGGCCGGGTCGGTCCGGCGACGGGCTGGGGCGCGTCGGTGTCGCGCGGCCTTTTGGCGGCGCGGGCGCGGGTCGCATACGCCTCCTGATCGATCGCATCACCGCCATGCGCCGCGATCGGGACCGCACCGCCGAAGCGTGCCAGCGCCCAGGCTGCGCCAGGCGTGTCGGCCAGCCCCAGCCGCGCCGTGATGCCGAATGTGTCGAGGGCCGTTCCGATCTGATCGGCAAGACCGGGCTCGCCGCCGAAAAGATGCGCCACGCCGGTGATGTCAAGCATCAGCCCGCCGGTGCCGTCGGCGCCGCCCTCCTCGGCGATAAAGGGCGAGAACCGGCCCGCCCAACGCGCAAGCGTCGATAGGAAAGCCGCATCGGCCCGGGGATCGGCCGGCTTCGTCAGCAGTTCGGGGCACATCGCCCGGGCATCGACAAGGGCCATACCGCGGCGCAGGCCGAGCGTCTCGGCCTCGGCATTGAGGGCCGCGAGATGCCGGGCCTGGCCGGTTTCGCCTATGACGGCAAACGGCCCGCCCGCAGCACCGCGGCGGCACAGCCGGTCGGCCCCGAGGCGGGGACACCAAAGTGCCAGAAGGCGGCGACAGGCAGGTCGTTTCATGGACTTGGTGATGCGAAAGCAAAGGTTCCTGTTTCGTTCCCACTCTAGCAGGCCGATGGGACGAGTCGAGCGCCCGGCGACGCATCGCCGCGCCGAAACCCGCCGCCGGCCTTTCCTCGCCCCGGCCGATCTGGCACAAATCGCGCCCACCCCCAGCCGGGAGAGCCGCATGCACCAGCCCAAGGCAGTTGTGTTCGATATCGGCAATGTGCTGGTGCGCTGGCAGCCTGAACGCCTTTATGAGAGGCTCATCCCCGACGCGGAGGCGCGGAAGGCGTTTATGGCCACCTCGGGTCTTGAGGCGATGAATCTGGAGGTGGATCGCGGGGCGCCGTTCCGGGCACATATTTACGCCCATGCCGCGACACGCCCGCGTCAAGAGCATCTGATCCGCGCCTGGCATGATTGCTGGCCGCAGATGTTCCAACCCGCCATCGAGGGCTCGATCGCCTTGTTGCGGCTTCTGCGCAGGCGTGGGATTGCGGTGCACGCGCTGTCAAATTTCGGCGCCGACAGCTTCGATCTGGCCTGTACGATCTACCCGGTGCTGGCGGAGTTCGACATTCGGGTGATCTCCGGGCGCGAAGGCGTGATCAAGCCCGAGGCGGAGATCTACCAGATCCTGGAAGCGCGCAGCGGGCTGAGTGGGACGGATCTGTTTTTTACCGACGACCGGGCGGAGAATGTTGCGGCGGCGCGGCGGCGAGGCTGGCAGACGCATCTTTTCCGCAATGCCGATGCGCTGGGATTGGAGCTGGCCGGGTTGGGGCTGATCGAGGCGCATGAGCTGCCTGGCGGGATCTACGGCAGGGCTTGAACTGGCCGCGGCATCCGGTTAGGGCGGGCCGCCACTTGGAACGGGAGACGGCGATGCCGCGCCAGATTGTCCTTGCCGCCACCGCCATGGCCGCGATCGTGCTGGCCTCTAACATTCTTGTCCAGTTTCTACTGGGCAGCTGGCTGACTTGGGGCGCGCTGAGCTATCCGCTTGCCTTTCTGGTCACCGACCTGACCAACCGGCTTTACGGAGCTGCGGCTGCGCGGCGCGTGGTGGCGGTGGGCTTTGCGATGGGCGTGGCTTGCTCGGCGGTGGCGAGCCTGTGGGATCTCACGACGCTGCGCATTGCGCTGGGCTCGGGCCTGGCCTTCTTGGTTGCGCAAATGGTCGATGTCGGCATCTTCGACCGGCTGCGGCGGGGGCATTGGTGGCGCGCGCCGCTGGTCTCTTCGCTGATCGGCTCGGCGCTCGATACGGCGATCTTCTTTTCGGTGGCCTTTGCCGCGGCCTTTGCCTTTATCGACCCGGCCGATCCGAATGGCTGGGCGCGCGAGGCGGTGCCGATGCTCGGTTTTGGAGGCATGGCGCCGCTCTGGGTATCCCTGGCCGCGGCCGATTTCGGCGTGAAGCTTGCCCTGGCGCTCCTCGCGCTGTTGCCGTTTCGTTGGGTCGCCGGGCGCCAGACCGTATAGCGATCAGCCACGCGTCAACGCCTCCAGCCGCGGCAGCATGGCCGAGAAATCGCGGCCGTGCCCCTCTTCTTCGACAAAGGCCCCGTAGAGGGCGGCGGCGAGTGCTCCCATCGGGGTAGGGGCATCCACGCTTTCGGCCGCATCCTGGGCGAGGGTGAGATCCTTGAGCATCAGCTCGGCCGCAAAGCCGGGCCGGTAGTCATTGTCGGCGGGGCTTTGCGGGCCGATGCCCGGTGCGGGGCAGTAGGTGTTGATCGACCAGCACTGGCCCGAGGAGGTGGAGACCACATCGAACATCGCCTGGCGGTCGAGCCCCAGCCGGTCGGCCAGCGCGAAGGCTTCGCAGACGCCAATCATGGAGATACCCAGGATCATATTGTTGCAGATCTTGGCAGCCTGTCCATTGCCGGCAGGGCCGCAATGCACCGCCCGCGCCCCCATAATCTCGAAAAGCGGCTGGGCCGTGGCAAAGGCCTCGGCGCTGCCGCCGGCCATAAAAGTGAGGCTGCCGGCCTGAGCGCCGCCCACCCCGCCCGAGACCGGCGCATCGACCGGCAAGAGACCATGCGCCACGGCATCGGCAGCAACCGCGCGGGCCGAGGCGACATCGACGGTCGAGCAGTCGAGCAGCAGCGTGGCGGGGGCGGCATGAGGTAGGATCGCGGCGGCAACCCGGCGCAGGATCGCCCCATCGGGCAGCATGGTGACGATGGCCGCTCGATCGGTTGCGGCCGCCTCGGCCGTTGCGACCGGTGTAACCCCATCGGGCATGACGCCGGCAATGTCAAAGCCGGTGACGTCATGGCCTGCCTTGGCAAGATTGGCCGCCATGGGACCGCCCATATTGCCCAGCCCGATGAACCCGATTTGCATCCGCTACCTCCTGATTTTCGATGGTCTTTATGTAAGACGGCAAGAATATCTTCAGTGACGCCGGAAGACCATGGAGGAGGCTGGAAGATGCCGGGTAGGTAAGTAAATCAAGGAGATGAAAGAGTTTCCTGTGGGCTTGATGCGTTGGGTCGGTTTTTTCAGGGACACCGCAATGGGAAGCGGATGGCGATCAAACTTGCTCTGTTCCCGCAAACTGGGCCATCTGCTGCTAGAGTTTTCCGCGGCCTGATCCCGTGGCCGGGAGGAGCGGAGAGGCATGAAGGCGAGCATGTTCACGGATGCCCAAAAGGCGTTCATCCCGAAGCAGGCCGACGAGGGCGTGCCGGTTGGCGACATCTGCCGCAAGGCCGGGATCAGCCAGGCGACGT
>JBCDAZ010000074.1:0-9037 GCA_039184655.1 Pseudomonadota bacterium | reverse complement strand
GTGCAAGATCACGCCACACGCTGGCTCTGGACTTACAACAACGAAAGGCCAAACATGGGCATCGGCGGGATGACCCCAGCACAGAAATTGAAAGCAGCTTAGATTCTACTGAAGCGCCCCTCTAAAAATGGGGGGATTACCAGGGGGGCTCGATGCCCCCATCGGCCGCCCCCCTTTTGCAGCTCAGGAATAGGGGTCGAGCGCGTCGCGGATGCCGTCGCCCAAGAAGTTATAGGCCAGAACCACCAGGATCACCGGGGCGAGCGGCCACAGCACCCAGGGCGTCACCGTGATCGCCCCCTGCCCCAGCGTCAGCGCATCGTTCAGCATCAGGCCCCAACTGACCGCCGGCGGGCGCAGCCCCAACCCCAGAAAGCTCAACGCCGTCTCGCCCAAGATCATCGCCGGGATCGACAGCGTCGCGCTTGCCACCAGGTGGCTCATGAAGTTGGGCATCATATGTGCCCCGATGATCCGTGGCGTCGAGGCGCCCATAAGCTCGGCCGCGCGAACATACTCCTCCTCCCGCAGCGCCAAGAATTTCGAACGCACCGCCCGGGCCAGGCCGGGCCAATCGAGCAAACCCAAAATGATCGAGATGACGAAAAACACCGCCACCGGCCCCCAATTGGCCGGGATCGCCGCCGACAAGGCCAGCCAGATGGGCAGCTCCGGCAGGCTGCGGATGATCTCGATGGCCCGCTGTACCGTCGCGTCGATCAGCCCGCCGAAATACCCCGCAAGCCCGCCCAGCACCATGCCGATGGCAAAGGAGATAAAGACGCCGATCAGCCCGATGGTCATGGACAGCCGGGCCGAATGCATCAGCCGGCTCAAAACATCGCGCCCCAGCCGGTCCGTCCCGAGCGGGTAAAAGGTCCCACCTTCCGGCGGGCAGATCAGATGATTGTCGCTCTCCCAAAGCCCCAAAAACGAATAGGGTCGACCGCAGCTGGCCAGAAACCGCACCGGCTGTGGGCTGTCATAGTCCGTCTCATAGACCCATTGGAACGTCTGCATATCCTGGGTCGCGACGCTGGGATAGACCACCAGAAACCCGCCATCAAAGAGCCCCAGCGCCTGCGGCGAGGCCGACAAAAACGAGTCGTTTCGGACGTTCTGCCCGTAGGTCGCCAAAAAATCGACGAAGGGCAGCTGAATATAGATCGCCAGCAAAAACAGCCCCGAAACAACCGCGAGCCGGTTGCGCGAGAAACGCCGCCAGACCAGCACCCAAGTGGCTGCATCGAGATCCTTGCGCTCGATGATTTGACGATCCGCGGCTGCGTCATAGGCGCTGTCGGCGACGAAATGGCGGTCTGGATCGAAATCGGTCATCAGCGGGCCCGGGCGGAGTAGCGGATGCGGGGGTCGAGCACGGCCAGAAGGATATCGGAAATCAGCATGCCGATTAGGGTCAGCACCGAGGCAAAGAGCAAAATGAACCCGGACAGAAAGTAGTCCTGCGCGCGCAGCGACTGCAAAAGCAGCGGCCCGACGGTCTGCAGACCCATTACCACCGAAACGATGACCGAGCCGGACACAAGCTGGGGCAGCAAGTTGCCGATATCGGCCACAAAGGGGTTGAGCGCCATGCGCAGCGGGTATTTGACCACCGCCCGCCCGGGGGTCAGACCCTTGGCCGCGGCCGTGACGACATAGGGTTTACCCAACTCGTCGAGCAGATTGGCCCGCAGCCGTCGCACCATCGCGGCCATGCCCGACGTGCCGATCACGATCACCGGCACGATGAGGTGTAAAAGAATGTCGCCGAGCTTTTCCATACTCATCGGCGCCCCGGCATATTCGCGGCTCATAAGCCCGCCCACAGGCAGACCGAACCATTGCGCGCCGTAATTGTAGAGCACCAGCGCGAGTAGGAAATTGGGCGTGGCCAGGCCGATATAGCCGATAAAGGTCGCCAGGTAATCGACCAGCGTATTGGCCTTGACCGCCGCGATCGCGCCCAGCGGCAGCGCAAAGAAATAGATAAAAACGATCGTGCTGAAATTCAGCACAACGGTCATCCACATCGCCTCGGCCACGATATCCCAAACCGGGCGATCCAACTCGAAAGACCAGCCGAAATCCCCCTGGATGATGCCCGAAAACCCTTCCGGCCCGGGCCAGACCCCGATCCAGATCAGATATTGCCGCCAGAGCGGTTGATCGAGCGAGTACTGCTCGGCCAGAAACAGCGCCTGCGCGACGCTGGACTCCTCGCCCGAGGCCATCAGCTGATCGATCCGGTTCGACAGGATATCCCCTGGCGGCAGATTGACGATGATAAAGACGAGGATCGAGACGACGACCAGCGTCCACAGCATCGTCACACAGCGCCGAAGGATGAAGGCGAGCATCGCCGGCTCTACCCGTCGAACCAGAACTCATCCATGCGGTAGATGCCCAGATGCGCCCCGGGCTCCCATGCATAGATGCCGCTCGCCGGAACGTTGCGCAGCCGGTTGGAGGCAATCAGCGGCTGCGGCGCGGCGCTGACCAGCCCGATGGCAAAGACCTGGTCGGCGTGAATGGCCAGCATCTCCTGCCAGATCGCCGCGCGGGCCTCTGCGTCGATTGCCAACAGCCAGCTTTCGTAAAGCTCCAGCAGCCGTTGCGCGACCGCGGTTTCGACCTCCTCGCCGGCCTGCCCCTTGGTCTGAAAATACTGCCCCCACATCGGCCAGCTGAACTGGGTCTGGTCGATCGGCGCGAGATCGCGCGGCGGGGCGTTCGGCGTCGGCACGCCGTTGTTCCAACCATACCAGACCGGCATCATAGATTCGCCCGCATAAACCTTGTTGCGCAGGATATCGCGGTCGAGCGGGCGGACGATCAGCTTCACCCCGATCTCCGACCACATCTCGCTCAGAAGCTCCAGCGCGTCCGACACTTCCGGCCGTTCCCCAGCTGTCTCGACAACGATCTCTAACCGCCGTCCATCGGCCAAAATACGGGTTCCGTCACCGTCGCGCGCATCCAGACCCAGCGTGTCGAGCAGGCTGTTGGCGGTCTGCGGATCGTAACCGGCATAGGCCGACGATAGGGCGGGATCGTAGAGCGGCGAGCCTTCCAGCGGCGCGACATTGCTCTCCTTGGCCAACCCAAAAAAGAGGGTGCGGTTAATCGTCTTTCGATTGACCGCAAGGCTCAGCGCCCGGCGGAACACCGGATCGCGAAAGAGCGCGCGGAAATCGGGATCGGTGTAATTCTGGTTGGGATAAAGCGCGATGTCGGACCCCGCGCCATTGACCCAGAGATAGGTGGTATACCCCCCTTGCGCCTCGGCCTGCTTGAGTACCGGCGCGTCGGAAAAAGCAAGCGAACGGATCTGCAGATCGACCTCGCCCAGCCCGATTTTTTGTGGGATCAGCCCGCCTGCGGCGATGGTCAGCTCGATCCTGTCGATATAGGGTAGTTGATTGCCCTGCGCGTCGACCCGGTGAAAGTAGGGGTTGCGGATCAGATCGTAGCCCTGCGCATTCTTCTCGGTGATCGAAACCCAGGGCTGCAAGCTGGGCAAATCGGGATTATCGTAGCGATACATGTTGTCCTTGGCGTTGTGCAAGGACGCCCAGTTGCGCGCGCGCACCTCGTCCATCAGCCCTGCAAGCGCTTCAGGATCGGCGTGATCGGCGTGAAACTGCTTCATGTAATGGGCGGGTCGGTAGATGAAGGGGGGCCTGGCTGCGGCAAGCTGGGTTAGAAAGAGCGGGTTACGCTCCGACCAGGCATAGCGAATGGTATGCGCGTCGATAACCGTGACCTCGGGCGCTTCGCCATCGACGAGCATCACCCGCGGCAGGCCGGCCGGCGCCAGCTCGGCATTGTTCGCCACATCCTCCCACCAATAACGGAAATCCTCGGTCGTGAAGGGATGCCCGTCCGACCAGCGATGGCCCTTGCGCAGATGGAAGGTGAAGACCCGGCCATCCTCGATCTCGACATCGCGCAGGATATCGGGCGCCAGCGCATAGTCTTCCGTATAGCCCACCAGCCGCGCATAGCCGTAGACCACCATATAGCGGATGTCGCGCGGCTTGGTGATGAACATCCGCAGCGTTCCGCCATGCCGCCCAGGCTCGCGCCCCTTCAGCGCCAGATCCACGATCTGCGGCTCATGGGGCAACCGCTGGGCCATCGGCGGCAGCGCCCCCTCATGCACGCGGTTTTCAAGAAGCGGGCTTTCGGCCACCGCCGGCAGCGCGGCTGCCCCGGTTGCCAGAGCAACAAACAAGCATCGGATCAGGCTGCGCATCGTACAAAATGTCCCGGTTCGACTTCCAACAACCCCGGCGCATTCTCGTCGCCGGCGTAGCGAAAAGGCTCCGGCCAACTATCGGGCTGGCCGGCACCGCGGGCCACAGCCGCAAGGTCGAGCCGGTGGTTCAGGTCGGGCTCGGGCGATGCAGCGATCAGGGCCTTGGTATAGGGGTGCCGCGGATTGGCGAAAAGCTGCGCCGACGGTGCCGTTTCGACGATCCGACCGCGGCGCATCACCGCGACGCGATCGGCGATCTCGGCCACCACCGTCAAATCGTGGCTGATAAATAGGTAGCTCAGGCCCAGCGCTTCGCGCAAGTCGCGCAACAGGTCGAGCACCTGCGCCTGAACCGAGACATCCAGCGCCGAGGTCGGCTCGTCGCACACAATCATCTCCGGATTGAGCGCAAGCGCGCGCGCAATGCAAATGCGCTGCCGCTGCCCGCCGGAAAAGGCATGCGGAAAGCGCCCCAGATGTGCCGAAGAGAGACCCACCTTGGCCATCAGCTCGGCCGCCCGGTCGCGCTGGTCGCGCCAACTTCCCAACCCATGCACGCGCAGCGGTTCGGTAAGGATGTCGAGTACCGACATCCGCGGGCTGAGCGAGGAGAATGGATCCTGAAACACGATCTGGACTTTGCGCCGGAACGCCTTTAGCGCCGCGCGGTCCATCTGCGCGACGTCCCAGCTTTTTCCATCGGCCCCGCAAAACCCGATCTCGGCGCCTTCATCAGGCTCCTCGGCGCGCAACAAAAGCCGTGCGACCGTCGATTTTCCCGAGCCGCTTTCGCCCACAACCGCGACGGTCTCGCCGCGGCCCACCGCCAGTTCGACCTCGCGCACCGCCTTCACGCTGGGCGCGGTGCCGCCCAAAAAGCCTGTCCGCCCGGCAAAGGTCTTGGACAAGTGCCGCGCCCACAGGATCGGGTCGGAGACCCGGTCGCTCGGCCCGGCCATTTCTTCGGGGATTTCGGGGGCGGCTGCGATCAACGCCTTGGTATAGCCATGGCCCGGATCGGTGAGCACCGCAGCGGTCGGTCCGCTTTCGACCACGCGGCCGCGCTTCATCACCAGCACCGTGTCGGCCATATTGGCCACCACGCCAAGATCATGGGTGATCATGATCATCGACATGCCGTGGTCGGCCTGCAGGCGCTTCATCAGATCCAGCACCATGGCCTGGGTCGTCACATCCAGCGCGGTGGTCGGCTCGTCGGCAATCAGCAGATCGGGTTTGCAGACCATCGCCATGGCAATCATCGCCCGCTGGCGCAGCCCGCCGGAAAGCTCGAAGGGATAGGCCGCAAAGGCCCGCTCTGGGTCGGGAAAGCCGACCTCGGTGAAGACATCAAGGCAGGCACGCTTGGCCGCAGCGCCGGTTAGACCCTTATGCAGGGCCAGCGATTCGGCTACTTGGTTGCCAATGGTGTGCAGCGCCGAAAGCGAGCTCATCGGCTCTTGAAAGATCATCGCGACCCGCCCGCCGCGGATCTGGCGCATCTCCCGCTCACTGATCGCGAAAAGATCGGTCTTGCGCGCCCGCGCGCCCTGCGCTTGCCCGTCCTGTTCTTGGCCGTCCTGCTCTTGGCCGTGCTGTTCTTGCCCGCCGGCCTTTTTGGTAGCCGGATGCGTGGCCAGAAACGCGCGGCCCGCCACCACCCGCGCCGTCCGCGGAAGAATGCGCAGCAGGGCTTTTCCCGTCACCGTTTTGCCGGATCCGCTTTCGCCCACAATCGCGAGCGTTTCGCCTCGGCGCAGCACCAAATTGACATCTTGCACGACATCCTGCGCCGTCGGGCCTGCGCCGAAAGAAATCGACAACCCCTCGACCCGCAGAAGCGGCGTGGTGCCCATCAAGCCCCCCTGTTGATGCGAGCCCTGTTGCTGTTCATGCCGTCCTGCACGGACAGCTTTACAGCTATCGTTAGCCTATCCCGAAGCGCCGCAAAACCCTTATCCTTCGAGCAATGGCTCGCGACAGGCAAAGTTTCGTGGCAAGAGGTGGGATGCTCTCGTACCAGCACGCCTATCACGCCGGTGGACCGGCCGATGTGATGAAGCATCTGGCGCTGGTCGCGCTGTTGCAGGCGCTGCTGCGCAAACCGCGCCCGATCAGCTATGTCGAGACCCATGCCGGCCGCGGTCTATACGATCTGAACAGCGCCGAGGCGCGAAAGACCGGCGAAGCGGCGGCCGGGATCGCGCGCCTGAGCCTTCCGGCCGCGCAGGCGGACGGCTTCGGTACGATCCTGCGGCGGCTGCGCGCGCAACACGGCTCAACGGCCTATCCCGGCTCGCCGCTGATTGCGCGGATGTTGCTGCGCGCCCAGGACCGGATGCTGCTCTACGAACGCCACCCCCGCGAACATGCAGCGCTCAGGGCCGTGTTCGATCCCGCCCGCACTGGCAGCGCAGCCCGCACTGGTAGCGCCAATCGCGCCGGTGCGTTCGCAGGCCCCAAAGTCGACATATGCCATGCCGATGGTCTGGAGGGAGTTTTGAGCAGGGCCCCGTTGCGGCCGCGCGCCGGGCTGGTGCTGATCGACCCCTCCTACGAGATCAAGGCAGAGTATGCTGCGCTGCCCGGCTTCTTGCGCCGCTTGGTTGCGCACTGGCCCCAGGCAACCGTCCTGATCTGGTACCCCCTTCTGAGCGCTGCGCGCCATCAGAGCCTGATCCAGGGGCTTTCAGGGTTGCCCCATCGGCGTTGGGAACGGGTTTTCGATCTCAAACAGGGCGCTGGCATGATCGGGTCCGGTCTGGTGCTGCTCGCAGCTCCCCATGGCGCCGCTGCCGCGATCGAGAACGCCCTCGCGCAAGCAACACCCTTATTTGAGCCGACCAGGCCGCGCCGATCGGGTCCACCCCCCCACCGCAGCCACACCGCACCCGGCTCAGGCCCGAAAAGAGCGCAGCGCTAGCCGCCTTGCCTGCCTTCGGTTGAAACCCGGCACCGACCGATCAATCGCGCAGCGCCCGGCTGCGTTCCGCGGCCGCCGCGACGGTACTTTGGATCAGGGGAGGAAGACCGTGCTCGCTGTCCATCAGCACCGTAAGCCCGGCCGCCGTCGTCCCGCCGGGCGAGGTCACATTCACCCGCAAGCTCGCGGGCGGCTCGGATCCCGCCGCGGCAAGGGCTCCGGCTCCGCCGACAGTGGCGATCGCAAGCCGCATTGCCAGATCCGGGGCCAGCCCCTCGGCCGCGCCCGCCGCAGCCATACACTCGATCAGATGAAAGACATAGGCGGGGCCTGAGCCCGACAGCGCCGTTACCGCATCCATCTGCGCCTCATCCTCTAGACGCACCGTCTCACCCACCGCTCGCAGCACGGTTTCGGCCAGCGCGAGCGCGCCTGCATCCGCGGCGCCGTTGCCAATCAGCGCGGTTATGCCCCGCCCGATTGCGGCCGGCGTGTTCGGCATCGCCCGCACAATGGGGGTGCCGGCACCGAAGACCGCCTCGAAGCGATCGATGGCTGTGCCGGCGGCAATCGAAAGGATCAGCGTGGAACCGCCGCCCAACGCCGAGACCTGCGGCAGGGCATGCGCCATCATCTGCGGTTTGACGGCAAGCACGCAAACCGCCGGTGTGGCGGGGAGTTCTTCATTTAGGTGCAGGCCCTCGCCGGTTAGCGCTCTGAGCTCCGCTGACGGGGAAGGCTCGATCACCCAGATGGCCGAGGGTGCTAACCCGCCGGCCCGCCAGCCCGCCAACAGCGCGCTGCCCATCTTGCCGCAGCCCAGCAAAACGAGACCCCGCCGCGCGCGTTCCTGCAGACCGTCCATGATCCCTCCCCCGGCTCATCACGCGCCGCCGAACCGGGAAAACGCGTCGATCAGGCGCGACCGTACGCCTCGGCAATGGCGATGCCAAGCGCCTCCTCGGCCGGCCGGTTGCCCCAGCAGACAAGCTGAAAGGCGGGGTAGAACCGCTCGCAAGCCAGGATCGCCGCCTGCATCATGTAATCGACCTGCCGGGAGGTCGGCGAAACGCCACCATGAAGCGTCAGCCCATAGCGATAGACCATCATCTTGCGTTCGCGCCAAAGCGTGAAAGCCCCGGTCCAGATCCGGTCATTGGCCATATCTAAAAGACGCAGCAATTCGGGCTCGCTGCCTGCGGGCGGATCCATCTCGAAGGTGCAGATCAGACGCAGCACCTCGTCGCCGCCGCACCAGGCCAGCGATAGCGCATAGCTGCGCCAGGCCCCTTCGACCGAAAGCGCGATCTGGTTGTCGCCAACCCGGTCAAAATCCCATTCTTTATGCTCGGCAAGCGTCTCCACGATGTCGATTGGATGAAGGTCGTCGTTCAACAGATCCTGCTCGATGGGGTCCATGCCCTACGCTCCCTCTAGCTGTAGACAGAAAACGGGTCGACTTCCGCAATCTGCTGAGAGCTTTTCTATAAATCGACACACCCGGTCGATGTGTCACAAGATATGGTGAGGGCGACTCGGGGCAGCTGTAAAGCTGTTTTTCGGGTTGCCGCTAAATCGTCATGATTGCCAAGGCCTTGCCGGGGCAATGCCGGGCATCGGCGGCGCCCGGATGGAAGCAGGGTCGTGCCCGGTGGTTGCGCAAGCCCACCGGGCCGTTGGGCCAGGGCCGGCGCGTATCGCGTCCTTCGCGCGTTCCCGATGCGTTTGGGTTGGGTTTTTCGCCCCGGTCTGCGGTCTTGTTCAGGCCACGGCGCGGGCCAGGGCGCATTGCGACCAGAGGCTCGACAGCGCTGCGACGAGATGCTCGATAGCGGCATCGTCATGCAGCGGCG
>JBCDAZ010000073.1:0-9822 GCA_039184655.1 Pseudomonadota bacterium | reverse complement strand
CTTGAATTGATCGAAGAAACCTACCGAGAACTCTACCCCAACGACCCTTATATAGGTTTTTTTCTAGAGGATGAATTCAACCTTCAATATGAGGCAGAGCAGCAATTTGGTCAGATCTTCGGAGTGTTCTCTGTGATTGCGATTATCATTTCCTGTATGGGTTTGTTTGCGATGATGGCTTGTTCGCTCTCACAAAAAGTAAAGGAGATAGGGATCAGAAAAGTATTGGGAGCCACAGAAAAACAACTCTTTCAACTCCTATCAAAAGAGTATGTACATATATTCCTTCTTGCACTTGTTATAGCCACTCCCATCATTTATTTCTCCACCCCTCGGATCCACAAACTTTAGCGGCGACTGCATCGCATAGTTATAGACGCTGGGTCCTTCGATGAGGCCGAGGGGGTCGGGCTGGATATAGCGCCCGGTTGTGGGGTCGTAATCGCGCATCCAGTTTTGGTGCAGGCCGGTCTCCATCGGGAACCATTGGCCGGGGAAGCGCATTTCGGGGTCGATGGGCGGTGAGGTGGTGGCGGTCCAGACCCCGCCGAAGGGCAGATAGGTGGCCTGCCACACCACTGTGCCGGAGGGGTTTGTGGCAAAGGACGGCCGGCCGATATGGTCGCACCGCACGGATTAGATGGTGCCACCTTCGATCACCGCGATTGGCGCGCCCTGGAACCAGACATATTCGCGGATCAGGGTTTAGCTCGCGCTCACCGAGTCGTCATCACGTTCCGCGTTTCGTGGCACTGCCAGTGACGGCGGTCAGCAGGCTTTTCATATGGCAAATGCCACAGATCGGCCGCTGGCTGCAACAGGTCGGGCCCTGACCGGGACGGTTCTCCGCACCGGTGCGAGGGATCAGCCGGACCCGCCCAAAGGGCGCTGGACGCAAGCGTGATTGCGTGCCAGCCTTGCAGGGCAGCAAGGGAGGTCGCCAATGTCGGTTGTGGTCAATGCGCATTTCAAGGCCAAGGACGATCAGTACGAAAAGCTGATTGCAACCCTGCAGGCGATCCTGCCCGACACGGCAAAATTCGCCGGTGCCGAGCTGATCTCATGCATGGCCAATCCGGCCGAAAAATACGTGATCGTCCATGAAGTCTGGGACCGCAAGGAAAGCCAGGAAGCCTATATCGCCTGGCGAACCGAACGCGGCGACGTCGACGCGCTCGTCGCCATGTTGCGCGACCCCCCGGTTTTCGAAGTGCAAGAGCACGTGCCCTTCTGAAGCCTTAACGCGCTAGATCAGTCCGACGCGCCGGCGCACCGCCTCGTCGCGCAGCGAAACATCCGTCCCGCGGAATTCATCGGCAGCCCCGCCAGCAAGCCAGGCGATGGCGCGACCGACCCATTCGGGCGGGATATGCACGGATGGATCGAGCTGGCTGACCGGATTGATACCGGAGGCCTTGACGAGGACCTGCATCTCGGTGGCGACGGTGCCGGGCGAGAGGCCGACGACCCTGATTTGCGGCCCGTACTCCTTCTCGCCCATACGCGTCAGCATCAGAACGGCGGCCTTGGAGCTGCAGTAATGGCTCCAGCCTTCCAGGGTGCTGGTCGCCGCCCCCGACGAGATATTGACGATCGTGCCGCCCGGTTTCATCGCCGGGATCGCGGCACGCATACCGTGATAGACGCCTTTGACATTGATATCGATAACCTGACCCCAGGCGACGGGGTCGCTGTCGGCCAGTCGAGCGACCGGTTCGATCACCCCGGCATTGTTGACCAGCAGATCAAGCCCACCAAAGGTCGACAGGGTCGCATCGACCGCCGCGGCGACCGCGTCGTAATCGGCAACATCGCAGGCCACAGCCTTGGCCCGGCCGCCTGCGGCGGTGATCTCCGCCGCGATCGCCTCGGTTGCTCCGGTGCTGCGTGCCGCCAAAAGCACCGCCGCACCCTCGTCAGCCAGAACCCGCGCGGTTGCAGCCCCGATCCCCCGGCTGGCGCCGGTAACCAACGCCACTTTTTGTGCCAATCCGCCTTGTTGGGACATCGCGTCGCCTCCTTCTATCTTTGCCCCACCGACCATACGCGCTGAGGACAGCGTGAAAACCCGCTCCTGCACCCGGTGTCCGCTACACCCGCTCTCCGATCCGCCGAATGTCCAACGCGCCCGGTGTCATAAGCCGCAGGGGCGTGCACGGATGCAAGCACGTTTGCCGCTGGATCCAAGATCCCGCGATGCGTCCACCCTCTTGGTGCCGGCGCGGGCGCTCTGCTCTTTCATTTCGGGCGCCAGGCTGGACGATGGGTCGCCTGCACGGCATTGGGTTGTGCGCACTTGGCATCGTCGGCCGATCGACGTTGGGGAACCCGCGCCCGATCGCACCCCGCAGCGCGGCCACTTGCCCCTTTCAGATCACCGCGATAGACCCCGCGCCAGATGCGAGGAGGATCTCGATGCGCAAACCGAAAAAAGTGGTCCTGGCCTATTCGGGCGGGCTCGACACCTCGATCATCCTAAAGTGGCTGCAGACCGAGCTTGGTTGCGAGGTCATCACTTTCACAGCCGATTTGGGTCAGGGCGAAGAGCTAGAACCGGCCCGGGCCAAGGCCGAACTTCTCGGTCTTTCGACCGACAACATCTTCATTCGCGATGTGCGCGAGGAATTCGTACGCGATTTCGTCTTTCCGATGTTTCGTGCCAACGCGCTTTACGAAGGGCAGTACCTGCTTGGCACATCCATCGCGCGACCGCTTATCGCCAAGCATTTGGTCGAGATTGCTGCCCAGACCGGGGCGGACGCCATTGCGCATGGCGCAACCGGCAAGGGAAACGACCAAGTCCGGTTCGAGCTTTCGGCCTACGCGCTCAACCCCGACATCCGCGTCGTTGCACCCTGGCGGATCTGGGACTTGACCTCACGCAGCCGACTCATCGAATGGGCCGAGGCGCATCAGGTTCCGGTGCCGACCGACAAGCGCGGCGAGGCGCCGTTTTCGGTCGATGCAAACCTGCTGCACACCTCCTCGGAAGGTAAGGTGCTTGAGGATCCCGCCCAATCGGCGCCCGACTACGTCTATCAACGCACCGTGCATCCCGAAGACGCACCCGACAGACCGGAATTTGTCGAGATCGGGTTCGAGCGTGGCGACGCGACAAGTATCGACGGCACACCCCTCTCGCCGGCCGCCTTACTCACACGCCTTAATGCGCTGGGCGGCAGGCATGGGATCGGCCGGATCGACCTTGTCGAAGGCCGCTATGTCGGCATGAAGTCCCGTGGCATCTATGAGACGCCGGGCGGGACCATCCTGCTCGCCGCGCATCGCGGGATTGAGAGCATTACGCTCGATCAGGGGGCAGCTCATCTCAAGGACGAGTTGATGCCGCGCTATGCCGAGCTTATCTATAACGGGTACTGGTTTAGCCCGGAGCGTGACATGCTGCAGGCGGCCATTGACAAAAGCCAGCAGCATGTATCGGGCACAGTGCGGCTGAAGCTCTTTAAGGGGCTTGCAAGCGTTGTGGGACGATGGTCGGACCAGAGCCTTTATTCGGAAAGCCATGTGACCTTCGAAGAGGATGCGGGCGCCTACGACCAGAAAGACGCCGAGGGCTTCATCCGGATCAACGCGCTGCGTCTGCGGCTGTTGGGGACCCGCGCGCGCCGTAAAAAAGACCGGTGAGAACGGCGCCAACGAAACCATGTCGCAAGGCCTGCCGGGCCGTTTTGACGCCATCGCGACGCCGTCAGGCTGCGGTCGGGCTGGGGTTTGGGTGGGGTCGCGGCGGGCTTGCGGCGCAGTCCGGGTGTTTTGACCCGACCGCCGGCTATGCTATGCAGCGCTTAACAATACTTGGGAGGAGTTGTGCGGATGACGCTGATTACGCGAAGAAGACCGCGTATCCGAGGGCGATCTCTTGTTGGCCTACTGGCCATCTTTCTGGCCTTTGCGACAATAGAGGTCGAGGCCGCCTCCCTTGTCTTGAACCCGGTTGATCGCGGTTGGTACGGCCGCGTGACGGGGCAGGAGCCGTCGAATCGTAACTTCCTGGTTGGCAAGTGCTGCCGCCAGGTGCATCGCAACTTCTTTGCCTTCGACCTCTCGGGCGTCAGCGGCCCTGTCACCCGGGCCTTTTTCAAGATCGATGCCGGGATCGGTGCCTTCCAGAACACCGCTGCGACAACCGCCTTCCGCCTGCGAAAGTTCGCCGGCAATCAAACCGAATTGCTGGAGGATCGCGCAGGCTTCGACGGCTATAAAGGGCTGCGCGACCGCAGCGCCCCGTTTTACGGTGCAAAGAATGTCGAAACGCCTGGGGTGAACGGTACGATGCCGTTGGTTCGCGTGTCGCTCAACCGCGGGCTGGCCGATCTCAACACCTCCTTAGGCTCGATGCTCATTCTGGGCGGCCACACTCGCGGGCCAGGCAGCCTTTGGGCTTTTTCGGGCTCGGTGCCGATGCGCTCGATCAAGCTGGTGCTGGAGACGGGCCCGCCGCCGGCCGGCGTTGCAATGGTTGCAACCCCGCTGCCGCCGTCGCTATCGCTGCTGCTCGGTGGCCTTGCGGGGCTCGCTGGCCTTGCGCTCTGGCACCGCCGCAAGGCCGCAGCTGCATCCTGAGCCGCAGGGGCCCGCGACAAGCGACCCGACCAGCGAAACGACATGCGACCCTTGGCCCGATGCGCGGTCGGCAGGCGTTCGAGAAGGAGGCGCGATGACAGAGACAACGGCATGGGCGCTTGACCATATCGTGGTCGCCGCCGCGGAGCTTGCAGCGGCCGAGACCTGGATGACGGGACAGCTTGGTGTCGGCCCATCCGGCCATGGCCGCCACCCCACAATGGGCACGCGTAATGCGCTCTGGCCGCTCGATGGCGGCGCTTATCTGGAGCTGGTCGCCATTGACCCGACTGCGCCCCATCCGGGCCGCCCGCGTTGGTTCGGGCTCGACGATGTCGATTTTCAGGCGACCCTTGCCAAGGGTCCCGCGCTGGCCGGTTGGGTCGCAGAACCGCCCGACGCCCTGGCGGCGCGCGCCACGCTTCCTATCGATGCCGGCCCTTTGGAGCGCCACCATCGTGAAGCCCTGCACTGGCAGCTGACGGTACCGAAGGATGGGTTGCCGCGCCTAGGTGGCGCCCAACCGCATCTGATCGCCTGGCCAAAAGGGATAACGCCTCCGGGCCGAAGCCTTGCCGGGCCGTGCGTGAAGCTGGACGCTTTGCTGCTCTCCTGCCCAACGCCGGAAACGCTGGCTGCCCTGCCCTTGCCGCATCGCGTTAAGGTGGTGGCCGGACCGCCCGGCCTTACGGCACATCTGCAAGGCCCGGACGGTCGGGCGAGCGTTCTTAGCCGGCCCTGAGATTCGTCACCAAAACGATTTCCAGCGCGTAGAGCCCCAGCAGCAAGATCAGCGGCGCAAGGTCAAGGCCGCCCAGCGGGGGTAAGATTGACCTGATCCGCGAATACATCGGATAAAGAAGCCGCTCTAGCCCGTCCCATATCTGACGCACTAGAGGCTGGCCCATATTCAGCACCTGAAAATTGATCAGCCAGCTCATGATTACATGGATCAGCACGATGAACCAGATCGTGTTGATGATCAGCAGAAGGATTTGCAGCAGCGAGGTCATCTTGCGTCCGCGGGCGTTGATTTCGGCGCACACATAGGCATGCGGGCCCGTCAGAACAAGCGAAATCGCAAGGTACGGGTCCCCGCGTCGCAAAGGGCGGTCCAAGACCGCCCAGAGGTTGCGCTAGCGTTGCGAAACGGCACGCAGGATCGCGCCCTGGGTCGCCCTAAGGGTCGCCGGGGCCTGCCATGGGTCCTCCTATGCCCGCGCGAGACGCTGTGTGCTGCGGCTGCGTACGAAACCGACCTAGTCCAAGATCAATAAGTTGCGTCAGACCAAACAGCAAAATATTCCAATTATTATTACAACATAGAGTCACATGGATCTGACAAAACTGTGTTTATATTTTACCTGGACCACATAAATTCTATAGTTAATAACGGGTAATTATAAGATTTAATGACCTATTACCATTCTATTCATGTCTGTGAGCCATGACACAAACCGGCAAACTTGGGTGGAGCGTAAAGTCATGTCGATTGTCGTGTCTGGTACCGGTCAACTTCTCAACGCACTCGCCGCGGCGAAGGGCGGAGAGACAATCCTGCTCGCCGCAGGCGGTTACGGAGATGTGGAACTCAAACAGAGTTTTGCGTCCAAGGTGACGCTGAAGGCGGTCGAGCCGGGAACCGTCGATTTCAAGCATCTCCGTCTCAACGGGGCCGATAACATCGAGCTCGACGGCCTGTCGGTCAATTACCTGCACACGCAGTTTTCGAGCGGCATCACGGTCAAAAACAGCAGCTTCGAGAGCGGCGTCTATTTCCGCGACAGCGACGGGGTGGTGCTGGATGGAAACGATATCGAAGGCGGCTACCACGCCTCGATCTTCAACGATGTGACCAATTTTGAGATCACAAACAACTACATCCACCATGCCCAAAGCGACCTGATCCGCGTGACCGGCGACAGCTGGGGCGGGCTTGTGCAAAACAACACGCTCTATGACACCGCTGGGATCCGGTACAGCGACGGCACCTACGACCATGCCGATCTGATCCAGTTCTTTGCCCGCGACGGAAAAACGCCGCACGATATGGTGATACGCGGAAACTATCTTTACGACGATCTCTCCACGGGTGTGATCCCCGGCCAGGGCATCTTCGTCTCGGACCCCGCCAGCGGCGGCTACCGCGACTTTCTCATCGAAGACAACCTGATCAATGTCGCTTCGGTGAACTCGATCTACATTAACGGCGCGACAGAGAACTTCGTCGTCCGCAACAACACGCTGATGCCCAATGACGGCGACAGCGGCGGCATCATCCGGCTGGCCGAAAAGAGCGGGCGCGGCAATCCCGGCGCCGAAATCTACGGCAATGTCGCCAAGCGCATCACCGACGAGACGCGCGACAGCGATATCAGCGATAATTACGTCTACGGCTATGGTGCGGATCTGGGACGGCTGTTTTCGGGTCCCGGCTCCAGCTGGGAAGGCTTCGTGCCGCCCTCCAACGGCCCGGTTAGTCTGAACAGCAACTACGGGGCGCAGAACCGGCTTCGCGAATTGATGGGCGATGAGGTGCCCGAGCTGCCCAGCCCCAATATCGGGCCCAACGCAGCGGACGACGGCGGCTACACGACCGAGGCCGGCGCGGCCATGTCGATCGCGGTTTCCGATCTTCTTGCCAATGACACGGATGCAGATGGCGATACGCTCAGCATCACCGGCGTCTCTGCGCTTTTGGGTGGATCGGTTGCAATCGACAACGCCATGCAGAGCGTTCGGTTCACGCCGGATGCCGGTTTCTCCGGTGCCACCGGGTTCGACTACACGATCGCCGACGGCAAGGGCGGCTTTGACACCGCGACCGTTTCGGTCACAGTCAATCCAACCATTGTAACGCAGCAGCCCGACCCCGACAGACCGTCCGCGGTGCTCTCGGAAAATACGCCGCTGGAGATCGACGCATCGCATTACGATACCGGCGGGCAAAACGTCTCTTACTATGACGCGACAGATGGCATTGTCGGAACGGGGGCCAGCGACGGTGGACGGCGCGGCTCCGATGTCGAGCAGACCGTTGGCGGCGATATCGGCTATGTCTGGGACGGCGAGTGGCTGGAATACACCGTCGATGTTCAAAGCGCGGGTACCTATGCGCTGTCGCTCAACATGGCCTCCAAGCTCGACGATCGCGCCCTATCGATCGACATCTTCCGCAAGGATGAAGACAGCGCCTATCAAACGCTGGATACGGCGGGATCGAAAAACACCGGATCCTGGAGCAGCTTCGACTTCGTCGATGCCGGCAGTTTCGCGCTGGAAGCCGGTGCGAATGTCATCCGCGTGACCTTCGAGAACGGGGCGCAAGATCTGCGGAGCCTGCGCCTCACCTCTGTCGCCGACGAGACCGAAGGCGATCCAAAAGCCGAAGAGGAGAGCGTGAACAGAATCGTCGGCACGGCAAGCGACGACACGCTCTTCGGCGGAGATGGTGAAGATCGTCTCATCGGCAAGGCCGGCGATGACGTGCTCTTTGGCGGGGGCGACAACGACCGCCTCTTTGGCGGGGATGGCGACGACATCTTCCATGGCGGCGCTGGACGCAACGTCGTCGCAAGCGGGGCGGGCGCAGACGAGTTCCATCTCACCTCGGAAGACTCGGTGCTGGTCGTGCGCGACTTCGATGTGCTGAACGACAGCCTTGTCTTCCTGGACTCCGACAACGCCGAATTCCGCATGGTCGTGAACAACGATGTGCGGATCTTCAGCGGCGAGACCAAAGTGCGTCTGTTGGGGATCGAAAGCCTGCAGGGCATCGATATGGATTGGGTCTGATCGAGCGCCCCATTGCGCGTGGCGGTGTCGGGCCGCCGCGCGTTCCAGCCAATGGTGCGTCTTGCTGAGCTAGGACGCAGACGCGGCATGGCCCGGCGCGTCACTTCGGGGTTGACACCAACAGCCGCCCCGCCCTACCACGCGCAGGGCCGGGGCCGTAGCTCAGATGGGAGAGCGTCGCGTTCGCAATGCGAAGGTCAGGGGTTCGATTCCCCTCGGCTCCACCAGATCTACCAAGCAGGATGTTGTTTTTTATAGCATTAATCTGCCGAGAGACATGCGCCTACCTCGAAAGATACCCCAAAAAAATTGACGGTCACGTTATCCTCTTCGTCGGCAAAGTGATAGTGTACGCTGGGCTTCCCTAACTTGGCCACGCTGCCCGTGAGCGACCCAAGCGACGAACGATGGCTTAGAGCGTTTCCCGATCATTCTGGTTCATATCCTGTTGCGGTGAAGAGGTTTGCGCTCTCCTCCGGGGCGATGAGATCGATGCGGCGGCCGATCGCGTCCCAGAGGACCTCGGCGGTTCGCGCGGCGGCCCTTCTGAGGAGCGCCTTGCGCTTTGAGAAGGCCATTTCGATGGGATTGAAATCAGGGCTGCAGGGCGAAAGGAAGCGCAGCTCGGCGCCCGCCGCCTCGATCCGTTGCGAGCGGGTGTCGCCGCCCTGCGCCTTCGGTGCAAAACCGCCCGTCATGCGCCGCGCGGCATCCCAGCGGATGAGCGACGACACGCCGACGCCAAACCGCTGCGCGTCGGCTCAGGCCCGCATCGACGGCTGCCAAGGCCTGCGCCCTGAGATCCATTGAAAGCGGTTTGCCCGTCTCCTACCCCAAAATCCGCGATGGGGAACCGAATCACGCCTGGCGCCCGATGGGAAGCCCTCCGCGATTCACGTCGGCCGGGAAACGCTCGATGTGCTGCCTTGTTCGAAACGGGCCGTTAGAACTCT
Organism: Pseudomonadota bacterium; assembly: GCA_039184655.1. GTDB lineage: Bacteria > Pseudomonadota > Alphaproteobacteria > Rhodobacterales > Rhodobacteraceae > J013. Next base: position 490 of record JBCDAZ010000073.1, on the reverse strand, counting down.
CGGGTAGAAGTCAATCATTGTGCGGCGAAGCGTGACGACCGGTTGGACGTCCGGCGTCAGAACCTGAACAGAATTGTCCGTGCCAATTTTAACTCTGTAGGGCCGTCCTGGAATCGGATCGACTTCCTGTGTAGCCGGATCAACTTCGTGCCGCCACTCCTGTGCCATCCAACGCTAGCTCGTGCAATTTAGGTCATGTTGACAAATGGCGCACCCACAGTCGGATTGAGGTTATGTCGATAAACCCGAGGTAGCTTTCTGCGGTTTTGTCGTAGCGGGTTGCGACGCTTAGGGGGTTTTTGAGCTTGTTGAGACACCGCTCGACGATATTTCTCAGACGCTACAGGCCGCTCACTACTCCGACGAGAGGTGGTCCTGGATTTTTGACCGTTTAGCAGCCCGGATTAAGGTGGATCTGTTTCGGTTTCAGGCTGCCATCTTCTCCTCGACCCGTCCGGTTTCACAGGCTTCGTCCGGGGTCAGTATGCCG
>JBCDAZ010000072.1:0-10399 GCA_039184655.1 Pseudomonadota bacterium | reverse complement strand
TGGCAGATGCGGCTCGATCGCCGCCCAGGCCGCATCCGAAAGCCAAAACAAAGTCGCCATCGCGCGCCTCAATCCCAAAACCTCAAATCAAAGATAGAGAAGCACGCAAATTCTGATATCTCTATAGGTTATCAACCTAGCCAATAACCGTCCATCAAACCGGGGGAACTCCAACTACAACTCCAAGTGGCCTCTCGATACCTCGATCTTACCAGCGGGGAGCCGGCCGAGGCGTGGAGGCGCTCCCACGTCTCGCGTTCCCAGTAAAGCGATTTTGCGTGCCGCCGCAATCACACCGGTGGGGCGTTCCGACACGGGTGCAAATAGGGGGTTCGGAGGTCAGCAATTACGCGCGCGGACCGAGCTCGGTTTTTGCTCCTAGGCCAAATTGTCCTCGCATTGAGGGGTTGGCGGGTAGCATCGTGAGCAAAAGCGACTCTCTACCCAATTATTTATCTTTATCAAGGGTTAACGGGAGGTCTTGGCGGAGAGACAGGGATTCGAACCCTGGGTGGAGTCACCCCCACAACGGTTTTCGAGACCGCCCCGTTCGACCACTCCGGCACCTCTCCGCTGTCGGGCCGTGACCGACCCCGCGTGACTAGTCACAGTCTCGCCCAAGCGCAAGCCGCAATTTGGGCGGCATCCGACGCGTATCACTTGACCTTGCAAGGCTATTGGCGCATAGACCGCGCTTCCGGCGGGGAGGCCTTGCCGGGTTTTTAGAGCCGGCCCGGACCTCCGGGCCGCGCTGCCCGAGGTGGCGGAGTTCTGCCGAAACGCGCCGCGAGGCGGACCGAAGGGCGCGGAAACACAGGAGCGAGACGCGATGTTCGCGGTCATCAAGACGGGCGGCAAGCAATACAGGGTCGCCAGCGGAGACAAGGTCACGGTCGAGCGGCTCGACGCCGCACCGGGCGAGCACATCCAGTTCAACGATGTTCTGATGCTGGGCGACGGCGAGGGTGTCACGGTTGGCGCACCGCTGATCGACGGAGCAGCGGTACAGGCCGAGGTGCTGGATCAGGCGCGCGGGCCCAAGGTCGTCTCCTTCAAAAAGCGCAGGCGCAAGCACGGATCGCAGCGCAAGCGCGGCCATCGTCAGCATTTTACCCAGCTGCGCGTCACCGAGATCCTCAAGGCCGGGGCCGCCGAAACCGGCGTGAAAGCTGCGATCGGCACCGGTCAGTCCGGGCATGCCTGGAACCCGGCGCCCGATCTTTCACCCGATCTTTCAAAAACAGAACCCGCGCAGGACGCGCCGGGCATCCGGCCGGCAAACCTTTTGGACGCGGCCGATGGTGAGCCCGACGATCTGACCCGGATCTCGGGCGTCGGTCTGGGGTTGCGCGACAAGCTCAATGCGCTCGGCGTTTTTCACTTTCGCCAGATTGCGGCCTGGGGCGGTGAGGAAATCGCCTGGATGGACGCAAAGCTGTCCTTCAAGGGGCGGATCGAACGGGATGACTGGATCGGCCAGGCCACTGCAATGGCCGCCGAAACCGCGTAAGGGAGCACAGTCATGGCACATAAGAAAGCAGGCGGCAGTTCGCGAAACGGGCGCGACTCGGCAGGACGGCGCCTCGGCGTCAAGAAATATGGCGGCGAGGCGGTGCTGGCCGGCAACATCATCGTTCGTCAACGCGGGACGAAATTCTGGCCAGGCGCGAATGTGGGGATCGGCAAAGACCACACGCTGTTTGCGCTCAGCCACGGCAATGTCCGCTTTTACAAAGGGTTTCGTGGCCGGAACTTTGTATCGGTAACGGCGTCGGCCGAAGCGGCCGAGTAGCGCGCCGGCGCTGCCCGTCCGTCCAGGGCGTCTACGCGCGCCGTCGTCCATTTGGCGTCCCTACGACCGCAAGCTGGGCGATTTCGGGGTGCATAGGCCGATGCAAGGGTGGGGCGCACGGGTGGGGCGCACAGGTCCAAGCTGCTGCACAGCGATCCGCGGAGGATCTCATGAATTTGCAATTCGAAACCGGCACGCTGGTCGAGCCGCTGGCAAGCCCGCGTATGATCCTGCGCGCGCTGCGGCCGTCGGATGCCGGCCTGCTCGGGCTCTATGCAGGCGATGCGCGGGTCGCACAGATGACGTCTTCGATCCCGCATCCTTACCCGCCCGGCGCGGCGGAGAGTTTTATCGATGCAAGCCTTGCTGGGCGGCGTGCCGAACGGGTTTGGGCGATGGACGGCTCGCCCAACGGCGCCTCCGAAATGATCGGGCTGGTTTCGGCGCGCGCGGTCGCCCCGGGCGAGGAGGAGATCGGGTATTGGGTCGGGCCGCCCTTCTGGAACACCGGCTACGCGTCCGAGGCGCTGACCGCGCTGATTGCCCATTTCAGGCAGACCGGGATGCAGCGGCTTCATGCGACGGTGTTTGAGGACAATCCCGTGTCTGCGCATGTGATCGAGCGAGCGGGCTTTGCCGAGGTCGGCAAGGCGGCCGTGTTCTGCGTCGCGCGCGGGGCCGCGGTAGACGCTCGCCTTTTTCTGTGCGATCTGACAGAGCAGCCGGGGGTTGGTTCGGGAGAGCGCGGGGATGCAGTTCCTTGACCTTGCGCGCATCGAGATCCGCTCGGGCAAGGGCGGGGACGGCTGCATAAGCTTCCGCCGCGAGAAATACATTGAGTATGGCGGGCCCGATGGCGGGGATGGCGGCAAAGGCGGCGATGTCTGGGCCGAGGCGGTGCCGGGGCTGAACACGCTGATCGACTTCCGCTATCGGCGGCATTTCTTTGCGCGGGACGGACAGGGCGGCTCGGGCCGCGGGCGCACCGGGCGCGGCGCGGCGGATGTGACCATCCGGGTGCCGGCAGGAACCGAGATCCTGGAGGCCGATGAACGCACCGCGGTGGCGGATTTGACGACCGTCGGCCAACGCGTCTGCCTGGCCCAGGGCGGCAATGGCGGTTGGGGCAACACCCGCTTCGTCAGCGCAACCAACCGGGCGCCGCGGCGGGCCAATCCCGGCTTGCTGGGCATTGAGCGCACGCTCTGGCTGCGGTTGAAGCTGATTGCCGACGCCGGCCTTGTTGGCCTGCCCAACGCCGGAAAATCCACGCTGCTGTCCACCGTCTCGAACGCGCGCCCGAAAGTGGCCGACTACCCCTTTACCACCCTGCATCCCGGCTTGGGCGTGGTCGGCGTGGACGATAGCGAGTTCGTGCTGGCCGACATTCCCGGGTTGATCGAGGGTGCGCATGCGGGGCGCGGGCTGGGCGACCGTTTCTTGGGCCATGTCGAACGCTGCGCGGTTCTGGTGCATTTGGTCGATGGGACGGCCGAGGATGTCGTGCAGGATTACCGGGTGATCCGGGCCGAGCTGGCCCAATACGGCGCCGGGTTGGACGAAAAACCGGCCATTCTGACGCTCAACAAGGTCGATGCGCTAAGCCCCGAGCAGCAAGAGGCCAAAACCGCGGCTCTTCAGGAAGCGGCTGGGCAGACGCCGATGCACCTGTCCGCTGTGACCGGCGCCGGGCACACGCCGCTGCTGCGCGCCCTTGCCCGGACCATCGCAGAGACGCGTGGCGCCAATCACGGCCACTGGGGCGGTCGGGAAGGAAACCCGGGGGGCCACGCGAGGGGCGACACGGGGGGCGACCCGGGGGGCGACCCGGGGGGCGACACGGAGGGCGACAAGAGGGGCGACCAAGACGGCGACACGGATCGGGAGCGGGATCCGTGGCGTCCGTAACTGTCCCGGCCGCGCAAATTCTTGGCGCATCCCGGCGTATGGTCATCAAGATCGGCTCGGCGCTTCTCGTCGACCCCGATGGCCGGCTGCGCGAAGGCTGGCTTGCCGCCCTTGCAGCCGATATCGCCCGGCACCACGATGCCGGCTGCGAGGTGATCCTGGTCTCCTCGGGCGCGATTGCGCTGGGTCGCGGGGTGCTGGGCCTGCCGCCCGGCCCATTGGCGCTTGAACAGTCCCAGGCCGCAGCCGCGGTGGGACAGATCCGCCTTGCGCGCGCCTATGAAACCGCCCTGGCCCAGCATCGGGTCACGACAGCGCAGCTGCTGGTCACGCTGGAAGACAGCGAAAGCCGGCGGCGCTATCTCAACTCGCGCGCCACGATCAAGACGCTGCTGGGATTGCGCACCGTGCCCATCGTGAACGAGAACGACACGGTGGCCACGGATGAGATCCGTTTTGGCGACAACGACCGGCTCGCGGCCCAGGTGGCGGGGCTTGCCGGCGCCGATCTGCTGATCCTGCTGTCGGATGTCGACGGGCTTTACACGCGCGATCCGCGCACCGACCCCGCGGCCCGTCGGCTCGACCATGTCACAGCGATCACGCCAGAGGTCGAGGCGATGGCCGGCGCGGCCGGCACGCTCGGCGCCAAGGGCGGCATGCGCACCAAAATCCTCGCAGCGCGGGTGGCGATGACGGCCGGCTGCGCGATGGTGATCCTGCGCGGCGACCGTCTGCATCCGGTCAGGGCGCTGGCCGAAGGCGCGCCTGCGACGGTCTTTGCCGCCGCGGCCGACCCAGCCACCGCCCGAAAACGCTGGATCGGCGCGATGAAACCGCGCGGTCGCCTGCTGGTCGATGACGGTGCGGCAAAAGCGCTCGTTGCAGGGCGGTCGCTCTTGCCCGCCGGTATCGCTGCGGTCGAGGGGCGCTTCAGCCGCGGCGACCCGGTGCAAATTGCGCGGGCGGACGGACGTGTTCTGGCAATCGGTCTTTCGGGCTATGATGCCGAAGAGATGCGGCGCATTATCGGTCGGCACTCCAGCGAGATTGCTGGGATCCTGGGCCATCCGGGACGGGCCAGCGCGGTGCACCGCGACGATATGACGATGTAGGGACAAGGTAGGTAGGCAAGGAGCGTGCAGATGAAACGGGTCGGTATCGGCTTGGCTTTGAGTTTGGGCTTGGCGCTGGTCGGGTGCGCGGAGGTGGAGAGCGCCCCCGACAGGTTGGTTCTATCGGGGTCGGTGAATCTGCTTCCCGGTCCGGACGCGCCGTTTCGGCCGAGCCTTGCAGAGCTTCTGATCGCCAAGGCGGGCCCGGATGCCTGGTTGGCCCGCGCCAGCGGCAATGCCGAGGGGATCGCCCTGCTTTGCGGCCGTGACAAAGGCCGGCAAACCCTGGAGGATCCTGCCCAGGCGGCCCTGTTTGACGCCGTCGATGCGGTGCTGATCACCCGTGCACCGGCCGAGGTGGAACGGGCCGACTGCGCCAAGCGCTCGATCGACATCGCCGCGCGCCAGCTTGCCCGCTATACCGGCGCGGGCGCGTTCGGCATCGAAGGGATCTGGATCGTCTGGGCCCCGGAGGCGATGCGCAACTCGCCGGCCCTGGAAAGGCTGGTCGATACGGCAAGGCGGGACACCGCCCGGCTTTTGGAATCGAGCGCTTACGCTCCGCTCTTTGAGGGCATGAACGGCGGCTGACCGGCACCGGCCGCCGCGACGAAGTGCGCTCAATGCGGTTGCCGCGAGGGCAGCGGCTGCGAGCAGCCACAACAGGGCCATCGCCGTGCAGGCGGCGTCGCGGGTGCGATCTCGGGCTGGAGATTAGGCCGGATATCGGGCTGGATATTGAGGGGCGCATTGCGCGGCGGGCGGGTTCTCGACAGCCTCTTGCGCCTGCGCTATGCCAGCCCCAGCAGAGGGGAGGCGATCATGGACGCGGTCGACATTAAAGCGCTGATGCAGGGCATTGGCGCCGAAGCACGCGCAGCCGCAACTGCGTTGGCTCAGGCCACGGCCGAGCGCAAGCACGCCGCGCTGATCTCGGCGGCGCATTATCTTTGGGTCGACCGCGACGAGATCCTCGCTGCCAATGCGCAGGACATGGCGGCGGCCGAACGCAAGGGGCTGAGCAAGGCGATGCTCGACCGGCTCTTGCTTGACGAGGACCGCATTCACACGATGATCGATGGGCTGCGCGTGGTGGCCGAACGACCCGAGCCTGTGGGCGCCGTGATCGACGAATGGGCCGTGCCGTCGGGTCTGCGTATCAGCCGCGTCCGCACGCCCATCGGCGTGATCGGAGTGATTTATGAAAGCCGCCCCAACGTCACCGCCGATGCGGCCGCGCTGTGTCTCAAGGCAGGAAATGCGGTCATTCTGCGCGGCGGGTCGGAGAGTTTTTTGAGCGCCGGCGCCATTCACGCCGCCCTCATCAAGGGGCTGCGCGACGCCAAGCTGCCCGACGCCGCTGTCTCGCGAGTGCCGATACCCGACCGGGCCGCCGTCTCCGAGATGTTACAGCTGAGCGAAGCGATCGATGTAATCGTGCCGCGCGGCGGGCGTGGCCTTGTCGATCTGATCCAGCGCGCGGCCCGGGTTCCCGTCTTTGCGCATCTGGAAGGGATCTGCCATGTCTATCTCGACCGGGCGGCCGATCCCGCCATGGCCCGCGCGGTCGTGGTGAACGCCAAGACCCGCCGCACCGGCATCTGTGGCGCAGCCGAATGCGTCCTGATCGACAAGGCGGCGATTGACGGGCCCATCGGCGAGGCGATCGGCGATCTGATCGATGCAGGCGTCGAGGTGCGGGGGGATGCGTTGATCCAGCGCCTCGATCCCAAGGTCGTGCCGGCCGAGGATGGCGATTGGGGCCATGAGTATCTCGACATGGTCATCGCGGCCCGGGTCGTGGACGGGGTGCAGGGCGCCATTGCGCATATCCGGCAATACGGATCGCAGCACACCGACAGCATCATCACCGAAGATGGCAAGACGGCGCAGGCCTTTTTTGACGGGCTGGACAGCGCGATCCTGATGCACAACGCCTCGACCCAGTTCGCCGATGGCGGCGAGTTCGGGATGGGTGCGGAGATCGGCATCGCGACGGGCAAGCTGCATGCGCGCGGGCCGGTCGGCGTCGAACAGCTGACCACCTTCAAATATCTGGTGCGCGGGCAAGGCACGATCCGCAGCTGAGGCGGCATGACCGACGCGGCCACCCTACACGACAAGCTTCACGCGCGCCTGGCGCAGTTCGCGCGCTTCGGCGGGACGCCCGAAGGCGGTGTGCACAGGCCCGAGGCGACGGAGGCGAACCGGGATGCGCGCCGCGCCTTTGTCGAGTGGCTTAAGGCAGCCGGCCTAGAAGTCCGCATCGACGGGATCGGCAACATCTTCGGGCTGGCCGCACTTGCCGGCCCGGACGCGCCCTGGGTCATGACCGGCTCGCATCTCGACAGCCAGCCCTATGGCGGCCGGCTTGACGGAACCTATGGCGTGCTGGCCTCCACGCTCGCGGTCGAAACGCTTGTCGCCCGCCATGGCGCGCAGCGGCCGGCTGCGGTCAATTTCGCGGTGGTTTCATGGACCAATGAAGAGGGCGCGCGCTATCAGCCTTCGGTGCTGGGATCACAGGCCTATGCGGGCGTCTTCGACTATGGATGGGCGCTCGATCGCGTCGATGGCGACGGCGTCCGGTTGCGCGATGCGCTGGACGCCATCGGGTTCTTGGGCACCGACATGCCGGCACCGCGCCCTGCGGCCTTTCTTGAGCTTCATATCGAATGCGGGCCGTTGCTCGAACGCGCCGGGCACCGTCTTGGCGTCTTCGATCGCTGGTGGGGCTGTCGCAAGATCGAGCTGCGTTTCTTGGGCATTCCGGCCCATACCGGCCCCACGCCGATGGCCGAACGTCGCGACGCGCTGGTTGCGGCCGCGGAGCTGATCGGCGCCGTGAACGCGCTACAGCATGCGTTTCCGGACGGTGCGCTGCATTGCTCTGTCGGGCGCTGCGCGGTCAAGCCCAACTCGCCCAATGTGGTGCCGTCCGAGGCAACGCTCTTTGTCGAATTGCGCTCTCCCGATCCCGGCGTGATCGCCGATGCGCATGACCGGATGCAGGATGCGGCGCGCGCAGCCGCAGACCGCCAGCAGGTTGCACTCGAGATCCGCCGCGACGAGCTTCGCCCTGCGGGCCGGTTTTCGACGGATCTGCAGGCGCTGGCCTATGCGGTGGCCGAGGGGCTGGGGCAATCGCCCATGCGCCTCGACACGATTGCTGCGCATGATGCGGTCCCGCTGGCGCGGCTCTGTCCGAGCCTGGTCGTTGCCACGCCGAGCATCGGGGGCATTTGCCACGCCCCCGACGAGGATACCGCGCCGGAGGATCTCAACCTGGGGTTCGATCTGCTTTACGGCATGCTGGAGCGGGTCTTGAGCCACGGTCTCGATGGAGCACGCAACCTGTGAGGCGGGACGGTCTGCCAGACGGCATTTTGAGGCGACGGGCATGAGCGACCCGCAGACCATCGCGCTGTCGCTAGCTGCCAGCGCCGGCCTGGACGGGGCGGCGCTGGTTGCAAGGCCGGGTGTCGTGCCGGTCGCCTCGCCGATGTATCAGGGTGTCGACGCAACCGCTTACCGGCTGAGCGACGGCAGCCGTCAGGTTTGGGCCAGGATCCCGCATCCCGACGCCTTCTTTGCCGATCCGGCAAGCGGCATCGCCGCGGCGCATGCAGCCGGCGTAGCAGGGCTGGGGCCGCAGGTGCTGGCCGACGCGCCGGGCACCGGGGCGCTGATCATGGAGGATCTGAGCGACAGCCACCGCACCGGAACGCTCGACCGGCTTCTCGACCCGCAAATCCGCGAGGCGGTCTTGCGCGCGCGCACGCGCTTTCAGGCCGGGCCGCCCCTGCCCCGCAGCCGCAGCGTGTTCAGCCATATCGCCAGCCTTGCCGCACAGGCCGAGGACGCGGCTGTCGCCTTGCCGCCCGACTGGCCCTGGATGCAGGGCTGGATGCGGGCGGCCGGAGAGGCCATCGCTGCGGCGGGCATCGATCTTGTCCCTGCCCATGGCGATGGCAACGCCTCCAACCTGCTCATCGGCGCCGGGGGCGATATCCGCCTGGTCGATTTCGACATGGCCGCGATGATGGATCCGTTCGAGGATCTGGGCAGTTTTCTGGTCGAGGCGCATGCCTTCGATCCCGACGCGCAGGAAAGCATGGAGATGGCTTGCGGGCGCATGGACGAACGGCTGTTCAACCGTGCCCGGATCTACGGCGTTGCCGATGATCTGCGCTGGGGCCTGATCGGCGCAATCCTTGCCCGGACCTCCGGCCGTACCGAGCTGGAGTTCCTGAAGTATGCCGCGTGGCGGTTCCTGCGCGCGCGCTTTGCCCTGCGCGACCCGCGCTTTGAAGAACGGGTCCGGAGGCTGTGATGGAGCGTCGTCTGGGCGAAGCCGAAACCCTAGAAGAACAAGCGGTCGAAGCCGCGATTGCCAGCATTCCGGGCTGGGCCGGCAGGCCTGCGCGCTACCAGCGGCTCTTTGGCGGGATCTCGAATGCCAATTGGCGCGTCACGCTGGACGGCACGCCGCAGCGCTATTTCCTCAAGATCCCCGGCGCAGGAACGGAGATGTTTGTCGACCGTCTTGCGGCGCATCGGGCCGCCAGCCAGGCCCATGCGATCGGTCTGGGACCCAAGGTGTTTCATTTCGACCCGGCAAGCGGCATCGAGGTCAGCGCCTTTCTCGACGGGTACAGGGCCTGCACGAATGCTGATTTCCAGAGCCCCGACATCCAGCACGCCGCCGTCGCATGCTATCGGCGCCTGCATGAAAGCCCGCCCTTCGCGCTGACCAAGACCGTCTTCGACATGGTCGCGGAGCATATCGGCCAGATTGCGTCGCTCGGTGGCAAGACGCCCCGGGACTGGCCCTTTCTGCTGCGCGCCTTTGAAGACGCGCGCCGGGCTTTTCTTGCCTCGGGACTCGATCTGGTCGCCTGCTTCAACGATCCGATGCCCGGCAATTTCCTGATCAGCGACGGCGGGCCCATGCAGCTTGTCGATTTTGAGTTCGCCTCGAGCAATGAGCGCGCCTATGAGCTGGGGGTCTGGCTGGGTGAGATGTTTTATCCCGAGGATGTCTCGGCCGCCCTGATCGAGGCCTATGCCGGCGCGTTGAGACCGGACTTCGTCGCCCGGGTCACCGTGATGCGGGCCATCGCCGACATCAAATGGGCCTGCTGGGCAATGGTTCAGGAATGCATCTCGGCGCTCGAGTTCGACTATCACAAATACGGGGCCTGGAAGTTCATGCGCGCGCGCAGCGTCATCCACGATCCGCGATGGGAGCGCTGGCTGCGCACGCTTTGAGCGCGCGGTTGCCCCGTCTCAGCCCTGGAGAAAGATCGCATCGGTGAGCGCGCTGGCCTGCGTGTCGATCAGGACAATCTCTTGATTGATTGTCCACTTAACCTTCTTGCCGTGCTATTTTCGGGAAGGAGGAACGGCCCATGGGACGATCATCAACAGCGAGGAAAGCTGTGCCGCGTGACGCGGCCCGCAAGGTGGCGCAGCAGCGTTTGAGCGTGCTGGAACTGGCCAGGGAGCTTGGCAACGTGGCCGAGGCCTGTCGGCAGCGCGGGATGGACCGGACCAGTTTCTATGAATGGAAGCGGCGGTTTCA
>JBCDAZ010000071.1:0-10918 GCA_039184655.1 Pseudomonadota bacterium | reverse complement strand
TCGCAGCGCATCACCGTCGTAGTCCTCTCGAAGCTCGATCGCTCTGCCCATGGTGCCTCCTGTTCTTTGGAGGAATTGATTCAGAAGAACCGCATCATGGGAATCCCAAACATGAGCCACACGCCAAGCAGGTTGGTATCACAGGTTTCATAACGACAGATCCTTAAGACACCGGCCTCGGCCGGGTCTTTCGAAAGGCATGTGTTGGGACGCGGCGCGGCAGCCGCCAGCTAGCCCGGCAGGCTGTCGAGAATGGCCTCGCGAAGCCTGCGGTCACCGGGACGGGTGCGGGTGGCGAAGTCGGCGACGAAGCGGCCGTCGGGGCCCAGCAGGATCTTGTGAAAGTTCCAGCGCGGCACAGCCCCGTGTTGCGCGGCCCACCGATAGAAGGGGTGCGCAGACGGCCCACGAACCGGTAAGATGTCGGTCAACGGGAAGGTGATCCCGTAATTGACCTCGCAAAACGCTTTCACGTCCTCCGCGTTGTCGGCTTCTTGGTTGAAGCTGTCCGACGGCACACCCAGCACCACCAGATCGCCTTCCATCGAATCGGAAAGGTCCTGGAGCGCCGCGTATTGCGGTGTGAACCCGCAAAACGAGGCCGTGTTCACGACCAATACGGACCGTCCAGCATAGGCTGAAAGGCGGATCGCGCCACCCTCAAGCGCGGGGAAATGGAAACCATGGGCGCTTTCGGCCCCTGCGGCCCGACCGATGCCGGCCGGCATAGCCACCGTCACGGCTACCATCGCAGCCGCATACGCCATCAGGTCACGTCGGTTCGGCATCGCTCTGGCCCTTTGGGTTCAATCTAGGAAAGGATACTCGGTAAACCGGGCACCGGATTTGTTCTGCGGCCCGCGGAGCAGAGGCAGCACAGCGCCCGTCTAGGCGTCGAAAACGCGGCTGAATATCGTATCGACATGGGCAAGATGCCGCTGCAGATCAAGACAGTCGGCGATCTCTTTTTCGTCGAGGACAATGTCGGGATCCCCCGAAAGCTCGGCTGCGAAACTGCCGTGTCCGGCCCACACCCGCATGGCGCAACGCTGCACCATGGCATAGGCGTCTTCGCGCGCGACACCTTTTTGGGTAAGAGCCAAAAGCACGGCCTGCGAGTGCACCAGCCCTCGCAACCCGTCAAGGTTGTGCGCCATCCGCTCGGGATAGACCAAAAGCCGATCGATAACGCCGCTCAGCCGGGCCAGCGCAAAATCGAGCGTCACGGTCGCATCGGGTGCAATCATCCGCTCGACCGATGAATGCGAGATGTCTCGCTCATGCCACAGCGCGACATTTTCCAACGCCGGTATGCAATGGCTGCGCACTAGACGCGCGAGCCCGGTGAGATTTTCGGTCAGCACCGGGTTGCGCTTATGCGGCATAGCCGAGGAGCCCTTCTGGCCGGGTGCGAAATACTCCTCCACCTCACGCACTTCGGTGCGCTGCAGATGCCGGATTTCGGTGGCCAGACGCTCGACCGACGAAGCGACGAGCGCGAGCGTGCAGAAGAAAGCCGCATGCCGGTCGCGCGGGATGATCTGGGTCGAGACAGGTTCCGGGTCAAGGCCGAGTCTTTCGGCGACATGCGCTTCGATGGCCGGATCAATGCCGGAAAAGGTGCCCACGGGTCCCGAGATCGCGCAGGTCGCGACCTCCGCCCGGGCGGCGACCAGCCTGGCGCGGTTGCGATCCATCTCCGCATAGGCCTGGGCGAGTTTAAGCCCGAACGTCGTAGGCTCTGCATGAATGCCGTGCGAGCGCCCGATGCAAGGGGTGTGGCGATGCTCTTCGGCCCGGCGGCGCAAGGCCGCCAGAAGCGCGTCCAGATCTGCGATCAGAATGTCCGCGGCCCGGGAGAGCTGGACCGCAAGACAGGTGTCGAGCACATCCGACGATGTCATTCCCTGATGTACGAAGCGTGCATCGGGGCCGACGATCTCGGCCAGATGGGTCAAGAACGCAATCACGTCATGCTTGGTAACCGCCTCGATCGCATCGATGCGCGCGATGTCGAACGCCACCCCCTCGGCGCGCCAGACGGCCGCGGCGGCCGATGCGGGTATCAATCCGCGCGCAGCCATCGCATCGGCCGCATGGGCCTCGATTTCGAACCAGATCCGGAATTTGGTCTCAGGCGCCCAGATCGCGGTCATCTCGGGGCGTGCATAGCGAGGGATCATGGGCGGCCTCCGACGTTGCGCCCTTGGCATACCGTCAGGACGGCTGGCGGGCAAGCGGGCGCGGGGTCGGCAAGCCGGTAAGGGATGGGCTGGCAGGGGCCAGTTGGCAGGGGCGAGTTGGCAGGGGCGAGTTGGCAGGCGCGGGCTCGCAGGGGTGGGCTGGTGCGGGGTGGGCTGGGCAAATCGGCAGCCTACCTCCTTATGGCGCGGTTGCGCGAAGGGGACGCGTCGCCTTAGGGGATTGTCGTCCCAAGAGATTGTTGCCTTAGATCTGGGACGAGGCGCGAGAGCGGGGAGCGGCAAGGCATGTCCGTCCGGGCGATCGACCGGTTTGCCGGGCATTGGCAGGTCGAGCGGCACATCACCGATTTCGACAGCGGCTGGACCGGCCGGTTCACCGGCAATGCGGTGTTCTCGCCGGTGCCGGGCGGGCTCGACTATGAAGAGCGGGGCTGGCTACAACTTGGCGGGCTCGTCTCGGAGGCTTTTCGGCGGTATGCTTGGCGGCAGGAAACCCCGGGCCGCGTCGCGGTCCATTTCGAGGATGGGACGTTTTTTCACCGCTTCGATCCCGGCGAGGCGCGGGCCGAAGCCAGCCACTATTGCGACCCCGATCTCTATGAGGTGGTCTATTTCACCCCCGGTCATGATCCATGGCGGGCCGAATGGCGGGTGGAGGGTCCGCGCAAAGATTACCGCCTGGTGACCCATTACCGGCGCTGACAGCCGCGCTGCGGGGCTTGCATCTTTGCCTCTAAGGGTCACAGTGCAAACCATGGGGTGAATGGGTCCGCAAGCCGCGGGGCTGCAGGCCGCGGGGTTGCAAGGCGTGGAACAAGAAGGGGTAAGGCTGCGGCGCAGAAGGTTCGCGGCGGCGCGCTGCCACACAAAACGGATACGGATCTGACCGGAAGGAGACTTGCCCATGGCGCACGCGCCAACATTGCATGAAACGCTGATCCCAGTAACGGGCGTCGCCCTTTGGGTGAGGCGGGTCGGGCTCATCGCCCTTGGAACCCTGACCCTGGCGCTTGCAGCAAAGCTCAGCCTGCCGATGTGGCCCTCGCCCGTGCCGATCACCCTAGGGACCTTCGCGGTGCTGAGCATCGGCGCGGCCTACGGGCCGGGGCTGGGGCTTGCGACGGTCGCGACCTACATGCTCGTCGGTGCGCTGGGCTTTGACGTCTTCGCCGGAACTGGCGGTGCGCAGAACGGCATTGCCTATATGTTGGGGGCGACGGGCGGGTATCTTCTGGGCTATGTGCTTGCAACGCTCGCGCTGGGCGTGGCTGCGCGGGCCGGTTGGGATCGGAATGTGTGGCGCATGGCCCTGGCCATGCTGGTCGGCAACCTGCTAATCTATGTGCCGGGCGTGCTTTGGCTCCATCAGATGACGACGGGCTGGACGCAGACGCTGGAATGGGGTTTGACGCCCTATCTTATCGGGGATGCGCTCAAACTTGCGCTGGCGGCCCTGCTTTTTCCCAGCCTTTGGGTTCTGGTGCGCCGGCTGCGCGGCTGATACGCCACGCCTTCGGGACGCCTTCGGGGCGTTTTGGCAAGCCCATCGGCCGTCCCGCCCTCCCGTCGTCCTGCCGCTGCAGAACCGGGAGCCAGGCGCTGGCCCGGCGACCCCATGGGATCGCCGAAGACGCCCCCCCGGGGGGTCGGCGCATCTGTGGATGCGCGGCCAGCGCTGCCGCCCAGGATCAGCCGATCTCCCGGAAGACCGCGGTAAGGCTCTGCTCCAGCAACGAAAACAGCCGATCAATTTCGTCCGGCTTGATAATGAAGGGTGGGCAAAGGACAATCGCCTGACCCAGCGGACGACAAATCAAGCCATTGTCGATGCAGGCCTTGGCAATCCGTTCGGAGACGGACAGCGTCGCATCGAAGGGCTGCTTGCTGTCCTTATCGACCACGGCTTCCAGCGCACCCATCAGCCCAACGCCGCGTGCCTCTCCGATATGGGGAAGTGCTGCCATGGCGCGCAGCCTTTCCTGAAACAACGGGGCCACCGCGCGGACGTTGTCCAAAAGCCCCTCCTCCAGGATCACGTCGATCGCCTTTAGCGCCACGGCGCATCCCACCGGATGGCCCGATGCCGTATACCCATGCACGAACTCCTCAACATGCTCGGATGCCGCCTGAAGTGTCGCTGCCAGCGTCGGACCCAGGATCACCGCGCCCATGGGAAAATACCCCGCCGTCAGGTTCTTTGATGAGATAATCGCATCGGGCTGAAACCCGAAGGTCTCGCAACCCCATACCGATCCGGTTCGGCCGAACCCGCAGATCACCTCATCGGAAATCAGCGGAATGTCATGCCGCTTCAGCACCGGTGCGACGGCCTGAAAATACCCGTCGGGCGGCACGATCACACCGCCCGCACCCATCACCGGCTCGGCAACAAAGCCGGCGATGGTCTCCGCGCCTTCGCGGGCAATGATCGCCTCCAACTCCGCGGCAAGCCGCGCAACATAGGCCGCTTCGCTCTCGCCTGCCGCGCCATGGCGCCAGTAATGCGGACAGGAGGTGTGGATAAAATCGGCCAGCGGCAGCCCGAACCACGCATTGTATGGCTTGCCCGTCATACTAGCCGAAGCGACTGTCACCCCGTGATAGCCGTTCTTGCGGGTGATAATCTTGCGC
Organism: Pseudomonadota bacterium; assembly: GCA_039184655.1. GTDB lineage: Bacteria > Pseudomonadota > Alphaproteobacteria > Rhodobacterales > Rhodobacteraceae > J013. The sequence continues at coordinate 6,083 of JBCDAZ010000071.1, read as the reverse complement.
CGCTCGGGCCGCCCCTGCACGGTGTTGATAAACCAGAGCATCTTGACCAGCGTGTCATTGGCCTCCGACCCCGAATTGGTCAGAAACACCTTGCCGCTCTCAAATGGCGAAACCGCGATCAACCGCTCGGACAGCGCAACGGTCTGATCCGAGAGCCGGCCGAAAAAGGCATGATAGCCCGGAAAGCGATCGTATTGGGCTTTTGCAGCGGCTGCAAGACCGGGATGGTCGAAGCCCGCAACCATGTTCCAAAGGCCGGAATTCGCATCGAGCCAGCTGCGGCCATGCACGTCATGCACATAGATCCCGGTTCCATGGGTCAGCACGATCGGGCCGCGCTCTTGGAGCGTCGGCAGATCGGTAAAACCGTACATCACATACGCGTCAGATCGCGCTTCCCAGGAGTTGGGGGCAAATTGCGGCATCGGTGTTTCTCCGTCAGATCCTGCACAGGATCGTGGAGACGCCGAATGGTCAACCGCAACGTTGGCGCAGCCTAACCCGGCAGGTTGGGCGGGTGCCATGGATGCCCAGAAACGCCTTGGCGCGAACGCAGGATCGGCTTGGAAGGGGGCTCTCAGGCCTGCTGGCCGACCCTGCCCACCATCTGACCCGGCGCTTGGGTCAATTTTCGCCCCGAAACCTGCGCTGACACCCGCCCGGACACCCGACCCGAGGGCCGCTCGGCCAAAGCACGGAACGCCGTGGGGGTCTTACGCACGCGCGCGGTGAACACGCGGGTAAAATAGGCCGGATCACTGAAACCCAACGCGTGGGCGATCTGGCTGATTCGCATCCGGGTATAGACAAGTAGCCGCCGTGCCTCGAGCATCACGCGGTCCTGGATCAGCGTCGAGGCCGCCTTCCCCGTCACCTCGCGGCAAACCCGGGTCAGATGGGTGGGGGTGACGGCCAAGGCCGCGGCATAGGTATCAACCTGCCATTGGGCGCGATAATTCTCTTCGACAAGCGTCGTAAAGCGGCGCATTAGACGGCGGCGCGCGCTTTCGCGGGGAGCTTCGCGCGCTTGCGCCGTGCGAAGCACCCAGACCGCCAGCATAGCGGCCTGGGCCGACAGCATCTGCCCGCGGGCGGGCCGATCCGCGCCATGCTCCTCGGCGATGGTGTTAAAAATTCCCGTGACCAGGGTCGGCTCGGAGGCGCCGGCGACCTTCAAGATCTGCGGTGTCTGCGGCAGCGGCAAATCGAGGCTCGCCGGCACGGTCACAACCCAGCCGGCCGTGCCCGGGGTGAACGCGAAACCATGCACGGTCAGCCGTGGCACGAAGATCAGCGTCGCCTGCCCGAACCCATGCGGCGCACCGTCGATGCTGGTCCGGCCGCCGCCCTTGGTGATCCAGAAGAACTGGTGCAGCGCGTCATGCCGATGGGCGGTGAACGTCCAATCGTAAAGCCGCGAGCGTGTTGCGATCGCCTCGCAATGCAGCACGTCGGGCGCATCGCCCGGCGCTTCGGTCTCGCCATAGAGCTCAAAAACTGGAATCCCCACACGGCGGAGACTGCACCAGGGGTTCGATTTGTGCAAGACTTGGTGGCAATCGTCCATCGCTGGACCCGGCGCGCGGATTAGGCTTGCACCGCGAGGGCCCCAGCGGGCAGAGCGGGAAGAGGAGGGCAAATGCCATGCGTAGCCAGGTCGTGATCATCGGGGGCGGGCCGTCCGGGCTATTGACCAGCCAAATCCTGCACAGGGCGGGGATCGACACAGTGGTTCTGGAGCAGCGCAGCCGCGACTATGTACTGGCGCGGATCCGCGCCGGGCTGTTGGAATGGGGCACGGTCGATCTGCTGCGTAGCGCAGGGGTTGGCGCGCGGATGGACCGCGAGGGGTTTGTGCATGACGGCACCTTCCTGTCGGCGCGCAACGCGCAGTTCCGGATCGATTACAAGGCGTTGACCGGCCGCTCGGTCATGGTCTTCGGACAAACGGAAGTCACGCGCGAGCTCTACGCGGCCCGCGACGCGATGGATGGCGTGGTGATCAACGAGGCCGAGGGCGTGACACCGCACGATCTCGACTGCGACAGCCCATCGGTTACCTATGTCAAAGACGGGCGGACGCACCGCATCGATTGCGATTGGGTGATCGGCTGCGACGGTTTTCGGGGGGTGAGCCGCATGACGATCCCCCAAAACGTCCGGCGGGAATACGAGCTGGTCTACCCCTTCGGCTGGTTGGGGATCCTGTCGGAGACGCCGCCTGTGTCCGACGAGCTTATCTATGCCAATCATGCGCGTGGCTTTGCCTTGTGCACGATGCGCCATGCCATGCTGAGCCGCTACTATCTGCAATGCCCGGCCGACGCTTCGATCGCGCAATGGCCCGACGATTTGTTCTGGGACGAGTTAAAGCGCCGGATCCCGGAAGAGGCGGCCGACCGTCTGGTCACAGGCCCGTCGATCGAAAAGTCGATCGCCCCGTTGCGCAGCTTCGTTGCCGAACCGATGCGCTGGGGGCGCCTTATGCTTTGCGGCGACGCAGCCCATATCGTGCCGCCGACCGGCGCAAAGGGGCTCAATCTCGCCGCGTCGGACGTGCACTACCTTACCGAGGCGCTCTGCGCGTATTACGCCGACGGATCCTCGGACGGGGTAGAGCGATACTCCGAGCGGGCCCTGGCACGGATCTGGAAAGCGGAGCGTTTCTCCTGGTGGATGACCCGGATCTTGCACCGTTTTCCGGGTCAAAGCGTTTTTGAGCAGCGCATGCAGGAGGCCGAGCTCGACTACCTTGCCGCATCGACCGCAGCGCAGACGACAATGGCAGAGAATTATGTCGGCCTGCCCTACTGAGCGCCCTTGCGCAGCGCTTGCCCGGCGCGGATGGTCCGCCGGCCGTCCGGCCGGCTGCATGGGTCGGACGGACCGGCCCTGGCAACGGGTCCGATGAGCGATCCGCAGGCAGATCGGACCTTGCCCGGCGATGCCGCGTTGGCCGCGGAGGGGCTGGAGGCCGCCCCGCATCCCGATCGGGCGCTGGTCATCGCCTGCGGGGCGCTGGCCCGCGAGATCCTTGCGGTTATCCGGGCTAACCGTCTAGATGCGCTCGACCTCGTCTGCCTGCCGGCCCTGTTGCACAATCGGCCCGAGCGGATCGCGCCGGCGGTCCAGGCCAAGATCGCCGAAGCCAAGGCCGCGGGCGTGCAACGAATTTTTGTCGCCTATGCCGATTGCGGCACCGGCGGCGCGCTCGACCGGGTCTGCGATGCGGAGGGCGTGGCGCGTATCGAAGGACCGCATTGCTATGCCTTCTTCGACGGGCTCGGCGCGTTTGCCGCGCGGGCCGAGGTCGAGATCGGGGCTTTTTATCTTACCGATTTTCTAACCCGCCAGTTCGACACGCTGGTCTGGAGGGGGATGGGGCTCGACCGCCATCCGGAGCTGCGCGATATGTATTTTGCGCATTACGACAGGCTGGTGTATCTGGCTCAGACCGAGGATCCGGTCCTGACCGCGAAGGCCCGGGCGGCTGCGGATCGGCTGGGCCTGGCCTTCGAGCGGCGCTTTACCGGCTATGGCGGCCTGGCCGAGGCGTTGGCGGCTGCCGCAACCGCCGCAGCGGGCTAGCGATCGCAAGCCGGGTGATTGCGCCGTCTTTTCGCAAGGCGTGCTGATACGCAACGATGGGCGTCTCTCAGCGCGCATAGGGGCGTTGGGCCCTTCGGCGCGGCTTGTTGGGCTTTGTACATATGGGCGGGTTTCGCGTTGGATCGTCTTTTCGAGGCCTGTGCTGGCGCAAAAAACCGGCGTAGAGACCCGCCAGAGGCGATCACCAATGGTCCTGCCGGCAACGCCATCGACCGCACCACGCCCGGCGTTGCATCGGCTCCGCCATTTCCGCAAGAGCGGCTTTTCTGTTGACGCCCGCGACGCCTGTATTTTTTGCGTCTTCGGCTGCGCGGCAGTTGCCTCGCGGCACCGATTGGCGCAGCATCGCGGTCAAAATCAACGCAAATCCTGACGGGAGAGAGAGTATGAGGACGCGCGCTGCCCTGGCCGTGGAGGCGGGAAAACCCCTTGAGATCACCGAGGTCAATCTGGACGGGCCGCGGGCAGGCGAAGTTCTGGTGGAGATCAAGGCGACGGGGCTGTGCCACACCGACGATTTCACCCTGTCGGGTGCGGACCCCGAAGGGATTTTCCCAGCCGTGTTGGGGCATGAGGGCGCCGGGGTCGTGGTCGAGATCGGCCCCGACGTGGCCGGGCTTAAGCCCGGCGATCACGTGATCCCGCTCTATACGCCCGAATGTCGCGAATGCGAGTATTGCCTGAATCCCAAGACCAATCTTTGCCAGGCGATCCGGACCACCCAGGGCCAGGGGCTGATGCCCGACGGCAGCTCGCGCTTTACAACGCTCGATGGCGACCCGGTGTTTCACTATATGGGCACATCGACCTTCTCGAACTTTACCGTGCTGCCAGAGATTGCACTGGCCAAAATCCGCAAGGACGCGCCCTTCGACAAGGTCTGCTATATTGGCTGCGGGGTCACGACCGGGATTGGGGCGGTGATGAACACCGCCAAGGTCGAGATCGGTGCGCGCGCGGTGGTTTTCGGGCTGGGCGGCATCGGGCTCAATGTCATCCAGGGGTTGCGGCTGGCCGGGGCGGATCAGATCGTCGGTGTCGATCTGAACCCGGAAAAGGCCGAGATGGGGCGACGCTTCGGGATGACCGATTTCGTGAACCCTGCCGAAGTGGGGGACGATCTAGTCCCTTATCTGGTCGATCTGACCAAGGGCGGGGCGGATTACTCTTTCGATGCCACGGGCAATGTGGCGGTTATGCGCGCGGCCCTGGAATGCGCCCATAAGGGCTGGGGCGAGAGCATCATCATCGGGGTGGCGCCGGCCGGGGCGGAGATCGCCACCCGGCCTTTCCAACTGGTGACCGGACGCACCTGGAAGGGCACGGCCTTTGGCGGGGCACGGGGGCGCACGGATGTTCCGCGCATAGTGGACTGGTACATGGAGGGCAAGATCGAGATCGATCCGATGATCACCCATCAACTGCATTTGGGCGAGATCAACCGGGGGTTCGACCTGATGCATTCGGGCGAGAGCATTCGCGCGGTCGTCCAGTACTGAGGTTCTGGCGCCGGGGTCGGCGCCTGGCCCGTCAACCGCCCGCGGGACGTGGCGTTTTGTGAATGAGTATTTTTACCAAGAAGAAGCGGCGGGCCTTTTTGGCGGGCCTCAGGCGCCGGCCGCGCGGGGAAAAGGGGAGGATCTGAAGATGGCAAAAGGATATGTGATTGCGCGGATCGATGTGACCGACGAGGCGGAGTATGCAAAATACACCGCCGAGACGCCGCGTTTGGTTGCGGAGGCGGGCGGGCGATTTTTAGCGCGCGGCGGGCGGCATGAAGCGCTGGAGGGCGCGGCCCGCACCCGCAATGTCATCATCGAGTTTCCCGACTACGAGACGGCTCGGGCGTTTTACGATTCGCCCGGATACCGGGCCATTCTGCCGCATGCGCTGGCGGGATCTGCGCGGGAAATGGTGGTTGTCGAAGGCGCCTAACAGGCGCAGGTCATTCCTGTCCGGTCCCAAGAGGCCCCACAGGCGCCAATGGCGATCTGAAGATGTTGCCCGTTCTCTGCTTCACTGTGTCGGGCCATGCGCAAGCCACGCGCATCCCGCACCAAAATACAGCTGTTGCGGCCCTTGAGAGCGGGCGCGACCCGCTGACCCGCGCCCCGCGGCCGTCTCCGCTGAATCCCGCGTCTAGAGCGTTTCCCGATCAATCTGGTTCATATCCTGCTGCGGTGAAGAAGTTTGCGCTCTCCTCCGGGGCGATGAGGTCGACGCGGCGGCCGATCGCGTCCCAGAGGCCCTCGACGGTTCGCGCGGCGGCCCTTCTGAGGGAGCGCCTTGCGCTTTGCGAAGGCCATTTCGATGGGATGGAAATCAGGGCTGCCGGGCGAAAGGAAGCGCAGCTCGGCGCCCGCCGCCTCGATCGACGCGCGCGCGGCGGCGCGCTTGTGGCGGGACAGGTTATCCACGACCAGGATGTCGCCGGGGCGTAGCGCCGGCACCGGCAGCTGGCGGACATAGGCCCC
>JBCDAZ010000070.1:0-11122 GCA_039184655.1 Pseudomonadota bacterium | reverse complement strand
TTTGTCGGCAGCAAAGGCTGGATCACCGACCACTCAAAATCCGTAAGATCGAAACGCGCCATGCCTGCCTCCTGCTCTTTGGCAGAAGTGAATCACACCACACGTCCAATGGGTAGCCGGTTTATGGGTATGTGACCTAAAAGGCGCCGTGCCCGCTCAGACCAGCCCGAGCGCCTTGGCCGTGGCGAGGTTCATCTTCTCCTTAAGCGCCTCACGCTTCTTGGCGCCGGCTTTCGCCCAATCCTTCAGGATGCTGCGCGACACCCCGCCCTGGGCGCTGGGCGCCCATTTCGACTGCTTACCGCTGCCCTTTTTGGGCTGCGCGCTGGCCGCATCGTTCTGATGCGCTTTACCGCGCCCCGAATTTCCGGTGTCTTTGCCTTTACCGCCGGACATGGTGGTCTCCCTTGTTGGTGAGGCATGCAGGTTAGCCGTCCAGCCCGCCGATAACTGAGGGCGACTTCACAGAATGGCTTTTTTGCGATGGGGCGCGCCGGGGGCATTGGGGCCAAGGGGCGAACGGTCGACGCCGCTGCGGCCGGGCGACCGCGCCTGTAGCCAGGCTCAGCGACGGGTCAGCCGCCGCCTCTCAGCCTCCGTCAACACCGGCTCGGCCAGCGCTTCGGCCAGCGCGCGCAGGCGCCGCGCCTCGGCGCGCAGGACCGTTTGCTGGACCGCACCCGTTTCCGGATTCGGGGCCGTCTGGGTATAAGTCCCGGGCGCCGGCGCGTCGGGAATGTCGATCAGCCGCGGCCAATCGGCCGTGCGCGCCCGCTCGGACCGGTCGATCTCATATCCGCCCAGATCGGGTCCAAAGGTCGCCCCGGCGCAGCCCGCGAGAAGCCCGGCCAAGGACGCTACCGCCAATCCTGCACCTGCGCCGAACTTCACCGGGCCGTCGCCTCCCGTCACTGGTGACCCCGCCCCTCCTGTGGCATAGTCCGGCGCGTCTGGCAACGCGGCCGCCCAACCGGGCCACCTGCACCTTCAGGGATGACAAAAAGCGCGGGCGACATAAAAGGTTGCCAAGCAAAACGCCGGACCGAAACAGGCGGGGGCGTTTGCAGCCTTTGTCGAGGGGGAGGGTTCGGGATGAGCCAAGAGATGCCGCCATCGGAAGAGTTGGTCGAACAGGCCGAAGCGACCCAGGCCTTCTTGGCCAACATGGCGCGGGTGGCCGAGCAGAGCCAGGCGATCTGGTCGACCTTTTTGCAGGCGCAGCTGGCCGATGAGCAGCCCCTGCATGGCGACCCGCTTAACACCCTGCCGGCCTTTTCGGAGCTGCAGCAGGCGATGCTGGCCCATCCCGAAAAGGTTGCCGAGGCGACGATGGCGCTTTGGCAGAACCAGGCCGAGCTGTGGCGCCGCACAATGATGCGATTTCTGGGCGCCGAGGATGAGGGGCCGCTTGCCAGCCCGGCGCGCGGCGACAAGCGGTTCCGGCATAACGACTGGTCCGAGAACGCCCTTTTCGACTATCTCAAGCAGTCCTACCTGCTGACCTCGGGCTATATCACGGACACGGTGCGCGCGGTGGATGACGGCATCGACGAGCGCGACCGCAGGAAGGTGGAGTTTTATACGCGCCAGTTCGTGGAGGCGCTGAGCCCGTCGAATTTTTTCTCGCTCAATCCAGAAGTCCTGCGTGCCACGGCCGACGAAAAGGGCGAAAACCTCGTGCGCGGTTTGCAGATGATGCTGGAGGATCTGGAGCGGGGCAAGGGCAAGCTTCTGATCCGTCAAACGGATATGGAGAAGTTCGCGGTCGGTCGGAACATGGCGCTGACCCCAGGCAAGGTGGTCTACCAAAACGCGATCATGCAGCTGATCCAATACGCGCCGACGACCGAGACGGTGCATCGCACCCCGCTGCTGATCGTGCCCCCCTGGATCAACAAATTCTACATCCTCGATCTCAATGAAGAAAAGTCGCTGGCGCGCTGGTTGGTGGCGCAAGGCCACACCGTCTTCATGGTCTCCTGGGTCAATCCGGACCAGGCGCAAAAGGATGAAACCTGGGCGAGCTATCTTTTCAACGGAGCGTCCACGGCGATCGACAAAGTCCTTGAAGAGACCGGCGAAAAGAGCCTCAACCTCGCCTCTTACTGCATCGGCGGCACGCTGTGCGGCACCATGTTGAGCTACTTTGCCAAGGTAAAGGACCGGCGCGTGAAGTCGGCGACCTTCTTCACGGCGCTGCTGGACTTCGAGGATGCGGGCGATCTGCAGGTCTTTGTCGACGACCGGACGCTCGAAGTCGTCAACAGCCAGATGGATAAGGGCTATCTGCCCGCCGAGGCGATGGCCCAGGCCTTTAACATGCTGCGTTCCTCCGATCTGATTTGGGGGTATGTGATCAACAACTATCTGCTGGGCAAAGAGCCCTTTCCCTTCGATCTGCTTTACTGGAATTCCGACAGCACGGCGATGCCGGCCAAGGTGCACCACTATTATCTCGATACGTATTACAACCGAAACGCGCTTGTTGCCGGCGATGTCAAAGTGGCCGGCAAAACCGTCGATATCGGCGATATCGCCCTGCCGATCTACCATGTCGCAACGAAGGAGGATCACATCGCGCCGGCAGCGGCGGTGTTTGCGGGTGCAAAGCGCATGAGCTCGGCGAAGATGCGCTTCGTTCTGGCCGGCTCGGGCCACATCGCCGGCGTGGTCAACCCGCCCGATGCCCAAAAATACCAGTACTGGACCAATCCCGACATGTCTTGCGAAACACTGACCGCATGGCTTGGTGGGGCTACGGAAACGGCCGGTTCCTGGTGGCCCGATTGGGATGCCTGGCTTACCGCCCAGTCGCGCAGTAGGGTTGAGGCACGCATGCCCGGTCGGACGCTTGCGCCGATCGAGGATGCGCCCGGCAGCTATGTGCGAACGCGCTTCGATCGGCGCTAGATGCGCGGCGCTTTCGCGGCGGAGGGCATGCCGCTTTCGGTCTTGCAATTCGGCGCCCGCAAGCACATTTTCGCGCCCGCAGGCTGAGACCCCTTTCAGGTGGTGGCAACAGGGAGAAACCATGGCCAAGGAAGAGATGCTGGAATTTCCCGGCGTTGTGATGGAACTCTTGCCCAACGCGACGTTCCGGGTGCAGCTCGACAATGGCCATGAGATTATCGCCCATACTGCCGGCAAGATGCGCAAGAACCGGATCCGCGTGCTGGCGGGCGACAAGGTGCAGGTCGAGATGACCCCCTATGATCTGAGCAAGGGACGCATCACCTATCGCTTCAAATAGCGCAGCAACCGTGCGGCTCGTGCTCGGCTCGGCCTCGCCGCGGCGACTGGCCCTGCTCGCACAGATCGGCGTGGCGCCCGATGCCGTGCGCATGGCCGATATCGACGAGACGCCGCGCAAGGGCGAGCTGCCCCGCGCCTATACCGAGCGGCTGGCTCGCGAAAAGGCGCGCGCCTTGCCCCATAGGCCTGACGAGCTGATCCTGAGCGCCGACACCACGGTGGCGCTGGGCCGGCGCATTCTGGGCAAACCGGTCGATGCGGCCGAGGCCGCGGCGTTTCTGCGGGCCCTGTCGGGGCGACGGCACCGGGTGGTTACAGCCCTCGCCCTTCGGGGAGCTCGGCTCTGGACCCGAACCGTGGAAACGGCCGTACGCATGAAACGGCTTTCGGAAAAGGAGATCGCCTGGTATCTCGCCTCGGGCGAATGGGAGGGCAAGGCCGGAGGCTATGGCATCCAGGGCCGCGCTGCGGCCTTCATTCCCTGGATCGGCGGCAGCCATGCCGCGGTCATGGGTCTGCCGCTTGCCGAGACAGCGCAACTGCTTTCGGCCGCCGGCTACCCGCTGCACCGCGCATGAAAGGCCGGCTAGCCCTGTTTTGGCCCTTGCCGGACTGTCGCAAGATGGCCGCCTTGCTGGTCGATGGGGCGCTCGAGGATCTTTTCATCGACCCGTCGGGAAACGGCCTTGCGTTGGCGCCCGGCGCAATCTATCGCGCACGGGTCGCGCGCCCGGCAAAGGGGCTGGGTGGCGCGTTTCTCGATATGGGCGGTGAACGGGGCTATTTGCGCCAGGCCGACAGCCTCTCGCCACGCGGGCTCCTTGACGTGCAGATTGCAGCCCATGCCGAGCCCGGAAAGGCGGTTCCCGTCTCGACGCGGATCGCGCTGCGCAGCCGCTATGCCGTCGCAACGCCCGGCGCAGCAGGCATCGGCATCGCCCGCAGCCTGCGCGATCCGCATCAGATCCGGCGCCTCACCGCCCTTGCCGAGGCCGCATGGCCGGCGGCCTCGCAGACAGGTCTGATCCTGCGAAGCGAGGCGGCCGCGGCGACCGAGGATGCGCTTCGCTCGGCCTTGGCCGCGCTCGCGCTTCGGGTTGCTGCGCTTCGGAACGGACCGAACGAGCCGGGGCTTTTGGAGGCGGCTCCTGATGCCCCGATGCGTGCTGCCTGCGATTGGGGCGCAGCGCAACGGCTTGTCTGCGCCGACCAGGCAGAGGCCGACGCCCGCGCGCCGATCGATCTGCATGCGGCCATCGACGGGCTGTCACGGCCGCGGCTCGATCTTGCGGGCGGAGCATTCCTTTTCATTGAGCCGACGCGAGCCTTCGTTGCGGTCGACATCAATACAGGGGGCGACTTTTCGCCGGCTGCAGGGCTCTCTGCCACGATCGCGGCCCTCCGCGCCCTTCCGCGCGCGCTTCGCTTGCGTGGCTTGGGCGGCAAAATCGTCATAGACCCGGCCCGTTCGGCCAAAAAAGACCGTAGCGCGATCGAAACGGCGCTGCGGGCGGCCTTGCGAAGCTGTCCTGTCGAGACAAGCCTTGCCGGCTGGTCGCCGCTGGGCCATATCGAGTTGAACCGCAAACGCGTGCGGCAACCGCTTTTGGATCTGCTGCCAATGGGGCTTCCGACGGGGTTTCAAACAGGGCGGCAATCGGGGCCGCAGTCGGGGCCGCAGTCGGGGCCTCAGTCGGGGCCGCAAACAGAGCTGAAATCGGGGCTTCCATGACCGGCAAAAAACCATGACCTGCCCGATTTGCGGCGCGCGAACCGAAACGACGGTCCGGCCGTTTTGCTCCAAGCGCTGCCAACAGGTAGATCTCGGGCGCTGGATGACCGGTGGCTATGCCATTCCGGTTGTCGAGGATGAGCGCGGCGAGCATGGAGTTGCCGAGGACAGGGTTGCCGTGGACAGGGTTGCCGAGGACGGGCGCGGCGAGGACGGGCGCAGAAAGGACGGGCGCAGAAAGGACGGGCGCGGCAAGCATGGCGTTGGTACGGGTTCGGGCGCGGGCGTGCGGCGTCTCGCTGTATCGGATCGCAAGCGGCATTGAAGGCGGATCCGATGCGGCCGCGCTGGTAGAGGCCCAATTCGGGCTGGACAGGGTTTTGGTGAGCCGCTATCCCCATCGCCGCAGAGCGGTATGTCCGCCCGGGCCCAGGTAGCTCAGTTGGTAGAGCAGCGGACTGAAAATCCGCGTGTCGGTGGTTCGATTCCGCCCCTGGGCACCATTACTACTGAAATCATTGAATAATCTCCGCTCAGAGGGGGCATCTGAGGGGGCGAATCAGAGGCAATGCCGCCACAGCCTAGCCGGGTCTTTTGCCAAGTGACCAAGCGAAGCAATACGGTCGAGGACAGTCGCTGCATCCTCTGAGAAGGTGGCGCAACCACGGATCATCGCGTAACAATTGAAGAAAACGGGGAGCGGTCGAAATCTGTGGTTGCTGACTTATCGAATGTATTGGAGCAAATGCGGCTTCGGTCGCAAAGTGAATTTGAGAAAGGCGAGTATTTTGAACGCCTCGTGAAGGTCTTTTTGGAGAACGATGACCATCAAAGCCAATTCTATGACAAGGTTTGGCATTACAGAGACTGGGCAACTGAAAAAGGCCTACCCGCAAAAGATATCGGGATCGATCTCGTCGCAAGCCATGCAGATGGTTCTGGCTTCTGCGCTGTTCAATGCAAGTTCTACGCTCCGGACCATAGCATCCAAAAAGTCGACATTGACTCATTTGTGTCTGCGGCTTCGACGAAAGACTTCATCAGCCTTGTTTTGGTTGACACGACCCTTCGCGACTTGAGCCCAAACGCTCAAGCCGTCTTCGACAACGTGGATCGTGAATACCACCGGATCGCACTCGCTGACCTCGAAAAAAGCCGGATTGATTGGCCAACTTATCTTCGCGAAGAGCGCGTGGCTTTTGCTGAGCCGAAGACCTTGCGTGACCATCAGGTCAAAGCGCTTGAGGCAGTCCGCGCTGGGCTTACAGAGCATGATCGAGGCAAGCTTATTATGGCTTGTGGAACCGGCAAGACCTTCACTGGCCTGAAAATAGCGGAGGACCTTGCAGGCAAGGGCAAGACCGTCCTCTTCATGGTGCCATCGCTTGCTCTGATGTCTCAATCGGTCAGAGAATGGAAAAACGATTGCGCTGATGAGTTCTTAGCTTTTTCTGTCTGCTCCGATGTGAAGGTTGGGAAGCGTCAAAAGAGCGGCGACGCCATTCAATTTACAGTCCACGACCTTGCTTTTCCAGCTACGACAGACCCCGCTAAAATTGCGGAGCAGGTAGGTGAGGCTGACAAAGACAAAATGACAGTCGTCTTCTCGACCTATCAGTCGATCCAGACGATTTCGGAGGCACAGCAAGTTCATGGGCTTCCAGAATTTGACCTGATTATCTGCGACGAAGCGCACCGTACCACGGGCGCTACACTGTCCGGCGAGGACGAAAGCAATTTTGTTCGCATCCACTCAAACGAGCATGTGGCAGGTAGAAAGCGCCTGTACATGACTGCTACGCCGAAGGTCTTCGGCGAGAACGCCAAGACCAAAGCGCAGGTTCACGCTGTTGAACTCGCTTCGATGGATGATGAAGAGAAGTTCGGCAAAATCTTGTTCCATCGGGGTTTTGCATGGGCGGTCGAGAATAACCTCCTTTCAGACTACAAGGTCATCGTACTTGCCGTAGATGAAGGCGTTGTAAGTGGCGGCGTTCAGAACCGCTTGGCCGTCGACAACGAAATGAACCTCGACGACGCAACCAAGATCGTGGGGTGCTACAAGGCTCTGACCAAACAGAACTTGATCGGTGAAGAAACAGAAACGCCCAAGCCGATGAAGCGCGCGCTTGCATTTTGCAAGGACATCGCGACATCGAAGATGGTCACCGGAGAATTTTCAGAAGTCGTAAAGGAGTTCGTCGCATCCGAAGACGAAGACGACGAGGCTCTGCCTGCTCTGTCCGTAGAAACGAGACATGTAGACGGCACCTTTAACGCCAAGGAGCGTGAAGATTGCCTAGACTGGCTCAAAGACGAAACCGACGCAGACATTTGCCGCATACTGACCAACGCGCGCTGCTTGTCAGAGGGTGTCGACGTTCCGGCACTTGACGCGATCATGTTTCTCCACCCGCGAAATAGCCAGATCGACGTGATCCAGTCCGTCGGTCGGGTTATGCGTAAGGCTCCGGGCAAAGACATGGGCTACGTCATTCTACCGGTCGCCGTGCCCGCCGGGGTGAAGCCAGAGGACGCCCTGAACGATAACGAACGCTACAGGGTTGTTTGGCAAATCCTCAACGCGCTACGCGCGCATGATGACCGCTTCGACGCAATGATCAACCAAGCTGATCTAGGCGAAGACATTTCCAGCAAGATCGAAATTATCGGGGTCCCGACCCCAGAACTTGAGGCCACGACTGCGGTTGTCGAAGACTTCGACTTGACCAAATCCAAAGCCGAGAAACGCGCTGACATTGGCTCTGGGTCTGGGGACAGTAGCGACGATGTCATCCTGATTGATGATGCCAAAGATGCCGGTCAGATGGGTTTCATCTTTGATGAGCTTACCCAAGCCATCCGTGCAAAGATCGTGGAGAAATGCGGGACCCGCGAATACTGGGATACGTGGGCAAAGGACATCGCAAAGATTGCCCAAGCCCACATCACCCGGATCACCACCATCACAGCAAAGGAGGGCAGCACCGAACGCACGGCCTTCCTCGCGTTTCTTGAAGAAATCCGCGACGATCTGAACCCAGAAATATCCGAAGGCGATGCGATTGAAATGCTCGCCCAGCATCTCATTACCAAGCCGGTCTTCGACACGCTCTTCAAGGACAATGAGTTCACACGCGAGAATCCGGTTTCCAAGGCCATGGAGACGGTCCTAGGGCAGCTTGATGAGCACAACCTAGGCAAGGAAGCCGAGACGCTTGAGAAGTTCTATGCAAGTGTCCAACGGCGCGCTGAGGGCATCAAAACAGCCACAGGGCGGCAAACCCTTGTCTACGAACTCTATGACAAGTTCTTCCGCTCAGCTTTCCCGGCGATGACGCAGAAGCTGGGCATCGTTTACACGCCGGTCGAAGTCGTCGATTTCATCATCCATTCCGTGAACGACGTTTTGCAAGCGGAGTTCGGGCAGACACTCGGCAGCAAAGGCGTTCATATTCTCGACCCATTCACCGGTACTGGGACATTCATCACGCGCCTCTTGCAGTCAGGGTTGATCAAGCCAGAAGAGCTTGAGCATAAGTACCGCAATGAAATCCATGCCAACGAAATCGTTTTGTTGGCTTACTACATCGCAGCGATCAACATCGAAGCCGTCTATCACGACCTCGCAGGTGCCGTTGAAAGTTACTCGCCTTTTGAGGGCATCATCTTAACCGATACGTTCCAACTCTACGAACAAGAGAACGATATGGTAGCAGACCTGCTGCCAGACAATTCTGAACGCCGAACAAAGCAAAAGTCTTTGGATATCAGAGTAATAATTGGCAATCCGCCATACTCCGCCGGTCAAAATAGTGCGAACGACAATGCCGCAAACATTGGTTATCCCAACCTCGACAACCGTATTGCAGACACCTACGCCGCATATTCAACGGCTGTTTTGAAGAATGCCGTTTATGACAGTTACATTCGCGCGTTTCGCTGGGCCAGCGACCGACTCGGTGAACAAGGCGGGGTCATAGCATATGTATCCAACGCAGGTTGGATTGATGGCAAAGCCATGGATGGTGTCCGCAAGTGCTTGCCAGAAGACTTCTCGAATATCTACGTCTTTCACCTGCGCGGAAATCAGCGAACATCAGGAGAGCAATCTCGAAAAGAAGGCGGGAAAATTTTTGGATCAGGTAGTCGGGCACCCATAGCGATCACAATACTCGTAAAGAAGCCTAGCGCGTCAATGCAATGCGAAATAATGCTACACGACATTGGTGACTACCTAAGCCAATTCGACAAACTATCGATAATTCGCCAATTTGGATCACTGGAAGGTATTGCCAACCGGAAGGCGTGGAAATCAATTGAAACGGATGAAGACCACAACTGGGTCAACCTTGGTGACAAGTCATTCAAAAAATTCATTCCAATCGGAAGTAAGAAAACAAACGACGGAATTTTTCGCGACTTCTCAGCGGGAGTTAAAACCAACAGGGATGCTTGGTGCTACAACTCATCAAAAGCGGAGATTGAACGCAACATGGGTCGTATGATCAGCTTCTACAATTCGGAAGTTGATAGGTATCAGAGTTCCGACAAAAGCCAGAAACCAGACGATTTTATCGTCAAAGACCCCAAGAAAATCAGTTGGGATCGGGTGCAAAGAAACGACGTTTCAAGAGGCAAGCAGGTTCCTTACAATCAGGCGTCGGTAGTGCCCGGAATATATAGGCCCTTTTTCAAAGAGTGGATGTACTTCGACAGCTACTACAACAACTGCGTCTATCAAATGCCACGTCTCTTTCCGAATCCAGACGCTCGGAACAGGGTAATCGCATTGTCTGGCACAGGCTTTCGAGGCGAGTTTTCCGCGCTCATGGCTGATATGGTTCCAAGCTTGAATTTTGCGGACATTGACAACAATCAATGCTTCCCGTTGAGGGTATACGAGAACAACAATCAAGCGGGCCCGCTTTTTGGGGAAAGCGGTGAAAGCATTGAGGTTGTCGACGGAATCACTGACGCTGCAATTAAGCATTTTCAAGATGCGTACAGCGGGCAAAGCATTGGGAAAGAACAGCTTTTCTATTACATTTACGGATTGCTCCACTCCCCCGAGTACCGGACGCGCTTTAAGAACAACATGACGAAGGAGCTTCCAAGGATACCGAGCGTCCGAAGGTTTGAAGATTTTTTAGCATTTAGCGAGGCAGGGCGGCAGCTTGGAGACCTGCATGTTGGTTACGAAGAAGTCGATCCCTATCCAGTGGTGATTAAGGAAGGTGACCTGCGCCTTGCCGACATTCCAGAACCGGAAACTTTTTACCGTGTTGAAAAGATGAAATTCGGCGGTAAGGGCAAAGAAAAAGACAAGACAATCGTTCACTACAATCCGCAGATCACCATGACCGAAATCCCATTACGCGCTTACGACTACATTGTGAATGGAAAGCCTGCACTGGAATGGGTGATGGAACGGCAATGCGTAAAGACCGACAAAGCCAGCGGCATCGTCAACGATGCCAACCGCTACGCGGTCGAGACCGTCGGAGACCCAGCCTATCCGCTCAAACTCTTCCAACGCGTCATCTCCGTTAGCCTCCATACGCTGGATATCGTCGAAAACCTGCCGCCTCTTGATATCGACTGAACCTAAGCCGCTGGCGTTGGGATAAAGCGAAGGGACACGTCGTAAGCCATACCCCGCAAGTTACGGCATTCATCTTGCAGCGTGATCCGGCTGAAAAATGGGATCATGAATACGCCGTCGTTACGCGGCGCGTCCACAATGTGGAGTTCTACCTTCCAACCGTTCATGGTGTCGTTCATGCCAGCTTGCATAGCATCTGCCGTCGCATCGTTGGTTAAGTCTCGGACCTTGTCGATCAACGCCGCTCTCGCCTCCGGAATAGTCTTCAATATCCGCGCCGAGTTGCTTCCCTGTTTGAAAAAGTGGCTCAGCACACTGGACTGGCGTGAGCTTTTCTTTACGTGGATCAGGCGCTTACCTTTGATGTCAAGAAGATCGCAAGCTTCGAACTTTTGCTGTGACCCCCACTGATCATCCACGGGCAACTGGAGCCTGACGGTTGGTTTGGCGCTTTCGCGCCGGGGTAGCAACGGGCGATGCGCGGAGCCTTTCCGTCTCGCGCAGCGGATCGCCCGTTGCGGTGATCTGGGCAG
>JBCDAZ010000069.1:0-11140 GCA_039184655.1 Pseudomonadota bacterium | reverse complement strand
TTCCCATCCGAGGATGCCGCTGAGAAGCCGATCGACCTGGCCATCCGCGGCCACGAGAAAACCTCGCGCTCGGTCAGAGGGTGGCTGACAGCAGTGAACCAGTTCGCCATACTGTTCGAAGATCGCTTCTCCCCGATGGGCGGCTGACGGCGATCAAATGGAAACGGGCCGGCGGCCGATACATAGAGTTCCCGACACTCCTCAGACGTGGGCTGAGAAAGCCGGGATCGCGTTGATGTACATTCAGCCCGGTAAGCCGCAGCAGAACGCCTATGTCGAGCGCTACAACCGCACTGTCAGGACGGAATGGCTGGGTCGGTATCACTTTGGAACCATCGAAGAGGTCCAGGATCATGCAACTCGCTGGCTCTGGACATACAACAACGAACGCCCGAGCATGGGCATCGGAGGGATGACACCGATCCAGAAACTGAAAGCAGCATAGATTCTACTTTTGGACCCCGCCAAAAATGGGGGGATTACCAAATCGTCATTCGAATGTCGCTCTACATACGCATCGTTCCTCACACGTGGGTCACGCCCTGTGATTTGTTCACGTTGCAGGCGGTTCAGGGTTTGTTGGTCGGTGGGATTGTTGCGGGGCATCATGGCGAAACCCCGTAAGGTTGATTATCGCCCGATCTCAGCGCGGCTGGCTCCGAGATATTCGGGCAGCTGCGGGATGGTCGCGGTCGTATAGACCGACGGCCCAGATGCGAGATAGACGATAGCGCGATCCGCACCGTTTGCACGGCGCCAAGGCCGTCAGCTTTTTATCGCAATCGCGCAAAGTGTCGGACACGCCCCCCGCATCCGACATTCTTGACGTAGAGACTGACAAAACCGTCCCGTACCGTCGACAGGCTGCACAGCCAAAGGGGGCGCATTGATGAACGGAGCCGAAGTTCGGACGCGCATCTCTATCGCATATGGTGTCGAGACGATTTTTGGCGTTCCGGGTGACCCGAATGTGCGGTTTTACGAGACGCTTCAGCTTCATGAGGACGCGATTACCCTTGTGAGAACGCGCGACGAACGCTCTGCTGGATTTATGGCCGGTGCTTGCGGGCGGTTCGCCGATAAGCCCGGGATTGTCGAATGCCCCCCCGAGGCGGGTGCGATGCATTCGCTGCCATCCATTGCCGAGAGAAACGCTGCAGGCGAGCCCGTGCTCCTTTTGACCATCGATATCCCGCTGCCCGGCGCGAGGCGCGGTGTTTTGACGCAACGCGACTTTGCGCGGCTTCTTTAAGCCCGTGACCAAGATGAGCGTCCAGGTCAAAACTCCCGAGAAGCTGCCCGAGATCACTCGCCGGGCCGTTCGAACAGCGTGCTGCGGCACGCTTGGCGCGGTACATTTACAGATCCCCGAAGACATACTGCAGGCAGAGATCGATCCCGCCAGGGTCTCCTTGAATATCGAAGAAGACTGTAAAACCTTTCCAGCCTATCCGACCCGCCCTGCCGCTGGTCTGGTCGAGCGGTTGAACCTGCCGGTCTGCACGACGATGACCGGACAGGGCACGACGCCAAACGACCATCGCCGATCCATTGGGGTCATTAGCGATAATGGGTATCATGCCCATGCCAAACGGGCGATGGAAGCGAGCGAGTTTGTGCTCTTCGTCGGATCTCGCATGGGCTCCGTTGTCACTATCGCGTGGACCTTTCCCAGGCTCGCCTTGAACAAGCGGATGGCCCAGATCGACATCAATCCGGAGGCGATAGGGATCAAATGCGCGAATGCCTTCTTGCTGAAAGGGGATGCGGCCTTCGTGCTAAAGGAACTGCTGGTCGCCATGCTCGAGGCGTCTGACACCGAGCGGCTTGCGCCTTGGGTCGACCACCTGAACGGGTTGCGCGCCGTGTTTTGGGAGAACGCGCAAGCGCTTTTGACCAATGACAGCACGTCCCTGCGCCCCGAACGCGCGGTGCTCTGCTTTAACGAAGCGCTCGATGCGTCGGGCCAACCCGCCCAGATTTATGCAGAGGCAGGCACGCAGGCGCCGCATATGACGCGGTTTCTCAAGATCAACGATCGCGGCACGCGCTTCGCGATCCCGCGGGCATTTGGTGGGATTGGCTCGGCGCTGCTCGCCAATATGGGGGCCTGGCGCGCAGATCCAACGCGTAGGCCGATTGGTCTCTTCGGCGACGGCTCCTTCGCGGTGAGCGTGGGCGCGCTTAAGGCGTTGGTTCGCCGGCAAGTCTCGCCAATCTTGATCCTGTTCGACAACGGCGCGTTCGGCTGGATCAAAGGGCTGCACCGCCTCTCAGGGCATAAACGGTGTTTTGGCGTCGGTTTCACACCGCCCAAGGGCCAGGCCGTTGCGGAAGCCTTCGACCTCAAAGCCTGGACTGCCACCGTTGCGGCAAGCCTGGATGCCGGTTTGGCAGAGGCATTCGCTTGGCGCAAAGGCCCCTCTTTCATTGACATACGCGTCGAGTCGATAGCCGATCGGGTGCCATCCGTTTACTCATGGATGATGAAGCGCGGGCGCGATCCCCTGGCACTTGAAGCCGCCGATGTCGCCTATCTGTGAGGGGTTTTGGACGTTTTTGCCACCGATCTGACGCACAACGCCGAAAGGACGAACCCACCACGATCCACTCTGGTCGGGCGGCGCGTGGTTGTGCTTGGGGCAGGGATGGTCGGCGTCTCGGCAGCGCTAGAGCTGCAGGCGCGCGGCGCAGAAGTGACCGTCTTCGACCGGCGCAGCCCGGGCCGCGAAACCTCTTGGGGCAATGCGGGCGTTATTGCGCGGTCGTCCTTGATCCCCCTCAACAACCCGACCTTGTGGCGCAGTCTGCCTGGCCTGATAGGAAATCGGCGGGCAGCCTTGCGCTACGATCCCGCATTCGTGCTGCGCAATCCGCGCTGGGTGCTGGGCTTTCTTGCCAATGCACGGGCAAGCGCCTTTACACAGACAACCGAGGCGCTCGACAGTCTGATCCGCCTGTCGGCCAACTCACACCGACGGCTCATGTCGGACTGTGGGACGGCGCATCGCGTCTCCGAAAACGGCTGGCTTTTGCTCTATCGCAACGCGGCGGCCTTCGAGCGTTCGGCCCCAATCCGGGCCGAGATGGCGCGATTCGGCGTCGATATCGAAATCCTCTCGCAGGCCGGGCTGATCGATCTGGAGCCCGCCCTGAAACCCGTTTTCGACCGCGCCATGTGGGTCCGGGACAGCCAGTCTGTCGACGACCCCGGGGCGGTCGTCACCGCCTATGCTAATCGGTTCGTTGAGCGCGGGGGCCTCATCGAGCGCGCAGAAATTGCATGGATCGAAACGACGCAAGGCGGTGTGACGTTGCATGGGTCGCACGGAACGCCGCACGATGCAGACCTCGCCGTCGTTAGCCTCGGGCCGTGGGCGCGGGATTTCCTCGAGGCGCAGGGATTTCATGTTCCGATGGCCTATGAGCGTGGATACCACCGCCATTTCGGCGGGACCGGCGATGGCGCGCAAAACAGCGGACTTCGCCGCCCGGTTCATGACATCGCGGGCGGGTTCGTGTTGTCGCCCATGAAACAGGGGCTGAGGTTGAGCACTGGGGTGGAGATTTGCGCGCGGGACGCGCCGCGAAACGAGCGCCAGCTTGCCCAGGCGGAAGCCGCGGCGCGCCAGGTTATAGATTTGGGCAATGCGGTTGAGGAGGACTGTTGGCTTGGCAGCCGCCCCACTTTTCCCGACAGCCGGCCTGTGATCGGCGCACTTCCCGGCATGGCGAATGTCTGGGCATGTTTTGGGCACCAGCATATCGGCTTTTCGACCGGGCCCGGCAGCGCGCATCTTCTGGCGGACTTGATGGAGCGCCGCATTCCCTCGATCCCGGCAGAGCCCTTCAGACCCGAGCGCTTTATTCGGCGGCGTTAGGATCGCTTCGTCGCATCGGGCGCGTCTCGGCAAGAAGCCAATCGCGCAAATCGAGCACCGGCTTCGAAAGGCCCCGCGCTAACGGATAAACCACAAAATAGCTCAGGCCACTGGGCACGGGAGGACCCATTACGATCCGCAATCGTCCATTTGCCAGTTCATCTTCGATCATTACCACCGGAACAATGGCAAGTCCGAGCCCTGAGATCGCCGCCTCGATCACCATCGACGTCTGGGCAAAGCGTGGCCCAGCGATGCGGTCTTGACGGTCCAATCCCTTCGCTTCCAACCAGCGCAACCAACTGTCGGGCCGGTGCGCGTTCTGGATCAACGGATAGCGATGATAATGTTGCGGGGGCACGTCCTGCCCAGCGGTCACCAAGCGGGGCGCGGCAACCACAGCGACGGTTTCGGCAAACAGCCGATGCGCATGCGCGTCCGCCCAAGCGCCGCGACCGCGCAAAATTGCGATGTCCAAGTCGATTGCGCCCAGCGCGGTCGCGTCACTGACCGGGAGGACCGTGTAGTCGATCTTGGGCGCGCGACGGGCCAGATCGGGCAGGCGCCGCACCAGCCATTGGCTGCCCAAGCTATCCTGCACTCCGATGCGCAGCGTGTCTTGGAGACCACCGCCCCGCACGAAATTGATCGACGCGGTTTCCAGGGCGTTCAGGATCGGTGTGATCTCCTGTGCGTAGCTGCGCCCGGCATCGGTCAGGATCAGCCGCGGTCCGACGCGTTCGAAAAGCTTAACGCCAAGATGCCGTTCGAGTACGGCGACCTGCCGACTGACGCCACTCTGGCTAAGGCCCAAATCCTCTCCCGCGCGGGTAAAACTGCCGTAGGTCGCCGCCGCTTCGAATGCGACCAGTGCCGAAAGTGAGGGGATGAAGCGGCGCACAGCATGAGTTTCCATCATCTAATTGCGCTAAAACAAGAGTTTTTGCATGGATCGGCTTGGTGTTCGACTAAGGCATCAGTCAAAGAGGTGGAGGCCACCATGCCACGCGCTCGGGATGCGATTGACCGTGAATTGCTCGCCCTGCTCAGCACCAACGCGCGCATGTCCACCTCTGAAATTGCACGGCGCTTGGATGTGGCACGGTCGACCGTGAACGAACGGATCGTTAGGCTGGAACAATCCGGTGTTATCGCGGGGTATCGCGCAATCATTGCACCCGACAGCGGCACCATGCAGACCCGCGCTTTTTTGCATTTGCAGATCGACCGAACCAAGAATCGGGCGATCCTGCAGACGTTGCAGCGCTACCCCGAAATACAGGAATGCATGACGGTCAGCGGTCCGCATGCCTTACTGTGCACCGTAAAAGCCCCTTGCGCAGAGGACATCGACGCGCTGATCGATGACGTGATTGCGTTGGACGGGGTTTGCCAGGCCACAGCCACGGTTGTTCTGGCGTCCAAATTCGATCGATCGACGCCAAGGCCCATCAGCATGCAGTCGCACCTCACAATGGCCAGCTGACGGCTAGAAGGCATCGAACGGCGGTCGGCTAACGGGTGACGCTGAGACGGAGAGATGGCGAATTTGCAATCGATTGCAGTGCTGGGCTTGGGCAAGATAGGGCGGCTCTCCGCGGAACTGCTAATGGGGTGCGGTTTCGACGTTTTAGGAGTTGACACACGACCGCCGCGCGATGCGCCGTTTTCCTGCCAGATGGTTGATCTTAGAGATCACACAGCGCTTGTGGTTGCTCTGAAAGGGCAGGATGCGGTGCTGTCCTGTTTGCCCTACGCGCTCAACACCCAGGTTGCGAAGGCTGCGCATCGGGGCGGTCTACACTATTTCGATCTGACCGAAGACGTCGCCACCACCCGGGCCATTCGCACCATGGCAGAGACCGCCACAGCTGCGATGGCGCCGCAATGCGGGCTCGCGCCAGGCTTTGTCGGGATCGTCGGTGCGGATCTGATTTTAAAGCTCGAGTGCTGCCGCTCTTGCCGGATGCGCGTCGGCGCATTGCCGCAAAACCCATCGGGTTTGATGGGCTATTCTTTCAACTGGTCGCCAGAAGGCGTCGTGAACGAATACCTCAACGACTGTGAGGTTTTGGAGAACGGTGAGATCAAGATGGTGTCGCCGATGGAATGGGTTGAGCGGATCGTGATCGACGGCACCGCGCTTGAAGCATTCACCACCTCCGGCGGGCTGGGCACCATGTGCGAAACCTATCGCGGGCGCGTCTCAGACATTGACTACAAGACCATGCGCTATCCCGGGCATGTGACGCTTATGAATTTCTTTTTTCATGAGCTGCTGATGCGGGACCGTCGAAAGGAAGCAGGCGAAATTTTGGTCCATGCCAAGCCCCCTGTCGAAGACGACATCGTCTATATCCATGTTGCCGCTGAAGGCCTGCTGGACGGAAAGCTTGTGCGGCGGGAGTTTGTGTGCGGCCTGAAGCCCATGGAAGTTGCAGGACGGGTGCGGACGGCGATCGCATGGACCACCGCCTCTTCCGTCGCGGCCGTGATAGAGATGGTTGCGCAAGGCGCGTTGCCGCAGCGCGGGTTTCTAAAGCAGGAGGACATTCCCCTGCCGGCATTTCTGAGCACGAAGAACGGCAAACGCTTTGCCGAAGCGATGCGCTAAGTCGACACGCGCATCGCGGCGACAAGACTTGTGGCTGCATCGACCAGATGAAACACCGGCAGACCAGTTGCCGCCCGAATGGCCTCGGCATAAGGTGGCAGATTTCCGCATTCCAAGATAAGTGCGGTCAGGTCCGGCTGCGCCTTTGTGAGCGCAACCGCTCGTGCCGTGACCGCGCGAGAGACGGCCTCTTGATCGAAGGCACGGGGTTGCTGACGCTTTGTTACAAGGATTGTGTCCGCGAAGGCTGGCACGTTCTCGAGCCCTGCAACCGCGGTTTCCTCCGGGTCCAAGCCGGCAGCAAGCAGCGCGGTCTGGCCCAGCGCCCTTGACGACGCTGTCAGAACGCCGATCCGGCCAGGACAGATCGCGCGTACTAAAGGCGCAAGGGACAATGCCGACAGCAACACAGGCACGCGGACAGAGGCGGCGATGTCGCTTTGTAACGTCACCAGAAATCCGCAGGTCGACACGATGGCCGAGGCCCCTTCCCTCTCTAGCTTCTGCGCAGCCCCTACAAAACGGGACAGCAATTTGTCATCCGGCATGCCGTCCGAGACGATCAACGGCGCATCGGCCCCCGCCACCACCTCGACACGCGCGGGCAAAGCGTAGCTGTCCGGGTTACCGACATCGCCAAGGGGCCTTGGGAATTGCGTGTCCAAGGATAGGATGCCCAGCAAAAGTTCCCTCCGCCTGGCCTCGCTTAAGTGCGACATGGGACGCGTGCCCCTTCACTGTGGTTGATCGAGACCGAGGCGATCGCGGCGACGGCCGAGACCCGATTCGTTTGGCCGTTCGTCCTTGAAACACTGCTCCAGATCAATCGCGGGAGCGAGCGCAGATCGCCCAGCTTGGATCGGCATTATCGCGGATGCTCCCGGCGGATTGCTGGCCGTTTCGGTTTCGGCGGGGCAAAGCGCTAATGAAGGTTTCTTAGACGCGGTGAAGTGGCTACCGTTCGGGATCGAAATTCAAAAAAGACAACCGACCACAGGGAAGCCAAGATGAAGCATCTTACTCTTGCAACCGCATCTGCGGTGGCGCTAGTGGGCGCCGCGGCGCAGGCGGAAACATGGGATATGGCCTTGGCCTATTCCGCGACCAACTACCATTCCGAGATTGCAGCCGCCTTCGCCGCGGAAGTGACTGAAAACTCTGACTTGGAGATTGTCACACATCCGGGCGGTTCGCTGTTCTCGGGCAGCGAGATCTTTGGCGCCGTGCGCCGCGGCCTGGCCCCAATGGGCGAGCGCCTGATCTCGGCACTTTCCAACGAAGACCCGATATACGAAGTCGACAGCGTGCCGTTCCTGGCCACCGGATTTGACGGTGCGATGGCGCTCTATAAGGCCTCGCGCCCGGCCCTTGAAGAGACGCTCGGCGAGGCGGGTCTGCACTTCCTTTATTCTTGTCCCTGGCCGCCCCAGGGCTTCTACTCGGTGACAGAGGCGTCCGATCTCGACGCGATCGAAGGACTGAAATTCCGGGCCTATAACGCCACCACCTCGCGTATGGCCGAAGGCCTCGGCATGGTGCCGACAACAATCGAAGCCGCCGAGCTCAGCCAAGCGTTCGCAACGGGTGTTGCGGAATCGATGATTTCCTCGGGCTCCACAGGCTATGATCGCGCGCTTTGGGAGCATGTCGACTATTTCTATGACGTGCAGGCCTGGCTGCCGCGCAATATGGTTTTCGTAAACACGCGCATGTGGGACAGTCTGGACACCCAAACCCAGGGCGTGATCGAGGCCGCCGCGGCCAATGCGGAGATCGCCTGCTGGGCGAAGGCCGAAGAGCTTTCGGGCTGGTATCTGGAGCAGTTCGAAGCCAAAGGCATGACGCTGGGTACGCTCAATGACGACATGCTCGCTGCCTTCCGATCCGTCGGCGCAGAGCTGCGCGCCGACTGGCTGGAGCGCGCAGGCGATCGAGGCCAAGCCATCGTCGATGCGCTGAAGTAAGGCCCCTCGGCCTGGCCTGCGGGCCAGGCATCCTTATCCTCCCTGTCGCTGGCGGACCATGTACCGTCAGCCGCGCCCATTTTAGCGCTGATAACCGACGTTGCGGGGAACAATACAATGTGGCGATCCTTTTCCAATGGCCTGGAGCGGGTCTATATATGGTCGGGTTACGGAGCCGGCGCGCTTCTTGTCCTGCTGTGCAGCCTGATCCTCTACAGTGTATTGGCGCGGCTTCTTGGGCTTTACCTGGGTGGCGTGAATGATCTGGCGGGTTACGTCATGGCAACCAGCACCTTCATGGCGCTCAGCTACACATTCCGGTCAAATGGCCATATCCGTGTGGGTCTGGTCATTCAGAGGTTCGCCGGACGCTCCCGGCGCGGGCTCGAGATCTTATGTCTTGCGATTATGAGCGCCGTGATCTGGTTCTTTGCCTGGTATATGGGGCGTCTCGTCTATTTCGCCTACATCTTCGGAGAGCGCAGCGAAGGCGCTGACGCAACGCCCCTTTGGATCCCGCAATCTTCCGTAGCGCTTGGCTCGATCCTTTTTGCGATCGCCGTGACGCACAGCCTGATCCAGGCGTTGGTCGACTATGACAGCATCAATCCCGAAACGTCCGATGGCGAGGCGAACGAGGTATGATCGAAACGCTCGCTATCATAATCTTTGTCGGCACGCTTTTCGCTCTTCTTGCACTCGGGATCTGGGTCGGCGCAGCACTGCTTTCGACCGCCGCCATTGGCATGGCGCTGTTCACGTCGCGCCCGATCGGAGATTCGATGGCGCTCACGATCTGGTCGGAGCAATCCTCCTGGACACTGACGGCCCTGCCCTTGTTTATCTGGATGGGCGAAATCCTCTTCCGAACCAAGCTGTCGGAAACGCTGTTCCGGGGCCTTGCCCCGTTCATGCGCGGCCTACCGGGCAGCCTGTTGCATGTCAACATCGGCGCATCGGCCGTTTTCGCCGCAATTTCAGGCTCTTCTGCAGCGACGGTTGCCACGGTGGGCAAAATGTCCATTCCGGAGTTGCGCCGCCGTAAATACCCCGAGAAAATGATCGTCGGCACCTTGTCGGGCGCAGGGACGCTTGGCCTACTGATCCCGCCCTCAATTGCAATGATCGTGTTCGGCGTCACGGTCAATGAAAGCATCTCCAAGCTCTTTATGGCCGCCCTCGTCCCTGGCCTGGCTCTTGCCACCTGTATGATGATCTACGTGGCCCTCTGGGCGATCATCAACAAGAACAGCTTCAACCCCATCGCAGATGTGGACGTGTCCAATATCGGGCGGCGTCTTCTCGATCTGCTGCCGGTGCTCTGCCTGATCGCCGCTGTAATCGGCTCCATCTATGCCGGTATCGCAACTGCGACCGAGGCAGCGGCCCTGGGTGTCTTTGGGGCGATCCTCCTGTCCGCCCTGCAACGCACGCTGACCTGGGGCAGCTTGATGGAAAGCATCGTCGGCGCGGTGCGCACCAACGCGATGATCATGCTGATCCTGATGGGCGCCGGGTTTCTGAGCTTGGCGATGGGCTTCACTGGTATTCCGCGGGCGCTTGCCGAAGGGATCGAGGACTGGAACCTCAGCCCGGTGATGCTGATCGTGATTCTCACGCTTTTCTACATCATCCTCGGTTGTTTCCTTGATGGTCTCAGCTCTATTGTTTTGACCATGGCGGTGATCGAGCCGATGGTACGAGCCGCTGGCTTCGACATGCTGTGGTTCGGCGTTTACGTAATGATCGTGGTGGAGATGGCGCAAATCACGCCGCCCATCGGTTTCAACCTATTCGTGCTGCAGGGCATGACGGGCAAGGATATGGGTTTCATCTCTCGCGCCTCCTTCCCGATGTTCTGCGTGATGGGCGTGTTCATCGTTATCCTGTTTATGTTCCCCGAGATGGCCACCTGGCTGCCCGATGTGCTCAGCAACAGGGGATGATCGGCGGGAGGTGACCGGCGGGAGAGGATCGGCGGGAGAGGATCGGCGGGGGTATGGCCCGTGGGAGATGACCTGCGGCCGGCCCCCTTCACAACTAACCGCGTTGCTCCGGAGCAAAGCGAAAGCGCTCTATCGACCCGCTAACTGTCTGTTTCCTCCACGTTGGAGGACACGTCGCAAAGCGTAGGCAGTGGGACGACAGCATCAAATGCTGGGCAGCGACGCCGAGTAAAGATGCATCTCGCCTGCGGTTCGAGCGTCTATCCGGACGCCGCCGGGCAAGGCTGCCTCAGCCGCCCCCTTTCTCGAGCCGCCGCTGACGGCCCGGTACGGCGCGGACGGGTGTGTCCATAGCCCGTAACCTCTTCGCAGCAGCAAAGGCTAGGTCCTTGCCGAGGGCAGATGTCCCGCGCAGCTGCGCCGCTTTGACCTAGAGCGTTTGTCACCCCGCGCTGTGCGCGGCGGAATAGCAGGATGGAAACGCGGGAGCCTTTGTTAAGGGAACATCAAGTCCATTGTCACCGCTTCGAGAGCCGGGCCCATACCAGCCGGGCGATCGGCGACTGGATCCCGTTCGAAGTCACAGGTTTCCGCATGATAACGTACAGAGTCTTTCGCACATTTGACCGGGACGACGGCTCCTTTCAGACATGCTGAGAGGAGCTGAGAATGGAAGACGATGAGAAGCCCAAGCCGATGGGGCAAGTGATCCAGATCGATGAAGCGAGGATCCGC
>JBCDAZ010000068.1:0-11274 GCA_039184655.1 Pseudomonadota bacterium | reverse complement strand
GTCCGAACCAGTGCGCCCAGGGGCCGCAAAACCGCCGGGGCACAGCGGTTCAATCGCACGCCATTGGTGATCAGTGAGAACAAATCTGCTCGGGTCCATTCAAACCTCCTCTTTTGGAAGCTTGAATCAGAACTCAATGCAGATGTGAATCCTGAATGTCCACAAGCCCTAGAGCGGAAGCCCATTATCATGGATCATACCCAGCAGCGCAGAAGTGGTTCTCGCACGCGTTCGGCGTGAAAATATCGACGGTCCTGCTGATCGCCAACCACGGCCCTTCGACAGTCCGCTCGGCCGCCCTTCGCAACGGCGCCTCCATTGTTGCAAACGCGCGCTCGATGGGATGGAGATCGGAACTCTGGGGCGAAAGGACCATGAGAATCGCGACCGCCGCCTCGACAAGCGCTTGGAGGTGCGGACCTTTATGGCTGTGAAGGTTGTCCATGACGACGACCTCGCCGGGACGCCGTTCGCGCGCCAGCATGTGTTCGACATAGACCTCGAACGCGGTGCGACGGATCGGGCCGGAGGTTAAAAAGGACGCGATCATCCCACGCAGGGCAAGCGCGCCGGTAAGGGTTCTGGTGTTCCGGTGGCCACAAGGCGCGCCCATGCGCCGGCCGTCGCCTTGGGGACATCATTGGCCATGGGTCCGCATCATTTGGGACTTTGCCGTTCGCCATTGTCGCTTTGACCGATGCCTGATCAATGCCTCGCCCTGCCCAGTTTCTCTTTAAGCGTCATGCCATGCCGGATCACGAACCGCTCGAGCGCCCCCTACCCGAAAGCGAGACCTATCCCGGACAGTTTATGCCTCAGCTCCTCGGTCGTGGTGTCAGGCGGCATCTCGACATGATACCGTATCGCTTCCGCATACGCCGCAATCCGGGCGGAACGCCTATCGCCGCCCAGAGGGTCGGGGCGTGGATCGCCTTGGCGCGGCGAGAGAGATCGCCAACGGCGCACGCTTGCAGCGCTGAAGCGGAGATGTTGCGCCACGGCGTGACGCGATGACCGGCAGACAATGCGGCAAGGCCGCGCCTTCGCCGATCGAGAGAAAGCGCTTTCGATGTTCGGACCGGCCTCCTTCTCCGGTCAGAATTATGAATCAGACCAAACGATCCTAGGGACCCGGCAGGATTCAGTCGCGTCGGACACCGCGCTAGGACGTCGTGCGCCAGCGCGAGCCTTGGACGAGCAGCACGGCCAGAAGCGGCGCGACAAACCCAACCAGCGCAACACCGATCATCAGCGGGCCGAGCGCGGCATAGTCCGCAGGCACCGCTACAATGCCGCTGGTCGGATCGCGCTGCGCGCGCGTCACCACGAGGATCTCATTGGCATAGCGCGTGGTCAGGCTGCTCGCCGAAAGTGCGAGATTGGTAAAGCTCGCCATCACCGCAAAGAATGTGGCCTTCAGATGATCCGGTGCGTTGCGCGCAATCCAAGCCAGCATCGGCACCATTGCGATCTGGCCGAGCGGGCTTTCCGCAGCGGTGTCGAGGATGGCGATGAAACGGGCATCCACCACCCCGCCCGTTAGAGCGGCGGTCCAATGATCCAGGCCGAAGACCAGCCCGATATTGGACAGCGCCAGAAGCGCCGACGCCAAAGTCAGCATCACCACGATCCATACGATCGAGCGACGCGCCATCATCGGGCGCAGCAAGATCAGCCCGACAAGCGTCAGCACCGAGGTGATCAGCGCGAGCACCGACAAGAATTGCTCGTCAAATCCGAGCACATCGATCTGAAACCAGCCGAGGCCGGGACCGGGCAGCGGTACCGCGCGAAAGACGAAAATGATCGCCGCAGTGCCGATCAGCGCGCGAGCGCGCTTAGGCGGCAATTCACGCAAAAGCCGGCGGATCAGAAAAAGCACGACCGCCATGGAGCCGGCGAAAATGATCTCCTGGGCAAAGGGCGGGTCGCCAAGTCCGATCGCGATGCTGAAGACGACAAAGGCCAGACCGCCGCCCAGGATCGCCCAATTGGGCCGTGCACCGGTCTCACTCGGCCGGGCGGTCTTGGTCTTGCCTTGTGGGCTTCTTTCAAACGGCACGGCGTCACCGCCCCGGGCGCCCAGAAAACCGGCCAGCAGAACACCCAGGATCGAGATGATGGGGATGCAGAGCGCGATCAGAAAAATCCGCGCATAAAGCCGCGCCCGCGCTGCGGCCTCCAACCCCTCGGAGCCCTCGAACATCGCGATGTTGATCGTGGCCACCAGAACCAGACCGCTGAGGATCGCAAAGCGCCCGAGCGTCTGCATCGTGGTGTGCAGCGCCTTTTCGTCCGCCTCGCTCAACGCGCGGCCATCGGGATGCGTTTTCGGCACTGCCTCGACCGTCATTGCATCGGCCACAACGTCCTGTATGACGTAACCCGACGGCGCCAGAAGCATTGCCAGGACGTACCAAGCCGAAAGCGGCATGATCGCCCGCATTGTCTCGGTTTCGGCAACCAGCGCATACATAATCAGGAGCGAGGCGGCGATCACGCCGGCACCAAGCCAGACCAGCAGGGCTTTCCAGCGCCAGATGAGATCGACCAGATGCCCCAGTGGCATCTTCAAAACCCAAGGCAGCCCCGCCCAAAAAGCCAACCCCGCTAGAAAGGCCGCCGACAGATCCAGATACTCTTTTACAAAGAACGTGCCGACAACCGAGGTCAGTCTGGAAACCCCGGCCGCCAGATAGACCATCAGCGGCGGTAGGAAGGACCAGCGGAACGTCTGGGCCAGATCGCCGAAGACGCGCGCGAAAAGCGACTGTCTGACCTTTGGTTTTGCCGCCGCTTCGCTCACTCGGCCCGCTCAAAGGCCTGCGGGGCAAGGGGCGCCAAACCGGCTGCGCGAAGCAACGCCCGGACATCGGCAACGGGCACGCCGAGATTGGAGCCGCCGAACTCCGGCAGAATGGCCGCGTTCACCGCAACGACATGTCCGTCGAGGTTCAGCACGGGACCGCCGCTGCCGCCATGGGTCGTCTCGGCGTCATAGACGATGGCGGCGGTGGTGGTTTGCCCGACAATTCCTCGGCTCGACAGGGGAACGATGTGTCCCGCCTCGGCAAGGCGCCCGGCAATACCCCAGAAGTCGGTGTCGCCCGCTGCCTGGAGTCTTTGCACAAAGCCGGCCCCCGCCTGGGCGAGCAGCGAGCGCAGCCCAGTTGGAAAGCCCATTAGGATCACGGTATCGCCGGGCTTTGACGGAGATGTCGCAAGCGAAAGACCCGTGCCCGGGGGCATCGTCGCATCCGGATCGGCAAGCCGCAGGATCGCCAGATCGGCACTCTCGCTCGCCCGTTGCAACGTAACCGACAACGGATCGGGAAAGCCCGGCAGCCAAGCAAGAAAGCGCAGCGTCGTCGGCTCGAGACCGGCAATCCCAGGCATGGCCGGCAAATTCGTCTCCCAAGGCAGGGCAACATGGCGGTTGGTGATAACCAGCTGGGTGCCAGCCAGGATGAAGCCGGTGCCGGTGAAGTGTAACTCGACCGGCGGCCCCGCGCCCTCCAGCGTCAGCAGCGGTTGTCCGCGCGGTCCCATCAGCGGCTGGCCCGTGCTCGACAGGCTGTGGCGCAGCATCCGCCCGGTTTCGGGGTCGGTGAACCCATAGGCGCCCTGCAAAAAGACCACCGAGGCGAGGCTGTCGAGGATCACGCGCGCGCTCGCCTCGGAACGGCGCTCGAGCTGCGCGAGCCTCTCATCGTTGGAGAGGATCCCGCGCGAGAGTTCGGCGCGCAGGGCGGCCAGATCGGCCCCGCGCAGCGCCTCCTCGCGTGCACGCGCCACGGCGGCCGACACCGCCTCTAGCCGGTTCGCTTCGGCCGCGATCCGAAGCTCGAATTGCTGCGCAAGCCGGTATTGCTGCCAAAGCACAATGCCCAGCACGGCAAGCGCCACAAGCACACCGATGCGAAACAGCATCGTGCTCTGCAACGCAAGTCGGCGCAGCAGGTCGCCCGCGGCCTTCAGAATCCGGCGGCCCACCGGTCGCCGGCTGTTGCGCAAATAGGAGACGGCATCGGCCAGAATGGCATCGATCGGAGCGGCCTGGGTCTGGTTCTCGCGAAAAATCCGGAACCGGGTCAGCGGTCCGCGCTCGCCGAACTCGATGACGTCATGTGGCGCGAGCCGGCATTGCGCGCAGCGCGTGCGATTGACCCAGAGCTCGACTGGTCCGACCTTGCGGAGAAGATAGCCGTCATCCTGCGCTTCGATCCGGGCCACAGCATCGGCTGCGGGTTCCCCCGGGTTATCGGACAAAACAAGCCGGCCGTCATGCAGAACAAGATCGGCTCGATCGGTATCGATCCAGGTCACGCAGTGGCGGGCCACCCCGGTAAGATGCTCAAGCGCCGCAATCCTGCGTTCTGTCGCGGTATCCATATCCAATGACGCATAGATCCGGATGTGCTAGCAACCTGACAGGTTTTGCCCGACAAGGCCAGCGGCGCCGACAGGCTTCGGTTTTGTGCGTTCGCCCGACCCGCCCGCGCTAGGGCCGGCGATTCCCTCGGATGCAAAATCAGGATGACGGGGCCAGGATGACGGGGACAGGATCACGAGCCCCGAGGACGACTACTTCGTGCCGAACATCCGGTCCCCGGCATCGCCCAGGCCGGGGCGAATATAGCCATGATCGTCGAGCCGATCGTCGATGGCGGCGGTGAAGATCGGGACGTCGGCATGCGCGCGGCTTAGCGTTGCAATCCCTTCCGGTGCGGCCAGAAGGCAAAGGAACTTGATCTCACGCGCGCCCACCTCTTTGAGCCGAGCAATCGCTGCGACGGCCGAGTTTGCTGTGGCGAGCATCGGGTCGACCACGATGACCGGACGGTCGGCGATGTCCGAGGGGACTTTTAGGTAGTACTCCACCGCCGCAAGGGTTTCGGGGTTGCGGTAAAGCCCGATATGCCCGACAAGCGCCCGCGGAACGAGGTCGAGCACCCCCTCTAGCAACCCGTTCCCGGCTCTTAGGATCGAAACCAGCACGAGCGTCTTGCCCTTGATCTTGGGTGCCAGCATGGTCTCCAGCGGGGTTTCGATCTGGGTCTGCTCCAGCGGCAAATCGCGCATCACCTCATAGGCCAGAAGATGCGCGGTTTCACGCAATAGACGTCTAAAATCAGACGTTTGCGTCTCTTTCTTGCGCATCTCTGTCAGCTTGTGCTGAACCAGGGGGTGGTCGGCGACAGTGACGTGATCGGGCATGGGCGGTCTCTGGAAAACGGTTCCGGTGGAGGGGGTGTTGTCGGGTGCTGCTGCCGTGCCGATCGGGGCCTGTTCGGGCTAGCCCGGGTCGTCGGTCTAAGACAGCCGGGCGGTTGCTTCTCGGCATAGCGGTTCGCACCGGTCGTCCGATCCAAGAGGGGCGCGACGGCCAGATCGGTCCAAAAGGCGCGGAGGCCGCACGCGCGATGCGGGCGCGAGGGTCAGGCTTTTGCTGGGCTTCTGGTTGCCCGGAACGGTTTGTGCAGGCCAGGACGCGGCAAACAACCTTGCCAGAATCGCGCGAGCCGGCCGGAGCTCGGCTTGCATCCGATCGAGCGCTGTGCGGGCGGGCCGGCCAGGTCGGCATGCCTTTTTGGAACGCCTGGGCCGGGCATCCGCCGTTCGGCAGCACAGATATGCGATAAATTGCGCCGCCGTCACGAAGTCGAAGCGCGCCTTGCGCGTAAAGGCCATGCAGAGCGGTCGCGCCCGCAGGCTGTGTGCGCGTCGTTCTTTCCGGGCCAACGCTGCGCTCTGAAGCGCGCTCTGACAGGATACCGGCAGGCCAGGCGAGCAAGACGTCATGCCCCGATATACCGGGCGCCTGAAACCGTCGCGCCAGCCGGGGCAGGGACCCCGGTGGTTCGACGGCATGTCCCTTGGGCGCGTCACCGTCGAGCACCGCTTTGGCGCAGCAGGCGCGCGTCTGCCGCGCAAAGTCATCGCTGGGAAACCCGCCGGAAGGCCTGCGTGATAGGCTTCCCTCAACCCGCCCGGCTTGCGCATAGCGCGCGCGGCCGATCCCCGGCGGAAAGAGGGTCGGAGGCCGTAAAGGATTGGTCCGCATGCCGGCGTTGGCCCGAAAGCGGCGGCCGCTGCCCGACGGTATGTCGAAGACGATGCGCCGACCGGCCCAAAAGCCGCCCAAGGCCGGTCCATGCGCGCGCGCAGCAATGGGACCGCAGCGCTTCCGAGGCGGCTTGCGGCATTTCAAAGACATGTGGGACGTCAAATCGCTATCGCCCGCATTTCCAATCGGAAGCTCCCTGCATTTCCCCGAAGCAATTAGAGACAGGCCGAACGGTCAGGTCAATGGCGCGGTCGGGTGAGAGGTGCTTTCTGGTGTCAGGTGCTTTGCGGTTTAGCCTTTCGTGCCGGCGGTGCCGGGGATGCCGAACCGACAGCCCCATCCGCGCGGCGCGACGGCCGCGCCCGATCACGCCGATTTTGCCTCCAATGTCGTCAGATCGACAACGGGCTGGTTGCCGTGCTGGTCGAGCCAGGCCAGAGCATCCTCCCTGCTCATCGGTTTGCCGACGCCAAACCCCTGGGCCGTATCGCAGCCAAGGGCACGAAGCTGCGCGAACTGCCGCTGTGTTTCGACACCCTCGGCGATGATCTCTAGATTGAGGCCTTTGGCCAGCCCGACAATGGCAGCGATGACCTGGCGCGAGCGATCGTTCTCGATATCGCCGACCAGTTCCCGGTCGATCTTCACCCCGGCAAGATCGAGCTTGGAGAGCATCGACAGCGAGGCATAGCCGGTGCCGAAATCGTCGATATCGATCCGAAACCCGTCGGCCGTTAACGCCCTGAGAGTGGCGATGGCCTTGTCACCGGTATCCGAGATCAACGTGTGTTCGACTACCTCGATACGGATATCGCCGGGTGCGAGGCTGCGCATCGCCATGGCCATCCGCAGATCGGCGGCGTAATCGCTGCCGCGCAGGGCCTTTGCGGAGGCGTTCAGCGCAAGGGTCGGCCGCTGCCAGCCCCGCGCGCGCATCGCTGCAAGCGCATCCACGCCACCAAGGGCGGCCTGCCGGTCGATCAGATCGGTTGCGCCGATCTCCTCGGCCAGGTCCAAAAAATCGGCCGGCGGCAACACGCCCCGTGCCGGGTGCAACCAACGCGTCAACGCCTCGAATCCAGTGATCCGGCCGTCGGAAAAGGCGATCTTGGGTTGCAAATAAGCAACAAATTCATTGGCGTCCAGCGCCCGCTGCAAGTCTTGGATCAGGGCATGGCGACGCTCGACCCCGTTGCGCATTCTTGGCGTGAAGCATTTCGCCTTGCCCTTGCCGTCGCGTTTCGCCTCGTAAAGCGCAATGTCGGCATCGGCAACGATGCGCTCGGGCATCGTACGGTCCGTCCCGATCAGCGCATAGCCGACGCTGGCCCCGACGGTGCAGCTGTTCTCGTCGATCAGCATCGGTTCGCGGATCCGCGCGATTACACCCTCCGCGATCCGCTGTGCCTGCGCCAGCGGGTCGGCGCTCTCAAGATCGACGACGATGACGAATTCGTCGCCGCCGACCCGCGCCACCAGATCGTCTTTGTGCAGCTTGCTCTTCATCGCTTCGGCTGCGCGCTTTAACACCATGTCGCCGACAGCGTGGCCAAGCGTGTCGTTGATTTCCTTAAACCGGTCGAGATCGACATGCATGACACATGTCGGCCCACACGGCGCCGAACGTTGCAGCCGCCGCTCAAGCTCGGCATAGAGTTTCTTACGGTTGGCAAGGCCGGTCAGCGGATCGTGCAGCGCGGAATACTCCAGGCGATCGGAAAGCGCCTGCAGATCGCGGTTTCGATGCGCCAGATCGGCCGCGCGATCCTTGGCCGTCCGCATGGCCTGGTTGACGGCGCGTTGTGCCGGCCAGAAGATCAGCAGCGCTTCGAAAACAAGCAGCCCCAGCGACAGCTCTAGGAGCAGCGCCTGCAGTTGTCCAAGCCGCCCAAGTCGCGCCTCGGCATCCGCGGTAATCGCCTTTACCGCGGCATCGAGTTGGCGCAGCAGCGGGGCGAAGGCGGTCGAGTCGAGCCGGGCGAGCAGTTCGAAAAAACGCGGATCGCCCGGTGCAAGCTGCAAGGCCATGCGCATATCGGCCACAAAAGCGCGGCTTCTGGCGTCGAGTCCGTCGGGCGCGCCAACAGCGTAGACATCTGCAGCCGATGGAAAGGCCGCCTGCCGGGCCAGGAGCAGGCCGTGCGAGGTTTCAAAAAGGTCGAGCGCCTCGTGCGTTGCCGCCGCATAGGCGGGCCGCTGCACCGGATCGTTCAGCTTGTGTGCAAAGGCGGTCAGGCGCTGGCTTAGCATACGCTGGCGGCCGCTTATGTCGATTGTCGCGGCGTCGGTCACACCCTCGCGCAGCGATTGAAGGTGGATCTGATGGCCGCCCAACATCAATCCAATGAGTAGCAGGATACCGAGCGCATACCGCACCCACAAGAACCGCACATCGGCAAGTCGCCTGAACGCCAAACCCGGTACCCCCATCGCTGAGCAGCGGTGCCCAATAATGCCAAATGTCTTGTAAAAAATCTTAAGCCGGGCGGGAAACCTCTGAGATATAAAGAAAATTGTAAACGACATGTCGCGCCCGGAAATCGGTCAGGCAGCACGTCTCGCCGCCTCAACGGGCGCAAGAATCGCCGCGCGAGCCGTCCCGCCTATGCGCCAAGATCTTGCGGTTGGCGCCGGGCTCCGAAACCGATCGGGCGATTCGAAACGGGCAGAACGGCTCGGCGTGAAGAGCGTTCCTTAACGTCTGGCGTGGTTAAACTGCGCATCCCACACCGATGTCAGGATAAGGCGATGACACGCTACCAAAACCTTAGAACCAGAACAAAAGTCGGGCTTGGCGTGGCACTGCCTCTTTTGCTGACGGTCGTGATCGGCGTTGTCGCGCTGGTCTCGATCTCGGGTCTCCAGCACACGTCAAGCTGGGTCGACCACACCCGAAAGGTGCTCGCCCGATCTGCCGAAATCGTCAGCGCCGCCGTCGATATGGAAACCGGCATGCGCGGCTTTCTGCTTGCGGGGCAGGAGGCGTTTTTGGAGCCTTACGCGCAGGGCGAGGCGCGGGTCTACACGATGTTAGAAGACCTTATGGTCACCGTTTCGGACAATCCCGGGCAGGTTGCGCGACTTCGGGACGTTGAAGCTGTCTTGCGGGCCTGGCAGGCAGATGTCACCGAAATGCAGATCGCTCTTCGGCGCGAAATCGGCGATGCGAAGACTATGAACGATATGGCTCGGCTGGTGGGCGAGGCGCGTGGCAAAGTCTTTTTCGATCGGTTTCGCGGCCAGATCGCCATGTTCATTGCGCGCGAAGAGGACCTGTTGGATGAACGCAAGCAGACGTTTGCGGCCAAGCTGGAAAGCAATACGGTGAGTTCGACGGAAACCCGCGATGCCATGCAGTGGGTGACGCACACCTACGCGGTGATCAGCGAAACCAACAGTCTTCTTGCCGCGGCTGTGGATATGGAAACCGGCATGCGCGGCTTCCTGCTTGCCGGGCGGGACGAGTTTCTTGAGCCGCTCAATGCCGGTCGCGGGCGGTTTTTCAGCATTGCGGCGCAGCTCAAGCGCACGGTGAGCGACAATCCAGCTCAGGTCGCGTTGCTGACGGAGATCGAGGCAACCATCCAGGAATGGCTCGATACCATCGTTACCCCGATGATCGCGCTGTGAAACGACATTGGCGATGCCAAGACGATGGACGACATGGCCGATCTGATCGGCGAGGCGCGCGGAAAGACCTATTTCGATGAGTTTCGCGCCCTAATGGCGGCATTTGCGGCCGAGGAGCGTCGGCTTATGGTCGAGCGCCAGGCTGAAAATGCAAATCAAGAAAGCCTGGCGTTCCTGTCAATTTATGGCGGTCTGCTGGCGGCGGTTATTCTTGGGGTTGTCGCCGCGACACGGATCGGCGGCAGCATCGCGCGCCCGATCAACAGCATAACGCAGGCTATGCGCCGCCTTGCCGAGGGCGACACGGCGGTCGAGATCATAGGGCAAGACCGTGCCGACGAGGTGGGCGAGATGGCAAAAGCCACCCAGGTCTTCAAGGAAAATGCGCAGCGCATCGCAGCGCTGGCGGAGGAAGAGAAGGTAAAGCAAGTCGAAGCGATGCAAAAGCAAGAGGCGATGACGCAGCTCCAACGCGCCATCGGAGATGTGGTCGCCGATGCAGCTAAGGGCGCGTTCGGGCGGCGGATCGAAAAAGCCTTCGACGATGGCGAGTTGCAAACACTAGCAAACTCTGTCAATGGCTTGCTCGATGTTGTTGATACGGGGATCCGCGAGACGGGGCGGATTTTGGCGCGGGTGGCGCAAGGCGATTTGACCGAAACGATGACCGGCGGATTCCAGGGTGCCTTTGCGAAGCTGCAGGAAAATCTCAACGAAACGGTAGCACGGCTATCGGACCTTGTGGCCCAGATCGCTTCGACCACCCAAGGCGTCAAAGACGGCGCACAAAAAATCACCTCTGGGGCGGAGGATTTATCCTCAAGGGCCGAGCAACAAGCCTCGTCGCTCGAGGAGACCGCCGCAACGATGGAGGAGATGAGCGCTTCGGTCAAAGCCAATGCTGAAAGCTCCAAAAGTGCGATCTCGCTCGCAGCCGATGCGTCGGGCCGCGCCGATACGGGCGGTGAGATCGTCCGGAACGCTGTTGCTGCCATGAACGAGATTGAAACGAGCGCGCTGAAAATAGCCGACATCATCGGCGTGATCGACAGCATCGCTTTTCAGACCAATCTTCTTGCCCTCAACGCGGCCGTCGAGGCGGCGCGGGCCGGCGATGCGGGCAAGGGCTTTGCGGTTGTTGCGTCCGAGGTACGGGCCCTGGCGCAACGCTCCTCGGAGGCAGCAAGGGATATCCGCGGATTGATCGAAACCAGCGCCACGCAGGTCTCGACAGGCGTGAAGCTGGTCACCGAAACTGGCGATGCGCTGGAGATGCTGGTCAAGTCGATCAGCCAGGTCGAAAGCGCTATTAAGGATATCGCGACGGCGAGTGCTGAGCAGGCCTCTGGCGCTGAGGAAATTTCGATGGCCTTGAGCAGCCTCGATGAAATTACCCAAAAGAACTCGGCTTTGTCTGCGCAAAGCGTATCGGATGGGCAATCGCTTTCGAAGATTGCCGTGCATCTGCAAGGTATTATCGGCTTTTTTAGTATCAATGTGGCGGTGGGATCCGGCACCAACCCGCAAACCGCAGATGCGAAACCGATCTTGCCTTCTCGTAAAGATAAGAGAGTGGC
>JBCDAZ010000067.1:0-12411 GCA_039184655.1 Pseudomonadota bacterium | reverse complement strand
CGCATCGCCGTCGAACCCGGTCAGTGTATCCAGCGAGCGATCGACGCGGTCGACGCCGGTGGGACCGTGTTCCTGAAGGAAGGCGACCATCGGGTCGACGAATCACTCCTGCTGCGGTCCCACCTGCGCCTCGTCGGAAACGCCAACGGCCGGTCGCGCCTGGTCCTCGCCGGCGGCGTCCACCGCAATATGCTGGCGCAGGCGGAGGCGACGATCACCGATATCGTGCTGCACGACCTGGCCGAAATCGTGGCGATGATGGTCAAAGTCGGATGTCGGCCCGGCCGGTCGCGGCGAAACCAGCTGCGCGTAACAGCGATCTCAAAGCGCGGTGCGCTGAGAAACCAGCCGGAGGAAAAGCGGCCCGCAAGGGATCGCGGGATCCAAGCCAGCGCAGCCCCAACTCTCCATCACGGGGCGGTATCGATCGGTGCCTTGTGCAGCGGCTTGGAGGCGGGCAAGAGCGACGAGGCCGGCGGCAATTGGTCCCGCAACCAGGCCTTGCGTGCAAGTCCGACCTACATGCCGATCGCCCCTATGAGTGCTGCGAGCCGCCCATCCGCACACAAAGGCGCTGTCGCGCCGGATAAGGTTCTGGCGCTTTGGCACGAGGTGGGAAGCCCGGCCGGCCCGCCGCCGCACGCCCATCTCCTTGCGGTTTTACGGGCCCCGCGGCGCTCCGTCTCGGGGCCGCCAGCGCCGCTGCGCGGCCGGTTACCGGTCAAAAATCTCGTGCTTCTTCTTGGCAAAAATACTCCCGCCGGAGGCATCCGCCGCATCCGCAAGCGCAGACGCCTCCGGGACTGTCGGACGGCTCAGTTGGGGATCGATCCTTCCAGCCCTTCGACATAGAAGTTCATGCCCAAAAGATCGCCATCCGAGGCGGTCTCGCCCGGGGCCAGCCAGGGCGTGCCATCCTGCTTGTTGATCGGCCCGGTAAAGGCATGCAGCCGGCCCGCCGCGATGGCGATGGCGGCGTCCATGGCCTGCTTGCGCACCGCAAACGGGATCTGCTCCGAGAACCCGCCGATCTCCGTCATCGCGCTGTCGATGCCGCCCCAAGTATCCATGCTTTCCCAGGTTCCGTCCAGCACCGCCTGGGCGCGCGCCACATAATAGGGGCCCCAATTGTCGATGATCGAGCTCAGCCGCGCATTGGGCCCGAACTCCCGCATGTCGGAGGCCTGGCCGAAAGCGAGGATCCCCTTTTCCTCCGCAATCGTCATCGCCGCGGGGCTGTCGGTGTGCTGCATGATCACATCCGCCCCCTGTTCGATCAGCGCATTGGCGGCATCGGCCTCCTTGGCCGGATCGAACCAGGTCGAGACCCAGACGATCTTGAACTCCACCTCAGGGTTCACCGATTTCGCCGCCAGATAGGCGGCATTGATGCCGCGGATCACTTCCGGGATGGGAAAGGACGCGATATAGCCGATGGTGTTGGTCTCGGTCATTTGCCCGGCGATCAGCCCGATCACATGCCGGCCCTCGTAAAACCGCCCCGAATAGGTTGCCACATTGTCGGCGCGCTTATAGCCCGTGGCATGCTCGAACTTCACATCCGGAAACTGCCGCGCGACCTTGATCACCTGATCCATATAGCCAAAGGAGGTCGAGAAGATCAGATCGGTGCCCGCCCGGGCCATCTGGGTCAGCACCCGCTCGGCATCCGGCCCCTCGGGCACGCTTTCCACGAAGGTCGTCTCGACCTTCTCGCCCAGGGCCGCCTCGATCGCCTGCCGGCCCTTGTCATGCTCGTATGACCAGCCATAATCGCCCACCGGGCCGACATAGATGAAGCCCACCTTCAACGTGTCTTGCTGGGCCGCAGCCCCGCCCGCGGACAGACCAGCGATCAGAGCGGCCGCCATCCATTTGTTCAATCCCATTCCCGTCTCCTTTCGGTTTTTGCGTGCAGATTGTGTCATGCGCTCAGCTTGAGGCCCGGAACACCCGGCCCAGCGAGGCCGGCGCATTCAGGGCCGCCCGGCTCCGGTCGGCCGAGATCAGCACCAGAACCAGGATCGTCATCAGATAGGGCGTCATGGAGAGCCAGGCCGAGCCCACCTCCAGCCCCAGCGCCTGCAGATTGAGCTGCAGGATCGTCACCCCGCCGAAAAGCCAGGCGCCCAGAAGCACCCGCCAGGGCTTCCAGGAGGCAAAGACCACGATGGCCAGCGCGATCCAGCCCGCGCCGGCGGTCATGCCTTCGGTCCATTGCGGCACTCGGATGAGGCTCAGATAGGCCCCACCCAGCCCCGCACAGGCGCCGCCAAAGGCTATCGCGGCCAGCCGGATCGCGACCACCGGATAGCCCAGCGCATGGGCGGCATCATGGCTTTCGCCCACCGCGCGCAGGATCAGCCCGCCCCGCATCCGGGTGAGAAACCACCAGCTGGCCGCCACCAGCGCAAGCGCCAGGTAAAGCACCGCGTCATGCGAGAAAAAGAGCCGCCCCAGAACCGGCAGATCGCTCAGACCGGGAATGTCGAGCGTCGGGGTGGAGGGGGGCTTGATCCCCGAATAGGGCTGACCGATGAGCGCCGCCAGCCCCAGCCCGAACAGCGTGAGCGCAAGGCCCGTCGCCACCTGGTTGGACAGGAGCATTTGCGTGAGCACGCCAAAAAGCAGCGCCAGCCCCGCGCCGGCGAGTGCGGCGGCAGCAAAGCCCAGGGCCGGGCTTTCGCTTTCCACTGTGATCGCAAAGCCGGCAATCGCACCCAGGATCATCATCCCTTCGACGCCCAGATTGAGCACGCCGGCCTTCTCGACGATCAGCTCGCCGGTTGCCGCCAGGATCAGCGGCGTCGCCGCAACCAGCAGGCTGGCGATCAGGGCGACCGGATCGAGCGCGGAGAAATCCATCACGCCTCCTGCGGGTCCGGGTCCGGGCGCGGGGCGGGCGCCGCCACGCGGGCCGGCCGCACCAGCCGGAAGCTCACCAGGATGTTGAGGGCGAGAAGCGAGAACAGAAGCATGCCGCGAAAGACCTCATTGGCTGCCGCCGGCACGCCCAGGCCGAACTGCGCGCCCTCGCCGCCCACATAGGTAAGCGCCATCACCCCGCCGGCCAGCAGCACGCCCAGCGGGTTCAGCCGGCCCAGAAAGGCAACGATGATCGCGGTAAAGCCGTAGCCGACCGGCAGCGCCGGGGCGAGTTGGCCCGCGGGCCCGGCCACCTCGAACATGCCGGCCAGCCCGGCCAGCGCCCCCGATGCGCCCAGGCTGATCGCCACGATGCGGTTCGGGCGGACCCCAGCAAAGGCTGCCGCCCGCGGCGCCTCGCCCATCAGCCGGATCGAAAAGCCCAGCACATGCCAGCGCATCAGCGCCCAGAAAAGCCCCACCAGCACCAGCGTCACCAACACCCCGGCATGCACCCGGGTGAACTCGATGAGAACCGGCAACAGGGCGCTGTCGTGAAAAAGCCGCGAAAGCGGGAAGTTGAAGCCCTGCGGGTCGCGCAGGGGCCCCGAGACCATGGCAATCAGAAACTGCTCGGCCACATAGACCAGCATCAGGCTGACCAGGATCTCATTGGCATTGAAGCGGATTTTCAGGAAAGCGGGGATCAGCCCCCAGGCCGCACCGGCCAGAAGCCCGGCCAGTGCCATCAAGGGCAGCAGCCACAGCCCCGGCACATCGTAGAACGCCAAGGCCACCGCACCGGAGGCCACCGCACCCATAATGAACTGCCCCTCCGCCCCAATATTCCAGACCCCGGCGCGAAAGCCCAGCGATAGCCCCAGCGCGATCAGCACCAGCGGTGCGCCCTTGACCAGCAGCTCCGAGCGCGCATAGGGGTCGAGCAGGGGATCGAGAAAGATAATCCTGAGGGCCGCAACGGGATCCTTGCCCAGAGCGGCAAAAAGGGCCGCCCCCAAAAGCAGGGTCAGTGCGACCGCCAGCACCGGGGTTGCCAACAGCATCGCCCGGCTGGGCTCGGGCCGGGCTTCAAGCCGCCACATCGGCGCCTCCCATCATCAGCCCGATCTGATCGATGCTCAGACCCGGGGTGGGGCGCGGCGCAACCAAGCGGCCCGCCACCAGGGTGGCAAAGCGGTGGCTGATCTCCATCAGCTCGTCGAGATCCTGGCTGATCGCGATGACCCCCGCACCTTGCGCCGCCAGATCGACCAGAGCCGCGCGGATCGCGGTGGCCGCGGCCGCATCGACCCCCCAGCTCGGCTGATTGACCACAAAAAGAATGGGCCGTTGCTGGACCTCGCGCCCGATGACGAATTTTTGCAGATTGCCGCCCGAAAGCGAGCGTGCGGCATGGCCAACCCCGGCGGTGCGCACATCAAAGGCTTTGACCACCTGGGCGGCAAACGCCGCCGTGGCGCGCCATCGGATCATCCCGCCCGGGGCGAGCTTTGCCCGCGTCATCGCCGAGAGGGCGGCGTTTTCGGTCAGGCTCATTTCCGGGGCGGCAGCATGGCCCAGCCGCTCCTCGGGCGCCGTGCAGATCCCCAGAGCGCGCCGCCGGTTCGGTCCCAACGCGCCCAGGGGCGTGCCTTGCAGCCGAAGGGTGCCGGGGGCCGTGCGCCGCTCGCCCGAGAGCGCGGCCA
The DNA here is from genome assembly GCA_039184655.1 of Pseudomonadota bacterium. Lineage (GTDB taxonomy): Bacteria > Pseudomonadota > Alphaproteobacteria > Rhodobacterales > Rhodobacteraceae > J013. Next base: position 7,840 of record JBCDAZ010000067.1, on the reverse strand, counting down.
GCAACTCCTCCTGCCCGTTGCCGGCGACGCCGCCGATGCCGAGGATCTCGCCGGCGGCCAGGCTGAAGCCGATGTCGCGCAGCGCCGTGCTGAACGGGCCGGACGGGGGCAGCGACAGGCCCGACACCTCCAGCAGCGTCTCTCCGCGCACGGGCTCAAGCTGCGCCGGCGCCGCCAGCACGCGGCCGATCATCCGCTCGGCCAGGCTGCGCGCCGTCTCGGCCCGTGGATCAGCGACCGCCACCACCTGTCCGCCGCGCAGGATCGTGGCCCGGTCGCAAAGCGTGCGGATCTCGTCGAGCTTGTGGGAGATGTAGAGGATCGCCACCCCTTCGGCGGCGAGCTTGCGCAGCGTGGCAAAGAGCTGCTCGACCTCGCCGGGTGTCAGCACCGAGGTGGGCTCGTCCATGATCAGCAGGCGCGGGCTCTGCAAAAGGCAACGGATGATCTCCACCCGCTGGCGCTCGCCGGCCGAGAGCGTGCCGACCAGCCGGTCGGGGTTGAGCGGCAGCCCGTAGCCTTCCGCAACCGCCCGGATCCGCTCGGACAGGGCGGCACCAGTGCGCCCGTCGGGCATGCCGAGCGCGATGTTCTCGGCCACGCTCAGCGCCTCGAAAAGCGAGAAATGCTGGAACACCATGGCGATGCCGGCCGCCCGGGCCGCGGCGGGACCGGCGGGGGTGTAGACCGCCCCGTCAAGCTGCATGCGGCCTGCATCCGGGCGCACCAGCCCGTAGATCGTCTTGACCAGGGTGGATTTGCCGGCTCCGTTCTCGCCCAGAAGCGCGTGGATCTCGCCTGCCGCGATCTCCAGATCCACCGCATCATTCGCCGTCACGCCAGGATAGCGCTTGGTGATGCCGGTAAGGCGCAGCAGGCTCATGCCACCCCCACCATCCGCTCGGCGGCCGGCAGCCGCAGAAGCTCCGCAGCCACCCCGATGGCGATGGCCGCGGGCGCCTTGCCAAGACGCTTGTCGCCGATGGGGCAGGTCAGGCGAGCCAGGGCCGCGGGGCCATGCCCGAGGGCGCGCAGCCGCGAGCGGAACCGCGCTGCCTTGCTGGCCGAGCCGATCAGCCCGGCAAAGCCGAAGGGTCGGCCCAGGATCCGGTGGCAGATCTCCAGATCCAGCGCGTGGGAATAGGTCAGCACCAGATGCGCCGCTTCTGGCCCGGCCAGGGCCACCGCATCTGCCGGGTTGGCTGCGACCAGCTGCTCGGCATGGGCGGGGAGCGCATCGGGAAACCGCGCGGCGGCATCGTCGATCCAGACGATGCGCCAGGGCAGCCCGGCCAGCGCGTGCACGATCGCGCGGCCCACATGCCCGGCGCCGTAAAGATAAAGCGTACGGTCCGCGGTAGCCCAGGGCTCGGCGAGCCATCCGGCCTCGATCGCCACGGGGGCATCGCCCGCCGCACCCGAGCGCGCCGCCCGGGCGAGCGCCTGCGCGCCGAAAGGCGCGCGCGCCGAATTGAGCCCGCCCCCCTCCGGCACCGCCCCATGCGCCAGGGGGCGGGCGAAATGCGGCGCCCCCCCTTGGCGCAGCGCGCCCAGCATGGCCAATTCGCCGGCCGCAAACCGCTCGATCACCAGCCGCACCGCCCCGCCGCAACACTGGCCCAGACCCGGCCCCAGCGCCATCCGCAGATCCGCCCGCGCCCAAGGCGCGCCCGCAAGCAGATCCCGCGCCCGGGCCGCGGCCTCCCATTCCAGCGCCCCGCCGCCGATACTGCCCGATTGCCCGGTGGCCCAGACCAGAATCGCGGCCCCCGGCGCCCGCGGGGCCGATCCCTCCACATGCGCCACCAGCACCCGCGCGACCGCCTCTTCGCGGGCCACCGCCGCGCTCAGCGCGTCGAGATCGAAGCCTACCATGCCACCCCCCGCAACCGGTCGATGGTTGCCAAAAGCCGTTCGGGCGTGGCCGGCGCATCAAGCGCGGGGTAGGCCGGGCCGCAGCCCGCCAGCGCATCGGATAGCGCCAGCCAGGCCGAGATCCCCAGCATGAAGGGCGGCTCGCCCACCGCCTTTGAGCGATAGATCGTCGCCTCGCGGTTCGCGCCCTCCCAGAGCGCGAGCCGCAGATCCCGCGGCCGGTCCGAACAGGCGGGGATCTTATAGGTCGACGGCGCATGCGTCTGCAGCCGCCCCGATGCGTCCCAGACCAGCTCTTCCATGGTCAGCCAGCCTGCCCCCTGCACATACCCGCCCTCGATCTGGCCCTTGTCGATCGCAGGGTTCAGCGAAGCGCCGCAATCATGCAAGATATCGGCCCGCAGGATCCGGTTCTCGCCCGTCAGCCTGTCGAGCGCCACCTCGGTCACCGCCGCCCCATAGGCAAAATAGTAAAACGGCCTTCCCTGACCGCGCTGGCGGTCCCAATGGATCTTGGGGGTGGCATAAAATCCGGTGGCCGAAAGCGAGATCCGCGCCATCCAGGCCGCATTCACCAGCTCTGCAAATGAGAGCCGCGCCGTCCCGATCTCCACCGCACCCTCCGCAAACCGCACCGCCCCGGGTTTGCCCTGCCAACGCTCGGCCGCGAACGCAGCCAGCCGGTCGCGGATCGTCTCGCAAGCCGCCTTGCAGGCCATGCCGTTGAGATCCGAGCCGGAGCTTGCCGCCGTTGCCGAGGTGTTGGGCACTTTCGCGGTGTTCGCCGCGGTGATCCGCACCGCCTCCAGCCCGATCCCGAAAACCTCGGCGGCCACCTGGGCGACCTTGACGTTCAGCCCCTGGCCCATCTCGGTGCCGCCATGATTGAGATGCACCGAACCGTCGGTATAGACATGCACCAGCGCGCCGGCCTGGTTGAGATGCGTCAGCGTGAAGGAGATGCCGAACTTCACCGGTGTCAGCGCGATGCCGCGGCGGATGATCGGATCGGTCGCATTCTGGGCCGCAATCTCGGCGCGGCGCGCAAGATAGTCCGAGGTCTCGGCCAGCCGAGCCACCAGAGCCGGCGCCAGATTGTCCTCCACCGCCATCCCGTAGGGCGTGGCCAGCCGCCCGGGCCCGTAGAAATTCGCCTGCCGTACTGCCAGCGGATCCAACTTCAGACAATGCGCGATCTCATCCATCACCCGCTCGATCCCCAGCATGCCCTGGGGCCCGCCAAAACCGCGAAACGCAGTGTTCGAGCAGGTGTTGGTGCGCAGCCGGTCCGAGCGGATCCGCACCGCCGGCAGGTGATAGGCGTTGTCGGCATGCAGCATTGCCCGATCGGCCACCGGCAGCGACAGATCCTTCGACCAGCCGCAGCGCACGAACTGCTCGAAGATCACACCGGTCAGCCGCCCATCCGGTCCGAAGCCGGCGCGATAGCGGATGCGGATCTCATGCCGCTTGCCGGTGATGGCGAAATCATCATCGCGATCATAGCGCATCCGGCAGGGCCGGCCGGTGCGGCGCGCGGCCACCGCCGCGGCCACCGCCAGCGCATTGCCCTGGCTTTCCTTGCCGCCGAACCCGCCGCCCATCCGGCGCACCTCCGAGGTCACCATGGCAAAGGGCACGCCCAGCGCCTCGGCCACCTTGTGCTGGATCTCGGTGGGGTGCTGGGTGGAGGAATAGACGCTCATCTCCCCGCCCTCGCCGGGGATCGCGAGCGCCGCCTGGCCCTCCAGGTAGAAATGCTCCTGCCCGCCGGCCTCTAGCACCCCTTCGATGGTGTGGGGCGCCTCGGCAATGGCGGCTTCGGGATCGCCCACCTGCCAGTCGAGCGGGTCTTCGAGCCGCGCATCGGCGGCGAGCGCGTCATCGATGGTTAAGATGGCGGGCAGATTGTCATAGCTCACCCGGGCAAGGCGCGCGGCGCGGCGCGCCGCGTGATGCCCCTGGGCCACCACCAGAAAGATCGGCTGGCCGTGGTAAAAAACCTCCGCCCCGGCCAGAAGCGGTTCGTCATGCGCGGCCGGCGAGGTATCGCAGGGCCCCGGCAGATCCGCGGCCGTCAGCACCGCCACCACGCCGGGCGCGGCACGCACCGCCGCAAGGTCAAGCCCGACGATCCGCGCTCGGGCCCGCTCTGACAGCCCGAAGGCCAGATGCAGGCAGCCGGAAGGCGCGGCAATGTCGTCGGTGTAGACCGCGCTGCCCGACACATGCCGAACCGCACTGTCATGGGGCCTGGCGCTCTGCACGGTCATGGGTCGGACCTCTGCGCGCGAAGACGCGCCTGGGTTGCGTCCATGAAGTGATCGTGCAGAAACCCTTCGGTCTCGTCATTGATCCTGCGACGCGCGCCATCGGCGTATTCAAAATCGAGATGAAAAAATCCAAATTCGCTTTCGTCGCCCTCCTCCAAATCCCCAGTGCCATCCAGGACATTGAGAAGCTCGAACATCATCGCTTCCAACGCATTGTAGGCGATCAGGCGGATGGCTGGGCGGTTGGCGTCGTCGAGCATTGCAAGAAGGGCGGGGGCCGATTGGGTGAGCGCCGCTGTGAGCGGATCCGAGGGCGTTCCATCGTCGCGGTCCAGGATCGCCTGAACGCGGGCGCGTTCATCTGGATCAAGACGCGCAAGGAAGGATGGATCGAAATCGAGCAGTGTCTTGAGCGCTTCGGCTTCGGTCTGGCCGGGGCTTTGCACGCTGTGCTCGGCCGAGGCCAGCGCCTCATCGGCATATCTGTGAACCATTTCCGCCATGGCGCGGGCAAAACGTTGCGGGGTCATGCCGCGCCCCGGCCGACCAGGCGGGTTTCGGAGAGGGCGCGCTGATCCTCTTCGAAGTATTTTCGCAAGAGATTGGCGGCGATGCGCAGCCGATAACCTGAGGAGGCGCGCATATCCGATATCGGCAAGAAATCTTGGTGAAACAGTGGCATTGCGTCTAAAATTGTTGCGATTGTCCAAGGTTTGTCGGTAAGGGCTTGCTCGACATGGCGCGCCCGCTTGGGTATCCCGGCCATGCCGCCAAAGGCGATGCGCGCCGCGCGCACATGTCCCGCCTCGATGCGGATCGAAAAACATCCGCAAACCGCCGAGATATCCTGATCGAAGCGCTTGGAGAGCTTGTAGACACGGAGGGTGTCGGGGCGCTTGGGCACGGTGACGGCCTCGACGAATTCGCCTGGGGCGCGGTCTTGCTTGCCGTAGTCGAGGAAGAAGTCCTCGAGCGGGATCGTGCGGCGGGTCTCGCCGCGGCGCAAATGCAGCGTGGCACCGAGCGCGATGAGCGGCGGGGGGCTGTCGCCGATGGGGGAGCCGTTGGAGATGTTGCCGCCGATCGTTGCAGCGTTGCGCACTTGGTGCGAGCCGTAGCGGCGGAACATTTCGTGGAGTTGCGCGTAAGGAAGTGCCGCCATGGCGCGGGTGATGGTGACGGCGGCGCCAAGCGTGATGTTCGTGTCGGTCTCGGTGATTTCCTGAAGGTCGGTGCAGGCGTGGAGGAAGGCCACCGGGCCTAGCTCGCGGAACTGCTTGGTGACCCAGAGGCCCAAATCGGTGGCACCGGCGATGATGGTGCCTTCGGGGTGTTTGAGCGCCCAGTCGGCCAGTTCATCGCTTGAGGTGGGAAGCGAGTGGGGGCCAGCCCCCACGCCCCCGGAGTTTTCAGGGAAAGATGAAGGGGGAGCGTCGCGCATGTGGTCGGGAATGGCAGCAGGTTCGGCGGCCTGGGCGGCGCGGACGATGGGGGCGTAGCCGGTGCAGCGGCAGAGGTTGCCAGCGAGCGTCGTATCGTGGTCGGTTGACCCGTTGAGGTGGTCGGTGGCCATGGAAACCACGAAGCCCGGCGTGCAGAACCCGCATTGCGAGGCGTGGCACTCGACGAGCTTCTCCTGGACGGGGTGGAGCGTGCCATCTGGGGCGGCGATCCCTTCGACGGTGCGGACGGCCTTGCCTTGAAGCTGGGGCAGAAAGAGGATGCAGGCGTTGAGCGCTTTCGCGCCTTGGTCATCGGTGACCATGACGGTGCATGCGCCGCAATCGCCCTCGTTGCAGCCTTCCTTGGTCCCCTTTAGGCCGCGCCTTTCCCGGAGCCAGTCGAGCAGCGTGCGGGTAGGGCCTTCATCCGTTACTGTCACGTCGTCGCCGTTGAGGCGGAAGGATATCTCCATGTCAGGTCAATTGCCGCGGTACCAGGTTGGCGGAGTGCTGGCGCGCTCGATGCGGCGTAGAGCGCGCGCCCGTTTGATTAATTCATAGCGGGCGCGCGGAAATTGCAAGGTTTTTCAGCGGTTCGCCGGACCCCGGAGTGCGGCAATTGCCCAAAAGATGGGCACGGATTCAGGTGGCGTTGAAAAGGCTTTCGTAGGCTGCCTCGTAGCCCATGCGATAGCCTTCAAGCATCTCCTGCCCGGCATAGCTCACCAACGCGACCTCGAGCGTGACCTTGGTTGCGTGCCCATCGGCTTCAATCGTGGCCGTGGCGAGGGAGCTGGCAAGAGGTGCGCCATCCGTCTCCAGCGTCTCGGCATAGGCGACGGTGTCGCTGGTCACAGTGGTCCAGTCGGTGTGAACGACCGTGTCCGGTTCGCCCGGCATCTGGACGAGCGCGGTTTCTCGTGCGCCCGGCGCGGTCTCAGCCGGGTGGGTGACCGTGACCGTCGCGTCGTCGCCCGGCGAGTTCCAGAGCTGGCGCGCGTCACTGTCGGTCATGAGCGTGAAGACGCGGGCCGGCGTGGCATTCATCGTGCGGGTGAAGGAGAGGGTGCCAGTATCCATTGGTGCGAGCCTTTCTAGTTTGGATTTTCGGCGAGGCGGGTGAGGCGGTCGAGCCGCCCCTCCCACATCTTTCGTTGCTTGGAGAGCCAGTCTTCGGCTCTTTGCAGCGGCCCTGCTTCGATATGGACGGTGCGCACGCGGCCTTTCTTTTCCGTGCGGACCAGGCCCGCTTCCTCCAGCTTTGACAAGTGCTTGAGGAAAGTGGGCAGCGCCATGTCGTGGGGAGCGTGGAGCTCTTTGACCGGGGCGGGGCCCTCAGTGAGGCGCTCGATGACCGCGCGGCGGGTGGGGTCGGAGAGGGCGCCGAAGAAGCTGTCTAAATGGTTAGTCATACGGCTAAGTAAATCGATTCCTTTGGTTGCGTCAAGATAGTTAGTAATCTGGCTATCTTTCACATCGTCCCTGGTGGCTGGACGCGGTCGCGCCGCAAGATAATGTGGTAGGCATGGCTGATCCCCGATTCATTCATCTCCGCGTTCACACCGAGTATTCCCTGCTTGAGGGGGCTGTTCGGCTGAAAAAGCTGCCGGGGATGGCCGCAGATATGGGAATGCCCGCGGTCGCGGTGACCGACACCAACAACATGTTTTGCGCGCTGGAGTTTTCCGAGGCTGCCGTGAAGGCCGGGGTGCAGCCAATCATCGGATGCCAGGTCGATTTGGCCTATGACCCGGCCCAGCCGGGAGAGAAGCCGCGGGAGCCCGCGCCGCTCGTGCTTCTGGCGCAGACGGAGGCGGGGTATGAGGCGCTGATGCGGCTCAATTCCTGTCTTTACGTCGATAAGGGTGGGCAGCTGCCCCAGGTGACGCTCGATGAACTGGCGGCGAATGCGGGCGATGTGATCTGCCTCACCGGGGGGCCGGACGGGCCCGTGGGGCGGTTCCTGCAAGCGGGGCAGAGGGCCAAGGCGCAGGCGCTGATGGCGCGGCTGGCGGAGATATTTGGCGACCGGCTCTATGTGGAGCTTCAGCGGCATCCGGGAGACGGGGCGCCGGAGGCGGAGCGGCTGACGGAGCAGGGCTTCGTCGAGATGGCCTATGCGATGGAGCTGCCGCTGGTGGCCACGAATGACGTCTATTTCCCGAAATCGGACATGTATGAAGCCCATGACGCGCTGATCTGCATCGCCGAGGGGGCCTATGTGGATCAGCAGGAGCCGCGGCGGCGGCT
>JBCDAZ010000066.1:0-12921 GCA_039184655.1 Pseudomonadota bacterium | reverse complement strand
GATCCTCGCTTCATCGATCTGGATCACTTGCCCCATCGGCTTGGGCTTCTCATCGTCTTCCATTCTCAGCTCCTCTCAGCATGTCTGAAAGGAGCCGTCGTCCCGGTCAAATGTGCGAAAGACTCTGTACGTTATCCAATTTCGACAGCGCCGCAAATTGGAGCGTTAACGGGACCTGGCTTGTTTCGGGTGGCGTGGCGACGCATACCGCTGAGGCGAGCCAGCAAAATCTCAACCTGCCCTTGTCTCTCGGGGCTGGAACCTACTGGCTTCAATACGACGTACCTACATCCAATGACACGCAGCTTTTGCGGCTCAGGATGATCGGTGCGCCGGGCGGCGATACCGGGCTCCTCATTTCGACGGCAAACGCACAAACATACGCGCACATCTTGACCACAGCCGGTCAAACGACGCTGCGCTTTCAGGCACAAGCTTCGTGGGAAGGCACGCTCGACAATGTCCGCGTCTATGATCTGAGCGCGATTTCTGCACTGCCCGCTGACATCTATGGTCTTTGGGGTCAATCGAACATTGTTGGAACCGATGGCGGCGATCCCAGCTTCCTGGACGCAGTCCACCCCATGATCTGGGCCTGGGCGCGAGACGATGACACCAATTATGGAATAACCGCAGGCGCCCTAAACGCCGCCTACGACCCATTAATGCACGCAGGGAATGGTCAGCGCGACGTCGGTCCAGGAATGGCGTTTGCAAACGCCATGCTGGTTAACGCCGCCGGCGCACGGCGAATTGTCATTGTGTGCGCCGGAGAGCCGAACACACGCCTGTCCACCGGAGCGGCAACATGGGCGGCGCCGACCGGCGCCAATTATGATGAGGCACTTACCGCAATGCAGGATTGCAAGGACGCATTGCCTGCCGGTTCGGAAATCAAGGGAATTGTTTGGAGCCAGGGGGAAAGCGACTACGCCGCGCATGGCACAGCTTATGCCGCAGCTTTTGCTGCTATGGTCGCCGATGCCAGGTCCCAGTTGGCGCTGGCAAATTTGCCCTTTGTGATCCTTGGGACAGATCCCGATGAAGACGCCGCCAATGGTGGCACTCTGCAGGCAACGCAGGTGCTTCTTGATGAAGACAGCGGCGATGCCACAGCAATCGAGCGTGTGAAATACGTTCCGACGCCTGCGGGCTACCGCGTGGCGCCTGGGTCTTCCCACATGACCGGTGAGGGTCACCGAATCCGTGGCTGGAACGCAGCCGCGAAGATGATCGAGTGCCTTTCCGAAGCCACTGAACCCAACAATCCGCCGTCCGGGCCTACAGCCTTTAGCAACGGCTTCTCAGGAGGATTTGCCTGATGGCTCAGGTCACGCGAGTACAGTATGCCAGCACGGTTGGCTCTTTGATCCCTGACAACAGCGCTGGCGAGATCTCCGAAAGTGATATCCGATCTGTGCTAACGGATTTGTCCGATAGCGCCATGTGGTACGACGAAGCGCCTGTCACGGTGGTTGCTGGGCTGTCTGGGGCAATCCCTGCTGCAGGGCTCCGAACAGCGCTTAACGTAGAGGATGGTGCGCAGGTAAACGCCGTTGCCAGCGTCGCAGCCCTTACAGGGGCGATTTCCGCACCGGCGCTGCGGGCGGCGCTTAACGTCGAAGATGCCGCCACAGCCGACCAAACCGGTGCTGAGATTGTATCTTCGATCAACGGCGAGCTTGGCGGAACCTCATGGCAATCTGGTGGGGGCGGCGGGGGGCTCTCGGATGGCGACTATGGCGATGTTACCATCGGCGGGTCCGGCTCCGCCATAACCATCAATGCTGGAGCGGTCGAGCCTGCCATGATAGCCGATGCCGATTTCGGCGCGCTTAACTTTGCGTCCGGCGTGGCGACGCTGGACAACGGGGCGATCAGCGCCATTGCGCAGATCGACGCAACTATCCGCTCAACCGGCACATTAATGGTCTTGACGGACGGCGTGCCGGGTTCGGCATTTTTGTGCCAGATCAATTCCAACGGTAAGGCGGTTGCCGCACCGACGACCACGCCCGCGAGCGCCACATCCCGCGCCCCGCTGGGCACCGACCGCGCGCTGAGCGTCGATGCGGCCGGCACGAGTTACATTCTATCAACTCATGCGCAGATCGCCGCCTATGTCCAGGGCGAGATATCCGCGGTGCAATCTGATCCAACAGGGGTGACGGGCGCAGATGCAGTAACCAATATCATCAGCCTCACACAGGCTGAGTACGACGCGATAGGGACCCCCGACGCTGCCACTCTCTATCTGATCACGGATGCAGCCTGATGGCGTTTCGTTTCGGGGCCGGCACTGTTTCGGCGCTACGCTTGGGCTCGGTCACCATCAACAAAGTGTATCAGGGCGCGTTGGAGGTGTTCGACGGTGGCGGCGGCGCGCCCACGACGCTGCAGGTCGTCGGCACGCCTGTCACTGGCAACAGCCCTTCAGGGGCGAACCACACATCCCACACGATATCGTTCCCGACGCACCAGTCGGGCGATCTTCTGCTTGCGCTGTTCTCTTGCGATGGGGTCGGGACGCACATCGCCAACACCGCCGGATGGGCCTACCTTGGCACCGGAACCCGTAGCAGCAATGTTCGCGGAAGCGTTTGGGCGAAGATCGCGGCCGGGGCTGGTGAGACCTTGGTCGTGGACACCTCCAACGAAAGCAGCAGCTTTGTCGGCATGGCATTCCGCAATGCAGGGCTGCCGACCGCGGGTGACATCGCGTTTTCAAACACCTTCGGCGCCGCAGATCCTCCGGCACTTTCACCGGCCGGCGGTTCTGCTGAATATGCTTGGGTGGTGGCTGCGTTTCTCGACCAACAGAGCACTCCGACAAACCCGCCGGCCGACTTCATCGGCTATATCGAAAACGCGCACCCCAATACCTATGGTGCGTCAATCGCCGCGGCCTATCGGCTCGCGCACATCGCCGGAACGTATGATCCCGGCGCGTTCGATAACGGGTCGCAGAACGTCGCTGCCTGCACCATCGCCATATCAGCCGCCTGACGGGAGCGCCCGACATGTCAAAAAGCTTCACGGCCGGCCTTTTCAGGCAGCGGCATCGGCTGCGTAGGAGGTTTTTCTCATGAGCAAAGTTATGACGGTTGGCGGGCGGCCGTTTTCGCTCGCCACTTCTGGCGGCGCTTTTCAGTTAAATGAATCGTCGGCTCAAGCGCCGGTGGGCGCACCGGTGTTCACCCTGCGCGGTAACGCTGGCCTGACGGTCGATGGTTCCGGCGGGGTGACGGGCTGGGCCGACAGCGTGGGCAGCTTGGCCATGACCCCGGCCAGTCCGGATCGCCCGGCGACCCAAATCACGTCTCCTGGCGGCACAGCGGCGGTTCGGATCGACAGCGGCGGCGGCTTGATCGGTCCGGCGACCGGCCTGCCATCGGGCGCTGCTTTGCGCACCGTGATGATTGCTGTGCGGTTCTGGGGCTCCCCGTTTTTTGGCGGCTTCGGGTATGGCAGCGATACGAGCGACCAGGCATTCACACTCAGCGTGGACAATAACGGTCGCATGGGGCTCGACTACTTCAACGGTCGTGTTGACGGATCGCTCGCCGTGCCGGGCCAGTGGATTGTGCTGCACGCCACGTATGACGGCACGACCATTACCTATGGCGAGGACGGGGTTGATATCGCCTCGGCAACTGTCGCCCTATCGACCGGCCTGACGCAGGTTAATATTGGCAGATCATTCGGCGGCAGCACGACCGAGTGCGATCTTGGCGAGGCGAATATCTGGGCCGGCGTGCTCTCTCCGGCCGAGATTGCGACGGAGGTTGCGCGGCTTCGCGACGACTTTGTGATCGATGCAATCGCTCCGACGGTGAGCGGCGCGCTGCTGCGCAACGCTACGTCGGTCTCGCTCGATCTGGCCTTCACGCTCGACGAGGAATGCACGGTCTGGGCGCTGGCCGAAACCAACGCCACCGCCCCGACGGCAGCGACGATCAAGGCCACCGGAACCCAGCTCGACAATGTGCCTATTGGCGAAACCGAATTGGTCTTCGATGGCCTGCCATCAAGCACCACACACTATGGCAAAGTCTATGCCGAGGATTTGGCCGGCAATCCGTCGTCGGTAATTGTGACGTCTGGGGCCTCCACCGACGCGCCCGACACCACCGCGCCGGTTCTCGGTAATGGCACCATCGCCGCGACCGGGCCGAACACCTACAGCTTAAGCTATGACACAGACGAGGCCAACGGCACGCGGTTTCATGTGATCTCCGATGCTGCGACGGCCCCGAGCGCGGCGGAGGTTATCGCCGGGCAGAAGGCCGGCGGTGCGGCGGCCAATGCGTCTGGAAGCGCGTCGGTCATGGCGACAGGATTGCAGGCTGCCAGCGGTGCGGGGCTGTCGGGCGGCACGACCTACTACGGTTTTGCCGCGCACCGCGACGCGGCTGGCAATATCTCGGCGGTACTGTCGCTCGGCAGTTTTACGACGACGACAGTTGTGGTTGGGCAACCGGAGGGCTTTTCGGTCGTTGGAGACTGGGCCCGCATTCCAAACATCGTCGGCGCAAACTATGCCCCACCTGCCCACAACAAGACGGCCAATCCAAGCAACTTGACGACGGTCGTCGCCGGCGCTGTCGATGGCGATGTGATCCGGTTCGATGATGGCTCTTACTCGAATACTGAGATCAACGGCCTGCGGCCCGCAACCGGCGTCACATTTGCCGCTCAGAGCTATCGGGGCGCGGTCTTTTCGGATTTTGGGCTCTACAACTGCGCAAACGTGACCGTGATGGGCATCCGGGCCACCGATCGCATCGACGTCCAGAAATGCGACGCATCCGAGCTCGACTATTGCGTCGGCAAGCGGCTTGATTGGGGCGCGCGGGATCGGACGGGCTTTCTTGCTTACAGCTTTCGCAGCCTTCCGGCCAATTCCGGTGGCATCGTGCGGCGAACGCTGATCGATCAGGAATGGAACAACGGCGCGTGCGGAAAGATTCAGGCCGCGATCATCGGCGACACCGACAATCTGCAAGTGCTCAACAGCTTGTTCATTCGAGGCTCAGAGGACAGCCTAAAGATCCGCGGGGTAAAAGTCGGCACCATTCGCGAGGTCTTCACGGGCTGGGCGCGGGTAGACGAAAACTGTCACGATAGCTCAAATTCCAGCACGGATTATCACGGGGACAGCGCCCAGTTCGAGGGCTACTCGGGCTGGGAAAACGAAGACATCCTGATTGAGCTTTCGGCTTTCGTGTCGCCCAGCTTCTCAGGCTACCGCACCAGTCAGGGCTTGTTCATGAAGGATGGCACGCATCGCCGCTACACCATCCGCAATGTCATCGGCTCGGCCTCGCTCAATGGCAATTCGATCGTCACAGAGGAATTCCACAATGACACGCTGATCGAGAATTGCGACGCTTTCTACGGCGTGGTTCGGTGCTCGGGATCGAGCAACACCGTGCGCAACAGCGTCTATCGCTTCTTGCAAATCGAAAGCGGGTTTTCCGGCCCCAGCCAAAGCGGCAATGTCACCTACGGCTCGCCGGCCAATATCCTGAACGTCTATCAGGGCACCGACCGGGCCGACTTCGACAGCTACCTGTTGCAGGGCAGCGTCGATCAAACCAAAGGCGCGGCGGATCTCAAGGCGCTGGTTATCGCCCGCCGCGCTGCGGCGGCCTAACCACACTCCCAAGAGGACAGCCCATGTCGGACGATGATCTGCGCGGTCTGACGGATCGCGAGCGTGAGGCCCTGCGCGAGTTGGCCCGGGCCTATAGCGCGGCATCCTGGGTGGTGCGCAACACGATCCGGGCCGCGGTCGCGGTGGCCGCGATCATCGGCGCCTACAACGCGCTTCGGGGCGCGGGGGTCAATGTGATCGGGGAGATCAAGGCGTGGCTACGATAATCGGTAGGGCCCTGCGGTGGGCCGCCCGCACGTCATGGGTGGCGCTGGCCGTCATCGGGTGCATGGTGTTCGTCCCGACGTCATGGCTGGTCAAGCCGCTACAATTTCAGATCGAGGGCAACAAGCCCTTTCTGCAGCGATGGCGGTCCCCCGATTATCCGGGGGACATCTATGTGCAGGCCGTGCCTGAGGTGCGTAAGACCGGCTCGCTGCACACCTGCACCTCGACCCGCGTCCTGCCCATAGAGCTGGGACCGCAGGGGCAGGCCGTGCACACTGTCACCGGGCCGCTGGCCAACTTTATGGCCGGCTGCACCGAGCCGGGCGAATACTTCTACACTTTGCAATTTCGATACCGCGCATTCGGTTTTTTGCCGCTTCGGCCTGTCACCTACAGCACCCGCGTGCGCATCGACTGATCGCGCCTTAAAATCAGGAGATCGACATGCAGATCTATGCAAGCTGGCGGGATTACCCGACGGCCGATTGGCGCTGGCCGGATTTCCAGCCCGAGGAAATGGCCTGCCGAGGCACCGGTGCGCTTGCCATCAACGAAACCGCGATGGACAGGCTGCAAGCGCTTCGCGACGAGATCGGCAAGCCGTTCATTATCCAATCGGCATTCCGCAGCGAAGAGCACAATCGCGCGGTCGGCGGTGCGAAGAATTCCCAGCACCTCTTGGCCAAGGCGTTCGACATCTCGATGAAGGGCCATGCGCCCCATGCCTTTGAACGCGCAGCCAAGCGCCACGGCTTCAGGGGCATCGGGATCTATCCGCGCTCGGGCTTCATGCACATCGATACCCGCGACCGCGCTGCGCGGTGGAAGCAGGGCGGGCAAAGCGGGCCAGAGTTTCCACCAGATCCGCCACAGGGCGCCCAGAAACCGGCGCTGGGCGGCGAGGTTTATCCGCCGGCTGTCAACCAGCCAGAAAAGCCCAAAGCGCCCGTAGCTCCCATCGCTGTGCCCGCTGTGGCGGGAGTGGCGGCCGTCGTCGGCGCATCGTGGTCCGGCAGTTGGGTATGGGTGGCGGTTGGCGCGCTGGTGCTTGCGATCTGTGGCGCCGTGTTGTGGCGCGTCATGCGGAAGAGAAAGGAATGATCCAGATGACCAATCACAAGATGTATGCAACACTCGCCGCCGCGCTCGCGGTGGGTATCTCCCGGACCCTGATCGACCTTACCCCGCTTGCCGCGGCGGACTTTGCCGTCGTGCTTGAGGCCGTGCGACTGGTGGTCGAGGCCGGCATCGTCGCCTTTGCGGCGTGGGTGACCCCGAACAAGACCAAGCATGCTTGATCTAATCCCCTGGGAAGCGGCTGTGGCGGCGCTTGGCGCTGTCGCGGCCCTCATTTGGCGCGTGTGGGACCGGTGGCAGATCCGCCGCGACACCCGCCACGACGTGGAGCTCGACGCATGGAGGCGAGAGGATGACCGCACAGACGCAGCGCGCAAGGCGATGGATGCGCGCGCCGGCGATGATGATGACGACGCTGCTCGTCGTAAGCGGATGCGCGAGCGCGGTATCGGACGTGACGCCTGAACGGGTCACACCGGCCGCGTGCTTGATCTGGGACGCGCGTCGTTCGGCGTTCCCGCTCGACTACGCGGCGAGCTCGGTCCTGCGCTGGATGGACGTAACTGACGCAGGGATGGGGGCGGCGTGTGGGAAATAGATATCTGCAAAATGCTGATTGAAAATCAGTTATCTAACGGCCCCGAAGATGCACAATAATATGTGAAACTTTTTCTCGTAGATCTTCAATATCTGGGTGCATTGTATTGATCACAAAATCGGTCAAGCCATCAGCGGTAATCGGATGCCCCGTTTCCTCACTGAATTTCAGGGCAGCATCAAGCTGAGCGACAATCTCAGCGTTCATCGAGCGGCCGTTGGCCGCCGCAGCCGCCTTGATGCGGTCCCGCATCCCGTCGGGAAGGCGGAGCATAAACTTGTCTGTCAGTGTGCGACTCTGATCTTCGACCATGGTAGCCTAAGGCCATAAAAATTCTCTTGACACAACTGAAGTCCTTTCGATATCAAAATAGTGTCCTTGAAGCAAGTTTCTGGTAACCAAAGGAGTCATCTCATGCCAAACCAAGACAGGCCACCGCCCTACGGGCTGCGAATGCCTTCAGAATTGAAGGAGGAGATTCGCAAGCGCGCCGAGGGCGCGGGCCGATCGCTCAACTCTGAGATTGTGCAGCGCCTCAAGGCAAGCCTCTCAGCAGAGAAACAGCCCATCCCAAACGAGTGAAGCCGTCCGGGCTGCCACCCGCGACGGCTTCTGTGTGTCTAACACCAAAGAAAGACAGCTGCATGATAATCGACCTAGCTGAAATCCGCAACAGCGGAACACCGAGCCCTTCCGCTTGCGCGTCCACCGACTTTGAGGCGGAGCCCATCCCGGCAGACTACCCATCAAGAACGCTCTTTTCCGGGCTGTTCTCCACCTCTCAAATTGCCGCCGAATTGGTCCGAATGGACAAGGCGACAGCGGCGCGAAAGCTCGCTAGCGCCGGCGGGCCCCTCAACGAGTTCATCGAAGATCTCGAACTTGCCCAAAGCCAAGCAGAAGTGCTTGCCGCTATTCTCCGCGCCGCTCATGCGCGTATCGCCATCATCGCAATCGAGGGGGAGAACGGATGAGCACCGACATTGTCACCGCAGCCACCAATGGCCTCACCATGTCGTCGCGTGAAATCGCAGAGCTGTGCGAGAAGCGGCACTCAGATGTTCGTAGAGACATTCGCGTCATGGCCGACGGGCTGGGTGAGGGTGTGAGCAGATTTGCACACACCTACTTTGATGCGCAGGGCAAAGCGCAAGAGGAATACTTTCTCCCCAAGGACCTCACTCTGACGCTGGTGGCCGGATACAACGTCCGGCTCCGCAAGCGGATCATCGACAGGTGGCTTGAGCTTGAAGCGCAGGTTGCAAGACCCGCCACCCTCACCGGCCCGCAGCTCATGGCTGCGGCGCTGATCGAGGCCGATGCGACCATAAAGACCCAGGCACAGCAGATCGAAACGATGCGCGAGGACGTCCAGGCACATGAGCGCCTGACAAAGGCGGACGGCTCGTTGAACATCACCGAGGCGGCAAAAGCTCTGTCGATGCGACCGAAGGATCTGTTCCAGTGGCTGTCGCAAAACGGCTGGATCTATAAGCGCCACGGCAGCTCGGTGTGGCTTGGATATCAACCCAAGTGCAATCAGGGTCTGCTCGAACACAAAGCCACGACCGTTTTGCGTGCAGACGGGTCAGAGAAGATCACCGAGCAGGTGCGGGTGACTTCGAAGGGCATGTCGCGCCTGGCGAGGCTGGTACATCCTGCAGTGACGCTGATCGCGTAGGGGGGCTAGGCCGGCCACTCCGGCGGCCGGTACCCACCCAGCATCCAGCGCATTGCCTGGCAGGCCACAGGGTTCGGCCCGCGCGCCGTGCTCTTGTCCTCGGACATTTCCCATTTTCGGATTGTCGTCGGGCTGGTGTCGAGGATTGTGCCGAGCTGAGCCTGCGTAAGGCCCAGCTTTCGCCGAGCCTCTTTGAATTGCTCAGGTGTCACAGAAGCGAGCCAACGACAAAACCGCCGACGAGCGCGCCGGCTGCGATCAGGGCAATGCCCACCTTCCAGAATTCGGTTTGGGACTGCTTGAGCGCCAGTGCCGTCTGCGCCTTGATCAGCTCAAGCTCGTATGCTTCTTTGTCGGTCATGTGATTTCTCCATCTCTGGCGAGCTTCGTTGCTCACGTCCCATAGATAGCGCCATTGGCGCTGTCTGTCAATGCCCTAAAGCCCCCCTTTGCGCATCCACCGCGCGAGAAGCCCGTGCGATTTCCGGCGGATGAAGTAGCGCGCCAAGGCGGCCGGCCCCTTGCTGGCGGCGCGGATCATGTTGACCAGCGAAAGCGCTCGATAAATCGGTTTCATGTCTTCAATCCTACTTGCCAGCCCGCTCTAGGTCGGCCATGGCGTCTTGAAGCTTTTGCAGCGCACCTTCGATTTTCAGCCGATCCTCACCTCGCAGCGGTTGAAGGGCTTCCAGAGCTGATCCTACATGCGACCGTGCCGTGGAAACGGCGGCATCCCACATCCAGGGCGCCCCGCGTTTTGCTCGCGCGGTGTCTTCTGCGGTCCATTCCGGGTTGGGGTCGAGGTCATGCGGGGGCTTCTCGCGCTCAGCCATTGCCGTATTCCTTCTGTTCGCGGGCGTTCGCTTTCCTCAATGAAATCACCCGAATGGTGCCCTCACGGAGGGTGTATACAATGACATGGAGGCGGGCGCCGACCATGCCAAGCGAGCGCCAGCGCGTCTCGCCATAGTCGTAGCGGGTATCTTTGACGGTCAATGCCGATTTGAAGTCAAACTCCTTGGCGGCGTCGAACGCAACACCGTGGCGCTGTTGATTGTCGCTCGCCTTGTCGGTGTCCCACTCAAAGTTCATTGCCACGCCCCTCTTTGCGTTGTCCAAGAAATATCAAGCGCGCGCGCACACGTCAACACAAAAGTGCACACGCGTATTGACGCTTGCGCATCTGTCTGCGATATGGCATCGCATGCAGATGGCTAGAGATCGCAAACCCCGAAACCTGTCCCTGGACCCGCAACTGGTTGAGGCTCTTCTCGCGTGGTGCCGCGAACAACCGATTGAGCCCACGCTGAGCAGGGCCGTCGATTTGGCCATCAAGGAGTTTCTGGCGCGCCGCACAGGCGGGATAGATGAGGCTAAGGGATGAGCATGATGGCGGCCATCTTCCTTGCCGCCATGCCGATCTGCGCTGCCGGCCCCCGCATCAACTGCGTCGTCGATGGTGACACGGTGTGGCTCGGCGGCGAGAAGATTCGCCTGGCCGGCATCGACGCGCCCGAGGTGCACGATCCGAAATGCGGACGGACCGAGCTGGATCTGGGTTACGCCGCGACTGCAAGGCTGGCTGAATTGCTGAGCGCCGAGCCTATCGTGATCTACCGCATCGGGACAGACCGGTACGGCCGCACCCTGGCCGATATCACAGCGGGCGGCCACGATGTGGGTACGCTGTTGGTCGCGGAGGGGATGGCGCGAAACTGGCCTGACGGGCCGCGGTTCTGGTGCAGGGCAGGGCCCAAAGGGTGAGGGCGGTACCCGAAGGCCCGCCCTTCTTCGTGTAAGCGGCAGACTTACACCACACCCTAGTTTTCTGGTTTGGTCGGTTCAATTAGTTGACAAGGCCGCAGAGGCGCGGCCCTTGAGTTCTTAAGCTCAGAAAATGAAATCTGATGCACTTAGATCTGTTTCATCTGTATCTAAGAGTGTGATGGTGATGTTATCGACGGAAATCATGACATCAGGCACAAGGCCCGTCGTGATGCTGGTAAAGCTCAAGTCGCCGTATCCGGAGAGGCCCATGCTGCTCAGGTCGATCTTGTCATATGTTGGTTCGAACTCTGAAATAGTGTCGTTTCCGTCTCCAGAATTAAACACAAAAACATCGTTTGACTGACCTGGAACAGATCCCGTACCACCTGCTATTGTGTCGTTCCCAGTTCCTCCAAATATAGTATCATCGTCTAGTCCGACAAAGATGTCATCATCACCGGCGCCAGCATATACGTAATTGTCTCCCCGCCCAACTGTAAAGGTATCGTCACCGCTGCCACCATAGCCATAGTCAACACTAGATGTCCCGCCTTGGTTGCTTGTGCCAATATCTATAGAATCGTTTCCGTCGCCGCCGTAGAGAGTGTCGGCCTCCACGAAATCGTCGACTAGCGTGTCGTTGCCATCACCTCCATAAAGTGTATCGCTTCCGCTTCCGCCGAAGACATCATCGTCATCAGCGTCGCCATAGAGGGTATCACTTCCTGAGCCACCGGTTACTCGATCCGCCCCGGTGCCACCAAAAACGATATCATTGCCATTGCCGCCCTGAACGCTGTCGTCGCCCGCATCGCCATAAACCGTGTCGTTGTCGGCCCACCCCTGGACCAGGTCATCACCATCACCACCGTAGAGCAGGTCGTCACCCGCATCGCCGCGGATGCGAACGTCGTCACCTGCACCACCGTATAGCGTATCGTTGTCGTTTCCGCCAAACAGCTTGTCGTCGCCACCCTGACCATAAATAATGTCTTCGCCACCTTTGCCGCGGATCTTGTCGGCGAAGTCCTGCAGCATCTCGCCCTCTTGGTCGGCGCCGAAAATCACTTCATCGATATCTGCACCGTCAATTGTGTCTTCCCCGATCGTGCCGAAAATCGTTCCCATAGCTCTCTCCAAATTTTTCTCTAGTAGCTGGATTCCTAGTTTGTAAATCTCTTGGTCAAGCACTTCACAAAAATTTCAAAAATACTGTTTTTGTATTGAGACGAAATACAGGTTGCACGTTAGTAACGGTTAAAGGATGACGCCGGCAGGCGTGTCCGCAACGTTTCCGCAAAGCTTCACGGGTTTGTTCACGGCCCGTTCAAGGCTTAGGCCGCGCCAGCCTCATGCAAAATCAGGTAGTTAGGCCGCGTCCTCGGCCTTCGGGAGGCAGGGGCCGGAGGTTAGCCAAACGGCATTTTTTCTCAACGATATCAAGGGGCACCCCCGGGAAGTTGTCCGCTATAAGCCTTTGATATTACTAGAATACTACACAACAGTACGTCCCACCACCGTCTCTCACTTTTCCTGGCATGGGCCGATAGGCGTTCTTGGCTCCCTTCTAAGGGTGGCGAGCCGATCGTGTGGCACGCGGGGGGCAGGTAAGCCGCCTCTGCGCATCGCGCCAATTGGAGACCCGCAAGAACCTACCGGGGGCCGCGGTGGTGTGATTCACTCTCCCGAGGCGGATCGGGAGGTGTGACCATGCGGCAGGCGGGACTGTTCGGGCTCTCGGAGCATCTGGAGCGGCTGAGCAAGCGCGGCGATCCGCTGGAGGTGCTCGAGGCGACCGTGGACTTCGAGGATTTCCGGCCCTGGCTGGTGGAGGGGCTCGGCTATGGTGACGGCTCGAAGGGCGGGCGGCCACCGTTCGATCCGGTCTCGATGTTCAAGGCGCTGATCCTAGAG
>JBCDAZ010000065.1:0-13185 GCA_039184655.1 Pseudomonadota bacterium | reverse complement strand
TGCCGCTTGCCGCCCATCGGCTTGGCCGCCGCGCTCCCGGTCGCGCGCCACCGCTGCGACCAATTCACCACGCTGGACACAGTGACGTCGAACGCGGCCGCAATCGACCGGACCGGCGCTCCCGCCGAAACCCGGGCGACATCGCGTTCTCTAAGATCGAGAGAGTAAGGCTTCATGGATGCTGGCCTCCGGCCCCAGCATCCATCGTGAATCACACCATCCGCGCTTTGGGAACCCTGGCCGATCCAATCCGGCAGGACTTCGCTCTAGTTTTACAGAGGGTGTCGCGTAAAGCGTTGGGCCCGGTTGGTGCGAGACATGTTGGCAGAGATCGAGCGCTGAGCAGGCCGGGTCGTGTGGAGACCCCAAATATCGGAGCGCGGCCCGGTCTGCGGTGGTTTGGCTAAGTGCTTTCTTTCTTCAGTATGTCCTCGCGGTTGCGGAGCCTTTATGAGCGCCTCCTGATGTTCAGGACATGAGATCGCCGCAGCAGCCGATCGAGGATCGCAGCCGCCAGGACCTCGTCACCGGCGAGCAGCTCGGTCCAGTCGCGGACACTTTTGTTGGTCGAGATCTGGACGGCCCCACGCCCATACCGGTATGTGACCAACCTGAAGATCCGGCTGGCTTCTTCTCGGCACATGGCTTCGGAGCCGTTCGCCGCCCGGCTCGGACCGGTGGCGCCGCGGGCGGCTTACCATCGATGATCAGCAGTGCTTTGGACATGTACTTGCGCCGCTTCAGCCAGTTGGGCGGAAGCTCGGCGTCGGTCCTGAGCGCGGTCATCAGCTCATCAAAGCGATAATACTGGACCGAGAACCCAAGCTGGACGGTCTTCACGCCCAAGCTGACCGCGAGATGCGTCTTGCCCACACCTGGCGGGCCTTGCAGCAGAACGGTCTCGTTGCCCCGGACCCCGGCGCAGGTGGCCAGCGTTTCGATGCGGGACCGCTCGATTACCGGTTGGAAAGCGCAGTCGAAGTTCTCGAGCGTCCGGCCCGGCGGCAGTTTCGAGAGTTTCAGCGCTGTTCGGATGCGCGGTTCTTCCCGCCCCGCCAGTTCGATATCCAGCAGCTGGTCGAGGAAGACATGCGGCGCCACTTCCTTCGCGACCGCACCGTCGAGAATGTCGCCGAGTTGATCGGCTGCGTGGCTGCAACCAAGCGCCATCAATTGTTCCCGCGTCCGGTCGATATCGAGCTTCGGTTTGGTGGTTGTCTTTGCCGCGCCGCTCATCGTGCGACCTCCGAAAGCACATGGTCGGTCTCGATGGCCCGATGTGCGACGGGGGCGTCGATCATGAGCGCGGACATCGATCTGCTCATCCATCCAGGCCGGTAGATCCTCAATGGATGCAAAGCTGCGGGCATAAGGGTCAATGTCATGGCGTTGGTCGCGAACCCGCCTCTCGACATTGCCCTTGGCTTGGGGCTGTCGTGGCGGACAAGCATCCACATGGAACTTCAGCGTGTTCGCGTTCGCCGATGTCTCTTGGACCATTGGCGTTCCATTGGCTCATTCCGATACGTAGGGTGATCACACCCCGGGCGCTTGCGCCTTTGGAAATCGCGGTCTTCTCGTTATCGTTCCGCGCCGTCGCCGCGACGCCGCCCAATCTTTGAACGCAACCAAGGTGACATGTGATCCAGGCCAGCATGTCCTTTGATCTGGCCCAGACGATCGCATTCACCGCGGCGCTCGGAACGATAGCCCGCTACGCGGCTCACTGCGGTTGTGCGACAACACCATGTGCAAAGTCAGCATGTCCACGGCTTCGTTCCCAATGATCACATCTGGGAAATGCACCCAATCCACTTGCACCTGAGCGCCCGGTGGGGTCTCGACCCGATGCCGGGCTCGGAAGCGTGGGGCCGGATAAGTCCGTTTCCAGAACCGCTGAACCGACCGCAGGCTGCCGTTAAAACCGTGCTCACGAACCAGCCACGCAGGCAGCGCGGCCAGGTTCAGCCCTGATCCTGACGTCGATTGCCGCCTGTGTTCGATCTGCTCCGCATCGGGCGCCGCATTCCGTTGTTGCGAACTCCGCCCATCCACGGCGCCCGACTTCATCCGATGGATGTGATACCGAACCGCGCCCTCGCTCACCCCGAGAAGCCGGGCGATCTCCGCTCCAGTCGCTCCGCGTTCATCCAAAACCTTGATTGTCATACGAGCCTCTTTGTCGATCCGGCCCATTCACCGCCCCTGAGTTCTTCTGCTCAGGCACGCCTTGGCCGAAGGCGACAGCCCCTAAAACTGGGTGTCGCCTTAAATCGTCATTCGAATGTCGCTCTACATACGCAAGATCGTGCCGATTAAGAAAAGCGCCCTATCCGGCCCGGCGAGCTCAGACGGCAGCCTCCCGCGTCAGCGCCGCTGCGATCATTTCCGCGGTCTCCGCGACCCCGTAGAGCGCCACGAAGCCGCCGAAACGGGGTCCTTGGCTTGCGCCCAGCAACACCTCATAGAGGCAGGAAAACCAAGCCCGTAGCGGTTCGAACCCATGGGTTTTGCCCACATCGAAGATCATCTCCTGCAGAGCCTCGGCCTCGACGGGCCCGTCCCAACCCCGCAGCCGGGCGAGCAGATCTGTCAGCGCCGCCGCCTCGCGCGCATCCGGTGCCCTGTACGTCTTCTTGGGCGCCACCCGGTCCTGATAATACCGCACTGCAAAACCCGCCGCAGCGTCCAACCCCGGATGGCTGGACACCGTCGCATCCGGCGCGTACCGGCGGATAAAGCCCCAAAGCGTCTCTTTGTCCTCAGCCGCCGCCGCCGAAGCGAGGTTCAAGAGCATCGCGAAAGAGATCTCCATATCCGAGGCCGGCGGCGCGCCGCGATGGATATGAAAGACCGGGTTGGCGAGCCGCTGCGCCCGGTCTTGCCCCGCCCAGCCCCGCAAATGCTGGTGATACTCATCGACCGCCTTGGGGATCACGTCGAAATAGAGCCGCTTGGCGGTCTTGGGCTTTTGGAACATGTAAAGCGATAGGCTTTCGGGCGCGGCATAGGCCAGCCAATCCTCCATCGAAATGCCGTTGCCCTTGGACTTGGAGATCTTGCGCCCCGCCTCATCAAGAAAGAGCTCATACTGAAACAGCTCCGGCGGCCGGACCCCCAGCACCCGACAGATTTTGACCCCGACCTCGGCGGAGGGGATGAGATCCTTGCCATGCATCTCGTAATCGACCTCGAGTGCGGCCCAGCGCATCGCCCAGTCGGGCTTCCATTGCAGCTTCACTTGCCCGCCCGTGACCGGGATCTCCACCCGCTCGCCATCGGGCTCGGCATAGACGATCGTGCCCCGACCCGGATTGCGCTCCAGCGTCGGCACCTGCAGCACATGGCCCGTCTTGGGGCTGACCGGTAAGAAAGGCGAGTAGGTCTCGCGCCGCTCTTCATTCACCCCGCCCAAGGTGGGCAGCATGATCTCCATGATTGCATCGAAGCGCTCCAGGACCCGCAGCAGCATCGCATCGAAACGGCCCGCGCTGTAGTAGTCGGTCGAAGACGCAAACTCATAGTCGAACCCGAAACCGTCCAGAAACGCGCACAGCCGGGCGTTGTTATGGGCGGCAAAACTGGGATGCGTGCCGAACGGGTCGCGCACCCGGCTGAGCGGCAGGTTGAGGTCTGCCGCCAGCATATCCGGGTTGGGCACATTGCCCGGCACCTTGCGCAGCCCGTCCATATCGTCGGAAAAACAGATCAGCCGGGTGGGAATGTCGCAAAGAAGCTCGAAGGCGCGCTGGACCATGGCGGTGCGGGCCACCTCGCCAAAGGTGCCGATATGCGGCAGGCCCGACGGCCCGTACCCGGTTTCAAACAGCGCATAACCCTTCGCAGGCGGCGCCTTGGCATAACGCTTGACCAAACGGCGCGCCTCTTCGAACGGCCAGGCCTTAGAGGCAAAGGCGGCGTCGCGCAGCGCGGGTTCGGTCATCGGGCGGTCCTTTGTCTTTGACATGATGCAATGATCGCTTAGCCTTTGCGCGCTCTAGGCGCAATCGGGCTTAAGGGACGTTTGATCGCCGGGATAATTGCGCAAACTGGATTCTTGGAATCTTTGGAAATAAATTCGACCGCGAAAGACCATGTAATAGCTTTCACAGGGGCTACTTTGTAAATCGTTTGTTTATTGGTTTATTGTGGTTGACTTTGCCCTGGATCCCCAATCTTTTCTATGTATTTTTGTCAACCACTGGCGCAGAGTCACAGAATTTGACATACATCAATCCTTACTCTTAGATAAATTTTTATTTTTTTTAATATACTTATTGTGAGAATTGCATTTTTAAAATGTTTTGTTTTTTTCAGATCGGTGCCGATCAGAAGAAGTATTTGGCGCTCTAAGCGGTGTTTCTGCCTTGATGGTCGTTGTTCTGCCCACCGGTGTCGATGGGTATCGAGCCGCCGCTTTCTGCCCAGATAGGAACCCGTGCGGAAACGCCACGCTGCATGCCGCCGCCGCCGCTGTCTTGATACGCGCTGTTATCGGCTACGCGCTCTACTTTTTCGTGCGCGAGCCAAGGCTGCGTTATTGGCAGGCTGTCGCGACCTACCCGATAAAGACACGCTATATCGCAATGGGCGTCGTCATCATCTTGATGCTAGCCCGGATTGCACTTGCTGTGATCCCCGTTCTACGCGACTGGCTGTCATCGCGCCTTTCGGTAACCTTGCTCGAAAGCGTGTTCTGGCCCGAAGCCATTGTGGTTTGCGGGTTCGGTACGGCATGGATCCTCAAGGGCTGCATGATGCGCACCGCCCGGCGCCAGGTGGCGCGTTACACCGCAAGCCCCATTGGCGGTCACGGCTGATCCAGAGAGGCCTTGCACCCGCTGGCCTGCCACAATAGCTCTTGGCGCAAACGGCAGCGGATGCGAGGCAGGTGATGGACATTGAGACGTCTTTTTCGGCGCAGGACGCCCTTGTCGCCGTGATGGTTGCCGCCTCGGCTTCGGATGGCGATATCGGCACCGAGGAGTTGCTTCTGATCACCCAGATCGTCGACACGCTGCCGATCTTTGCGGGCTACGATCAAGATCGCATCCGTAACGTCTCGCAATCGGTTTTCGATCTTTTGGAGGTGGAGGACGGATTTGACGCGCTTTTGGGTCTGGTGCGCGAGGCGCTGCCCGCCGGCGTTAACGAGACCGCCTACGCGCTGGCCTGCGATGTCGTGGCCGCCGATGGAGTTGCCGTGCTCACCGAATTGGAATTCCTGCAGATGCTGCGCTACGACCTTTCTGTCGGGCGGCTGGCGGCCGCGGCCATCGAGCGCGGCGCCCGGGCGCGGTTCATGCGCATCGACATCTAGGAGCGTCCATGGGCGTTCGGCGCCAGCGTCGCATCGACCGCAACCAGTCGCGTTCGATCACGACTTGATCGCCAAGCCAGCCCGCCGGACCTTACACCGCCGGATCTGGCCCCCCCGGATCTGACCCAATCGGATCCGGGGATGGCGGCCGCCCGCGCAACGCCCAATCCAACACATGCACCCTGATCGCGGTTGCCAGCGCCGTACCCGCGGCGCGCGTGTCGTCGATTTGGCTAGCCAGGCGATTGACCGACACGCCTTCTTCGGCCGCGATGTGGCGAAACACATCCCAAAACGGCGCCTCAAGCGTAACCGAAGTGCGATGCCCATGCAGGGTCAGGGACCGCTTTTCAGGTCTTAGGGCGCTCATGAGCGCCCATCACACAGACTTGGGACCGGACGCCAGCACCGCTCACAGCACGATCCTTGCCCGTTCTGGCACAGTAGCATTCTTGCACTTTCAAGTATTTTTTCAATTCCCTCGATGCAGGGCGACTATGGGGAATTACCTAGCACTGGTCAATCCATAGAATTTCAACAGTATTTAGCATGCGAGGTAGCCTCTTACTCTCCATTTGCATGTTACAAAAGGCAGAATCCGTTTTATGCGGACGGTTGTGCTGCATGTCGCTTTTGGGCAACATCAATCGATGGAACAAAAAAACGGTGTCGTATGGGTGTTCGGGCCAGGGAGAATTGTGCTTTTGACGGTGACGGGATCCGATAAGGCTATGCTGGCTGCAAGCGCTGCGGACGACGAAAGGCCGCATGTCGGCGCTTTAGGGGGCCGCAGCCCTAAATACCGTCCTCCAGTAGGACCCGGCCGGCGCGATCCTCGATCTCCAACACCCAAAGATCGCGATCGACGCTGCGCGCACGCATGATTGCAGCATCGACATCGGCTTCCTGACCCTCCGCCAGCACCGACCAGCCGCGACCCTGCAGCGACTGCACGGGCTGCCAGACCTGCGCGCGACCGTCAAGCGTTGCGCATTTCACCAGCACGGCGCCGGCCGTATCGTCGCCATGGGCGATCACGTAAGCTGGCAGGTCGTGGCTGCGCGCCCGGGCAAGCCAGGCATCGACCCAAAAACGGCTGGTAAGGCGCGCCGACATTGCGTTCAGCCCGGCTCGTCGGGTGCCAAGGCCCTTTTGTAAAGATGCCAGGTTGCGTGGCCCAGGATCGGCAAGACCACAAGCAGCCCCAGAAAAGCCGGCAGCATCGCCGCCAGCATGGCCATGGCAATGAAGACCGCCCAGCCCAACATCGGTCCGGGATTTGCACGGATCACCCCGAAACTGGTGATCATCGCGGTAACGAAATCGACCTCCCGATCCAAAAGCAGCGGCAGCGATACCGCCGTGACCCCGAAGAGGACGAAGGCGAGCCCCGCGCCGACGGCCCCGCCGACTGAGAGCATCGCGATGCCGTTTGCGCTGGCAAGCATATCGGCCAACCCGCCATAGCGCTCATAGGTGTTCAAGCCCAAAAACAGCGCATAGATTACGTCGGCAATGAAAAGCCACAGCAGGAAAAGCCCAACGATCACGGCCGAGATCGATGGGATTTGCCGGTCTTTCTGTCGCAGGATGACGCTAAGTACGGCCGACCATGACAGCGGCGCCCCCGCCGCAAGACGCCGGCTGACCTCATAAAGGCCCACGGCCACAAACGGTCCCAACAGCGGAAAGCCGACGGCCAGGGGCAGGATCGCCCAAGGGATCTGCCAGATCTGTAGGATCACATAGATGAGCAGCCCGCAGAGGCTGTAGACGGCGCCGAAAAACACACCGAAGAGAGGGGCGCGTCGAAAGTCCTGCCAACCCGCGGCAAGGCAGGCGCGCAGGTCGCCCAGCGTCACAGGCAGGATGCGAAGCGGTCCCGACGCGGTAGCGGTCGTCATGCACGCCTCCCTATCGCGCTGCTCTTTCGCTCTTTTGAACGCCGTTCCCGCGCGCAGCACCTTGATGCCGATCAAAGCGGTCGGCTCTTTCAAGGCGGGTCATAGGCGAACAAAATCGCTTGTCGGCCACCGCGCCGGTTGCACGGGTCGGAAAGATCGGCCGAGGCGCGGCTTTTCGCACCGGCCCATCGAACGCATCGGGGCTGCGCGGCAATAGCGCCTTATCGCCCGGCCCCAACATGCTGAGCCGCCGGATATTGGCGTTCGCTTCAGCCGCCACGTCGCAGCTTGACCGCCGTGCCATAAGCGACGACCTCCGCTGCGCCCTGCATGACCATCGAGGTGGCAAGCCGCACGCACACCACGCCATCCGCGCCCATCTGGCCTGCCTGCTCCAACATCCGGTCGATGGCCTGTTCGCGTGTACCGCCCATCAGCCTTGCATACTCTTTCACCTCGCCTCCGACGAGATTGCGTAGGGCCGCAGTAATGTCTGAGCCGACATGACGTGTGCGGATCGAGGCGCCGCGCACCATGCCCAGTACGCTCTCGATCTGATGCCCCGGCAAGGTTTCGGTCGTTACGACCAGCCGGGGATCAATGCTCGATGTCTTCATAACGGTCGTCCTCGCGGTTGGTCAGCCGCTCCAGTACGATGCGCAGGAGGATGTAGGCGGCAAACAGAAACAAGGCGAGGGCCGGCCAAAGCGCCCAGCCGGCAATCAGCGCGCCGAAGACAAGACCAGCAAAAAGCGCCAGCGCCGCGATCAGGGCAGCCGCAGCGACGGCAACCAGAACGATGCGGTCAAGCGGCATCTCAGCCGGCGGCGAGCTGATTGTGCTTGCGGGCCATAAAGTCCTTGGCGGTTTCCACCGCTACGGCGGCGTCGCGGCAATAGGCGTCGGCCCCGATCGCACGCCCAAACTCTTCATTCAGCGGTGCACCGCCGACAAGCACGACATAGTCGTCGCGCATACCCTTCTCGACCAGGGCGTCGATGACGACTTTCATGTAAGGCATGGTGGTGGTCAGCAGCGCGGACATGCCCAAAATATCGGCCTCCTCCCGCACCAACGCCTCCAGATAGGTGTCCACCGGGTTGTTGATGCCCAGATCGACGATCTCGAAGCCGGCGCCCTCCATCATCATCGACACCAGATTCTTGCCGATATCGTGGATATCGCCCTTGACCGTCCCGATCACCATCTTGCCCATCCGCGGGGCGCCGGTTTCGGCAAGCAGCGGCTTGAGAATGCCCATCCCTGCCTTCATCGCATTGGCCGCCAGCAGCACCTCTGGCACGAAAAGAATGCCGTCGCGAAAATCGTCGCCCACGATCTTCATGCCGGCAACCAACGCTTCGGTCAGGACGCGGTAAGGCATCCAGCCCCGCCCCAGAAGGATGTTAACGCCTTCCTCGATCTCTTCCTTCAGACCGTCATAGAGGTCATCATGCATCTGCTGGACGAGTTCATCGTCAGGCAGCTCGCTGAGTATGATCTCGTCGTCATCCGCCATCGGGAACCCCGCCAATCACTCGACATGATGTCATGCCACGTACGGGCCGCGAAAACGGCGTCAAACGCGACAAAAAACCGCCCCCAACCGACTGAAACCGCTCATGCCCGACGGCGGCGGCGCTCGCGCCGTGCAGGGGGCGCGTCGCCCAGCCCGTCGCTGGGCGAGGAAAAGCCGCCCAGCCGCGCTTCGACCTCCTCCAGCCCGGGGCGCGGCCCGGGGGGCACGGTCTCCAACGCATTGCGCATCGCCTCCAGATGCGTCGGGGTCGTACCGCAGCAGCCACCGATGATCCGCGCCCCCGAATCGCGGGCGATCACGGCGTAATCGGCCATCAGATCCGGTGTGCCGTCGTAATGGATATGGCCGTCGACATATTTGGGAATGCCCGCATTGCCCTTGGCAATGATCGGCGCCTGCGGGGTGGTTGTGGTCATGCCCTGGATGGTGCGGATTAGATCCGAGGCGCCAACGCCGCAATTGGCCCCAAATGCCAGCGGTGCGGCCGGCAGACGCTGCGCGAGCCCGGCCATACCGACCGATGTAACACCCATCATTGTGCGCCCGGCGGTATCGAAGCTCATCGTGCAGCAAAATGGCGCGCCGACATTGGCAGCCGCCTCGCTGGCGGCCATCAACTCCTCCTCCGAGCTGATCGTCTCGGCCCAGAGGACGTCCGCCCCACCTTCCATCAACCCAGCCGCCTGCTCCTCGAACGCGGCCACGGCGTCTTCATGGCTGAGCTCACCGACCGGCTGCAGGATCTCTCCGGTCGGGCCCATCGAGCCTGCCACGACCACCGGGCGCCCCGATGCCTCGACCACCTCGCGCGCCAGTGCCGCGGCAACCTTGTTCACCTCCCGCGCCCGGTCCTGCATATCGTGCAGCTTTAGCCGATAGCGCGTTCCGCCGAACGAGTTGGTGAGGATGATGTCGGCCCCCGCCTCGACCGAGCCGCGGTAGAGCGCCCGGATTTTCTCCGGCGCCTCGAAATTCCAAGCCTCCGGCGCGTCGCCCGAGGCAAGCCCTGCATTGAACAGATTCGTACCCGTGGCTCCATCGGCCATCAGCCAGGGACGCTTGGCAAGCAGCAAGGTGAGTGTATCGGACATCATGCAGGGTCCTCTAGCATCGCTATGCGGACGATCCCTTAAGCTGTGACGGCGGAGGCGGCAATCTCCTTAACGCGCGCGACCATCGCGTACAGGCCGTTGGAGCGCTGCGCCGACAAGTGGCTGGCAAGATCGAGTGCGGCAAGGGCGGCCTGAACGTCGAGAGCCGCGACCTCTTGGGCCGGGCGGTTGTTTACCAAGCTGCGCAACAGCGCAATCAGCCCACGCACGATCATCGCGTCCGAATCACCGTCGAATGCGATGCGGGTGGACGCCCCGCTGCCCTCCAGCCGTGGCACCAGCCAGACCTGGCTGGCACAGCCATGCACCCGCGCCCCTTCCGTTCGAAGCGCCGCCGGCAAGGGCGGCATGGCCTTGCCCAGTTCGATAAGATAGCGGTAGCGCTCTTCCCAATCCTCTAGGAAGGCAAAGTTCTCCGCGATCTCGTCGAAATCCGTGCTCACACCGGTTACCTCGGGCCCATCCGCGCCCTGGAAAACCTAGGTCTGTTCGGCCTTCAGTTCCAGTCCAACGGTCTCATCGAGCCACTCCACCGCACTTGCTGCATCCGCCCGCCGTTCGATCTCGGCGCCCTTGGGCCGGCGGATCATCAAAACCGGAAGGCCCAGCTGGCGCGCGGCCTGGAGCTTCGGCCAGCCGGAACGCCCTCCGATATTGCGCGCCACCACGGCATCAATGTTATGCTTGCGAAACAGCGCAATCTCCGAGGCAATGCTGACTTCGCCGCTTGTCTCCAGGATCCGCCCATGGGCGATATCGGGCAGCGCGCCGCCCGGCGGCAGCCGAAAAAAGACCCGCCTGCCGCGCATGGTGCTAAGCGGCGCGATCTGGTTGCGGCCGATCGATACGAAAGGCCGCTGGTAGCCGCCGCGCAGAATTTCGGCTACGGCGCCGCGCGGATCGCGGATCGGCGTCCAGCGATCGCCCGCCCCAGGGCGCCAGGCCGGCCGCAAAAGCCGCAAGCAGGGCACACCCTTGGCGTCGGCGGTTTCGGCGACCGCCTGTTCGAAAGCCGACGACCAGGGATGCGCGGCGATGACCACAGCCGCCACGCCGCTAAGCAAATCCGCGATGTCGCCGCGCCGCTCCAGAACCAGGTGAACCCCCTGCGGCGCATTCTTCGGCATGGCCTGTCCCGGCGCGCGGACCAGGATCGTATCGATGCCATGCTTCTCGCGCAGAAGCTCGGTCAGCATCTCGCCTTCCGTCAATCCGCCCAGCACGAGTATGCGAAAACCTTGTCTGTACATCTCACACTACACTTTCACAAAACCACTCCCTAGCATACCAGCCGCGTGAGGTCGGGTCTGCGAACCGGAGGTTGTGATGCGCGTATTCCACATGTTGCTGGTCGCTATTTTAGCGATCAGTGGTTGTAGCGCCGAGACGGATTCAGAGGAAGTTAACCCGTCAGTCGATGCCGAAGCCGAATCAGTAGACGAGCAACGACCCACCTTCGACCGCATTGCAATCGTCGAAAGCCTCGAGATCGGTCAAGCCTATCGCGGCATGCTGGCCCAGGTCTCCGGGCTGGCGTCGATGCAAGGCTATTTTGCGCCGGAATTGCGGCTGATTGATGACGGCCGACCCGATGCAGACGGTTACATCGTGCTGGAGTTTGTGGCCAGGCCGCCAGAGGCAACGGCTCTGAACGCCGACCTCGCGCCACGCCGGCTGGTTGCGGCGCTGTTCGTGCCGGCAGCCCTTGCGGCCAATGCGCAAGGCGTGCGCGTGCTGGGCGCCGAAAACAGCGTCGCCCGGCCGTTCTAGCCTGAAGCGGCGGGTCGTTTACAGCCCAGAGACCACCCTTGCAGGCCGTTGGGTCCGGATGCCAAGCCAGCCGCGCCGGGAGAAAGGAGGTGCGCGCGCCCGGTCGCGCCTCCGACCCGTGGGCGGCTACCAAGCTTTCACGCCTTGTGATACCCAGAGCGTCGGGCAAGCGTGGGGGACCGGCCTATGGTGATTGCAGACATTGCGGTGATCGGGGCGGGCATGGCGGGCGCCGGGGTGGCCGCGGAGCTAGCACCGCATGCCAGGTTGGTGCTCATCGAGCGCGAATCGCAGCCAGGCTACCACACCACCGGCCGTTCGGCCGCGGTTTTTGCCGAAAGCTACGGGCCCGCGCCGATCCGGGCGCTGACCCGTGCCTCGGCAGCCTTCTTTGAAGCCCCGCCCGCAGGGTTTGGGCCGCTCCTGTCGCCGCGCGGCATTCTGATGATCGCGCGGGCCGATCAGGACGCCGCATTGGCCGATCTGATCGCCGAGGTTTCGGCCGATCTCGACGTTGCAAGGCTGGATGCCGCGGCGCTGCGCGCGCGCCACCCGCTGTTGCGCCCGGGCTATGCGGTGGCCGGCATGGAGGACCCGCGCGGACGCGACATCGATGTCGCCGCGCTCCACCAGGGGTACCTACGGGCTTTGCGGTCGGCCGGCGGCACTCTGGTCACCCGCGCCGAGGTTACGGGGCTTGCCCGCCGCGCCGATGCCTGGCGGGTGGAGACGACGGCCGGCCCGCTCGCGGCGGGGATCGTTGTGAACGCCGCCGGGGCCTGGGCGGATTTGCTGGGCCAGATGGCTGGAGCGCTGCGCATCGGGCTGCAGCCCAAACGGCGCACCGCGTTGATCGTGCCGGCCCCGGTCGGGATCGATCCCGCAGCTTGGCCGATCACCGTCGATGTCGAGGAGCAGTTCTACATGAAACCCGATGCCGGGCGGCTGTTGATCTCGCCGGCCGATGAGACACCCTCGCCGCCTTGCGACGCACAGCCCGAAGAGATCGACATCGCCCTTGCGGTCGACCGGGTGCAGAGGGCATTCGACCTGCCCGTCCGGCGGATCGAGACGAAATGGGCCGGGCTGCGCAGCTTTGTGACCGATAAGGCGCCGGTCTGCGGCTTCGATCCGCAGGCAGAGGGGTTTTTCTGGCTGGCAGGGCAAGGCGGCTACGGCATTCAGACCGCGCCGGCTCTCTCGCGCCTTGCCGCGTGCCTGCTACGCGGCCAAGACATGCCGGCCGATATCGCCGCCGAAGGGGTGCGGCTGGACCAGCTCGCCCCCGACCGGCCGAGCATCGCCCCGGTTGATGCAGCCATCGCGCCGCCGGTCGGCGCGGGCTAGGCCGGGCAGCCCCCTAGGTTAAGAACCTATACAAATATCAGAATTTGCGTGATTCTGAGCTACTCCCGATCCCTTGGACAGTTTTCGGAGTGATTTAAGCTACTCTCTGCCCCTGCTGGTCGGTTTCGATCTTGTTGAAGTAGACCATGGCGGGCGGCCGTCCGCCATGGGCGGCATGAGGCCGCCGGTGGT
>JBCDAZ010000064.1:0-13734 GCA_039184655.1 Pseudomonadota bacterium | reverse complement strand
CCGTCGAGAGATTCTTCAACAAGCTGAAACACTTCCGAGCCATCGCCACCCGGTATGACAAACGAGACGACAACTTTCTCGCATCCGTCCAACTCGCTTCAATCCGCATCTGGCTACGGACTTATGAGTCGGTGACCTAGCAGGCCTCTTGCGTGCTTCTAGCGAGCCTCTTGCGCATCGCAAAGTCGTTGGCCGACCCGAAACGACCCCCATGGTAAGGGTCGCGCGAAACGCTCCGAGCGATGGCCTCGGCAAACCTGAGTCCGGCAGGTCAGACCACCGGACGGTTGTCGATCAGGCGTATACCGTCGATGCGCACGGCGCCGAATAGCCGCGCGGGACCGCCCAGCACCAGATCATGAACCCGGCTCAACGTTCCCGCATGGCGGATCTCAAGATAGTCGATCCCGTCGATACCCGCCTCGTCCAAACGCTCGGCCGCATCGCGACAGCATCGGGCCGGATCGCCGCCATGGCGGATCGTCCGCGCCGTATCGGCGAGGATCTGGGCAAAGCGCACCGCGGCCGCCCGGCGCGGGGCGGGCAGGGCCTTCAATTCGGCCGAGCAGGCGACACCGTCATCCTGCCGCAGCGCGGGCTCGATGCTGATCTGGGTGCCGAGATCGAGATCCCCCACAAGCTGGCTGAGGATCACGCAAAGCTGCCATTGCGCCTCGGAAAGCAGCACCAGATCGGCCCTTGTCTGGTTGATTAGCCGCAGCGTCATCAGCACTGCAAAATCAAAACAGCCCTGTTCGACCGCCCCGCACAGCACATCCGTCAATCCGCCCATGCGCAGCCGGGTGCGATGCCCGTCTGGGCGAAACCGCTCGGTTTTCGGGGCTATGGCAGCATCGATCTGCGCGGCATCGAGCAGTACCCTATCGGCGTGAAGATCGCGCGGCAGCGCGCTGCCCGATGGCGTCAAAAGGCACGCCACCACGCGTGCGCGGGCCTGTTGTCCGGCCCGCAGCAGATCCAGATGGCCCTCATGCACCGGCCCAAAAACCGGGATGAGAGCCACCTTTTCACCGACGGCGCGCCACGACTGCAATGTGCTACGCAACTGACAGGGAGACCGCAGAACGCGCAGACCGTCGAACATAATCGCCACTCACAACACCCAGTCAGCCTAAGATGCCGTTGCATTGTGGCCCGGATTGGGCGGCGGTTGGGAGAATGGATGAAGCCTTGGTTAACCCTGCAGCTCCAAAAACCGGCAGAAACGCTCGAACGCGTCGGACCGTTGGGCCAAGGTCGAGCGCGAGGCAAAGAGGCCAGCCTGGCTGGACAGGATTAGGCCATCTTCAAGCATCTTGAGATGGTTGGCACGCAGGGTCTCGCCGGTCGAGGTGATGTCGGCAATAAGCTCGGCTGTGCGGTTCTTGACGGTGCCTTCCGTGGCGCCCTGGCTTTCCACGATGCGGTAGTCCGCAATCCCCCGCGCTTGTAAAAAGCGATGGACCAGCCGGCGGTATTTGGTGGCGATGCGGAGCGGGGTGCCATGGCGCTGCCGAAAAGCCGCCGCAACCGCATCGAGGTCGGCCACCCGCAGCACATCGACCCAGAAAGCCGGCACGGCGAGCACCAAATCGGCCTCTCCGAAACCGAGCTGCGCGAGTGCGCGCAGATGATCTTGCCAGTCGGGAAAGGCTTCCTGCACCAGATCGAGACCGGTCACCCCAAGATCGACGCGGCCCGCCGCAAGCTCATGCACAATTTCGGCCGGTGGCAGCAAGACAAGCTCCAGCCCGTCAACGCCGTCGACGCGGCCCGCATATTCCCGGGCATGCCCGGTCAGGGCGATCGCGACCCCGCGCTGGGCGAACCAGTCGATGCAACGCGCCTGCAGCCGGCCTTTTGAGGGGATGGCCAGACGCAAGGTCATGCCGGATCCGCCAGGGCAAGCAGGGTTTCGGGGCGGATCACGGCCCCGATCGCCGGCAGGGCGGCAGCGCCAAGCCGCGCGGCCAGCCCGTCATAGCGCCCGCCAGTTGCAATCGCGGGCAGGCCCGGACGGGCGGGATCGGAGAACCCAAAGACGAAGCCGTCGTAATACTCCATGGAGCTGCGCCCGAAGCTGCTGGCAAAAGGCAATGAGGCCGCTTCGACCCCCAAACGGTCCAAGGCAGACATCCGCGCCTCGATCCGGGCAATCGCCGGGCGCAAACCGGCAATGTCGCGCGATAGGGCCCGCAGCTGCACACAGGCCTCGCCCATCGGTGCGGAGACGGCCAGTAAGGCTTCCAGACCCGCGACCTGGTCGGGCTTTAGCGGTGCGGTGCGGGCCTCTTGGTCGAGCCAGCCGAGCCTCTCGGTCACCTCGGCGGCATCGCGCAATCCGATCGGGCGGCCGGCCTGGGCCATCACCGCGTCAGCGCCTTGGCGGGCCACCGCCTCCAGCAGCGGCGCGCGGGCCGCCGCCATCGCCGCATGGCCGGCACCGAACGCATGCAAAAGGGCGCGAAACCGCGCCGGTCGCCAAAGATGGCGGCGCAAGGCGTCGCGCCGGTGCGCCGCCGTTTCTAAACCGGCCACCGCATCGACCAGAACACCCATATCGCCGGTTTCGACCTGTATTGTCGAGGCGCCTAGCAGACCGGCGACCAGAGCG
The DNA here is from genome assembly GCA_039184655.1 of Pseudomonadota bacterium. GTDB lineage: Bacteria > Pseudomonadota > Alphaproteobacteria > Rhodobacterales > Rhodobacteraceae > J013. The sequence continues at coordinate 11,120 of JBCDAZ010000064.1, read as the reverse complement.
AAAAGCTCGGCATCCGTCTCCGCCGCGGTACCGTCGAAGATCTCGATCCCCAGCTGGCGATGCTCCACCGGCCGGCCCGAACCTGCAGCCTGCGACCGCCAGACCGGCCCCCGATAGGCATAACGCGCCGCGCCGCCCCCAGCGGCAAGATGCATACGCAGCACCGGTAGGGTGAAATCGGGGCGCAACACCATCTCGCCCAGATCGGGATCGTTGACGAGATAGGCGCGGTTGCGGATCTCCTCGCCATAAAGATCGAGCAGAATGGCCGCCGGCTGCAGGGCCGGCGGATCGGCCCGCCGGGCGCCCGCCCCCTCAAAGGCCGCCATCAGCTGGTCGCTCAACGCGTCAAGCTGCGCCAACGCCGCCCCGGCACGCAGGCCCGGCCTGGCACTCATCGCGTGCCCATGCGTGTTGGCCAGCCCGTCATCTTTCGCGCGCGAGCAACTGTTTGACGCCGGAGACCAGCGCTGCGCGCGGCACCGTGGTCTGGGCGGGGTGGGCCTTCCAGTCCGCATTGCTTTCGATCTCGGCGGCCAGCGCTGCGCCCAGTGCGAGATCCTTCAGGACCACCACGCCCTGCGCGCGCTCTGCATCGCCCTCGATCACGGCAATCGGGCTGGACCGCCGATCGGCGTATTTAAGCTGGTTGCCGAAATTGCGCGGATTGCCCAGATAGACCTCCGCGCGAATGCCGGCTGCGCGCAGTTCGGACGCCATAGCGAGATAGCCGGGCATCCGGTCCCGATCCATCACCGTCACAACGACTGGGCCTGACGCCGCCACCCCGTTGGTCTGGCGGGCCTTCAGCGCAGCCAGCAGCCGGTCGACCCCGATAGAGACCCCGGTTGCCGGCACGTCCTGGCCCGTGAAACGCTTGACCAAATCGTCATAGCGCCCGCCGCCTGCGACCGAGCCGAACTGCCGCGGGCGGCCCTGTTCGTCAAGGATCTCAAAGGTCAGTTCGGCCTCGTAGACAGGGCCGGTGTAATAGCCCAAGCCGCGCACGATGGAGGGGTCGATCACGATGCGGTCGGGGCCAAAACCCATACTGTCGAGCAATTCAGCGATCTGGCCGAGTTCCTTAACGCCCTCGGCTCCCTTTGAAGTTCGGCCGACGGCTGAGCTTAGTCGCTCAAGCGTTTGCGTGTTGTCGCTACCGCGCGCCGTCAAGAAATCCAGAACCAAGTTGGCCTTCTTATCGTCGAGGCCGACTCCATCGACAAATGCGCCTGAGGCGTCCAACCGCCCCTTGGTCAGCAGCTCAAAAACCCCGTCCCTGCCAACCTTGTCGAATTTATCGATCGTCCGCAGAATTCCGTCCCGATCTACGGTTGAAGACGCGGTCTCTAGCGCTTTGCTTACCGATGGTCCGCTACCAGGGCGGTGCACGAGGTGAGCACCGACACTCTCTAGCATCCCATCGAGCACCTTGCGGTTGTTGAGCCGCAAGACATAGTCGCCGCGCGCAATGCCCGCCGCCTCCAGCGCATCGCAGAGCATTGCGCAGATCTCGGCATCCGCGGCCGGGCTGGCACTGCCGACCGTGTCGGCATCGCATTGATAAAACTGCCGGAACCGCCCCGGCCCCGGCTTTTCGTTGCGAAACACCGGGCCCACCGCGTAGCGGCGATAAGGGCTGGGCAGATCGTTGCGATGCTGGGCCACGACCCGGGCCAGTGGAGCTGTGAGGTCGTAGCGCAGCGCCACCCAATCGCCGTCATCCTCCCAAGCAAAAACCCCCTCGTTAGGCCGATCGACATCGGGCAGAAACTTGCCCAGCGCCTCGACCGTCTCGACCAGCGGGCTTTCCAGCGCCGCAAAGCCGTAGCGGTGATAGACCTCGGTGATTTTGGCCAGCATCGCGTCGCGGGCCAGCACATCGGCGCCGAAGAAATCGGCAAAGCCGCGCGGGGTCTGGGCGCGCGGCCGACGGATCTTTTGCTTTTTCTCCTTGGCCATTCCGCGACCTCCCGCAAAAACCGCGGCCGTCCTAACGGATGGCCCGGCAGGGGGCAAGCGCGCCGGTGCCGCGAACCCTGTCCGGACTGCAATAGCGGCCAGGGATCGGGGCCGCCTTACAGTCAAAGACTGGCGCGCTGAGATTGGCGCCCGACAGGGCCCGAAAAACCCCTGAAAGGGTCCGTGGGAGGGCCTGCGAAAGGGGTGGGGACCGCGCCGCCCGCCGATCAGATCCGATCGAACGCCCCGCCGCGCCCCAGGCCCGCGGCAAAGCGGGCGGCCCCGTCGCGGCCCTCGCTGTAAAAGGCCGCAACGCCGCGCCATTCTCGGGTAAGCGCTGCGGCCAGCGATGCCGGGTCGGGCCGAGCGGCGCGATGATCGGCCCTCAGGCAGGCTTGCGGAAACCGGCTCAACCCCAATGCGAGATCGAAGGCCGTCTCAAGCGCCCTGCCGGGCGGGCAAACCCGTTCGGCCAAGCCGATCGCTGCGGCCTCCTTGGCGGCGACCGGTCGCCCGGTAAGGATCAGGTCGTTGGCCCGCCCTTGTCCGACCAGCCGCGGCAGGCGCACCGTACCGCCATCGATCAGCGGCACGCCCCAGCGCCGGCAAAACACCCCGAAAACGGCATCCTCAGCCACCACCCGCAAATCGGCCCACAAGGCAAGCTCCATCCCGCCCGCCACGGCATAGCCCTCGACCGCAGCGATTACCGGCTTCACCGGTATCAACCGCGCCGGGCCCATAGGGCTGGGAAGCGGCGCCGCGATGGGGTCATCCCAGCCTTTTGGGATCGCACAGGCGTCGATCCAGCTTCGTGCGGCAACGCTACCGGCCGCCTTCAGATCGAAACCCGCGCAGAAAGCGTCTTCTGCGCCGGTCAGGATCGTTGCGTCGATGGATGTGTCCTGGTCGACGGTCTGCATGGCTTGAAACAGCGCTTGCGCCGTTGCGGGGTCGACGGCGTTCCGCAGGGCGGGCCTGTCGATGATCAACAGGGCCACCCGATCGCGGGTCTCGCGGCGGATCGTCACCCGATCAACGCGCGAGCATAGCCGCTATCAATGCAGCCGGAACTCGCCATCCACCTTGCGCCACGCGTTCGGCCCGACAAGCTGTCGATGCGAATAGACGACGGAATGCAGCGGCCCGTCGAGCTCGCGTTGCCAAAAGTCCAGGAACTTGCGCAGCTTCGGAAAAGCCGGGGCGAGGTCATATTCCTGCCAGAGGAAGCTCTGCAAGAGGCTCTGATTGTCGGGCATGCGATAGTATATCTGGGCCGTCATCAGGCCGTGCCCTTGTAACATCAACGCCGTTTCCGAAGACCGCATAGAGCACCTCCATAGAAGGGGTTATGCGGGCAGTTTGCCGCGGCTTTTGCAGCGCAGCAAGATTTAGTTTCTGAAAATGCAATGATTTCATTGGTTTAGCAGCAATGGGCGAAGAGTGCTGCCAGGGCTGTGCCGATGGGAGAGGGAAGACATCGGCACTGGAAAGGCGCAACGGAGCTACCTTCGCTTGTTGGCCGTTCTATCAGCGGCGGCTGCCTCTCTCTTAAGGCGGTTCTCCCGTTGGGCCTCGATCATCGCGTTATGACGGCGGTTCGATTGGCCGCTTCTGCCCATCTTCTTCTTGCCGACCTTGTCTTTGTTCTCAGGGTGGTGCTGGGGCATGGAACGCTCCTGTGTTGGGACAGGATCAATCTAAGCGCGCCGCCCCCGGCCGACGGTGACCCAGATCACATTGGGGCTGTCACAGAACCGGACTCAACCGTCTTCGATATGCAGCACACCAGGAGAGGCCTTGATCGCGCTGCGGATCTGCGGCGTGATCGGATAGCGCTCGGCGAGTGCAATCTCAACCTCGCCCGGCAGATCGACGTCGCTGAGCACCAGGCTGACCGGCCCCGGGGCGAGCCCGGCGACGGCAGGCGCCTCGCGCAGGCGCCGCTCAACACTTTGCAGGGCGCCGGGATCCTGCAAGAACACGCGCAGCCCGGCAGCGCCGGCGCGCGCGGCCACCGCTTCGGCCGGCTCGATCTTGCGCGCCAGAAGCTTGACCTGATCGCCCTGCGCCTCGGCCTCCACGGTCAGCACAACCGCCGCCCCCGCCTCCAGCAAGGGCCGCGCCTCTTCCAGCGTGTCCGAAAAGACGGTGACCTCGTAAAGCCCGGTGGGGTCGGAAAGCTGAACGAAGGCAAAGCGGTTGCCGCGGGCGGATTTGCGCTCCTGCCGCCCAGCAACCGCACCGGCAATCCGCGCCACCGCAGTGCCCTGCGCCGTCCGGGCGCAAAGCTCGGCATAGGTCACGACACCCCGGCGCTTCAGCGGGGCCATGTAATCGTCCAAAGGATGACCCGAGAGGTAAAACCCCACCGCAAGCTGTTCACCGGCCAGCCGCTCCATCGGCAGCCAATCCTCGACAGCCGGCAGTCGTGGCTCGGGGATATCGGTGCCCGCCTCGCCGAAAAGCGAGACCTGGGCCGAGGCCCGCGCCTCATGAACCGCAGCCGAATAGCCGATCAGCGCGTCGAGCCCCTCATAGACCCGCTTGCGATTGGCATCGAGCGCATCGAAGGCCCCGGCCTGAACCAGCATTTCCAGCGGCCGCTTCCCGATGCGCTTGAGATCCACCCGGCGGGCGAGATCGAAGAGCGTCTCAAAGGGTTGGCCGGCGCGGGCCGTCTCGATGAGCCGCATCGCCTCCAGCCCGACATTTTTGAGGGCCCCGAGTGCATAGACGATCTTGTCCTGAGACACCGTAAAGGCGGCGGCGGAGCGATTCACGCATGGGGCGACCAGCGGGATCTCCAGCCGCGCGATCTCCTGGGCATAGGTTTTGAGCTTGTCGGTGAGGTGAAGATCGCAATTCATCACCGCAGCCATAAAGGCGACCGGGTGGTTGGCCTTCAGCCAGGCGGTCTGATAGCTGACCAGCGCATAGGCCGCGGCATGGGATTTGTTAAAGCCGTAATTGGCGAATTTCTCCAGAAGATCCCAAACCTCCTGGGCCTTGGCCTTGGGGACTTCGTTCTCCGCCGCCCCGGCGAGAAATTTGGGCCGTTCGGCATCCATCGCTTCCTTGATCTTCTTGCCCATCGCCCGGCGCAGCAGATCGGCGCCCCCCAGCGAATAGCCGGCCATCTTGCGGGCGATCTCCATCACCTGCTCTTGATAGACGATGATGCCCTGGGTCTCGTCGAGAATGTCGTCGATGAGCGGATGCAGAAGCTCGCGCGGCTCGCGCCCGTTCTTGACGTTGCAGAATTTGGGAATGTTCTCCATCGGGCCGGGACGGTAGAGCGCGACCAGCGCCACGATATCCTCGATGCAGGTCGGCTTGAGCTGGCGCAGCGCATCGCGCATGCCCGCCGATTCCACCTGGAACACCGCCACCGTCGCCGCGGCGGAGTAGAGGGCGTAGGATTTTTCGTCGTTGAGCGGGATGGCGTTGATGTCGAGCGCGATCCCCTGCCCGGCCAGGATATCGAGCGCATTCCGGATGACCGTGAGCGTTTTCAACCCGAGGAAGTCGAACTTGACCAGCCCTGCCTCCTCGACCCATTTCATGTTGAACTGGGTCGCCGGCATATCGGATTTGGGATCGCGGTAGAGTGCCACCAGCTCCTGCAAGGGCCGGTCGCCGATCACCACCCCCGCGGCATGGGTCGAGGCGTTGCGGTAAAGACCCTCCAGCTTGCCGGCGATGTCGAGCATGCGCGCCACGACCTCCTCGCGTGCGGCCTCCTCGCGCAACCGCGGCTCGTCGGCCAGCGCCTTGGTGATCGAGACCGGTTTGACGCCCTCGATGGGGATGAGCTTGGAAAGCCGGTCGGTCTGCCCGAAGGGCATCTGCAGAACCCGGCCGACATCGCGCACCGCCGCCTTGGAGAGCATCGCGCCGAAGGTGATGATCTGGGCCACCCGGTCGCGCCCGTATTTCTCCTGGACATAGGCGATGACCTCCTCGCGCCGATCCATGCAGAAATCGATGTCGAAATCGGGCATCGAGACGCGGTCGGGGTTGAGGAAACGCTCAAAGAGCAGGCCGTAGCGCAGCGGGTCGAGATCGGTGATCGTCAGCGCCCAAGCGACCACAGAGCCCGCGCCCGAGCCGCGGCCCGGACCGACCGGGATCCCCTGCCCCTTCGCCCATTGGATGAAATCGGCCACGATCAGGAAATAGCCGCAATAGGCCATCCGCTCGATGACCGACAGCTCATAGGCCAGCCGATCCTCATAGACAGCGACATCTGCGGCGGGCGCGACCGCAGCCAGGCGGGCGGCCAGCCCGGCGCGGGATTGGCGGCGCAGCTCTTCGACCTCATCCTCGGCAAAACGGGGCAGGATCGGCGCGCGCCTGCGCGGCCGATAGGCGCAGCGCTGGGCGATCTCGACGGTGTTGTCCACCGCCTCGGGCAGATCGGCAAAAAGCTGCACCATCTCGTCCTGGGTTTTGAAGCGATGCTCGGGCGTGAGCTGCCGGCGCGGCGCCGACTGGTCAACATAGGCGCCCTCGGCGATGCAGATCAGCGCATCATGCGCCTCGTAAAGATCGGCCGCGGCAAAATAGACGTCATTGGTGGCCACCAGCGGCAGATCGCGCGCATAAGCCAGCTGCACCAGCCCGGGCTCGGTCGCCTCTTGGGCCGGGCCACGACCCCGATTGCCCGCCCCGTGGCGCTGGATCTCAATATAGAGCCGGTCGCCGAAACCCGCCTGCAACCGCCCGGCCAGCGCCTCGGCCTCAGCCGGCTTGCCAGCCGCAATCAGCCGGCCCAGCGGCCCCTCCGCCCCGCCGGTAAGGCAGATCAGCCCCGCAGCATGGCCGGTGAGCGTTGGCAGGTCGATCTGGGTCCCGACATCGGCCTCCAGATAAGCCTTGGAGGAGAGCGCCATGAGGTTGCGGTAGCCCGCCTCATTCTGGGCCAGCAGCACCAGCGGTGCCGGTTCGGGCGGCCGCCCGCCTGGCGGAGGCGCGGCATAGGCCAGCGCCAGCTGACATCCGATGATCGGCTGCACGCCCGCGCCCGCGGCCTTTTCGGCAAATTCGAGCGCGCAGAAGAGGTTGTTGGTGTCGGTCACCGCCACGGCCGGCATTTGGGCGGCGCGCGCCAGCCCGGGCAGAGCGTTGACCTGGATCGCGCCTTCCAGCAGCGAATAGGCGGTATGGGTCCGAAGATGGATGAATCGCGGCGCCGGCATCGCGCGATATTATCCGGATCTGGGGGCAAGGCCAGCATTGCCACCCAGATCTATGAAAGAAACGGTCAGGACCGGAGCGCAGCATGGCGCGGATGGCATAAAGCCGGCTGGTCGGTGGCGGGCTTCGCCGGCCGAATGCCGCGCCGCGGCCCGCTATCACGCTTGGCTTGGGGCAACGCCCGCCCTCGACGCTCGCCCCACCCCCCGCCCTCGGCGCTCGCCCCACCCGTCGCACCCGCGCCGCACCCGTGTCAAACCTTCGGCGGTCATCTGGCCACCCGGCTGTCCGCAAGGCCGCCCAAGCCGCCGCCGGTAATGGCTGGCGTCGCCCGATCCGATATGCCAAGCCTGCTCGGTTGACCAGGGAGAGGCGGCATGAAAATCGGGTTTATCGGGCTGGGCAATGTCGGCGGCAAGCTGGCCGGCAATCTCCTTGCCAATGGCGCAGAGGTGACGGTGCGGGATCTCGACCCGGCGCTCGCCGCTCCCTTGCAGGCTATGGGCGCGGGCTGGGGCGAAAGCCCCGCAGCGATGGCGCGACGCTGCGACCTCCTGATCACCTGCCTGCCCTCGCCCACCGCTTGCGCTGCGGTGCTCGAGGGGCCGGACGGGCTGCTTGAGGGCCTCGGCCCGGGCAAGATCTGGGCGGAGATGTCAACGACCGATGCCGCTGAGTTGCGCCGGCTGGCCGAACGCGTCATCGCAACCGGAGCCGAGGCGCTGGAATGCCCGGTTTCGGGCGGCTGCCACCGGGCGGCCACCGGCAATATCTCGATCTTCGCCGGTGGTGCGCGGGCGACCTTCGAGCGCGCTCTGCCGGTGCTGACCATTCTGGGCCGGCGGGTCCTGCATACCGGCCCGCTGGGCTCGGCCTCGATCCTCAAAGTGCTTACCAACTATCTGGCGACCGCGCATCTCGTGGCGCTTTCCGAAGCGCTCACCACCGCACAGGCCGCCGGCCTCGATCTTGCCACCACCTACGAGGCGATCCGCATCTCCTCAGGCAACTCGTTCGTTCACGAAACCGAAAGCCAGGTGATCCTCAACGGCTCGCGCAATATCAGCTTCACCATGGATCTGGTGCTTAAGGATATTGGGCTTTTTCAGGCCATCGCCGAAGCGCATAACTTGCCCCTCGAACTCTCCCCGCTTCTCATCCGGCTCTTCCAAGACGCCCAGGCACGCTTCGGGCCCCGCGAATGGTCGCCCAACATAATCCGCCGGCTGGAAGAGGCCGCCGGCCTCTCGGTGACCGCGCCCGGCTTTCCCGCCGAGCTTGTCGACGACGAACCGCCTGCGCGCGGCGCCGAAGTGCGACCGTCTCAAACAGGCTGAGCGCCCAAACGGGCCAACCGCCCCAAACCGGCCAGCCGCCAGCAACGGCACAGCGCTTTTTTGCGCCCCATCTTCTTGGCGCAACTACTCTCGGGGGGTTCGGGGGGCAGACAGCCCCCCGGGGCCGAAGGACCGAGCTATGCGGATCGGTTTACCCGTCTTCTCCCGCCCCTCTACAGCAGCCCATCCTCAGCCGCCCCTATTCTTTTGCCCGCCTTCTGGGCATTGCTTCTGCCGCTGCTCGGCCTACCGACGCTGCGCTGGATATCTGCCTAACTTCGCAGCAGAAGCGCTTGCATCGCGCCATCAATTGAGTCGAGATGACGTGGCGAGGAAAGGGCCGCCTGTGGGAACGCTGACGACACATGTTCTGGATACGGCGCGGGGATGCCCCGCCGCGGGCATGGCCGTCTGGCTCTACCGCCTGTCCGGCAACAGCCATCGCCGGATCGCCGAAGCAACGACCAATGCCGATGGGCGCAGCGACGCGCCGCTCCTTGATGGCGCCGCTTTCAAACCCGGCGGCTATGAGCTTGTCTTCCTGGCGGGCGACTACTTGCGTGCGGCCGGTCTTGTGGGCTCGGACCCGCTCTTTCTCGACCAGATCCCCATTCGCTTCGGCATCGAGGAGGACCGGCATTACCATGTGCCGCTCCTGCTTTCGCCCTTTGGCTACACGACCTATCGGGGCTCGTGAGCGATGCGGCCGCTGACCTTCCTGCTCAATGGCGCTATCGTGCAGCTCGACCAGCCATCCGCGACCCAGACGCTGCTGGACTGGCTGCGCGAGGAAAAGGGGCTCAGAGGCACAAAAGAAGGCTGCAATGAAGGCGATTGCGGCGCTTGCACGGTCTCGGTCGCGCGGCTGGAAGAGGGCCGACTGCAGCCCGAGGCCGTCAATGCCTGCATTCTCTTTCTGCCGCAGCTTGAGGGCAAGGCGGTGCGCACCGTCGAAGGGCTGGGCGGCGACGATCCGGTCCAAAGCGCGATGGTCGCGCGCCATGGTTCCCAATGCGGCTTCTGTACCCCCGGCATCGTCATGTCGCTCGTTGCCGCCCGCCATCAGGGACGGCGGGATTGGGACAACGTCCTGGCCGGCAATCTCTGCCGCTGCACCGGCTATGGCCCGATCCTGGCCGCGGCCGATGACGCCGCCGATGCCGCCCCCGCCCCCTGGATGGCCGAGGACGCCGCCGCCTTGCGCGATCTCCAGCATGGCGCGGATATCGACGTCGCGGGCGGGGCGGCCCCGGCCTCGATGGCCGGGCTGCGCCGGGCCCTGGTCGAAACCCCACACGCCACGCTGATTGCCGGTGCAACGGATGTCGGCCTCTGGGTCACCAAGGCGCAGCGTGATGTCACCCCGGCCATTTTCCTGCACCGTGTGACCGAGCTTCAGCGCGTGGAGGAAACCCCCGACGGGCTCAGCATCGGCGGTGGCGTCACGCTCTCGCGGCTGCGCGGGCTGATGGCCGGGCGTCATCCCGATTTCGCCGAGCTCATCCGCCGCTATGGCTCGGTGCAGGTGCGCAACGCCGCAACCCTTGGCGGGAACATCGCCAATGGCTCGCCCATCGGCGACAGCCCACCAGCCCTGATCGCGCTCGGAGCGACGCTGCGGCTTTCCGGCCCCAATGCGACCCGGGAGATGCCGCTCGAGACGTTTTTTCTCGATTATGGCCGCCAGGACCGCGCCCCGGACGAGATCGTCGAGAGCGTCTTCATCCCCGCCCAGCAGGACCGGCTGCGCTGCTACAAGATCTCCAAGCGCTTCGATCAGGATATCTCCGCCGTTTGCGGCGCCTTTTACCTTCCCGTCGAGAACGGCCTGATCGCCCAGCCGCGCATCGCCTTCGGCGGCATGGCCGGCACCCCGAAACGCGCAAGCCATACCGAGGCCGCACTCGAGGGCAAACCCTGGACCCGCGCCACCATCGAGGCAGCGCTCCCGGAAATGGCTAGGGACTACCAGCCGCTCTCCGACATGCGCGCCTCCGCCGATTATCGCCTCAAGACCGCGCAAAACATGCTGCTGCGCGCCTATCTGGAGGAGACGGACGACACGCTCGATATCCGCCAGGTAAGCGCATGAGCGTCGCCAAGCCCCTCCCCCACGACGCGGCCAAACTCCATGTCACAGGTGCCGCGCGCTACACCGACGATGTGCCCACACCGCAGGGAACGCTCCACCTCGCCTTCGGCATCTCTGCCATCGCGAAGGGAAAGATCGAAGCCATGGATCTCCGCGCCGTGCTGCAATCACCGGGCGTCGTCGACGTCTTCACCGCCGAAGACCTTCCCGCGGAAAACGATGTCTCCCCCTCGAACCACGACGAACCGCTCCTCTCCGACGGAGAGGTCCACTATCTCGGGCAACAGATTTTCGCCGTCGTGGCCGAAAGCCACCTGGCTGCGCGCCACGCCGCAACGAAAGCCAAGATCACCTATACCGAAGAAACCCCGATCCTCACCGTCGATGAAGCCATGGCCGCCGACAGCCGCTTCGAAGACGGCCCGCGCATCTATGCGAAAGGCGATGTGGAGAAAGCCCTCGCCAAGGCCCCGCATCAAGTGCGGGGCACACTCGAGATCGGCGGGCAGGAGCACTTCTACCTCGAAGGT
>JBCDAZ010000063.1:0-13975 GCA_039184655.1 Pseudomonadota bacterium | reverse complement strand
CCGTCCACGAATGACCGAAGAACTGAAGGAACTTGGTCTGAACATCGGCCACCGCCGCGTTGGCAGGCTGATGCGAGACAACGACCTACGGGTCGAGAGATCAAAGAAATACAAGGTGACGACCGACAGCAACCACGCATTCAACATCGCGCCGAACCTACTGAACCGGGACTTTCGTGCAGATCAACCGAACCAGAAGTGGGCCGGCGACATCAGCTATGTCTGGACGCGAGAAGGATGGCTCTACCTGGCTGTCATTCTCGATTTGCATTCACGGCGCGTCATTGGCCGGGCTGTCAGCAATCGGATGCAACGCGATCTGGCAATCCGGGCTTTGAAGATGGCCATCGCTCTGCGCCAGCCGCCCAAGGGCTGCATCCACCATACGGATCGCGGCAGCCAATATTGCGCCCACGATTATCGCAAGCTTCTGCGTCAGCACGGCTTGCAGGTATCGATGAGCGGCAAGGGCAACCGCCATGAAAACTCGGCCGTCGAGACGTTCTTCAAAACGATCGAGGCCGCGCTCATCTGGCGCAGGTCGTGGCAGACGCGCAGAGACGCGGAATTGGCTATCTTCCAATACATCAACGGCTTTTACATTCCGCGACGGCGGCACTCAGCATTGGGCTGGAAAAGCTCGGTCGTCTTCGAGCAAAAAGCCGCCTAAACGAGCGCTTGGGGCGGCACTAAAACGGGACAGGTCCATCGAGCATTGGGGCGGGGGCATGGAGGTCTACGCCTATGGCGACAACCGGATAAGGGCGGGATCGCGCAGCCAGGCGACGTTGATGACGATGGCGCCGGTTGCCAATCATGTGAGCCGGTCCAGATCGACCCATGGTGCCGACACCAACGCGGTCAATCAGGCGATTGTCTTTTCGGCCGACGGTACGAAACGGGTGATCGAAACCGAAACAATCCTGACCGGCGCAGGGGCCAGGACCAAGGACATCGCGCATGGTCACGGCCGGCGGGGCGATCGTGAACAACGCCAAGCTGGTCGGTCAGGCGCCCGGGACGTGCGATTTTTTGGATGCGACGGGCTGAAGCTGACGGGGCGGCGCGAAATCACCGCTCTTCCCACGCTTCAAGCCCTTGTGGAGGGGGCTATGCTCAGCCATGGGGCGAGCATGGGCATGAACGCCAGTGAAAAGCTGAACCACCCGATAGCGGCGGGCAAGGAAGAGGACAAGGCACGCGATCTGATCGTCCAGGGTTTTTTGTCGCTCGACAGTGCGGTCGTTCCGTCACGCCTGCGGGCCCGACCCGTCGATCTGATTGCTAAGGCCGAATCTGGCGGAATGTAACGCGCAAGACCGCGCAGCGTCAGCCAAGGCGGGTGCCCACCGCCAATGGGCGGCCGCGTAGAAAGGCTGCCGTGTCGAGCGGACCGGCACCGGCGCGCTGCAGGCTCACGAGCGCAACGGCACCCTCGCCGCAGGCGACAATCAGCCCTGCCGGCCCGGCTGCCAGTACGGTACCGCCCGGACGCACGGCCGTCTCTGCCCCCCCGGCCGTCCCTGCCCCCCCGGCTGGGTCCGCCCCGCCCGGCGGGTCCGCCAAACGGCTCATCAGCAGCCGCACGCGCGCGTCGGCAATCAGGCTCCAGGCTCCGGGGATCGGCGATAGGGCGCGGATCTGGCGGTCGATCTGTTCTGCTGGCTGCGTCCAGTCGATCCGGGCTTCGGCCTTGTCGATCTTTTTGGCGTATGTGACGCCGGTTTCGGGTTGCGGTGTCGCCTGTAAGCCTGGGTCGTCACGGAGACGGGCGAGCGTGTCGACCATCGCCTCCGCCCCGATCTGGGCCAGACGGGCCGTCAGGGTTGCGCCAGTATCGGCCGCATCGATCGAGGTGGCCACCCGGGCCAAGACCGGCCCGGTATCGAGCCCGGCCTCCATGCGCATCACGCATACACCCGTTTCGGCATCGCCGGCCATGATCGCGCGCTGCACAGGTGCGGCACCGCGCCAGCGCGGCAGAAGCGAGGCGTGAATGTTCAGGCAGCCAAGGCGCGGCAGCGCCAAAAGCGGCGATGGAAGGATCAGCCCATAGGCCGCCACAACCGCAGCATCCGCCCGATGCGCGGCAAAGCCCGCCAGTGCCGCGCTATCACGCAGGGAGGTTGGGGTGTGGACAGGCAGGCCGAGTGCCTCGGCCCGAACATGAACCGGCGTGGGTCGCGGCTTCTTGCCCCGCCCCGCCGGTCGCGGCGGCTGGGCGTAGACGGCGACAATCTGATGCCCCGCGGCATGCAACGCATCAAGGGCCGTTCGCGCAAAGTCGGGGGTGCCCATAAAAACGAGGCGCATCAGCCTGCCCGCCGGCGGAGCTTTTGCCACTTTGCCAGCAGCAAGCGCCGGCGCGTCGGACCCAACCGCTCAAAGTAGAGCATACCCGCCAGGTGATCGAGCTGATGGAGGGCCGAACGCGCCCAAAGCCCAAAGAGCATCCGCTCCTGCATGCGGCCGGTCTCGTCGGTGAACGCCAGGCGTATCTGCCTGGGCCGGGCGATCTCGGCCGAAACGCCGGGCAGGTTGGGGCTTGCCTCTGGGGCCTTTTCCAGATCGCTCGATGCCCAAAGCAGCTGCGGATCGGCCATCCGGATCACTTCGGCCCCTGTCGCGGTCGCATCGACGATGGCCAGCGCCCGCATCTCGCCGATCTGCGGCGCAGCCAGGCCCAGCCCAGGCATGCTGAGCATGGCCGCGACCATCTCTTCCCAAACCGCACGGACCCCGTCGTCGATCGAGCCGACCGGTTTCGCCGCTCGGCGCAGCCGCGGATCGGGCCAGAGAAGAAACGCGCGGCTCACGACGCAGTGCGCGATGCGGCATAGACCGCCGCAAGCGCGGCGCGCGGCGCGGCGGCAAGCCGGTCGAAGGTCCTCTGGCCGTCGAGATGGTCGATCTCATGCTGGGCGCAACGCGCCGCTGCGTCGGAGAGTGCGAGATCGACCGCCTCGCCCTCCCGATTGCGCCCAACGATCCGAACCCGTACCGGCCGCGCCACCTCTGCGGTCACGCCAGGGATCGAGAGGCAACCTTCGGCCGCCACGGCGCGCTCGGCGTTGGCCCAAGTGATCTTTGGGTCGATCAGGCCGATCGGGCTGGGGGCGCCCATACGCCAGCCGACAGCCATCACAAAAACCCATCGCATCGCACCGATCTGGGGTGCGGCATTCCCACGCCCGGGCGCGGCATACCCGGGCGCGGCATAGATCGTCTCGAGCAGATCCTCGATCAGCGTCGACAGCCCCTCGCTGCCCCAGGCCGCAGCGCAAGGCTGCGCAAGGCGCGGATCCGGCCAAAGCAGGATGGGCCGGACGCTCATAAATCGCGGCTGCGCTTGAGCTTCTTCATCTTCTGGGTGATCAGCCGGCGCTTCAGCGCACTTATATGATCGATGAAAAGCCGCCCGTCGAGATGGTCAATCTCATGCTGTGCACAGGTCGCCCAGAGCCCGTTGAAGGCTTCTTCGCACGCGGCCCCGTCGAGATCCTGCCAGGCCACCCGCACCTCGGCCGGCCGCTTGACCGGCTCGTAGATATCGGGGATCGACAGGCAGCCTTCCTCATGCGTGTTAAGGTTCTCAGAAGCCCAGACAATGCGCGGATTGACCAACACCATAGGGCGGTTTGGGGCGTCTTTTTCGGTGCAATCCATGACGAAGAGCCGCGTTGCAACCCCGATCTGCGGCGCCGCCAGGCCGATGCCCGGCGCGTCATACATCGTCTCCAGCATATCGGCCGCCAGATCCTTAAGCGCGCCCGGGTCTTGGGCCGGCGGGCAGGCGGATTTTAGGCGCGGATCGGGATGGATCAGAATTTGGCGGGTCGGCATGGCGCGCGATGTAGACGCTCGCTCTGCGCCTTGCAAGTCGGCAGTCGCGCCGCGCCAAGCCACACCAGGCCGTACCGGATGTCTTGCGCGTTCAACACCGAACTGACGGGCAAGCCCTGGGTCTGCACCGTAACGCGGGTACACCATAGGACAACCGACCCGCAGCCCATCCGCGCCGGCCGGGCGAGAGAGGTTTTCTTTCCACGCGCCGCGCCCTAGCCTAGGCGCGCGCCAGCCTAAATGTCGGGCACAGGAGAGACCGAATGGCAGATTTTACCTTTGACCGGGTTATCGACCGGCGCGGCACGCATGCGGCGAAATGGGATGCCATGGAAGCGCTTTACGGGGTGTCGCCCGATGACGGTCTGGCGATGTGGGTCGCCGATATGGATTTTCGCCCACCCGAGGCGGTGAACATCGCGCTTTCCCGCGCGGTCGAGCACGGCATTCACGGCTATTTCGCCGACAAAGCGCCCTATCATGAAGCGATCCGCGGATGGTTGTCGCGCCGGCATGGCTGGGAGGTCGATCCCGATTGGATCCTGACCTGCCATGGGCTGGTGGCGGCGGTCAGCGTTGCGATTCAGGCGTTTTCCGAACCCGGCGACGGCGTGGTGCTTTTCGCGCCCGTCTACCACGCTTTTCACCGGATGATCGAAGCCAATGGGCGAGAGATCGTGCAAAGCCCGCTGGCGATCAAGGACGGGCAGTACCGAATGGACCTCGACGGGCTAGCCGAACAACTCACCGGCCACGAGCGCATCGTGATCCTGTGCTCGCCGCATAATCCGGGCGGGCGGGTTTGGACGGGCGAGGAGATCGGTGCGCTTGCGGCCTTCTGCGCCACGCATGAGCTGCTTTTGGTCTCCGACGAGATCCATCAGGACCTCATCATGCCGGGCCAGACCCACATCATGGCGCCGCTCGCTGCGCCTGCGCATCTGGACCGGTTGATTGTGCTGTCGGCAGCCTCGAAGACGTTCGGCCTGGCCGGTGGGATGTGCGGACAGGCCATCATACCCGACCCAGCGCTGCGCAAACGCTTTTCCGATCGGCTGCAGGCAAATGGTGCTAGCCCCAACAGCTTCGGGATCCCGATGACCGCGGCCGCCTACACCCATGGCGATCAATGGGTGGATGCGCTGCGGATCTATCTGGACGGCAACCGCCAGATCTTCGATGCGGGCATGGCGGCGATCCCGGGCGTGTCCTCAATGTCCCTGCAGGCCACCTATTTGGCATGGGTGGATTTTTCGGGCACTGGAATGGCGATGACCGAGATCGTGCGGCGGATCGAGAAGACGGCCCGGATCGCGGCCAATCACGGGCCGGTCTTCGGGCTTGGAGGCGATTTTCATATGCGCTTCAACCTCGCCATGCCGCGTGTGCAGATCAATGAGGCGGTCCGTCGGTTGCAGACCGCATTCGGCGATTTGCAGTGAGCGCTTGGGGCGGCTTGGGAACCGCATAGGGGGTGCGCGCGCGATAGGCGGCAAAGCGCGCACCGTAGCGTTTGGCGAACCGCCGCTCCTTAAGCCGTGGGGCAAGCAGGCAGTAGGCCGTGTAGCTCGACGCCAGCGCCAGCTGATCGGGTGTCCAGACTGGCACTGTCCAAAGCGTAAGCGCAAAAGCGACATAGATCGGTTGCCGGATCAGGCGAAAAAGGCCCGCCTGAGGCATGTCGGGAAAGACCGGTCGGATCCGTGCCATAAGCGACATCCAGCCAAGCGCACCCGATTGTACCTCCGCACCGGCATCGAAGCTCGCCTTTAAGAGCAGCAGCCAAGCCAAGCTATAGGCGCTGCAGACAAGCCAAAAGGCCGCACCCTCGGCCTGCCACCAGATTACGCCGCTGGGCGTCCAAAAGACAAAAAGTGCTAGGAGCTGTGCCGAGGCGATGATGGCAAAGCTCGTGGTTGCCAGCGTCGCGCCATGCGGGCCGGGCAGGAGGCGTGCGAGCAGCCGGCCGCCCCGCCGGGTCAGTAAAAGCGAATGCACCAGCGGAAACTGGACGATCAGGGCCAGATTGGCCAGCGCAGCCCATGGCCAGGGCACCGTGCCCAGGCTGGCGCTCATCCCAAAAAGCATCGCCAGGATCATCGCGCCTACGGCAGCGGCAAAAAGCGTATGGCAAAGGATGCCGACGCTTAGGGCAAGCGCGATGCGTCCGGCGCCGCGGGGTGGGCGGATGACGCCGTGCACCAGCGCAAGCAGCCGAGCGATGCGGGCATCTTTCCGCGCCGCGGCAAGCATCAACGGTTTTCCTCGCCACCGGGTGCCGCGCTTGGCCCATCTTCGGGCGCCCTACCCGGCCCGTCGCCGAGCAGATCCTCGGCGATCGCCGTGCCGCTTTGCCATGCCGCCTCGACCCGCGGGCCGATGCACCAGTCGCCCCCGGCATAAAGCGTGCCGTCCGGCAGACGCAAAAAGGGCGCGCCCAACGGTTTGGATACTCGCGCGTAACGCCAGCGATGGGCCGCGGCATGCAGCACATCGCCCGGATCGACGCGCAGCCGGTCGCACAGCGCGGGCAGCATCGCCTCGACAATGTGCTCGACGGTTTCTTCAAGATGCGTCCGGCTCCAACCCGGCCCGGCCTGGGCGATCCAGGCCCGACCGGCCGGCCGCCCGGGCTTGGAGCTGTCATGCGCAAGCCAGGCAAGCGGCCCGTCCGTATCGCGATCGGTGACAAAACGGTTCGGGACGTGCGGCGTTGCATCCATCATCAACGTAAGGCAGGGCTCAAAGCGGCAACCCTGCGCCGCCGCAGCCAGATCGGGCGCCGCGTGTTCCAGCAGATCGGCGGTTTGCGGGGCGGGCGGGGTCAGGATCACCCGGTCCGCCGAAAGCGGTCCCTCAGACGTCTCAAGGCGCCAACGCGCCCCGGCCCGCGCCAGCCCGGTCACTGTCACGGCCTGTCGAACATTCAGCGCCCGGGCCAGAAAGCGCGGTAGCCCCGACATGCCGGGAAGCCCGACATAGCGCCCATCGCCCGCCTCCGGCCAGGCTGCCACGGCGCGTGCCGCTGACGCCTGCGCGACAACTCGGCGGAAGCTGGGGTCGCGGACGGTAAAATACTGCGCGCCGTGGTCGTATTGCCGCCCTGCCGCGCCGCGCCGCGTCGCCATGCGCCCGCCAAGGCCGCGCCCCTTGTCGAGGATCTGTGGCGACAACCCCGCCGCGGCGAGGCGATGCGCACAGGCAAGACCGGCCATGCCGGACCCGACAATGACGATCTCGCCTTGCATCGCAGCTTCCTTCTTCTGTGCTCTACAGGTAGACGAGGAGTGGCGCTTCGGCCACAGGGCACGCTGCCGCATCGCCTGGCAAAGCAGGACGAGCGACCGCAAAGCAAAGGTCGACACCGCCCTTTGCGGCAAAGCACGGCCCGCAAAAACAGCCTCAGACAAGCGCGCTACAAGTCCGACCCGGGCCGGACCCGAGCCCGACATCATCCCGCCGCGCGCCAGTATGGGCAAAACCGGCCGCGGGCTTCTTGCAGCGTGCCGGGGCCTGACCTAGACAGGCCGCGGACACTGCGATCAGGAGCGCTTCATGAGCTTTCTCGTCCAGCCGGCTGCCCCGGCCCGACCCAATCGCTGCCAGCTTTTCGGTCCCGGCTCGCGTCCAGAGCTCTTTGCCAAGATGGCGGCCTCGGCGGCCGATGTGATCAATCTGGATCTGGAAGACAGCGTGGCGCCGGCCGACAAGGCGCAGGCACGTCGCAATGTCATTGCAGCGTTGCAGGACATCGATTGGGCCAACAAGACGCTTTCGGTGCGCATCAACGGGCTCGACAGCCCGTTCTGGTACCGCGATGTGGTGGAGATCTTCGAAGCCGAAACCGAACGGCTCGACCAGATCATGATCCCCAAGGCGGGCTGTGCCGCGGACATCTACGCGGTCGACGCCCTCGTCTCCTCGATCGAGGCCGCCAAGGGGCGCGACAAACCGGTGGGCTTTGAGGTCATCATCGAGACGGCGGCCGGGCTTGCCCATGTCGAGGAGATCGCGGCATCCAGCCCCAGGATGCAGGCCATGAGCCTAGGGGCTGCCGATTATGCCGCGTCGATGGGCATGCAGACCACGGGGATCGGCGGCACTCAGGCAAATTACTACATGCTGGACGACTCGG
This sequence comes from Pseudomonadota bacterium, assembly GCA_039184655.1. GTDB lineage: Bacteria > Pseudomonadota > Alphaproteobacteria > Rhodobacterales > Rhodobacteraceae > J013. Next base: position 5,997 of record JBCDAZ010000063.1, on the reverse strand, counting down.
GGCAAAGGCAGATGGCCGACCCCTGGCATGCGGTGACGGTCGCCATCGTGGCGGCTTGCCGCACGCATGGGCTGTTGCCGGTCGACGGGCCGTTTGGCGATTTTTCCGACGAGAAGGGGTTTCGCGCCCAGGCAAGACGCTCTGCAACGCTTGGCATGGTTGGCAAATGGGCGATCCACCCCAAGCAGGTGGCGCTCGCCAACGCGGTCTTTACACCCTCCGAGGCGGCCGTGGCGGAAGCCCGCGAGATCCTCGCTGCCATGCAGGCCGCCGAAAAGGCTGGACAGGGTGCGGCCGTCTACAAGGGTCGCCTCGTCGACCTCGCATCGATCCGTCAGGCGCAGGTCATTGTTCGTCAGGCCGAGATGATCGCCGGCTGACGGGCGCCAAGGAGGATCGAGGCCTGCTCCGGCCGTCTCTGCGTCAGCGCCGCCGTTCCCAGCGTTGTTCGCGGACACCGCCCTGCCAGCGATCATGCCCGGTTTCCGCGCACATCCGGAACCCCGCGGCGCCATAGAGGTGGGCGGCGGCATCGAGCCCGGCAAAGGTGGTCAGCCAGGTCAGCCTGTGCGGGCCTGCATCGACGAAGCCGAGAGCGTCGGCCAGCAAGGTCCGTCCGTGACCGGCGCCGCGCAAGGCCGGATCGAGCACGAACCACCGCAGATGCGCCCCCGGGCCGCCTCGACCCGACCCGTCGATACAGATCGTGCCGGCCACGCTTCCCTCGCGCCAGATCGAAAGCGCCAGATCGCGATCCTCCAGATACCCCCGGAAAAACACCGCCATCTCGGCGGCCAGGCCCGTCTCGAAAGCGGTTCCAAACCCCCATTGCGGGCCGTAATAGGCCATGTGGCGGTCGATCATGCCGGCAATCAGCCCCGGTACATATCCTTCGCGCCTGACCGTATCCATCTGCCCCGGGCCCGTTTGCCTCCCCATCACTATGCCTATATAGGCCACAGTCCACGAGGGCGGAGCGGGAAACGGGGCCGATTGCATGCAAAGCTATCTCGACTTCGAAAAGGGTTTGTCGGAAATCGAGGGCAAGGCCGTGGAGTTGCGCAGCCTTGCGCAGCGCAACCCGGGCATGGATGTGGCCAGCGAGGCCGAAGGGCTCGACGACAAGGCGCGCGAGATGCTGCGCGCGCTCTATTCCAACCTCGATCCCTGGCAGAAATGCCAGGTCGCGCGGCATCCCGACAGGCCGCATGCCGGTCTTTATGTGGATGCGCTTTTTACCGAGTTCACACCGCTTGCCGGCGATCGCGCCTATTCGGATGACCAGGCAATTCTGGGGGGGGTGGCACGGTTTCAGGACCGACCGGTGGTCGTGTTGGGCCACGAAAAGGGTCGCGACACCAAATCGCGTCTGCACCATAATTTCGGAATGGCCCGGCCGGAGGGCTACCGCAAGGCGGTCCGGCTGATGGACACGGCAGACCGTTTCGGTCTGCCGGTGATCGCCCTTGTCGATACGCCCGGCGCCTATCCCGGCAAGGGGGCGGAGGAGCGCGGCCAAGCCGAAGCCATCGCCCGATCGACCCAAAGATGTCTGTCGCTGGGCGTTCCGCTGATCTCGATTATTATCGGAGAGGGCGGCTCGGGCGGTGCGGTTGCGCTGGCCAGCGCCGATCGGATCGCGATGCTGGAGCATGCGGTCTACTCAGTCATCTCACCCGAGGGCTGCGCCTCGATCCTTTGGAAAGACGCCGAGAAAATGCGCGAAGCCGCCGCTGCGCTGCGCCTGACCGCACAGGATCTGCTGAAGTTGGGCGTGGTAGACCGGGTCATCCCCGAGCCGCTTGGCGGGGCGCAGCGCCATCCTGCCGAGACGATGGAGCGCGTTGGCAGGGCCCTTGGCGCCATGCTCAAGGAACTCTCCGACAAATCCGCCGACAGGCTGCGCGCCGACCGGCGGCAAAAATTTCTGGCGATGGGCAGCCGGCCGCTGATCTAGCCCGGACGCCGCTGGCCGGCTTCGGCCTCTAGGTCCGTGCTTGCCGTCTCGATCTGCGTCTCGATCGCGCGCATGAATTGGGGCACGGCAAGCCCGGGGGCGATCGGGTCGAGAAAGGCAACGACCGCGCGCCCGGGTTTGCGGCGCAGGCTGCGGCGGCCCCAAAAAAGCCCGGCATTGGTGGCAACGGGCACCGCGACCATGCTGTGGCGGTCGTAAAGCACGCCCGCGCCTGGCCTGTAGCGCACGTAGCGGCCCGGGGCGACCCGTGTGCCTTGCGGATAGATGACCACCTGGCCGTCGAGGCTGCCGCGGTCGATGTCAGAGACCATGCGCCGCAATGCCTTTGCGCCATCGCTGCGGATCACCGGCGTGCAGCCGATGCGCCAGGCGTAAAACCCCAGGACAGGCATCCATTTCAGCTCTGCCTTCATGACGAAACGCGGCTCGGGAAGCACGCGCGACAAAACCAGGATGTCGAGAAAACTCTGATGCTTGGCAACGACGAGGGTCGCGCGGTCGGGCACGGCACCGCGCACCTCATAGGTCAGCCCGCATAGATGGCGCAGCAGCCAGAACGCGATGGCTAAAAAACGCTTGATCGACCAAAGCGCTCCCCGCGCCGACAGGGCCGCAAGCGGCGCCAGGATAAGACCCATGATTCCCATCAGCCCGTAAAAGAGCACATCGAAGAGAAGCGAGCGGAAAAGCTGCATTGCTCAGGCCACGGCCCGCAGAACCTGCTGTGCAGCCCGGCGCGCGGCCAGAAAGGCGGCAAGCCCTGCGGCAAGCGGCACCAGGCCGAGCGCTAGCCATTCAGCACCCTGCGGGATGAGGCCGGTTAAAGCCGCCCCTTGGGCGGCCTCGGCGCGATCCGGCCGCGGCAAAGCCAGCAGCAGACCGGCCGCTATCGCTGTGCCCAGAACGGCCCCGAGCACAGCGCGCAGCACCATGCGCCGGGTAAAGGCGCGGGTGATGTAGCCATCCTTTGCGCCCAGAAGCCGAAGGGTCACCAGAATGCCGCGATGCGCATCCAACGTCGCCCGGGTGCCGATGCTCACAATGCCCCAAAGCAGGGCAAGCGTCAGCGCGCCGGCCCCGACGGCAAGCAGGCTGAGCGCTTCGGCCGCATCGCGCAGCGCGCGGCGCCAGCGGCCATGATCCTCATAGACCGCACCGGGCACCTCGCCGGCCAGACGGCGTGCAAGACTGTCTGCATCCGGGCCGTCCCCCTCCAGTCCGACAGCGACAAGCCGCGGCAGCGGCAAGGCCTCCAGCGGCAGACGGTCGCCGAGCCAGGGGAGCAACAGGGCCTCCTGCTCGCTCGGCGATAGCGGGCGGGCCGAGGCGACCCCCGGCGTGCCCTCAAGCACCCGTAAGGCGGCGGCGACCCGCGCATCGAGCTCATCGGCTGGGCCACCGACGCGCAGCGTCGCCGATCCGACCAGCGCGGCGGCCCACCGCTCGCCCACACGATTGGCGGCAAGCCCGAAGGCAATGCTCAGCACGGCAAGCAGCCCCACAGCCGCGGCGCTGCTGCCCACCAGCCAGCCCAGCATGCCGCTGCCGGGCACAAGGTGCGGTAAGCCTTTCGTCACAGCGTCGCCCCGACCGCGATCGCGCCGCTTGAGACACGCAAGAGGCGCACCGGCACCGCATCGCGCGCAGCCCGGATCAGCGCGAGATCATGCGTGGCGACCAACACTGTCTTGCCCAGCCGGTTGAGCTCCAGGATCAGGCTCAAAAGATGCTGTCCCATACGCGGATCGACATTGCCGGTCGGTTCATCGGCAAGAATAAGCTCGGGCGAGGCGATGACCGCGCGGGCCAGGGCGGCACGCTGGCGCTCGCCGCTCGACAGCTCCGGCGGCATCGCATCCTTGCGCTTTTCCAGCCCCACCCAAGCAATAAGGTCGCTCAGATCCTCGGCAAAGTGGTCCGGCGTCTCGCCCCGCAGATAGCGCGGCAGCGCGATGTTCTGGCGCACGCTCAAATGATCGAGGAATTGACAATCCTGATGCACGATCCCAATGCGGCGGCGCGTCGCGGTTACAGCGTCGCGGCTGAGGCCTTGTACAGACTGCCCGAAGACGCGCAAATCGCCCTGGCTGGGCCGCAACGCTAGATGGCACAGCTTCAGAACCGTCGTCTTGCCGGCGCCCGAGGCGCCCGTCAGGACATGAAAACTGCCATCGGGCAAAACCAGGCTCACACGCTCCAGCACACGCTCGCGCGCCGTGTAGCCAAATCCCAGATCCTGGAACTCGATCAAGCCCTGCATATGCGCCAGTCTGCCCCTCAGCGCCCCACTCTTTGCAGAGTGCGGGGCAACGCACAACCGCTGCTATAGCGCAGGCCGGGCCGGATCGTGTGGCAAGCGGGCCTTGTGGCTTTGCCGGCAACAGTTTAGGCGCCGTTCAACGCGCAAAGGGTTAGCGCCTTGGCAAGCGCGGAGGTTGTGTCTATCACTGGGACGTTGCAGCGCGGCAACATGCTGATATCTCACGCAAGGAGGCCGGTACGCGCATGCGTTTGGAATGCCCGACCTGTCAGGCGCGCTATGAGGTGGCCGACAGTGCCATTCCCCCGACGGGTCGCTCGGTACAATGCGGGGCCTGCGGGACGACCTGGTTTCAGGAGTTCATCGAGCTTGCGGCGGCCGAGGATGAGATCCTCGGTGCCAGCGAGGAGACGCTGCCGCCCGAACCCGAGGCGCCGCCGGAGCCGCCGCCGGCCAATCTGACAACGGAGGAGGATTGGGCGCGCGATATCGTGGAGCACAGCACCGCGGCGCCGGCCCCGGCGGCGACCCTGGCGTCCGATCCAGGCTTGCCGGCGCAGACCGGCGAGGAATTCGTCGATTTTTCTTCCGGCATCGACGGCGATGTCGGCGAGGACCCGCCGACTTACCGCACGCTCTATCGCAAAACGCCCGATGTGCAGAGTGCCGAAATCGTTGCCGATGATCCGATCGAGGCTGTGCGGCGGTCTTTGGAGGCCGATCACCCCGGCGGCGCCCCGCTGCCGCCGCCCCCACCGATTGAACCAATGGCCGCAACGGCGCCCGCCTTGCAACCGGTGGCGCCCGCCCCGGAAGCGGCGGCACCCCCTGCACCGACACCCCCCGAACCGGCGCCCCTCGAACCGGCGCCCCCCGAACTGGCACCCGCGCCCGAACCGGCCGGTGGCACCGCCGCTGCGTCAGCGCCGGCCGTCACGCCCGATTCGGATCCGGGCATAAGCGGCGACGTCACCGAATTGCCGCCGCGCCAGGCCGTGCCGGAACCGCGTGCCGTTGCGGCTCAGGAACCGCAAACCGTCCGGGTCGAGCCGGTTTTTTCCGGTGGTCCGCCATTCGATGTCGCGCGGCAGCACAGCGACGAGGTCGCGTCGATTTTGGCCTGGAACCGCTCTGGCCGCTCTGCCGATGTCGCGGCGGCCGAGGCCGAGGCGCATGCGCGCGCGTTGGAGGCAAATCCGGCGGTGCCAGGCTTCGGCCCGCAGGACGAGCCCGCCCTGCCGCCCAATCGCGGCTTTGCCACCGGCCTTGCGCTGTCGCTGCTTTTGTTTTTGGTACTGCTGGCAAGCTACGGGCTGAACCGCGAGATTGCCGAGGCGTTTCCGGGCACCGAGCCCTACCTCACGCGCTATGTCGCATTTGTCGACGAGCTGCGCGGTGCGATTAACGGTCTGTGGCAGCGGGTTCTCGCCGCGGCGCGCGAGACGCTCTGACCGCCCGCATTGCGCTTTGCACCAGCAGACGCGGCGATCGCGCATCGGGTCGGATTTTTAGAGCGTTTCCCGGCCGACGTGAGTCGCAGAGGGCTTTCCATCGGGCGCCAGGCGTGGTTCGGTTCCCCATCGCGGATTTTGGGGCAGGAGACGGGCAAACCGCCTTCAATGGATCTCAGGGCGCGGGCCTTGGCGGCCGTCGATGCGGGCCTGAGCCGAAGCGCAGCGGGGCAGCGGGGCAGCGGTTTGGCGGCGGCGTGTCGTCGGTCGTCCGCTGGGATGCCGCGCGGCGCATGACGGGCGGTTTT
>JBCDAZ010000062.1:0-14548 GCA_039184655.1 Pseudomonadota bacterium | reverse complement strand
CCGTGTGCCGCGTCCGCGATTGCCTTGTGGCTTCGGTTCCAAGCCTCCGGTCTCGCGCTTGAACCGCACCATGTCGTTGACGAACTTGATCGAAACGCACAAACGCCGGGCCGTCTCCCTGTGCGTCTTTCCCTGTTCCAAGAGCGCGACGGCCCGTTCTCGAAGCTCAACAGGATGCGGCTTGCCCATCTCTGACCCCTATATCTACCCCAAGGGTAAGGAATCAAAGACTGGCCAACTTGGGAAACCCGAATCCGATCAAGACCGAAACGCTCTAGGACGCGGCAGCGCTGCCATGTCGCCTCAAGGACACGAGCAATGCCGTCTATGAGGTCGGTATGGGTGCCGCTGACCATCAGCCGGACGCCCACAAGGCCGCGCGCCCTCAGCGCGCAGGAACTTGGTCCCCAAGCGCTCCGCCTGCGATGGTCCGACGACCAGACCGATGATCTCGCGCCGTCCCTTAGTGCGCGCGGCGACGGCGATGATCGCCGCCACGGGCACGATCCGGCCGCCCTTGCGGCCATTCAGGCAGGTCGGGTCGAGCCAGAGATAGCGCTTTTCGCCGTTCAGTGGCCGGTTCAGGATCTCACCGACACATTCGTCGATATCCTAGCGGAGCCCGGCATCCGCAGGTTTCGCGTTCCAAGACGGGTATCGAGGGCGCGCCCCCGATATCCATTGCGCCGAATCGAGCGCTCGCCGCTGCGCTCGTGCCCACCGGCAGCCACGGTGAGATTAAGCCATCTGCGCGGACGTGATTGACGGCGCGCGCTGGGTGTTTGATGGTCCAGTGACTCGCGCCGGCTTTGAAAACCATGTCGAAACTCTGCGGGTCCAGAGGTTGCGGCGAGGCGATGTGGCGATCGCGGGCAAACCGTTATCGGATGTATCGACCGGGACGTCGAAAACGCTCAAGGCCCAAGGCTGTCGGTTGCTCGCGCTCCAGCCTTGCGGTTCCGATCGCGGTTCTTTCGTGCGTAAGGAGTGTCGACAATTCTTCAAGGCTGCCCGATCTGTCGCGGGTAAACGGGACAGAGCTTTCAAGCCGCGTTCCGCCCGACCGGCCAACCTTGAGATCTGCAACGGCGCCAAACAGCGGGTCTTGACCGGATCCTTTCTTGCAGAAGGAACCGGACAGTCAATTTGAAGGGCCCGCCCCGCCCCGCAAATTGAACGGCCCGCCGCGCCCCAGCCCGCGCCGCTCCGATCCGGCGAAGACGCGGTATACGTAGACGCGAAAACCGACTTCCGCGAGAAATCATCGCCGCGCAGATACGGTTCAGCCGGTCTCGCCGGTTGGACCCCAACCGGCAATAGGCAGAGGTCTGCGCGGTGTCGCCCGTGTTCAAGCCTTTGGGTGCGCAACCCATTCGCACCCTGTGGCGCATGCCTCACGAAACGGTGCAAGGCGACCGCACCGCCCGACACCCTTGCGCGGCACGGCGTGCCGCGTGCCGACACCCAGGCATAGCTGGGTCAGGCCAGCCTATGCAGCGCGAGATAGGCAAGGCAAAAAAGGCGTCACGCCTAGTTATCGCCCCCGCCGCCCACATCGTCGCCCGGCCCTTGCGTGCTTTGCGTGATAAGGATGATCTCGTCATCGAAAGCGCTGGAACCGTCACGAAGTTGAAGAGGCTGAATACCCAGCAATATCAGGCCGATATCGGCGCTGCCGTCAATAGTGATGCGCGTGCTGGCCTGCCCGGCAAGCTGGATCTGCGTGAAGTTGAGATCGCCCGACTCGATCTGGCTGTCCAGAAAATTCAGCGCGTCCCACTTGCCGTCCGACTTGTCGGCATCGAAATCCCGGATCACGTCAAGGCCGAAGCCACGATCCTGAAAAAGAAAGACATCATTGTCGAGGCCACCCAGAAGCTGGTCGTTGCCCGCGCCGCCGACAATAAGGTCGCGACCGGCATCGCCCTGGATGAAATCGGCCCCGGCCGCGCCGATCAAGACATCCGCGCCATTGCCGCCAAGCAGCCGGTTGGCGCCGGCATCGCCGCGCAGTGTATCGTTAAAACCGCCGCCCACGATCGCCTCGACATCGCGGTACCGATCGCCCAGGGCGCCGCCGCGGTTCGTGCTGGGCACGCTAAGAGAGGCCACAACCGTGCCCGTCGCCTGGCTGTAATCGGCAAAGTCGATGCCAGCGCCGCCATCGAGAAAGTCGCCCCCTTGCCCGCCGAGCATGAAGTCGTTGCCGAGCCCGCCAAAAAGGCTGTCCACGCCGAAGCCGCCGATCAAACGATCGTTGCCTGAAAGGCCCACTAAGCTGTCATTGCCAAGACCGCCATCGAGGGTGTCGGAAAGACCGTTGCCCGAAAGCCGGTCATTGAAGTTCGAGCCGAGCACGATTTCGACCCCGATAAGCCGGTCGCCCTGCGCATCGCCGGTCCCGGCGGTCGGGTTGGCAAGGTCGAGGGTCACCGCCCGAACCGAGGTGGTATAGCTGGCCGTGTCGATCCCGGTGCCGCCGATCAGCACGTCCAGCCCGGCGCCGCCATAGAGCAGATCGTTGCCGTCGCCGCCATCGAGCCGGTCGATCCCGCCCCCGCCGAAAAGCCTATCGCCGCCGCCCAGCCCGATCAGCTGGTCGTTCTCACCGGCGCCGATCAAAGTATCGGATGTTGCGCTGCCGCGCATCAGGTCACGAAAGGCCGAGCCGCGGAACTGCTCGATGCCGACAAACACATCGCCCGTCGTGTCGCCGCGGTTGGCTGTCGGATTGCTGAGGTCGAGGATGATCCGGTAGGGCGCATCGATATAGTCGGCCATATCGATCCCGCCGCCGCCATTGAGCGTGTCCGGTCCGATGCCGCCGCGCAGCGTGTCGTTGCCAACCGTGCCGAACAGGAAGTCGGCGCCGAGCCCTCCGATCAAGACATCGTTGCCCGCCCGCCCGTTTATGACGTCCGAGCCGCCCGCGCCGACCAAGATATTTGCACCCGCATCGCCCGAAAGAATGTCGCTCGCGCTGCCGCCGCCGACCCCTTCGATCGAGCGCAACACGTCATTGCCTTGCCCGTTTCCGGCGTTGGGCGCCTGCAGATCGTAGACCACACGGTCCGTGGCCGCGCCGAAGCTGACGATGTCCAAACCCGTTCCGCCATCGAGCACATCATTGCCCGCTCCGCCCTCCAGCGTATCGTTCCCATCGCCGCCGAACAGAAAGTCATTGCCATCGGCGCCGACGACGCTGTCATTGCCGTTGCCGCCGAAAAGACGGTCGTCACCGGTGCCGCCAAAGAGGGTGTCGTTGCCGTCGCGGCCGATCTGCGTGTCGTTCCCGTTGCTTTGCGCCCCGCCAGTGGTGCCGCCGAAGACGAGATTGTCGTCGCTATCGCCGTAAAGCGTGTCGGAAAACTCCGACCCTTCGATCCCCTCGATATCGAAGTAGCGGTCGCTGACGGCTTCGCCGGTGTTTCGGCTGGGCACCAGCAGATCGATCAGAAGCCCGAAGCTCGCCTCGACATAGACCGCAAGGTCCATGCCGTCGCCACCGAAAAGCGCGTCGGCACCGGTACCGCCAAGCAGGCGGTCATCGCCGGCCTCGCCGCGGAGCACATCATTGCCGAGCCGGCCCAGCAATTCGTCCTGCCCGTTGCCGCCGAGCATGATGTCATTGCCCCCGCCGCCCGAAAGCCGGTCATTCCCATCGCCGCCCGACATCGTATCGACCCCGCCGCGGCCGCGCATTATGTCGTCGCCCGACCCGCCGAAAAGGCTGTCGCTGGCCGAACCGCCGGTGACGATGTCCGCACCGCTGCCGCCCAAAAGAAGGTTCGCTCCGGTGCCGCCGTCGAGATCGTCATCGCCCTTGCCGCCATAGACCGTCTCGTCGGCGGCGCTGCCAATTACCGTGTCGTCGCCGGACAGCGCAAAATAGGTGCCGCCGGCTTGAAGCGTCTGGGTATCGGCCGCGCCGGTGAAGCTGGTGCCGCCGGCATTGGCGACGCTCAGCACATAGGTTCCGGTCTTGACGGTCGGGCTTTGGACCTCGACGTAATGCGTGCCGGTGCGGGTTGCCTGAAAGGTCAATACGGCATCGATATCGGCAGAAGTGGTGCGGGCGGTCGCAAGGACGGTTGCCGGCGTGGTGCCGTCGAAGATCCTGAGCTGCGCATCAGCCAGCGGTGGTTCGGACGAGCCGCCAAGGCCGATCTGATAGATGTTGCCTGCGACCATCTCCACTGCGATCATGTCGCGATCGCCCGCGAATTCGAGTTGGTCGGCCAAAAACGCGTCAGGATCCAGTGCGGTCTCTGTCGAAAAATCCGCCGCGATGTCGTCTGGAAAAAAGGCAGGGTCGATGGTGTAGAGCATGCGGTAATCGCCCTGGCGGTTGCCCTGGCCGGCGGCTTCGAAGAAGTAATTGCCGGAATAGGTCGCGATGAAACCCTCGATCAAGGCGTTCTGGCCAGGCCCGCCATCATCGTCGCTCGCGATCCGTATTGCGTTGCGGTCGTAGATGGTCAGGACCGGGTCGTCGATCCGGTCCGTGCTGTTGATGCCAAAGAGGTTGATCCTGTAAAGCACACCCTCTTCGAGCCGCGCCCGGAACCAATCGGTATCGCCCGAAAACTCGATCTCCCCGTCGCCGCCGATCCCCGGCAGGAGAAAGAGCGGTGTGCTTGCATCGCCCGGTACCGTTGTCATCGCTTTCTCCCGCTCTCAACACTCTGAAGGAAGGCTAGCGCATTTTTTACCCTTGCAGAAGCATCGGGCTGGCCCTTGGGCAAAGCACTTAGAGACGGGGTTTGGGGACGGCGTTTGGCGACGGCGTTTGACGACGGGGTTTGGGAACGGTGTTTGGCGACGGGGTTAGACGACGGATTCTTGCGACGCAAAAAGGGCTTGCATTGGCGGAGCCCGCCTTTTTGCCTGCCGTTCAGGCGATGCGCACCAGGTGGTTGTCCCAGCGCAGATCGTGGCGGGCGAGCGGAGTATGCGTGCCATCTTCCGCCCGCAGCACCAGGCCTTCGCCAGTGGTGTAAAGGTGGCCCTCTTGCGCCGGTGCTGCGGCCACGCCGCAGATATCGGCGGCGCCGAACGCCTCCAGCAGCCGCCCTCCCGCGTCAAAGCGCAGCGCCCGGCCGCCGCGCGGTCCGGTGATCGCAATGCTCTGCCCGTCGCCGGCAAAAGCAACGCTGCCAGCATAACCTTCGATACGCCGCTCCCCACCGTTACCGGCAGGGTGAAACTGCAACGCCGCGCCCAGCCTGTGGGTTGCCAAAATGGGTGGGGTGGCTGCAGCGTCGCCCTGCCACTGGCAGGCGATGGCAACCAGCCCGTCGCGGCGCACATCGATATGGCGCATCGAGTTTTTATGCCAGGCCTCGGGTGGTGCGACCCGCTCAATCAGCCGGCCGCTGGGATCGAGGTAACTCAAATTGGGCCGCATGAAGGGGATGTTGAGCTTGGCGCGCCCGGTCTCGGGGTGGGTCTCGATCCCGCCATTGGCCACGGCCAGCGTCCCTTTGCCCGGCAGGCGCCGGATCTCATGCGGTCCGATGCCGCCCGAGAGGATCTCGCCAAGCCGTCGGTACTGCTGCGCGGCGTTCCAGATCCCGACCAGACCAGTGGCGCTGTCATAGGCGTTCTCGGTGGTAAATAGCAGGCTGCCATCTTGCGAGAACACGCCATGGCCGTAAAAATGTCGCCCCTCTGGCGTTGTGAGCGCGGCAATCGGATTGCCGGTCGCGCAGTCGATGACCCGGGCGAAGGTCCCGGGGCGCCGTGCAAAAACGACCGCTTCCGGTCGGCTGGGATGGGCCGCCGCCGCATGCCCGCGATCGGGCAGCGGATGCGCAAATCCGATTGCGCCATCGGCACGCAAACCGCATACCAACGACCGACCCGCCCGATCCTGGGCCGCTGCAAGATATGCAGGCCGCCCGGCATCGGCCCAGCCGAGGCGCGGTGCCGCTCCGATCGCAAAGAGCGTTGCCAAAACCTCTCGGCGGCGCGGCATGTCAGTCGCCGTCAAGCGAGTTGAACCCTACCGCAACGCCCAGCTTCGGGCCGAGCTGGCCCAGCACCGCCGCGTGCGCTGCCTTGACGGCCGATTGCAGCGCCTCGACCCGGAACCGGCCGGACGGTTCGGCCACCATGGCCAAAACTGGATCGTCGAGCGCCGCGGCAAGATCAAGCGCCCGGGTAAAGGCGCGCTCCAGCGTCTCGGTCAGCGGCGCATCGCCGTCCGCAAGGCCGAGCGCAAGTGCTTGCGTGGCCTCCAACGACAAGACGATATGGCGCAGCGAGCGTTCCGACCGGCGGGCCTCGGCGCGGTTCGGACGGGGCCGCTCGAAGGTTCCTAAAGGGCGCCCCAGCCGCATGGTCAACGTGAACTCCAGACCGGTTGAGACCGCCTTGAACAGCTCTTGATTGGCCTCGGCCGTAGTGCGGTAGGTGTCGTTCGCCCCGGCTGTGGCGAAAAGTGCGGCATAGCCTGCCTGCCAATCCTGCAGGATGGCTGCGGCATTGTTGGCGATATCTGCCGCGATGGCGCGAATAAGCGTACAACGATAGCTGTCGCTGCCCATCTCGGCATAAGTCGGATCGTAGAGCAAAAACTCGAAGGCATAAAACCCGCGGGCTGCGACCGAGACGGTGCGAAACAGCTCGGCCGAGCGTGCCGCCGCATCCTCTTGCGCAATCATCTGGGCCAGCGCCTTTGCCGTCTTGCCGCGACTGTCGGGCCAAAAGGCCAGCGCAAAGCCGCGATCCTGCGTTTCGGTGGGGCCGAAGCGCAGATGGCTCACGCGGATCCAGGCATCGAAGGCTGCCCCATAGGCAGTGCGCAGGGCGCTGTCTTCGGGGTTGCATGAGGTCTGCGCCGCCTCCGACAGCGCGGCGGCCGCGGCGTCGAAGGAAACGAAGCCGGGCATTACATGCACATCGACAAGAGCGCCGGGATCGGCCGCGCTCGGCAGTGCGGAAAGGGGCAGGGCAAGGGCGAGCAGGCCGGCAAGGGCAGGGCGGTACATGCGGTACATCACGTCAGAGGCTCTCCAGAAAGGCAATAAGGGCCGCACGTTCGGCAGGCGGCATGGTTACGACGGCATCCCTTTGGCGCTGCGCCTCCCCACCATGCCAGAGAATGGCTTCCAGCAACGAGCGGGCCCGGCCGTCATGCAAGAAGGCGCGATGCCCGGTGACCTGCTCGGTCAGCCCGATGCCCCAAAGCGGCGCGGTCCGCCACTCCCGACCTGTGGCCCGCGCCTCCGGCCGGTTGTCGGCAAGGCCCGGGCCCATATCGTGCAAAAGCAGGTCGGTGTAGGGCCAAATCAGCTGAAAGCTGTGCTCGGGGCGGTCCTGAAGCCGGTGCGTGACATAGGCCGGTATATGGCAGGCATTGCAACCCGTGGCATGAAAGACCGCCTTGCCGCGCAGCACCTCGCGCCGATCGGCGTCGCGGCGTTCGGGTACGCCGAGATTTGCGGTAAAATAGGTCACCAGATCGAGTGCGACCGCGTCGACCTCGGTCACGCGACGATCCCCGTCGCCATGCGGGGCCTTCCGACACCGCGGTTGCGCCGCCGTGCAATCACCATACCCGGCGGTATAGAGCGGGGTGGAGATGCCGATATCGCCCAAAAAAGCCTCGGCCGCCTGCTGGCGCAGCGTCGGCACGGCGGCCTTGAGACCGAAGCGCCCCAGCATGGGCCGGTCGAACTCATCCGACCAGACGATGTTGGGCCGGCCCGAGATGCCGTCCCCGTCGCGGTCGCTCGGGTCGGCATGGGCCAGAATGTCCTCGACCGGGATCGCCTCCAAAAGCCCCAGCCCGATCATCTGCGGCGCGATACGCGGCGAGAGCATCGCCGCGGGGTGCAGCGGGCCGTAGCCGAGATCCACCGCGCGGTAGGTCGGCTTGCGCAGATAGGCCACCTCGCCGCCCGATAGCGCTACGGCAATCGGGCGATAGACAATGTCCAGCCGGTATTCGGCCCGATGCCCCTGCAGGCTGAAATCCTGCAATTGGCGGCCATAGACGGGATCGGGTCGGGTCGCGATGTACTCGGCGATGTCTGCAACGCCGTCTTCCGGCCCGCCTGGGATCGACACGCGCAGCAGCATGGAGGTTGCATGGTCCTTGGCATCGACAGGCGGATGCCCGCGCCCATTCTGGACATGGCAGCGGTGGCAGGAGCGGGCGTTGTAAAGCGGCCCGAGCCCGTCGGAGGCGAGGTTTGAGGAGGGTGAGGACACCCAGAGCTTTTCAAACAGTGCCTCGCCGAGATTAAAGTCCATCCGTGCCTCGAAGGACACTGTTGAGGAAGGCAGCGAAAAAGCGTTGCGACCCGGTTTCCGCGGGACGGTCGCCGCACCGGCCGGCAGCGCTTCAAACCGGTTGGGGCGCGAAAAATTCACGGGTGGCGCGAGGGCCGCGTCGATGCGCGCCCGCTCGGCCGCGGTTCGCGGTACCGGCGCAAGATGGGGATCGTCGAGCCGCAAACCATCCAACCCGGCGGCCGCCGTGCTCAACAGCGTGCAGGCGGTCAGGGCAAGGATGGGCAGCCGCATGTCGACCTGCCGGTCAAAGCGCGTCCGGAGCAAGGCCCCGGACCGGGCGCGACCCGGCGGCAACCGGCTCGCAGGGTTGGAAAAGGATGGGCGGTCAGCGCCGCCCACCGGCACAGAGCGGGTTACTGGAACACCGCGCTGGGGTTGTCGAGGCTGTCGGAGCCCTCAAAGGCAATCGCTTCAAGCGACAAGGCCGCCACCACCCGCTCGATCGAGCGGGTCTGATCGACCAGAGCGTTTACCGCATCCATGATCAGCTTCTCGCCGCCGGCATTGCCGCGCTCAAGCATCTGGTCATAGGCAAACCCGGCCTCGGCAGCAGTTTTGATCCGACCCAGCGCCATCATCGTGGTCGACAGCTTCATGCGCATCTCGGTATCCAGCTCCGGATCGACCGCAGCCACCAGATCCGACAGCGACGGCCCCGACACCAGCGATCCGTCGATACGCACATACGCGCCCATATAGACGTTCTGGATGCCCAAACCGTCATAATAGTGGCTGTTATGCGTGTTGTCGGCAAAGCAGTCATGCTCTTCTTCGGGGTCGTTGAGCATCAGCCCCAGACGCATGCGCTCGCCGGCCTGTTCGCCGTAAGACAGCGAGCCCATGCCGGTGATCATCGCAACGATGCCGGCGGCAGGATCGGACATCAGCTCGGCCCGCGCCGCGCCATCATCGGTCCATTGCGCGGCCATCCATTCAAGATCGGAGACCAGAAGGTCCGTCGCGGCTTTCAGATAGGCCGCGCGGCGGTCGCAATTGCCCCCGGTACAGGCATCGCCCAGCGCATAGTCGGTCCAGGGCCGGTCGCCGGCGCCAGGGCCGTGGCCGTTTAGATCCTGCCCCCAAAGCAGGAACTCGATGGCGTGATAGCCGGTCGCCACATTGGCCTCGACACCGTCGGCCTCCTGCAGCGTCTCCTCCAGAAGCGATGCGGAGATGGTCGAGGCGTCGATGGTCGCGCCAGACAAGGTGAAGCTTGCATTGGCAATCACGTTTAGCGCGGCATAGGCGTTTTCGTCGGTCGGGCCGCCATAGGCGACATCGACATAGTCGATAAGCCCCTCATCGAGCGGCCAGGCATTTACCTTGCCTTCCCAATCGTCGACAATGGCGTTGCCGAAGCGGTAGACTTCGGTCTGCTGATACGGCACGCGCGAGGCCACCCAAGCGTCCTTGGCCTCCTGCATCGTTTCGGCAGACGGTGCTGCGATCAGCGCATCGACCGCCGATTGCAGGGCGAGGGCGGATGTCAGGCTGTCGGCATATTTCGCCTCAGCGATATCGGCATAGTTTGACACGACTTCGGCCTGAACGTCGGCGGCGGCTGGCGCCAGGGCGCCCGAGGCCAGCAAAGCAACGAGGCTTGTGGCAAGGGAAAATCTGTTCATCCTGATCCTGTCCTTTCAGAGCGGTGTTTGTTCGGTCGTTCTTGGGCGCTTGGCGCCGCATCTGGCTCTACCCCTGGCCCCCCTTGGCCCGACTATGTCCGTCTGAGTTATTTTGTCAATTAAGGTTTACAGAGTGCGACTTTCAGCCTTGCCGGGTCCCGCGCCGGGCTGTCGGGCGGCCTGCGTTCGCGTACCGCCGTTGCGTCGCGGGAAGACTTCACGCTTGATTGAACGGGCATGCGCGCGGCGGATTCGACTGGGTCCGGCGCATGGCCTTTGGGTGCCTGGCGAGAGGACAGAAATGACGCGGCTTTTGCTATACTATGCACATCCCGCGCATCGCACGTCGCGCGTCAACCGACCGATGGCCGAAGCGGCGCAACGGGTGCCGGGCATCGCATTCGTCGATCTCTACCGGACCTACCCGCGCCACAATATCGATGTGTCGGTCGAACAGGCCCGGCTGATCGATGCCGATGTCGTCCTGTTTCAATTTCCGCTCTTTTGGTACTCCACCCCGTCGCTGATCAAAGAGTGGATCGATCTGGTGCTGGAGCACGGCTTTGCCTATGGTGCCGGTGGCGACCGGCTGGCCGGCAAGACGGTGATGCTAGCCCTAACCACGGCCGGGCCGGAAGAGGCCTACGCCCCGCGCGGCTATCAGAATTACCCGTTGCGCACCTTCCTGACGCCTCTGGAACAGACCGCCACATTGTGCCAGATGCGCTTTGCCGCGCCCTATGTTCTGCATTCGGCGCTGAAGACGCCGCAGGCCGGCGGGCAGGGCCGGCATATCGATGGCTATGTCCGGCTGCTGGGTGCGATCCGCGACGACCGCTACGATTTCGACGCTGCGGCCGCGATGCACATCGTCACGCATGAGACGCTGCCGATCCGAGGAGGCGCATGATGGGTGAATTGCTTTTCCTAGCCTTTGTGTTTCTATGCGCCGGCGTTGTCGCCGTACCGATCGCCGCCCGGCTGGGCCTGGGATCGGTGCTGGGTTATCTGATCGCGGGCATTGCGATCAGCCCGGTCTTGCAGGTTTTCGAGGTCGATATCGTCAGCGTGCAGCATTTTGCCGAGTTCGGCGTGGTGATGATGCTGTTCCTGGTCGGGCTAGAGTTGGAACCGCGCCTGTTGTGGGAGATGCGGACCCGGCTGTTCGGTCTGGGCGGGCTGCAGGTGGGGCTGACCGCGCTGGGGATCATGGCGGTGGCGCTGACACTTGATCAGCCTTGGTCGGTCGCTCTGGCGCTTGGTCTGGTGCTTTCGCTCTCCTCAACGGCGATCGTGCTGCAATCGCTCAACGAGCGCGGGCTGATGAAGAGCGATGGCGGGCAAGGCTGTTTCTCGGTGCTGCTTTTTCAGGACATCGCGGTGATCCCGATGCTTGCGCTGATCCCGCTTCTGGCGATGCCCGAGCTGGTTTCCGCATTCGATCCGGGACAGGGGGCGGGGACCGACCCGGGCGGCGACGGGCATGACGGGCATGACGGGCTGAACCTGGTTGCAGGGCTGGCCTCCTGGCAACAGGCGCTGATCATTCTGGGCGCCATCGCGTCGGTGGTCGTCGGCGGGTCGTTTCTGACCCGCCCGATCTTCAACTTCATCGCGGTGGCCCGACTGCGCGAGATCTTTGTGGCGGCCGCGTTGTTGCTTGTGATCGGCATCGCGCTGTTGATGACGCTTGTGGGCCTGTCGCCGGCCCTGGGCACGTTTCTGGCCGGAGTGGTTCTGGCCAACAGCGAGTATCGCCACGAGCTTGAAAGCAATATCGACCCGTTTAAGGGGCTTTTGCTGGGGCTTTTCTTCATCACCGTCGGGGCGGGCATCAATTTCTCGCTGCTTGCAGAGACCTGGCTGGCGACCATCGGGCTGACCCTCGGCCTGATCGCGCTGAAGGTCGGCGTGCTCTATGTGCTGGCCATGCTGTTCGGGATCAGGGGATCGGATCGTTGGCTTGCCAGCCTCGGCCTCGCCCAGGCCGGCGAGTTCGGCTTCGTGCTGCTGTCCTTTACGGTGGCCAACTCCGTTATTCCCGCCGCGCTTGCCGATCAGATGCTGCTTGTGGTGGCGCTGTCGATGTTGCTGACCCCAGGGCTCTTTATCCTTTACGACCGGGTGATCGTGCCGCGCTTTTCTGTCGAGGAGAAGCGCGATGCCGATACCGACCTGCCCTCGGGCACGGTTATCATCGCCGGTCACGGCCGGTTCGGTGGAATTGTGAACCGTATGCTGCGCGGGCTCGGCTACGACCCGGTGGTCGTCGATTACAGCTCGGCCCAGCTCGACATGCTGCGCGCTTTCGGGTTCCGGGCCTATTTTGGGGATGCCACGCGGCCCGATCTGCTGCATGCCGCGGGGATCGAAACCGCCTCGATCCTGGTCATCGCAATCGACGACCGCGCGCATATCACGTCGCTTGTGCAGTATGTGCACAAAAACCATCCGCAGGTGCATATGGTGGCGCGTGCCATCGATCGGCAGCATGTCTACGAGCTTTACGCCGCGGGGTGTCGCGACATCATCCGCGAGACTTTCGACAGCAGCGTGCGGGCCGGCCGTTCGACGCTGGAAGCGATGGGAATGCATCCTTTCGAGGCCGAGCGTAAAGCGCGCCAATTCGTCGAGCACGACCGGCGAAATCTGGCCGTGCTTGCCGATGTCTACGATCCCAGCCTGCCGATCCACCAGAACGCCGCCTATGTCGCGCGGGTCAAAGAGGTGCAAAAAGCAACCGAAGCGCTGATGCGCGGGGCGGACCCCGCCTATGCAACGGGTGCCGATCGCGGCTGGTCGCCACCGACCATCGATGATGTCGAGGCCGTGACCGAAAAGGCAAAGACCTGACGTCCTCTTCTGGTTAATCTGCGGGAGCGGACTGGCAAAGGATGGACCTGCGGCACGGACATCTGGGACAAGTCGCGACGATACACTGTTCGGCGGCAATCAAGACGATTGTCTCATAGGCGGTCCGGGAAACGACACGCTTATTGGACGTTTCGGATCCGATCAGTTTTTCGGTGGCGGCTGAAACGACATTCACGACGTCTTCGATGATGACGCTGACCATTACTTTGGCGGGCCGGGGCAGGACATGCTGGATGCAAGCTCTGGGAACAGCTTTGACACCATCGTCAACCTCGCTACCGGTCGCATCATCCGCAAGGGAACGGTGGGAACGGTGGGAACGGTGGACAGCGGTACGGGTGACGATCTTGGCTTGTGGCGGAGGTCACAGAGCCGTTGCAGGCACAGGCAATGACCGGCTCTGCTTTCTGGCCGAGCAGTTCGACGACGTCCACGAACCGGTTTTTTGAGAGCGCTAACAGCGGCTTAACCAATGCGCGAGCGCTTCAACCGAGTTGACCATGGGCCGGACTCGTATATCTAGGTCAGCAGTGCGGACGGAGCAGCCGTCACCGGAGTTGAGGGAACGACACTTTCGGGAAACCGCGATTGAATTCATGGATCGATCGGGTAGTGGTTCCTCGAACTGAATTTGAAGAACGAGCAGTCCGATGGCTGAGAAGCATATCTGTCTGATGGGTGACTCTATCTTTGACAATGACGCGTACATTCCAGGGCAACCTGGTGTCATCGAGCAGATGCGCCGTTCAATTCCAAGAACCTGGTCGGCGTTTAAGGTCGCTGTTGACGGCGACTGTATTGAAGACATTCCAAACCAGCTTGAGAAAGTGCCGACGCACACGACGGATATTGTTGTGAGCATCGGTGGAAACGATCTCATGAAATTCCGCCATTTACTCTCGCAGGTTGCCGAAGGAGCAAAGATGGAGGAACTCATCGCATCACCGCTTGCGGATTTTGGCATCGCGTATGGTTGGATGCTGGATGCCGTTTCAGAGCGTGGTCTCAGATTAAGCGTTTGCACCATTTACACTGCAATACCTTTCACAGAACCGGAAATGAGGGATCATGCGCCATCCGCGATTGGCGCATTCAATGCCATAATCCTGCGTCTCGCAGAAGCGCGCGGCATATCGGTGATCCGGCTGGACGTGGCGTGCGTGGACAACGATGACTTCTCGGAGATGTCTCCTATTGAGCCCTCCTCAAAAGGCGGGCAAAAGATCGTTGACGCAGTCCTTCAGACGCTTGGGACAGAGTGACTGCTGCTCCCCTAAGGCAGAAGCGGACATCTGTGTGCGCAGCATCGCTCACTTTGGGCTCGAAGCGGTCGATCAGGACAGTACCCATAGCATCATCAATCTGTCCACTTAACCTTCTTGTTTGACAAATGACATGACGGTTTCGATGGGGCGTCTGCCTTGGTTGCGGTAGCCCAGATGGGGGCGCTCGGTGTTGTAGTGGACGAGCCAGGCATCGAGATCGGCCTGGAGAGCTTCGACGGTCTCGTAGAAGGTCTCGCGCATCTTCACCCGGAAGAACTCATCGAGGACGGTGCCGTTGAAGCGTTCGACGAAGCCATTCGTTTTCGGGGTTTTGACCTTGGTTCGGCGGTGCTCGATTCCATTGAGATCGAGGTAGAGTTCGTAAGGGTGGCGCTCGGTGCCGCAGAACTCGCGGCCGTTGTCGGTCAGCACGGCTTTCACCGGCAGGTCGAGATTGCGGTAGAACGGCAGCACGTCGTTGTG
>JBCDAZ010000061.1:0-14594 GCA_039184655.1 Pseudomonadota bacterium | reverse complement strand
GGCGTCATGCTCATCACCGGATCCAACCAGACAACGCCGGCAGAACCCTAGAGCAAGGATATCCGATCCGGTCCATCGCGTCGTAAAACGACACAAAACCGCCCGCATATCCCTTCCATAAAACAAAAATGTCAAAGAGCGCGGCATCGATCAAGGGGTGTGACCCCTTGGAGCTAACCAATGCCAGGAGTTGCAGACGCGCTGCAGGATTGCGGAGGTATGGGATTCGAGGCGGGCCGTCAATGGCTCCGTGGCAAAAAAATGACTGCCTTGTGGATCGACTGATCTGCCCCACAAAATGTAGCGGCGCGGCGATGGGCGGTACGGCGCGCCCAGCTTTCGGGTCTGGCCATCGCGTCAGGAGTCTCCGGAACTGAGGTAATTTTCAAAAAGTGTGGAATTTTTGCCCACAGACCTCTTGACGGGGAGATCCGTGGACTATTTTCCCACGCACTCGGAGACAGTCTCCGACCGATTTTTAGGGAGATCCACCATGCACCGTCGCCTGTTTCTTGCCGCCAGCGCGGCCCTTGCCATCTTTGTCGGTCAGGCCGCAAAAGCTGCCGACGACATCGTCGACACCGCCGTTGCCGCCGGCAGCTTCAACACGCTAGTGGCGGCCGTGCAGGCGGCCGGGCTCGTGGAGACGCTGAAGGGCGACGGCCCCTTCACGGTCTTTGCCCCGACCGACGCCGCCTTTGCCAAACTGCCCGATGGCACCGTCGAGACCCTGTTGATGCCCGAAAACAAGGATCAGCTGATCGCTGTGCTCACCTATCATGTGGTGCCGGGCAAGGTTATGTCGGCCGACATCGCCGGCAACGCGCTGGCCGTTGCGACCGTGCAGGGCCAGGACATCGCCATCGATGCGACATCCGGCGTCATGATCAACAACGCCACCGTGACCGCGGCCGATATCGAAGCCAGCAACGGCGTCATCCATGTGATCGACACCGTGATCCTGCCGAACTGACAGAATTGTCTTGGGAGGGTCTGACCCTCCCGCATCCTTAACCCATCGAGAGCGAGGATCCACTCATGGCCACAATCGCAGAGATTGCCGTTGGCTCCGACAATTTCAACATCCTGGTCAACGCGCTGACCTTCATCGACGGCGAACTGCCGGGAACCAATCTTGTCGCGACGCTAAGCGACGCCAGCCAGGATTTGACCGTTTTCGCGCCCAACGACGCCGCCTTCACCCAGGTTGCGGTCGATCTGGGCTTTGCTGGCGACACCAGCAGCGAATCCGACGTCACCACGTTTCTGGCCACCACGCTCGGCGCCGCAACCCTGCGCGACATTGTCCTTTATCACGTCTCAGCAGGCGGCAAGACGCTGGCCCAAGTCGGAGCGCTTGCAACGGTCGATACGCTCAACGGCGCGGTGATCACACCCGACGCCCCGACGCTTATCGATCTTGAGCCCGACCTGATCGACCCCAGCCTGGTGACCACCGACATCACTGCGGACAATGGCGTTGTGCATGAGATCGATCGCGTTCTCCTGCCGCTCGATCTGCCCGGGAACGACGCGTCGACCATTGCTGGCATCGTCGCTGCAAGCGGCGGCACGCCCGATGCCGACAATACCGATTTCGATCTGTTGCTGTCGGCCGTGCAAGCCGCCGGGCTGGTCGATGCCCTAAACGATACCGCGGCGGATCTGACCGTGTTTGCGCCCGATGATGCGGCATTTCTAGCCACGGCACAGGCTTTGGGTTTTGGCGGCACCGATGAGGGCGGGGCGCTCGCCTTCCTGCTCGATGCCTTCGAACTTCTCGGTGCGGGCGATACGATCGGTCTTCTAACGGCGGTCCTGACCTACCATGTTGCGCCGGAATCGCTGCAGGCGAGTCAGGTGCTGGCCTCCAGCACCATCACGACCTTGCAAGGCGGCGACATCACCGTGAACGGCACCAGCCTTGGCGATCTCGACCCCGATCTGCCCGATCCCAACATCACGGCGACAGACATTCAGGCTGCAAACGGCATCGTGCATGTGATCGACGGGGTGCTCTTGCCGGTCGATATCTTGCAATCGAACGGGCTGGGCACGCCGCGCTTCATTATCGATGACGATACAGGCACCACGTTTGGCGGTTCGCGCGACAACGACTTCATTTCCGGCAAAGGCGGTGACGACGTCATCGTGGGCGGTCTTGGCGTCGATGTGCTGCTTGGCGGAGACGGCAACGACATCGTTGTCGGAAATGTCGGCAATGACAGCCTGTTCGGCGGCGCCGGCGACGATTTCGTCATCGACGGTACGGGCGCCGACCTCCTCAATGGCGGCGAAGGGCGCGACATCCTACGCGGCGGTTTCGGTGCGGACACCTTCCAGATCAAGGCCGGGGACGAGCGGGAGATCGTGGTCGATTACACCGACGGCCTGGATCAGATCGATGTATCCAGCTTCACCTTCACCGACATCTCGGATCTTCGCATCTTCGATCGCGTCTTCGGCACGGCGATCCGCGTCGAAGATGCAACGCTTGTGCTGCGTGGCGTAAACTCATCGGACCTCGATAACGGCGACTTCATCTTTGCGTAAGCTGGGCGGGATCCGGCCCCTGCAACCGGATCCCGTCATTTCGCGCCATGCCCTGCAAGGCGCAGGGCGGGCGCTTTGTGAGTTTTTGCGGATCAGCCCGGATCCCGATGCGCGATCGCCAATTTGGTCATGCCCGGGATCAGAGCGCTGACGCTGATCGGGCCGAAACCGGCTTTTGCCAGCGCATCGACCAGCCACCCGTCATCGATCGATCGGGCCTCGGGCGTGAATGCGGTGTGCTGCAACTGCCAAAGGGCGGTGTTTTTCGGCCCGGATCGGTCAGCATCGACAATAAAGTCATGCACCAGAAGCCGGCCACCGGGCGCAAGGCTTTGCATAGCGCGCGCAAACATCGCCTCATGGCGATGATCCGGTACACCCGACAGGAGATAAGACATGATGATGACATCCTGGCCCCCGGGCCAGTCGAGGTCGAGCGCGTTTCCGGTCTGATACGCGATGCGGTCTGCCAGACCCGCAGCCGCGATGTACTGAACGCCCAGCGCTGCGACATTGGGAAAGTCGATCAACGTCACCTGCAGTTTCGGATTGTCTTCGGCCAGCGTGATGGCAAAAGCACCTGTTCCGCCGCCCAGATCGAGCATCTTGCGTGCCGAAGAAAGATCGAGACGCCGAGACAGGCTGCGCGCCGGCCCCAGCGACCCGGCATGCTGACTTTCTGAATAAAGTCGTGCCTCTTCGGGATCTGCAAACCACTGCGCATAGCCCGAAGTTGCACCATCCGGCAGCCGCCCTGCCAAGGCCGGTACGATCTGCGCCATCAGGGGCAGCATCTGGCGACCGACCTGCATGCGCAGATAATCCCCAAAGTCATACTTCTCGCCCTTGACCAGGAAAGCCTGGGCTGCCGGCGCATTTGCCACGGCGCCGTCCGTATCGACCAGAAGCCGCAGCGCGACAAGGGCAGCAACCAGGGTTTGACAGCGCCCGGGCGCGAGACCTGCCCGCTCGGCCAGCGTTTCGACTGTCTGCGGACCATCCGCCAGATGGCTAAACAGCCCGAACTCGAGCGCGGCGAAGAGAGCATGCGAGCCCATATAGCCAAAGGCAATGTCCGAGATTTCCTCGGCCTCGGTCAGACCGGTCATTCCACCTCCCGTCATGGCTGCAGCGATAGGCTAGGCTAGAGACGGTCGATCTTGCAACTGCGAAACGCAACTGCAGCATGAAACGGTCGCGTGCCGGTGGCAGCCGCGCAGGGCGCAGGGCGCCGGGCCCGGCGCGCGCGCCGGCACCCTGGGGTCAATGCATCCGCGCCAGCTTCGGCGTCTCGCCCGACACGCGGTCGCCCACCGCCAACCCGTCGGCCAGGGCCTTGACCGGCACGACGCTTCCCTCCGAAAGCGTCCCGCTAAGCAGCAATTCGGCCAAGGGGTTTTGCAGATGGGTCTGGATCACGCGCTTGAGCGGCCGGGCGCCGTAGACCGGATCATAGCCCTTATCGGCCAACCAGGTCCGGGCCGCCGCGTCGAGGTCCAGCGTAACGTTCCGCTCGGCCAGCCGCTTGGAAAGTTCGCCAAGCTGAATGGTCACGATCCCGTCCATCTGGCGTCTCGTCAGCCGGTCGAAGACCACCTGCTCGTCAAGCCGGTTGAGGAATTCGGGTCGGAAATGCGCCCGCACCGCCGCCATCACCGCGCCTTTCGCGGCGCCGATATCCGCACCTTCCGTAAGCGTGGAAAGCGCCTCGCTGCCGAGGTTCGAAGTCAGGACGATCAGCGTGTTGCGAAAATCGACCGTGCGGCCCTGGCTGTCCGTCAGCCGCCCTTCGTCGAGTACCTGCAACAGCACGTTAAAGACATCCGGATGCGCCTTTTCGACCTCGTCAAACAGCACCACCTGGTAGGGACGGCGCCGAACCGCTTCGGTCAGCATCCCGCCCTCATCATAGCCCACATAGCCCGGCGGCGCGCCGATCAGCCGTGCCACGGCATGCTTTTCCATAAACTCCGACATATCGATGCGCACCATCGCCTGGTCGTCGTCGAAAAGAAACGCAGCCAGCGCCTTGGTTAATTCGGTCTTACCGACACCGGTAGGGCCCAGAAAAAGGAACGAGCCCAGCGGCCGCGACGGGTCGTTGAGCCCTGCCCGCGCGCGTCGCACGGCGTTCGCGACCGCGCGCAGCGCATCTGTCTGCCCGATCACGCGTCGGCCGATCTGCTCTTCCATGCGCAAGAGCTTCTCGCGCTCGCCTTCCAACATCTTGTCGACGGGAATGCCGGTCCAACGGCTGACGACGCCCGCGACATGCTCGGGCGTCACCGCCTCCTCGACCATCACGTCGTCTCGCCCTTGTGCCTCGGCCTCTTCCAGCCGCCGTTCCAACCCGGGGATAATGCCGTAGGCCAACTCGCCCGCCCGGCCCAAATCGCCCTGCCGCTTTGCGGTTTCAAGTTCGATCCGCGCCCGGTCGAGCTGTTCCTTAATGTCGCGAGCCGCGCCCAGCTTGTCGCGCTCGGCCTGCCATCGGCCGGTCATCTGCGCCGATTGCGCGGTCAGGTCCGCCAGCTCCCGCTCCAGCTTGGTCAACCGATCCTTGGAGGCCGCGTCCTTTTCCTTTTTCAACGCCTCCGCCTCGATCTGCTTTTGCAGGATCTCGCGGTCGAGCGCGTCGAGCGCCTCGGGCTTGCTGTCGACCTCCATGCGCAGACGGCTTGCCGCCTCGTCCATCAGGTCGATCGCCTTGTCGGGCAGGAAGCGGTCGGTAATGTAGCGGTTCGAGAGCGTCGCGGCCGAAACCAGCGCGCTGTCGGTGATGGTCACACCATGATGGACCTCGTATTTCTCCTTGATTCCGCGCAGGATCGAGATGGTGTCCTGTACCATTGGCTCGCCCACGAAGACGGGCTGGAAGCGCCGAGCGAGGGCGGCGTCCTTTTCGACATGCTTGCGGTATTCGTCCAGCGTGGTGGCGCCGACGCAATGCAACTCGCCGCGGGCCAGCGCGGGTTTGAGCAGGTTGGAGGCATCCATGGCACCGTCGGCCTTACCCGCCCCGACCAGCGTGTGCATCTCGTCGATGAAAACCACGATTTCGCCGGCAGCGGCCTGGATCTCCGACAGCACCGACTTCAACCGCTCTTCAAACTCGCCGCGATACTTCGCCCCGGCAATCAACGCCCCCATATCGAGCGCCATCAACGTCTTGTTCGCAAGGCTTTCGGGCACATCGCCATTGACAATGCGCATGGCCAGCCCCTCGGCAATGGCCGTCTTGCCAACACCGGGCTCGCCGATCAGCACCGGGTTGTTCTTGGTGCGTCGGGACAAGACCTGAATGGTGCGCCGGATCTCCTCATCCCGCCCGATAACCGGATCGATCTTGCCGTCGCGCGCCGCATCGGTCAGATCGCGCGCAAACCGCTTTAGCGCATCATAGCCCGACTCGGCGCTAGCGGTGTCGGCGGTTCGACCCTTGCGCAGATCGTTGATCGCCTCGTTGAGCCGTTGCGCGGTGGCGCCTGCGGTTTTGAGGATGTCGGCAGCCTTAGACGGGACGATCGCAAGCGCGGTGAGCAGCCGCTCGACCGTCACATACGTATCCCCGGCCCTTTGCGCGATCTGCTCGGCCTCCGCCATCGCCTTCCCGGTCGCGCCATCCAGATAAAGTTGGTTGTCGCCCTTAACTCTTGGGATCTTGCCTAAAGCCGCATCCACCGCCTCCTGCGCCTTTGCAGGATCGCCGCCGGCACGTTCGATCAGACCCGCTGCCATGCCTTGCCCGTCATCGAGCAGCGCCTTCAACAGATGTTCGGGAACAAGCCTTTGGTGGCCTTCGCGCATGGCGATTGTTTGGGCGGCCTGCACGAAGCCCTGCGCCCGTTCGGTGAACTTCTCAAAGTTCATATGCCTCTCCTCGTCAGCGTCCGCACAGACACCCTTTTGGCGTATCCGCTTGGCCTGGTGTGCAAGGCAGCGCCCGTATCGGCACGCCGCCCGATGCGCTTCAGATGGGGAGGCGGCACGAAGGCCTCAAGTGTCACGAGGCGATCACGCGACAGAGTGCAAGGCTGCAAGATGCACCAAATTGGGAGGGCTCCATGTTCCGCATCGCAACGTTCAACCTTGAGAACCTCGACGAAGAAACCGGCGCGGATCCAAAACCCAGCTTTGCCGAACGCGCGGCGATCATCCGCCCGATGCTGGCGCGCATCAACGCCGATCTGATCTGCTTTCAGGAGGTGAACGGTCAGGAGCGCGACGGGCAAAAGCGCGACATTCTGGCATTGCGCGCGCTGCTCGCCGGCACGCGCTACGCCGACTATACCCTGGTCTCGACCATGACGACGAACAACGAGGTCTATAACGAGCGCAATCTGGTGACCGCCATTCGTCCCGAGGCGCGCCTGGTCGAAACGCGCCAGATCCGCCATGACATCGTTCCCAAGCCCATCTACCGCACCGTCACGGGCGGAGATGGCCAGCCCGACGCGCTCACCTGGGAGCGGCCGCTGCTCTATACCCGGTTGCAGGATGGCACGGGGCGGCAGTTGCATCTGCTGAACGTCCATTTCAAGTCGAAGCTGGCCAGCCATGTGCCGGGTCAGAGAGACGGCTTTCAGTGGCGGTCCGCCGCGGGCTGGGCCGAGGGCTACTTTCTCTCCTCGATCAAGCGCGTGGGGGCGGCGGTCGAGGCGCGGGTCCTCATCGACCAGATTTTCGATGCCGATCCGGAGGCCAACATCATCATCGCCGGCGATTTCAACGCCAAATCGGATGAGGTGCCGGTCATGGCCATTCGCGGGCGGGTGGAGGAGACCGGCAATGGCGCATTGGCCCGTCGGGTGCTCGTGCCGCTGGAAAACAATGTGCCGGAATCCAGCCGCTTCACGCTCTATCACCATGGGCGGGGCGAGATGATCGACCATCTGCTCGCCTCGCGCCGCATGCTGGCGGCCTTTCGTCACACCGAGATCCACAATGAGATCTTGCCCGATGAGAGCATCGCCTTTGCCACCGACACCAAATTCGCCGAGCCCGATCACGCCCCGGTGGTCGCAACCTTCGATCTCGATCTGGTGTCCACATAAAGTTGCGCGTAACTCTGGCAGGAGCTGATTCATGAATGAAGCCCTCTTGATGCAAGCCACCCGAACCGATGACCGCCTCATCGTGGCTTTGGACACCGGCAATGCGCTGGATGGCATGGCGCTGGTTTACCGGCTGGGCGATGCGGTCGGTTTTTACAAGATCGGCCTGGGGATGCTTACCGGGGGTGGGCTCGCGCTCGCCAATGAGATCAAAGAGGCCGGCAAGCGCGTCTTTCTCGATCTGAAGCTCTTTGACATCAGCGCCACCATCGAGGCGGCAGTGCGCGGCCTGGCCCAGTTCGAGCTGGACTTTCTGACCGTGCATGGCGATCCGCATGTGGTGGACGCCGCATGTGCGGGGCGGGGCGCGGCATCCACGCGTATTCTCGCCGTCACGATCCTGACCAGCCTCAACCGGGCCGATCTCGACGCGGCGATGCTGGAACCCGGATCCGTCAGCCGCATCGCGGTAGAGCGTGCCCGGCGCGCCTTTTTGGCGGGTGCAGACGGGGTGATTGCATCGCCCGCCGAAGCCGCGGCCATTCGCGCGCTGCCCGAAGCGCAGAGCCGGCTGATCGTCACGCCAGGGGTGCGGCCGGCCGGCGCCGCGGCGGGGGATCAAAAGCGCATCGCCACACCGGCCGCCGCACTTGCCGCGGGGGCCGACCATATCGTGGTGGGGCGCCCGATCCATGCCGCCTCCGACCCGCGAGCCGCCACGGCCGCAATCCTGCAGGAGATCTCCGCGATCAAACCAAGGCGATAGCCCAACCGCCCAAAGCGCTCAGCAGAACCACCAGCCAGGGCGGCAGCTTCCAGAAGACAAGCGCGGTGAACCCCGCCATGCCCAGCACAAAATCGCCGGCATTGCGGATCCCTTCCGTCCAGATCGGATCGTAGAGGGCGGCCAAGAGCAGGCCGACCACCGCCGCATTGACACCGGTAAGCGCGCGACGCAGGTTCGGGCGGCGACGCAGACTGTCCCAGAACGGCAGGAGCCCGAAAACCAGCAGGTAGGATGGCAGAAAGATCGCGACCAGGGCGATCAGCCCGCCCGCCAGACCGTTGGGCGATGGTGTCGCCACGGCGCCCAGATAGGCCGCGAAAGTAAAGAGCGGCCCGGGCACGGCTTGCGCGGCGCCATAGCCTGCCAGGAAGGCATCGTCGCTGACCCATCCCGCAGAAACGGTTTCTGCCTGCAACAGCGGCAGCACCACATGACCGCCCCCGAAGACCAGCGAGCCCGCGCGAAAATAGCTGTCGAACATGGCCAGCCATTGTGACGAGACCGCCGAGGCCAGAACCGGCAGCAGCACCAGAAGGGCGAGGAAGGCCGCAAGGCAGCCCAGCGCCAGATGCCGAGAGACGGCGATGTCGAGCGACGGCCGGTCCTCGGCCCGATCAGCGTCGAAAAGCGCAAGACCGGCCAGACCGCCCGCAACGATCGCGCCAATCTGGGCCAGAGGACCGGGCAGTGCCAAAACAATGGCTGCCGCGATCACCGCCAGGCTCACCCGCTGTGCATCCGGCGTCAACGTTCGCGCCATGCCCCAGACCGCCTGCACGACCACCGCGACCGCGGCAACCTTGAGACCCTGCAGCAGGCCAGCCGGCATGGCATCGCCCAAACTCGTCACACCATAGGCAAACGCGATCAGCAGCGCGGCCGAAGGCAGGGTAAAGCCGGCCCAGGCGGCAAAAGCGCCCGGCACGCCACCCTTGGCAAGGCCGATGGCAAGCCCGACCTGGCTGGATGCGGGGCCCGGCATGAACTGGCACAGCGCAACCAGATCGGCATAGCCCCGCTCATCGATCCAACGCAGCCGCTCGACAAAGGCGGTGCGGAAATAGCCCAAATGGGCCACCGGGCCGCCAAAGGATGTCAGTCCGAGCTTCAGGAAGATCGCAAAGATCTCGCCGACCGGTACCGGCCCGGATCCTGCCACTGGCTCGGTGGATTGCGCGGTGCCCTCTGCCTCGGTCAACGGTCGTTCCTGCCTCAAAATCCCGCTGGGACCAACGCGCAAACGCGGCCCATGGTCAAGCGACGCTTCGATGACAGAGGGGTGTGACCGCAACCCGGGGCTGGGATGGAACCTACCGCGCGCGACATTTGACACGGGGCTGTGACTGCGCGCCCCCTTGGCGCGGGTGCGACGGCAGGGCAATCTACGCCGCAGGAGGGCTCAATGTCGGAAACGCTGCTCGCCAACGAACCTGCGATCCGGATGGCCGTGTTCATGGCGGTTCTTGCGGGCCTAGCGGTCTGGGAGCTGGCCGCGCCGCGCCGCCGCCAGGAGATCCCGCGGCTGCTTCGCTGGTCGAACAACCTGGCGGTGGTCGCCCTCGACAGCCTGCTGGTGCGCCTCGTCTTCCCGGTGGTCGCGGTCGGGCTTGCCATGGAGGCCGAGACCAATGGCTGGGGGTTGTTCAACAGCATCGATATTCCGGCCTGGCTGGCCTTCCTTCTGGCGCTCGTCCTGCTCGATCTGATCATCTATCTGCAGCATGTGCTGATGCATGCGGTCCCTGCCCTTTGGCGTCTGCACCGGATGCATCATGCGGATCTGGAATTCGATGTGACCACGGGTCTGCGGTTCCATCCGGGCGAGATCCTGCTCTCGATGGCGCTGAAACTTGCAGCCATCGCGGCGC
The DNA here is from genome assembly GCA_039184655.1 of Pseudomonadota bacterium. GTDB lineage: Bacteria > Pseudomonadota > Alphaproteobacteria > Rhodobacterales > Rhodobacteraceae > J013. Next base: position 4,332 of record JBCDAZ010000061.1, on the reverse strand, counting down.
TGGGCCCACCGGCGCTGGCGGTTCTGGTCTTTGAGATCGTGCTGAACGCCTCGTCCATGTTCACCCATTCCAATGTTCGCCTGCCGCGCCGGCTCGACAAGGCGCTGCGCTGGGTGCTGGTGACGCCGGACATGCATCGGGTGCACCATTCGATCGACCAGCCGGAGACCGACAGCAATTACGGCTTCAACCTCTCGATCTGGGACCGGCTGCTGGGCACCTATCGCGATCAACCCAAGCTCGGCCATGATGGCATGACACTTGGGCTCGAACAGTTTCGTGCGCGCCGTGAGCTCTGGCTCGACCGGATGTTGCTCCAACCCCTGCGCGGGCCGGCCAGAGGTGCGGATGCCGCGGACCCCACCTCGGCCCCGCCCCGGTCCCGAAAGCCTGCGCCCAAATCCGCAGCCGAGATCGCGCCCGGCGAGTAGCCCCGGCTATTGCCGCGCCTGTGGCCGCAAAAGCCAGCCCATCAGTGCGACCGCCAGCGCGGCGCCGATCAGTTCAGCCGCGATGAAGCCCGGCAGATCGACGGGCCGAATGCCCGAGAAGGTATCGGTCAGGCTGCGCGCGATGGCAACGGCCGGATTGGCAAAGGAGGTCGAGGCGGTGAACCAGTAGGCCGCCGTGATGTAGAGCCCGACGAGCAGCGGCACCGCTTCGGCCCGGAACCGGATCCCGGCCAGGATCACCGCGACCAGACCGAAGGTGGCGGTCACTTCGGCCAGCCATTGCGCCGGTCCGGTCCGCACCGTTGTCGATGCCTGAAGCAGCGCCAGATCGAACATCGCATGCGCCAGGAACGTGCCCGCGACCCCCCCGGCTACCTGCGCAAGAACATACGGTGCAAGCTCGGCCATGGGCAGATCGCGCCGCAGCGCAAAGGCAAAGCTCACGGCCGGGTTGAAATGCGCACCCGAAATGGGGCCGAGGATCGTGACCAGCACCACCAGGATTGCGCCCGTGGGGATGGTGTTGCCCAGCAGCGCCAGAGCCACATCCTCGGTCAACGCATCGGCCATAATGCCCGAGCCGACCACGGTGCAGACCAAGAGGCCGGTGCCCAACACCTCGGCGACCAGCCGACGCGGCAAACTGAATGACATGGCCGCCCTCTCGGCTGATGATCCGGGACGCATGCCTACCGCACTAAGCGCGGCGATCAAGACCGATCGTCATTCCGCCAACACCGTCATTCCGCCAACACCGTCGCCCGGCTAAAATCGTCACCCCGCCTGAAATGCCCTTGCCGGCCAGATACGCCCTTGCAGCACCAGCCAGATCCCCAGCTCCGTCGTCACGACAATCGCCTCGTCGGCGAGGCGAATGCTCCGCATGACATGAAATGCGCTAGGCAGGGCCTCGGTGATATGGGTTACGAACAGCGCGTTGCCTTCGGTCCTTTGCAAAACGCGGTCGGCAGGGAAGATGACGCAGCCCCGGGTCACCGGCTGATGATCGAGCACCCGTTGCCCATCGCGTGAGACGACAAACCGGTGGTGCCCGCCCATAATCACCTCGCCCGGCGTGCCGCTTGTTGAAATCAGCCAGACGATCCAGCCGTCGCGGCCGGGCAAAACGATGCTGTTCAACCCGGCGCCACAGCGCAGCCCGGGCTGGGCAAGGACAAGACGGACCGCATTTTGCATCGCGGTTTGATCGGGCGACAGATCGGCGGGCGGGTCATAGGGCGTCACGCGTGTGGGCATCGCGTCATCCGGAACGTCGACATCGAAGAGAACTTTCCCCTCGGCTCCGGTAAAACGAACCAGCACCGATCCTGGGCGCGGCAGCGTGATCCATTCTTGCAACCGCCCCTCGGACACTGTCCCACGCGCCGGCAGTTCCGTCGGCAGCAGATCGGGGGGCAGAAGACGGGCGCCCAACCAGGCTGCACGATCTGCCCGGTGCATGGCGAGACCCTCGTCCAGCCGGGCTTCGACCTCGGGTGGCAAACGCTCTGGGGGCACATCCTCGCTCGGCGGCAATCCGGCCGACGCCAGACCGGCAGGCAGCGTGTCATCGACCGGAACCGACGGCCACAGGCCCAGCGACGGCGTCTCTTGCGGAGTGGGCTGCCGGGCGGAGTGCGGGGCTGTTTGCGGGGAGCGTTCAGGCGCAGCACAGGCCGCCAGCAGCAAAACGACAAACAGCTGAAGGATCCGAGGCACTGCGTTCTCCTCCAGTTCAATGCCGTGGAGGACACAGATATGGCCGGTTGCGACCAACCCGGTTTCGGGGTCAGGCCGGCTGCCCCGTGGTGCGGGTGCGCCGATCGCGCTCGGTCGCGCTTTTAAGCTGCCCACAGGCCGCCATGATGTCCTCGCCCCGCGGCGTGCGCACCGGCGAGGCATAGCCCGCGCGGTTCACGATCTCCGCGAAAGCCTCGATCCGGTCCCAATCCGACCGCTCATAAGGCGCGCCGGGCCAGGGGTTGAAGGGGATGAGATTGATCTTGGCGGGGATCCCCGCGATCAGCCGCACCAGCCGGCGCGCATCGGCATCGCTGTCATTCACGCCCTTGAGCATCACATATTCAAACGTGATCCGTTCGGCATTGCTCAGCCGCGGATAGTCCCGACAGGCCTGCAGCAGCGCCTCGATGTTCCAGCGCTTGTTGATCGGCACCAGGGTGTTGCGCACCGCATCGGTTGTGGCGTGAAAGGAAATCGCCAGCAGACAGCCGATCTCGGCCCCGGCGCGCACAATCGCGGGCCCCACGCCGGAGGTCGAGAGGGTGATGCGCCGGCGGCTCAGGCTGATCCCGTCCCCATCCATGGCGATCTGCATCGCATCGCGCACCGCCTCGAAATTGTAGAGCGGCTCGCCCATGCCCATCAGCACGATATTGGTGATGCGCCGGCGGCCCTTTTCCGCGCCATCCCGATGACCCCAATCCTCCAGATCGTCGCGGGCCACCAGAATCTGGGCCACGATCTCGCCCGCGGTCAGATTGCGGACCAGCTTCTGGGTGCCGGTATGGCAGAAAGAGCAGGTGAGCGTGCACCCGACCTGAGAGGAGATGCAGAGCGTCCCGCGATCGGCGTCGGGGATATAGACCGCCTCGACCTCATGCCCGCCGGCAACCCGCAAAAGGTACTTGCGCGTGCCATCCGACGAGATCTGCCGGGTGACGATCTGCGGTCTTTCCAGCACGAAGCGCTCGGCAAGCATCGCCCGGAACGGCTTGCCCAGATTGGTCATCGCGTCGAACTCGGTGACACCCTTCACATAGAGCCAGTGCCAGATCTGGCCCACACGCATCCGGATCTGCTTTTGGGGAACGCCTGCGCTGGCCAGCGCCTCGGACAAACCCTCTCGGGTCAGCCCGATCAGGCTGGGCAGACCGGTCTCCTTGCGTGGCAGCGCAATCGGGTCGGGGGTCAACGGCGCATGGGTCAGTGGTGGCGGGCTCAGGGCGGTCATGGGGCGGATATAGAACGCCCCACACGCGGACGCCAGAGCAGCGTCGATCTCAGGTCATGTCAGGCTCAGGAGGCCCGGTAGAAGAAGCGGACGATATCGCGCACAAAGTAATCGTCGATCGAATTGTCCGCGCGCCGTGCCAGACCGAGATGCAACACATTGGCCGCCTCGTTGTTGGCACCGCTCAGGACGTTGGTCGGCACTTTGAACTGGTGATGGTACCAGACCGACGTGTTCGTACCACCGGTGATCACCCCGATGATGGTGTTGAAGGAGCCGGGAACCGCGCTGGCGATCCGCACATGGGCCGACGGGCCAGGCGCCATCCCGCGCACCATCATCGTCAAAAGCCCAGGTGATTGATGCAGGCCCCTCGTCCCGAACGGGAACCTCAGGCTGTCACCATCGGTGTCTGCATCAAGATGCGGATTGATGTTCGTGTCATTCCCGATGTGATAGGGGTTTTCGAATGTACTCGTCGTCGGATCGAGCTTGGCACCTCGATTTACCGCCTCTGGGTCGGGGCGAGGCTGGATTCGCACCGGCATGAAGTCGGCGCGTTTCCGATCGTCGCGCCTTAGAGCGTTTCCCGGCCGACGTGAATCGCGGAGGGCTTTCCATCGGGCGCCAGGCGTGCTTCGGTTCCCCATCGCGGATTTTGGGGCAGGAGACGGGCAAACCGCTTTCAATGGATCTCAGGGCGCGGGCCTTGGCGGCCGTCGATGCGGGCCTGAGCCGACGCGCAGCGGGGCAGCGGTTTTGCGTCGGCGTGTCATCGGTCATCCGCTGGGATGCCGCGCGGCGCATGACGGGCGGTTTTGCACCGAAGGCGGCAGGGCGGCGACACCCGCTCGCAACGGATCGCGGCATGCGGCGACGAGGTGATGGCGGCCTTCGAAGAGGCGC
>JBCDAZ010000060.1:0-15065 GCA_039184655.1 Pseudomonadota bacterium | reverse complement strand
TCGCAGCGCATCACCGTCGTAGTCCTCTCGAAGCTCGATCGCTCTGCCCATGGTGCCTCCTGTTCTTTGGAGGAATTGATTCAGAAGAACCGCATCATGGGAATCCCAAACATGAGCCACACGCCACGCAGGTTGGTATAAAAGGCCGCCAGAACGCCGCATTCACGGGGCGCTCCCACCGCCGGCATGGTGGCCGTTTCGCGCCCGCCGCCTCTGAACCGCCGCATTCTAGTCGCGGCCCCTGAATTCCGGCCCCTGAATTCCGGCCCCCGAAATGCGGCCCCCGACAAGCGCCCTCTGAACCGCCGCGACTGAACCGACGCGACTGAACCGCCTCGGCTCAACCGCTGCCGCGCCTGCAGCAACCGGCGCCTGCGCCGCGCCACTGCAAAGCGTCAGATCCGGGCGCGGCGCAACCGCAAAGCGTTTGTAATCACCGAGACCGAGGACAAGCTCATCGCCACGGCAGCCAGCATGGGCGAGAGCATCGCACCGAAGATCGGATAGAGGATACCGGCGGCCACCGGCACGCCGGCGGCGTTGTAGACAAAGGCGAACATCAGGTTCTGGCGGATGTTGCGCATCGTCGCATCGGCCAGCCGCTTGGCCCGCAGCAAAGTTGCGGGTTCGCTGCCGGCAAGGGTGATTCCGGCGCTTTCCAGCGCCACATCCGCGCCGCCGCCCATCGCAATGCCGACCTCGGCCGCCGCCAGGGCCGGCGCGTCGTTTATTCCGTCGCCGGCCATCGCAACCGTCATGCCCCGGGCCTGGAGCGCCGCGACCAGATCGCGCTTGTCTTCGGGCGATTGTTCGGCTCGAACATCCGCAATACCCAGCTCGCGGGCGACGGCGGCAGCAGTGCGAATACTGTCGCCGGTCGCCATGACGATATGCACGCCCGCGACTTGCAGCGCCTGAACGGTCTCGGCCGCATTCGGACGGATCGGATCTGCCACGGCAAGAAGGCCTCGAATGCGGTCGTCCACGGCCAGCAGCATCACGGTCTTGCCGTCGGATTCGATCTCGGTAAGCCGGTTGCGCCAGGGTTCGGGATCAAAACCGAGCCGGGTCATCAGCGCGACATTGCCGACCGCGACGGCGTGTCTGCCCACCGCGCCGATTACCCCGCGGCCCGGCATCGCCTCGAACTCGCCTACGCGCGGGATCGGTACGCCGCGCGCCCGCGCGCCTTCGATCACGGCCTGCGCCAGGGGATGCTCGGAGGCCCGCTCCAACGCCGCTGCCAGACCCAGATCGCGATCGGCATCCGGACCTTCCAGCACCAAATCGGTCAACACCGGGCGCCCTTCGGTCAGCGTTCCGGTCTTGTCCAGGACCAGCGCATCCACCGCCGCAAACTGCTCCAGCGCCTCGGCGTCGCGCACCAGGATACCGGCCTGCGCGCCGCGTCCGGTCGCCACCATGATCGACATCGGGGTTGCCAGCCCCAGCGCGCAAGGGCAGGCGATGATCAAAACGCTAACCGCCGCGACCACCGCATAGGCGAGCGCGGGATCGGGCCCGACCGCAAGCCAGACCAAAAAAGCCAGGATGGCAACCCCGACCACCGCGGGTACGAAATACCCTGCAACCCGGTCGGCCAGCGCCTGGATCGGTGCGCGCGAACGCTGCGCCTGGGCGACCATCGCGATAATGCGGGCCAGCGTCGTGTCGGATCCGACCCGCTCGACCTGCATCACGAAGCTGCCCCGGCCGTTCAGCGTTCCGCCCGTGACCGGATCGCCCGGCGCCTTCTCAATCGGAACCGGCTCGCCGGTAATCAGACTCTCGTCGATTGCGGACCGCCCTTCGATAACTGAGCCATCGAGGGGCACTGCCTCGCCGGGGCGAACGCGTAGCAGGTCGCCCAGCGCGACAGCGTCGAGGGGCACATCGTCTTCGCCCCCCTCCTCGCCCGTTTCGGTGTCGCGCAGCCGACATGCGGTCTTTGGGGCCAGGTTCATCAGCGCGCGGAGTGCATCGCCGGTGCGTTCGCGCGCGGCAAGCTCCATCACCTGGCCGACCAGCACCAGGGTCAAGATTACCGCCGCGGCCTCAAAATAGACCGGCGGGCCATGCGCGCCGCGCAGGCTGGGCGGAAAGAGCCAGGGCAGCAGCAGGGCGACCAGGCTGAAGACATAGGCTGCCCCGGTGCCGATCGCGATCAGCGTCCACATGTTCAGATTACCGGTCGCGATCGAAGACCAGCCGCGCTTGAAGATCGGCTGCGCAACCCACACCACCACCGGCGAGGCAAAGATCGCCTGCAGCCAGCGGACCGCCGTTCGGCCGATCCAGGCCTCCCACGGAAGGCCCAGCATGCCGCCCATCTCTAGCAGCAAAACCAGCACTGCCAGCGGGCCGGCGATCAGCAGCCGGCGTCGCAGATCTGCAAGCTCCGGGTTCGGCCCGGTATCCGCGCTCGGCGTTTCGGGCTCCAATGCCATGCCGCAGATCGGGCAATCGCTGGGCTCGGCCGCCTCGACCTCGGGACACATCGGGCAGATATAGCGCGTACCGGGCGGCGGCGCGGGCGCCAGAGCGTCCGCAAACGCCTCGGGATCTGCTTCAAAGCGCCGGTGATTGTCCTCTGAATGAAAATAAAATCGTGCCCCTGCATGCTTGGCCAAAAAGCGCGCCGACGCCCGGTCGACGCTTTCGCCCGAAACCGGATCGGTTGCCGTCAGGTAAGCCGTCGGATCCGCCGCAAACCTGCTGCGGCAACCCTCGCAACAAAAATAAAACGCGCGCCCGCGATACTCAAAGCGCGGCGTATCTTTTGCGGGATCGACCTGCATGCCGCAGATCGGATCGCGGATGATTTCGGCCGCAGCCATGTCAGGTCGAAAGGCCCGTGCCGCGCTTGTCGAACTGTTCATGCGGGTCGTATAATCATTCCAGCAGATGGAAGGTCAAGGCCGGCCCGGCCAAGGCCTTTGGGCGGAGAACAGGTATGAATATCAGCGACGCCTCGCAAGCCAGCGGCCTGCCAAACAAGACCATTCGATACTATGAAACCATCGGCCTTGTCGCGCCGGCCCGCACGGCCAATGGCTATCGAGACTTTAGCGATGCCGACACCGAAAGGCTGACGTTTCTGGCCCGGGCGCGCGGGCTTGGCTTTTCGATTGAGGAGTGCCGCGCGCTGCTGTCGCTTTACAACGACACCGCCCGGTCGAGCGCCGAGGTCAAGCGCCTGGCCAACGGCCATCTTGCGCGCATCGACGACAGGATCGCGCAGATGCAGGCGCTGCGAGGCACATTGCAGGCGCTGCTGGCGCGCTGCCAAGGCGATGACGGGCCGGATTGCGCGATCCTCGACAGTCTTGCGGGCGGCGGTCCGGTCAGGGCCTGAACGTCGGATGCCGGCGCGAGGCTTAGCTCGACAAGCACAACCCGCACGAAGCCAGTGTTTGAAGATCCACGCCGCCGCCCTACGCAGCACAGGATGCGCGATCTTGCGCCTTTTTTTGCAAGAAGCTGTCCCGATCCGGCGAATACCTCTCACGATGCGCGGAGCGCTTTCCTGCAAAGGCTGGCCGAGCAAGGCAAGGCAATCCGTAAGACCGGCCGCAAGCCGGGCGCGTCCAAGCCCCCGGTTTCCAAGCCCCCCGGTGTCCAAGCCCCAGACATCCAAGCCTGCGGTGTTGCGACCGTAAGCATCTGGCACTTTCAAAACCGGCCCTAAGCCGGCTGGTCTGCGCTGGGCACCGGCATGCCGCCTTCGGGACAAATGGGCGCGGTCCCTTGCAGAAAAAAAGTCCCAAAGGGACGATCCCGGCCTAAAAAAGGCCGGCCCATGCTTTGCAAAGGCGCGCGCGAGACACAAGGCGCGGCGGGTTCGGCGTGGCTAGCGCATCATCTCTTCCATGACGCGGTCCACGCGCTCGAACTCCTGCGCGGGCGGCGGGCGTGCGGGCGCATTCACCGATTGCGTACGCCAGGCGATCAGATTGTTCACCTGACCCTCGACCAGGGCCCAAATGAAGGGCACGCAGCCGACCAGGATCTCGTCGCGTTGCCTGACGTCGAGCATCCGCGCGCGCTCGTTGCGCAGCACGGCCGAAAACCCGATGAAGAAGCTTTCGCTGAATTTCAGGCTGACACTGCCCTCCTCCAGCGATACCGGCGGTCGGCTATTCAGGCTCTCCTGCATCACAAAGAGGATTTGACGCTCCAGCGTGCGGGCAACGAAGACCGGGATGGCGCTGTCGCCGCGCGCATTGCTGTCGAGGTGATAAAAAACCGCTGCCCGACAGAGGGCGAATTCTTCGAGCCCATCTGTCGGCACATACTCATCAACCATCTGGGCCGGCGCGGAGGCCGCGCCGAAACCCAAAACCAAGAGCGATGCGGCAAGGTTCAGGCTCCAATTTGCATGCATCTCAGCCCAACCTTTCCGACAAGAAGCCCAGCGCGACGCCAAGACCGTCGGGCCCGATGCCATGCCCAAGGCCGGGCGAGGTGTGCGTGGCAACCGCCACGCCGGCAGCCCTCAGCCCAGCCTCGGCCGCCGCCATATCCGAATAGGGGACCACCTGATCCTGATCGCCATGCACCAGCAGCACGGGGGGCTTTGTGACGATCTCATCGGCCAGCTGGTCGGCGGCCAGAAGCCGGCCTGAAAAGCCGACAATGCCGGCAAAGGCCGTGCCGCGCCGCAGCCCCACATGCAGGCTCATCATCGTGCCTTGCGAAAAGCCCACCAGCACGGTGCGCTCCGGGCCGATTCCTTCTTGCCGGGGCAGCGTATCGAGATAGCGGTGCAAGAGATCGACCGAGGTGGCGATACCGGCATGCATGTCGGCCTCGCTCGACCCATCCATCCAGGGGATCGGGAACCACTGAAACCCCATCGGGTTCGCACCGCAACGCTGCGGGGCGTTGGGCGCCAGAAAACGGGTCTTTGGCAAATGCGCGGCCAGCGTATCGGCAATGCCGATCAGGTCGCCGCCATCCGCGCCATAGCCATGCAAAAACACAACCAGCCGTTCGGCACCATCGCCGGGCATGCCGCGGCGGGGCCCGGTCAGCGCCACGGCGTCGGAGTTCTCGACCATCTCAGCGGATCCCTTCGCGGTTCTTGGCCACCCGGTAGTAGGCCCAAAGCAGACGCGCCGCAACCGACCGCCAAGGCGACCAAGCCTCGGCCATCTGCCGAAACGCCTTCTCGGCCGGGCGCTCGGGCAACTCAAACAGCACCCTTGCAGCCTCACGCAACGCCAGATCGCCGGGCGCAAAAACATCCGCACGACCCAGGCTGAACATCGCGTAGATCTCTGCCGTCCAGATCCCGATGCCGGGCAAAGCGACCAGCCGTTCGACCACGTCCGCATCCGGCATGCTGCGTAGCGCGGTGTAGTCGAGCCGGGCATCGCAAAGCGCGCGGACATAGCGCAGCTTGGGTCGCGACAGGCCGCAGGAAAGCAGCGTGTCGTCGGGCAGCACAGCGACGCGCTCCGCTTCGGTCGCCTCGGCTGCCTCAAGACGCTTCCAGATCCCGTCTGCCGCGGCGACCGAGAGTTGTTGCGACACGATCGCCGAGAGCAGAGCGCCGAACCCATCCTTGCGGCGGCGCAACGGCAGCGGCCCAGTTCGGGCAAGCGCCGCGGCGAAACGCGGATCGCGCGCGGCCAGCCAGTCGGCCCCCTCGGCCACACAGGCATTCGTTTCGATAAGGCGTCCGACCATCGCCCGAAAGCCTATCGGATCGCTCTGTCGGCGCAAGGGTCGGCGTAAGGGTCGGCGCTAGGGTCGGCGCAAGGGTCGCGCCCTGAAGAGTTGCGCGCAGGTCCAGCTTGCAGCTTTTGGGTCGGGATGCCTGGCGGACTGTAGGGCAGGCCTCAAGCTGGGAGAGCGCAGGGCTCGGGCAGGTGGGGCTCGGGCAGGCGGGGCTCGGGCAGGCGGGGCTTAGGCCGCGTTCACATCCCAGTCATAGGCGTGATCGTCGATCCGGCTCCGGCCTGCTAGCGCCGCGGCCAATGGCGCCGCCGCATAGCGCTGCAGATGCGCGATCACGCCGGCATCCGTGCCGCCGAAATCCTCCTTGAACCAGTGAAAGATCGACGAAACCGTGAGCCGCCCATCGGCCACGCGCACCCCGCGCGGGTGGTTGATAAAGGCCGTCGCGTTTGCCTCCAACATCGCCTCCAGCGCTTGCGCGGTGAAGGGGCGGCCCGCCAGGTTGGGACAGCCAAGCGCTGCGCAGTTGACGGCGTAATGAATGCGCGGGTCGCGAAAGATCGGGCGCAGGATCCCATGCTCGATATCGTCGAGCGAGAGCCCCCGACCGGCCACCGAGAGCAGCGTTTCATCCCACGGGCCAAGCCCGAAAAGCCCACCCTTGACCGAGCGGATCGAGCGGACCGGCCAGGCCTCGGCAACCAGCCGGACGGTAAGGGCGTTGTAGAGATTGATCCAGAAGGCCATCTGCGCGGCTGCGTTGAGCGAACGGGGGTCGGTTCCCTCCAACATGGCGACATAGGTCCGCAGCGGAGCGATATCAGCCTTGATCGCCGCATAGTCGATCCGCGCGATGCCGTCTTGGCCCAGACGCCAATGGTTGCTTAGAACCGCCGCCCAGGCTGCGTGATCGGGGCCATCCCCCCCGCCCGTCTGCTGCCAGGGCCCTGCGATCAACCGGGAGGCCGGGGCGGCCGAGAGCCCGCCGGGTAGGCTGGCGATCCCCGTCAACGCTGCGGCCATCGTCAGAAATGCACGTCGCGCGGGCATGGAAGCGTCTCCCTTTGCCGCAAAACCGGCTCGGCTCCAGCGCGATATGGCCCAAGCAGCCCTGCCGACCATGCGCGATATGCCAAATTATCGTGATAGCCGCCGGGCCGGTGCGGCGTGGCCGCGCGCACCAAGACCCGCTTGCGGCTGGCCTTAACGCCGCGCCCGCGACGCGTGCGGCGCCTGCAATGTAAAGCATGGCGGCGGCGCGGCGCTTTCACGCCTTGAGCAGGGCCGGGCAACGGCGCTAAGAGCGGACGCGCCGACCGATGCCGGCAGGACCCGCCCATGCACCAATTCGCCCTCCTCAAGCTTGGCCTGACGCTTTTTGGCAAACGCTTTGCGCTGGCCTCGCTCCTGCTTGTACCCGTGATCGGGCTGATCGGGGTTGCGCTTGCGCTGGCCATCGGCGCGCCGCTGCCCTGGCTTTTCGGATCGGTCGTCGCGGTGGGCACGGCATCGATCCTACGGCTTGGGGGACGCGTTGCGCCGATGCAATTTCCCATGCAGCCGCGCGATGTTTTCGTGCCCGTGATTGGGGTTGCCATCGGCGGCTCCTTCACGCCCGCGCTGGTGGGCGAGGTCTGGGTCTGGGCGCCCAGCCTGTTGGCGCTGTTGATCTACATCCCCGTGATCCATCTGGCCGGATTTTGGCTTTGCCGGCGTATCGGCCGGGTCGATCCGGTGACGGCCTGGTTCTCGACCATGCCGGGCGGCTTCATCGAGGCGATCGTGATGGGCGAGGCGCGGGGCGCCAATGTCGCTTTGCTGACGGCAGTGCAGTTTTTGCGCCTGGTCCTGTGCATTCTGCTGGTCCCGCTTGGGTTTTCGATTATCGAGGGGGAGGCGGTCGGCTCGGCATCGGGTGTGGAACTTCCCGGCGCAGACATCCCGCTTACGTTCTGGGAGGGCGCGGTTCTTACGGCCTGCGGCGCGCTGGGCTATTTTCTGGCAAAATGGATCAAGATGCCGGCCGGCATTATCGCCGGACCGCTGCTGCTATCCGGGGCGGCACATCTGGTGGGCCTGGTGGAAGGACAGCCGCCCGACTGGCTGATCCGGCTAACGCAATTCGTGATCGGGCTGACCTTAGGGGTGCGCTTTGCCGGGATCGATCGGGCCGCCTTGCTGCGCGCCTTGGAAGTCGCACTGGTGATCGTTTTGGGCACGCTGGGGCTGGCTGCGCTTGCCGGCTGGCTGCTGGGCGATCTGGTCGAGGAGAGCACGGCGGCGGTGGTGCTCGCCTTTGCCCCGGGCGGCCTGGTCGAAATGTCGCTTGTTGCCCTGTCGCTGGGCCTATCGACGATTTACGTCACCGCGCATCACGTGCTGCGCATCCTGCTGGCGGTGGCATTCGGGCGGCTGGCATTTGGCTGGGCGCTGGGCCACGGCGCATCCCAATCCCGGGACATGGCTGGCGCGACCTTGCCGCGCGACGGGGCTAAAGGCGAGCGGCGAAAACAGCCCGACCCCTAGCCCAATCAGTAGCCGAGTTCGCGCAGCGCCGCCCGTGCGCCGGGCTTTGTGGAGCATTCGTGATAGATCCGCAGCCGGCAGGTGCGACAGACCTCATTATCGGCCTGCGCAACCGCGGTTTCGATCGCCGTGCCCTTGTTGAGGTGCAAGTTGGCCTCGCCAAGCTCTTCAAGAACATGCAGCCGACCCATCCGGTTTAAAAGCGGTTCGAACTGCGCGATCATATGAAAATCGCCGCCCCGTATGCGGGCCTGGCGGATCTCGTCGATCAGCAAATCCGCGCCGGAGAGATCGACATTGCCCACACCCTTCAGGATCAGCACCTTGATCCTTGCCTGCGGGCGCTCGCGCTCCACCCGGCGAAACTCCCGCTCCACATGCTCGACGGACCCGAAATATAGCGTGCCGTCGAGCCGCAGGATCGTGATCTGGGGGCATTCGGGAAGGTTATTTTCGCGCGCGGCGACAAATTTGCGCTGGCCGTTCACCAGCTTTGGGGCGCCAACCCCCAGCACCGGCTGCGAGCTTTTGTGCAAAAAAACCATCAGCGAGGCGATCACGCCCAGATAGATCGCAAAATCCAGCTCAACGAGCAGCCCGGCGGCGAAGGTCACACCCAAAACGGCGGTCTCGGAGGTGCTTGAGGTCAGGATATGCCGAATCTCGCGACGATCGATCAGACGCCAAGCGACATAGAGGATAAGCCCCGCGATCGCCGGTGTCGGGATCAGCGCGATCAGCGGCAAAAGCAGCAGCGTCATCGCGGCCAGAAAAACGCTCGACAGCATAGCGGCAAGCGGCGTGCGGGCCCCGACCTCCATATTGATGCCCGAGCGGGTGAACGAGCCCGAGCCGACATAGCACTGAAAGAAACCGCCGACGACATTCGACAGCCCTTGGCCGAAGATCTCTTGCGTCGCGTCAAACCGCTCATGCCGGCGGATCGCCATCGCGCGTCCGATGGACAGAGCCTCCAAAAGCCCGATCAGCGCAATCGCAAAGGCGCCCTGCCCCAACAGCGAGACGTCCGAAAAGTCGATGTCCGGCAGATACAGCGCGGGAAGCGCGGCGGGCAGCGCGCCGACGGTGGGAACGCTTTCGCCATGCGCTTGAAAAGCCCAGCCGATCAAACCGCCCACGGCAAGCGCGACCAGAAAGCCGGGCAGCTTCTTCGAGATGCTCTGCAGGACCGCAACGGTCACCAGCGTGGCCACGGATATCGTCAGCGCGGTCAGGCTGAAGGCGTCGGCCGCCTCGACGGTCCGCACCAGACGATCGATGACCGTTCCGCCCCGCTCAACCGTCACCCCCATCGCATTGGGCAGCTGGCTGACCCCGATCAGCAGCGCAGCGGCAGCGGTAAAGCCGGTCATGACCGAATGCGACACGAAAGCGACGATCTGGCCCATCCGGGCTAAGGCGGCGACGACTTGGATCACCCCGACCATGATCGTCAGGAGGAGCGCCAACTCGATATACCGCGCCGATCCTGGTTCGGCCATCGGCGCCAGCGTGGTAAAGACGACCACCGATATGGCCGTCGTCGGACCCGAGACCATGATCTTGGACGATCCGAAAAGCGCTGCAATGAAAGCCGTGACGATGGCGGTATAGACGCCGTATTCCGGGGGCAGACCAGCAATGATCGCAAAGGCAACGCCCTGGGGCAGCACAATCGCCGCTCCGGTCATCCCGGCAATGGCATCGGCCCGAAGATCGCGCCGGGTCAGCCGAGGCATCCAGGCCAGCGCGGGGATGATCTGTGCGGGATTCAGGCGCAAGACCGGCTCGTTCGGTTGCACGACGTAAGGGGGGCATAGCACGGCAGGTGCAATTGGTTAAGCCGTGCCCTGGATCCGCGCCCGCATTGGTCCATTATGCGCCATCTGCGCGACAGTTGGGCAGCATCATGCGGTGTTTCGTCGATGCCGCACCGCTCTTGCGATGCGCGCCGCTACGGCGCATATCTTCGGTTTGACAACACCCCGCCCGATGGATCAGTTTGGCGGGCAAACGGAACGGCCGAGGTGACGCGTGAATTTAGCGCCGCGTGAACGCGATAAGCTGCTGGTGGCTATGGCCGCCGAAGTCGCGCGCAAGCGGCTGTCGCGGGGGGTGCGTTTGAATCATCCTGAAGCCATCGCCCTGATTACCGATTTCGTTGTGGAAGGGGCGCGGGACGGCCGTAGTGTTGCCGATCTGATGGCGGAAGGGGCGCATGTGATTGGCCGCGACCAGTGTATGGACGGCATTGCCGAGATGATCCACGAGGTCCAGGTCGAGGCCACCTTTCCCGACGGCACCAAGCTCGTCACCGTGCATCAGCCGATTCGCTGAGTGGAGATCGTTTCAATGGGCAAAATTCTCGACTATCTGAACGATCTGCTCGACGCGATCGTGCCCCCCGCGCGGCCGGATCCAAAGCCGATCCCGGTGCGGGTGAATGATCGCCCCCGCACGCCGCCAGGCCCGCCGCGACGTTGAAGTGACCATAACGCCAAGCGCTTTTCGTGAACCGCAGCTTGATGCCACATCGCCGATTTTCTGACCATGATCCCCACCCAAGGCCCCGCACAAGGGTATCTTCTCACGATGGTCCCATCACGATGATCCCCATCCAATGATACCGGGCGAGATCCTCTGCGCCCCTGGCCAGATCACGCTCAATGACGGGCGTCCGACCACTGTCCTGACCGTGGCCAACACCGGAGACCGGCCGGTGCAGGTTGGCAGCCATTACCACTTCGCCGAAACCAACCCCGCCCTTCTCTTCGACCGCGACGCGGCCCGCGGCATGCGGCTCGACATCGCCGCCGGCACAGCGGTGCGGTTCGAACCCGGCCAGTCGCGCGAGATCACCCTGGTACCCTATGCCGGCGCCCGCCGGGTCTTCGGCTTCAACCAGAAGGTCATGGGGCCGCTTGATTAATGGCCGTCTTCAAAAAGGCATGTTGGGTTCATGATGGAAACGACGTTCCGTCTTTGCATCTCTATGCAGTCGATGATGATTGGGTGACGCGCGTCGTTGAGGTGTGGGCGGACGGCTGTCTCGGTTTTGCTAACGAAAGCCACTCTGGCGCTGGAAAGGTCCTACCAAATCGGCAGGGGTCCGAAGCTGACGACCCTGAAGCAGTTGAAATTCATGGTATGTTCACCTCGTCGATGGGTGCGGATACGTTTGAAACGGCGTGGACGTGCGCAACCGGAAAAGCCCTTTAGTATGCCCGCCAAAACCTCCCGCGTCGATCACGCTGCCATGTTTAGCCCCACCACCGGGGACGAGGTGCGGCTGGCTGATACCGAGCTGTTCATCGAGGTTGAGAGGGACTTGACCGCCGAGAAAGCGCGCGCAGCCTCGGGTGGATCGGGGCCGAACTCGGCGATTTATGGCGAAGAGGTCAAGTTCGGCGGCGCCAAGGTGATCCACAACGGGATGGGCCAAAGCCAGGCCAGCCGGGCCTGATGGCTGTCGTCCCGCTTCTCGACGATGCATCCGCTTCTCCGGAAGCGCGCGAGATCTTTGATGCGATACGCGCCGCCCGCGGCACCGATTATGTCAATAATTTCTGGCGCGCCCTGGCCGCCGACCCGGCCCTGCTGCGGGCGACTTGGGATCGTCTCAGAACGGTGATGGGTGGCCGCGATGTCGATGACGGTCTCGACCCGCTCACCAAGGAGCTGATCTACATTGCCGTCTCAACCGCGAATGGCTGCAGCTACTGCGTGCACTCACACACCGCCGCCGCCCGCGCCAAGGGCATGACCGAAGCGCAATACGCCGACCTTTTGGCCGTGATCGCCATCGCCTCGCAGACCAATGCGCTGGCAACCGCGCTCCAGGTGCCGGTCGACGCGGCTTTCCTGGCACCTGAACCGCCCGATTAACGCTTCCCAACGCCCGGATCCAAACCACCATGCCCGCCTCCATCACCCGCCCCGCCTATGCCGCCATGTTCGGCCCCACCACCGGCGACAAGGTCCGGCTCGCCGATACCGATCTGATCATCGAGGTGGAGCGCGATCTGACCACCTATGGCGAGGAGGTGAAGTTCGGCGGCGGCAAGGTGATCCGCGACGGGATGGGCCAGAGCCAGGCCACCCGGGCCGAGGGCGCGGTCGACACCGTGATCACCAATGCGCTGATCCTCGATCATTCGGGCATCTACAAGGCCGATATCGGCCTTCGTGACGGGCGCATCGCGGCGATCGGCAAGGCCGGCAACCCCGACACCCAGCCCGGCATCGACATCGTCATCGGCCCGGGCACGGAGGCCATCGCGGGCGAGGGCAAGATCCTCACCGCCGGCGGGTTCGACGCGCATATCCATTTCATCTGTCCCCAGCAGATCGAAGATGCGCTGCATTCGGGAATGACCACCATGCTTGGCGGCGGCACCGGGCCGGCGCATGGCACCCTGGCCACCACCTGCACGCCCGGCCCATGGCATATCGCGCGGATGCTCCAGGCGCTCGATGCCTTTCCGATCAATTTCGGGCTCTCTTGCAAGGGCAATGCCAGCCAGCCCGCAGCCCTGGTCGAGATGGTCAAGGCTGGCGCTTGCGCGATGAAGCTGCATGAGGATTGGGGCACCACGCCGGGTGCGATCGATTGCTGCCTGTCGGTCGCCGACGAGATGGATGTGCAGGTGATGATCCACACCGACACGCTCAATGAAAGCGGGTTCGTGGAAAACACCATCGCGGCCATGAAGGGCCGCACCATCCATGCCTTTCACACCGAGGGCGCGGGGGGCGGCCATGCGCCCGACATCATCAAGCTCTGCGGCGAAAGCTATGTGATCCCCTCCTCGACCAACCCGACCCGGCCCTTCACGGTCAACACCATTGACGAGCATCTCGACATGCTCATGGTCTGTCACCATCTCGACAAATCGATCCCCGAGGATGTGGCCTTTGCCGAGAGCCGGATCCGCCGCGAGACCATCGCGGCCGAGGATATCCTGCATGATATGGGTGCCTTCTCGATCATCGCTTCGGACAGTCAGGCCATGGGGCGGGTGGGCGAGGTGATCATCCGCACCTGGCAGACCGCCGACAAGATGAAGCGCCAGCGCGGCCGGCTGGATGAGGAGATGGGCGAGAACGACAATATGCGCGCCCGGCGCTATGTGGCGAAATACACCATCAATCCGGCCATCGCGCATGGCATCGCGCATGAGATCGGCTCGGTGGAGCCCGGCAAGCGCGCCGATCTGTGCCTCTGGAACCCGGCCTTTTTCGGCGTCAAGCCCGAGATGGTGCTGGTGGGCGGCACGATTGCCTGCGCGCAGATGGGCGATCCGAACGCATCTATTCCGACGCCTCAGCCAGTCTACACGCGTCCGATGTTCGCGGCATTTGGCCGGTCGTTGGAACAGTCGACCGTGACCTTTGTGTCCGACGCGGCGCAAGCGGCGGGCATCGGGGGCAGCCTTGGCCTCGCCAAGGACACCGTCGCGGTCAAGAACACCCGAGGCATCGGCAAGAAGGACTTGATCTTGAATGACGCCACGCCACAGGTCGAAGTCGATCCCGAAACATACGAAGTGCGTGCCGATGGTGACCTGCTCACCTGCCAACCGGCAGAGATTTTGCCAATGGCCCAGCGTTATTTCCTGTACTGACCGGACCAGACAGGTGATGCACACCCCATCCATCGCTCCGCCCGCAGGGTTGCACCAGGCGAAACGCGGCTATTCCGCTAGGCCTCTGGCTGCCGTTGTGGCGACAACGTATATTCGCGCCAAGGGAGGAAACCTGAAACAAATCAACAGGATTTCCAATGGCACATATTGCAACACACACAACCCCCGTCGATGGTGGTCTTGTCTCGAGGCTGGTGACGTCGATCTGGAATGGCCTGATGGCGATTTCCCAAGCCAACCATCTGAGCCGGCAAGTCGAAGCGCTCATGGCGCTCAGCGACAAGGAACTCGCCGCGCGCGGGCTGAAACGCGAAGAGATCGCAAGGCACGTCTTTTCGACCAGCTACTGGATCTGAACGACCCTCCGCGATCGTATGATCGGGGGCGTACATGACAGCGCCTCGGCTGATCGCGCAAGACTATCGCGACCACGGACATGACGACCCGGTCGGAACGGTGGTGCTGGACTACGACGCGCGCTTTCTGCGCCGCAAGAGGCTCATCACCAAGGACGGCCAGGACGTTCTGGTCGATCTCGCCCAAACCACGTCGCTGGATCATGGCGGCGCGCTGCTTCTGGAAAGCGGCGGGGAAATCCGGGTCGAAGCGGCTGCGGAGCCACTTTTCGAGGTGCACGCACCGGATCTGACCCGCGTTGCCTGGCATATCGGCAACCGGCATACGCCGTGCCAGATCGAAACGACCCGCCTGTTGATCCAGCGCGACCACGTGATCGCCGACATGCTCCGCCGCCTCGGCGCGGATTTGCGTGAGGTGGTCGAACCCTTCACGCCTGAAGGCGGCGCCTATGGTCACGGACGCACCCATGGGCATGACCACACCCACAGTCATGCTCACTGACGACGCGCTTCTCACGCTTGTGCAGTGGCTATCACCCGCCTACCCGGTGGGTGCGTTTGCCTATTCTCACGGGCTTGAATGGTGCGTGCAGGCAGGCGACATCTCCGATTCAGCAAGCTTTCGCAATTGGGCCTCAGCAATCCTGCGCCATGGTGCCGGACGGACCGATGCGATCCTGCTTGGCGCTGCCTACCGCGCTGACAACGGCACGGAACTGAGCGAGATCGATGCGTTCGCCCGCGCGCTTGGGCCGTCGGCAGAGCGCCGGCTTGAAACTGACTTGCAAGGCGCAGCATTCGGGGACACCACGCAGGCAATTTGGGATCAGGAGACGCCCAATCAACGCCGTGT
>JBCDAZ010000059.1:0-15229 GCA_039184655.1 Pseudomonadota bacterium | reverse complement strand
TTGCGGCGGCTCAAGGCCCGCACCTTCGACACGCTATTCCAATCCATCGCACAAACCTGCGAACTCTTCCCATCCCAGGAATGCAGAAACCTCGTCAAGCCTGCCGGCTATGTTGCAGATTAAATGGACGACGCTTTAGAGGCCGCGACCAGAGCGCCTTTGGAAAAGCGCTTTGCCCTGATCGACAGGTGGGATGTCGCGCCGGGCGAAGTGCTGAGCGGCGAAAACCGCACCGAAACGGTGCCCCGGAACTCTAAGCGGATTTATGCGCGGAATAGGGCGTGGAGGAGGGTTGTCTCGACTGCTGGTAGGGCGGCACCTCACCCCAGTTTTGGAGGTGAGGCGCCTGCCGCCGCTGGTCTAGGTCCGAGCGGCTTGGGCCTATGCGGCTTTGGCTTCCGGCGCAAAGCGGGTGTAGAAGGTTTCGCCCATCTCGGCCATCTCGCGCAGCAGGGCGGGGGGCTCGAAGCGTTTGCCATGCTTGGCAGCAAGCCCGTCGCAGAGCGCAACGGCCTTGGCGGCCCCCAGCATGTCAAGCCAGGAGAAGGGCCCGCCGGACCAGGGCATGAAGCCCCAGCCCAGAACGGCGCCGACATCGCCTTCGCGGATGTCGGTCAAAACGCCTTCTTCCAGCGCCCGCACCGCTTCCAGCGCTTGGGCCATGGCCAGCCGGTGCTGCACCTCGGTCACCTCCGGCTGGTCTTCGGCGTTCGGCCACTCCTGGCGCAGACCGGGCCAGAGCCGCACGCGCTTGCCCTTCTCGTCATATTCATAAAAGCCCGCATTCGACTTGCGCCCCAGCCGGCCGAGATCGAAGAGCTTGAAGGTCACCGCATCAGCATCCTCATTGTCATAGGCATTGCCGAGGGCGGCCTTGGTGGCCTTGGCGATCTTCACGCCCAGATCGATGGAGGTCTCGTCATTGAGCTGCAGCGGGCCCAGCGGCATGCCAAGTTGTTTGGCGCCGTTTTCAATCAGCGCCGGCTCCACCCCTTCGCCGATCATCCGCACCGCCTCGGTGGCATAGGGAATGATGCAGCGATTGGCATAGAAGAATCGCGCATCATTGACGACAATCGGCGTCTTGCGGATCTGGCGCACGAAGTCGAGCGCCTTGGCCACGGCGACATCGCCGGTCTGCGCGCCCTTGATGATCTCGACCAGCATCATCCGATGCACGGGGCTGAAGAAATGGATGCCGATGAAGTTCTCCGGCCGCGCGCTTGCCGTGGCGAGCTGGGTGATCGGCAGGGTCGAGGTGTTGGTGGCAAAGATCGCATCGGGGGCAAGCTCGGCCTCGGCCAGCTTGGTGACGTCGGCCTTGATGCCCACATCCTCAAACACCGCCTCGACGACCAGATCGGCGCCCTTCAGCGCGGTGTAATCCGGTGTCGCGGTGACCCGGGCCAGGATCTCGGCCTTTTTCTCCTCGGTGATCCGTTTTTTCTTCACGCTGTCATCGAGAAGCCCGGTGATGGTGGCAAGCCCCCTGTCGGCCGCCTCCTGATCGCGGTCCATCAGCACCACCTCGATGCCGGCCTGGGCGGAGACATAGGCAATGCCCGCCCCCATCATGCCCGCGCCCAGCACGCCAAGCTTTTTCACCCGCTGATCGGCCACGCCGTCGGGCCGCACAGCACCTTTTTCTAGCGCTTCCTTGTTCACGAAAAGCGAGCGGATCATCGCCGAGGAGGAGGGGTTCATCAGCAGATGCGTGAACCAGCGCGCCTCGATCCTGAGCGCGGTGTCAAACGGCACCTGCGCGCCTTCATAGACCGCCGAGAGCAGCGCCTTGGCGGCCGGATAGACGCCCTGGGTCTTGCCATGCACCATCACCGAGGCGCCCACGAAGGTCGGCAGGCCGGCAGGGGTGTAGGGCATGCCGCCGGGCATCTTGTAGCCCTTGCGGTCCCAGACCTGCAGCGTGTCCTCGGGCTTGGCCTCTAGGATCCAGGCCTTGGCGCGGGCCAGCAATTCGTCGGCCGGCACGACCTCATCGACAATGCCCGCGGCCTTGGCCTTGGCCGGGGCCAGCAGCTTGCCTTCCAGCAGCAGTGGCGCCGCAGCCATCGCGCCCAGCATGCGGATCAGCCGGGTCGTGCCACCCGCGCCCGGGAAAAGCCCGACCAGGATCTCCGGCAGGCCGATCTTGGCCTTGGGGTTGTCGGCCACGATCCGGCGGTGACAGCAAAGCCCAAGCTCGAAACCGATGCCGGCCGCGGTGCCCGGCGAGGCCCAGACCACCGGCTTGCCGCCCTTGGCGGTTTTGCCCAGGGTTTTGGGATCGACCCCGGCCAGCTCCAGCTTGCGCATGATCCGGTGCATGCGCATCGTGAAGTCAAAGAGCGGCTGGGCGGGCTCGGCGCCCGCGGTTTCGCGGATCTTGGCCAGCATCGTTAGATCGGCGCCGCCCGCGAAATCCGGCTTGGCCGAGGTCAAAATGATGCCTTTGACAGCCTCATTATCGATCGCGGCATCGACCGCGGCTTCCAGCGCGTCGAGCCCATCGCCATTCATCACATTCATCGAGCGGCCCGGCAGGTCCCAGGTGATGGTCGCGATGCCGTCGCTGTCGATGGCCGTCGAAAAGATGCTCATCTCTATTCTCCCCTTACTGGGTGGTAGAAGCCCCCGGCGGTGCCCCTTTTTACGGGCCGGCCAAGAAGCCATGATGCGGTTGCGTCGCGCGCGTGGCCGGCGGTGTGCGACGCTTCTTTTGGTTTGGGATCGGTTTCCCCGGTTCGGGCCTGAACCGGGAAGCCGAGGGCAGCCGGGCGCTCTTATGAGGATACGCTCTGCACATCAGCGGCCACCCTCCTGCGACATCTCCCCATGCTGGGCAAGGCGCGCCATAAGTGGGTTCATCACCGCGCCAAGGCGCCATTCATCGTTTTCCATGCGCAGGACCTTGACGACCGTCACCGGATCGATCGCAGGATTTCCGTTGATTTTTCCGGACAAGATCGTGACGGCCGAAAGCAGACGCGCGCCCTGCGGCGCGAGCGTGAGCAGCTCATAGTCGATGCGTAGGCCGGGCATATGCCTGATCGCCGCATACTCCCGGTCAAACAGGCGGCGAAGGGCGGCATGATCGCGCAAGATCAGCGTTTCCTGATCCCAGACCGAAACAAAAGGCAGGCAGCAACGCTCGACAAAGGCAGCGAAATCGCCGTTCTCGAAGGCTTCGCAGTAGCGGTCCATGATCTCTTGGACCCGCCTTACCATACGGCATCCCCTTCCATCCCCGGCAGGGAGGCGTAGCTCGCCCAGCGAGAGCTGACCGGGCAGACGACCATCATCGCCCGCCAGTTGCTGCCCACCAGGCGATAGGTGATAAAGCTTTGGAAGGGGTCGATGATCGCCTCGCCGTTGCACTCGACATGCGACCGCACCAAGGACTGGATCAACGCCCCGCCGATCGCCTGCTCGTGCAGCACGGTGCGCACAAGCGTCTGGCCCGGCTTTGCCGCAAGCAGGCCGGCAAGCTTGTCAAAGTTCCGTCGCGCGGCCGCCTCGGTGTCCAGCACTTCGGTGTGCGTGTCGTGGATCAGCACGCATGGGATGTCCTTGCCCCGGCGATAAAGCACAAAATCGCCGGCCTCAAGCGCTCGGCTTGACTGATCGAGGACCTGCTGGGTGCGCATGATGGGCGGTCTCAGACCCGTTCGATGATCGTCGCAGCACCCATGCCGGAGCCGATGCAAAGCGTGGCGAGGCCGGTCTCCTTGTCCTGCCGCTCCATCTCATCGAGCAGCGTGCCCAGGATGACCGCGCCGGTTGCACCCAGCGGATGGCCCATCGCGATGGCGCCGCCATTCACATTGAGCTTGTCGTGATCGACATCGAAAGCCTGCATGAAGCGCAGCACCACCGAGGCGAAGGCTTCGTTGACCTCGAAAAGATCAATGTCGCCGATCTCCATGCCGGCGAGCTTGAGGATTTTCTCGGTCACAGGAACGGGGCCTGTCAGCATGATGGTGGGCTCGGTGCCGATCTTGGCGGTGTTGCGGATGCGCGCACGGGGCGTCAGGCCATTGGCTTTGCCGTAGGCTTTGGTTCCGATCAGAAGGGCCGCAGCGCCGTCGGCAATGCCCGAGGAATTGCCGGCATGGTGCACATGGTTGATCCGCTCCAGCTCGGGATACTTCAGGAGGGCGATCTGGTCGAAGCCGGGCATGACCTCGCCGAGATCTTTAAACGAGGGTTTTAGCCCGCCCAGGCTTTGCATATCGGTGCCGGCGCGGATCTGTTCGTCCGTGTCCAGGATGGTCAGCCCGTTGATGTCCTTCACGGCCACCACCGATTTGTCGAACCGCCCCGCCTCCTGAGCTGCCGAGGCGCGTTTCTGGCTTTCTACGGCATAGGCATCGACGTCGTCGCGCGAAAAGCCGTATTTGGTTGCGATGATGTCCGAGGAGATGCCCTGGGGCACGAAATAGCTCTTGAAGGCCAGGGCCGGGTCGGCTGCGATGGCGCCGCCATCCGAGCCCATCGGCACGCGGCTCATGCTCTCGACGCCGCCTGCGACATAGGCCTCGCCGGCGCCGCCGCGAATCTGGTTGGCGGCCATATTGACGGCTTCCAGCCCGCTTGCGCAAAAACGATTGATCGAGACGCCTGCGACGCTTTCGTCAAAGTCGCTCATCAGGACCGCAGATCGGGCCAGGCAGGCACCCTGTTCGCCGATCTGCGTGACATTGCCCCAAATCACATCCTCGATCTGGCTGGTGTCGAGATCGTTGCGCGCTTTGATCGCGTTAAGTGTCGTGGCCGAGAGCGATAGCGCCGTGACCTCGTGGAGGCTGCCATCGCGCTTGCCCTTGCCGCGTGGTGTCCTAACGGTGTCGTAAATATAGGCGTCGGTCATGGTGTCCTCCGGATTGGTTGCCTTGGCGATGTGGCTTCGCCCTGAACAGGGACATTAATACACGCCGTACTGTGGATCGGTTCGCCCTCGGCGGGTCGGGATTTCGAGTATTTTTGCCAAGAAGAAGCCGCCGTCACGCGCTTTACCCGATGTTAACCGCGCCGGGTCTGGAGTACCCCCACGGTACAGCCTGGAGAGGCGATGACCGTCCAAGGAGAAGGCGCCCCCACCCCCGCTGCCGCACTGGCCCCGGGGTGGGGGTGTTGCGTTTTCATCGCCTTCTTCTTGGCAAAAATACTCAAGGCACCACGCCTCCGCCCAAGCAGTTTGTGGGCATGGCGCGCTAAAGGGCACGGCCAATCAGCTCCTTCATGATCTCGTTGGTGCCGCCATAGATGCGCTGCACCCGCGCATCGGCCCACATCTCGGTGACGGCATACTCCATCATAAAGCCGTAGCCGCCATGGATCTGCACGCACTCATCGATGACCTGGCATTGCAGGTCGCTCAGCCAGTATTTGTTCATCGCCGCGGTTTCCACCGTCAGCTCACCACGCAGATGCGCCGCGATGCAAGCATCGTTGAAGCTTCGTGCGACCACGGTGTTGGTCTTGCACTCGGCGAGTTTGAAGCGCAGATGCTGGAACTCGACGATCGGCTTTCCGAAGGCCTCGCGCTCCTTGGCATAGGCAATGGTGCGCGCCACCGCGCCCTCCATGGCGCCCACGGCACCGCAGCCGATCGAGAGACGCTCTTGCGGAAGCTGGCTCATCATCTGATAGAACCCGCGCCCTTCTTCGCCGCCCAGAAGGTTCTCGGGCGGGACTGGCACAGCATCGAAAAAGAGCTCGGAGGTGTCAGCCGCCTTCAGCCCTACTTTGTCGAGATTGCGCCCGCGCCGGAACCCCTCGGCCCCTTCGGTCTCCACCGCCATCAGGCTCACGCCCTTGGCCTTCTGGCCGGGATCGGTCTTGGCCGCGACCAGGATCAGATTGGCGTGCTGGCCATTGGTGATAAACGTCTTCGCGCCGGTCAGCCGATAGACATTGCCCTCGCGGATTGCGCGGGTTTTGAGGTTTTGCACATCCGAGCCGCCAGAGGGCTCGGTCATGGCCAGCGCACCCACCAACTCGCCGCGCGCCATCTTCGGTAGCCAGCGCTGCTTTTGTTCCTCGGTCCCATAGGCCAGGATGTAATGCGCGACGATGGTCGAGTGGATCGCCTGACCCCAGGAGGCGAGGTTGCAGCGCGCTGCGGCCATGGTGATTGCCGCCTCATGGCCGAAATCGCCCCCCGCCCCGCCATATTCCTCGGGCACCGAGGCACAGAGCAGACCGATCTCCGCGGCCTGTTCCCAGATCTCGCGGTCCATCTCGCCCGCGCGCCGCCAACGTTCAAAATGCGGAGCCCATTGCTCGGTGATGAACTGGGTCGTCATCTCTTCCAGCATTCGATGCTCATCGGTCATCCAATGCGCGGCGAGATTGTGGAACGTCATAATCCTCTCCCTTAAGCCGGTCGCATGTGCGCGCATGGGTATGGTCTTGCGCCATTTTCTAAGAGACCGACCGTCATTCGCCCTTCTTTCTTCGCCTCAACGCGTTCTTCAGCGCAACGGCTGACGAGTGTCGCGGCTTGTATCGCGGCTACCGATTCGTCGACCGAAGGCGCGCCAGTTTTAAGGCGCCGATTGGGTCTGTCCGCCATATTCGGCAATGAACCCATCAAAGGCCTGGTCGAGCGCCTGCGGGTCGGCGATCTCGTCGAGCCGCTCGAGCAAGACCACCAACAGGTAATTGTTGCCCAGCCCATAGGTTGCGTTGAGGGCGCGGAGCCGGTCATAGGCCGCCTCCGTCAGGTTCATCTGGCGGCGCACAGGCAGGGGAAGGCGCTTGGGCATCGGTCTCAAAACGCCGCGTCGGCCAGCGCCATCACCGGGTCGGCGCCCGATTTGATGCGCGCGAGGCGCAGCCCGGTCTCGGGCAAGCAGCGCGCCATATAGTACCGCCCGGTGGCAAGCTTGGCGTCGTAAAAATCCCGCTCGGTCGTGCCGGCCGCGATCGCCGCCTTGGCGGCCACGGCCATCTGCGCCCAGGCATAGCCCAGGCAAAGATGCCCAAAAAGGTGGAGATAATCGGTTGAACCGGCCAACGCATGGTTGGGGTTCTTCATGCCCTCGGAGACAAAATACATCGTCGCCTCCTGCAGATCCTTGCTGGCCTGCTTGAGCGGGTCCATGAAGCCGGCCTTCAGGTCTTCATCCTCGGAATGCTCCTTGATGAAGCTCTTAACGGTCTCAAAGAGGCCCATCAGCGCCGACTGGCCAAGCTGGGGCAGCTTGCGCCCGACAAGATCCAGCGCCTGCACACCGTTCGCGCCCTCATAGATCATGGCGATCCGCGCGTCGCGGGCGAACTGGCTCATGCCCCATTCTTCCACATAGCCATGCCCGCCATAAACCTGCTGGGCGGCGATGCACATCTCAAAGCCCTTATCGGTCAAAAAGGCCTTGATGATTGGGGTGAGCAGCGCAATCAGCCCGGCGGCGGACTTGTCTTGCCCGCGATGTTCGGCATCGACAAGGCTCGCACCCCAGAGCGCGAAGAGCCGTGCTCCTTCGACAAAGGACTTCTGGTCCATCAGCGTGCGGCGGATATCGGGATGTACGATGATCGGATCGGCCGGCCCGTCGGGGTTCTTCGCGCCGGTCACGTCGCGGCCCTGCAGACGATCCTTGGCATAGGCCAGCGCATTCTCATAGGCCACGGCCGCCTGGCTGAGCCCTTGCAGACCCACGCCGATGCGCGCCTCGTTCATCATCGTGAACATGGCCCGCATGCCCTTATGTTCCTCGCCGATCAACCAGCCGGTGGCCCCGTCATAATTCATCACGCAGGTGGAATTGCCGTGGATGCCCATCTTTTCTTCGAGCTTGCCGCAGGCCAGGCTGTTGCGTTGGCCGAGGCTGCCATCCTCGTTGACGATGAATTTGGGCACGATGAAGAGCGAGACGCCCTTGATGCCATCCGGCCCGCCAGGGATTTTGGCCAGCACCAGATGAATGATGTTCTCGGCCATGTCGTGCTCGCCGGCCGAAATGAAGATCTTTTGGCCGGTGATCTTGTAGGAGCCATCATCCTGCGGTTCGGCCTTGGTGCGCATCAGCCCCAGATCGGTGCCGCAATGCGGCTCGGTCAGGTTCATGGTGCCGGTCCATTCGCAGGTCACCATCTTGGGCAGATAGGTCTCTTTCTGAGCCTGGCTGCCATGCAGGTTGATCGCCGAATAGGCGCCATGGGTAAGGCCGGGATACATCATGAAGGCGAGATTGGCCGAAACCAGCATCTCGCCCACCGCCGTGCCCATCACATAAGGCAGGCCCTGGCCGCCAAACTCCTCGGCGCAGTCGAGGCCGGTCCAGCCGCCTTCGCGCAGCTGATCGAACGCCTCCTTGAAGCCTTTGGGCGTGCGCACCACCCCGTTTTCCAGCACGCAGCCCTCGCGGTCGCCGGAAAAGTTCAGCGGTGCAAGAACTTCCGAGGCAATTTTGCCCGCTTCGCTCAACACCGCGCTGGTGAAATCCTCGGTAAGATCGGCATAACCCTCAATGGGTTGATCCTGAATGTTCAGAACCTCATGCAGGACGAACTTCATGTCGCGCAGCGGCGGCGTGTAGCTGGGCATGTTTCTCTCCTTGCAGTTCTAGTTCGTTGCTTGTGGCTCGGCGAAGATCCGCCGCTCGGCGATGAGCGTGCGAAGTTCGCGAATGGCGGTGTCGAGTTCGCTGCGCTGGGCCTCCATCTCGGCCAGCCGCCGCTCGGCATGTTCGATGACGCGGCGCGCCTGGGTGCGCCCCTGATCGCCGATATCGTAAAGGTCGAGCAGTTCGCGCATTTCGTCGAGTGCAAAGCCAAAGCGTCGGCCCTGCAGGATCAGCCGGATGCGCGCGCGATCGCGGCTGGTGTAAAGCCGGCGTTGCCCGTCGCGGCGCGGGGCGATCAACCCCTTATCCTCGTAAAACCGCAAGGTCCGCGGCGTAACGTCGAACTCGCGGCACAAATCGCCGATGCTGGCATGCGGTCTTTCGATGTCGGATGCGGCCATACTCATGCCTTGCATCTAGACGGGCGAAGACCCGCCCAGCAAGCGAAAAGCTTTACGTTGACGTCAACGTAACGCAACGTCACCCAGTCGAGCGCGCCCGCTCTTGCTGTCTGTGGACCGCAAGCCAGTCGATGCCGTCATTGCGCAGCAACCTCAGCTCATCGATCAGCTCTGCGAGATCAGCGCGCTCGCGCTCCATCTCGGCGAGCCGCCGTGTTGCACTGTCGATCCATTTTTCAACCTGGGCTGTCTGGTCGCGGCCGTCGTTGTACATCGCAAGCCATTGCCGAATCGCTTCCAGCGAAAAGCCGAAGCGGCGTCCGCGTAGGATCAATGTCAGGCGCGCGCGGTCCTTGGCCGAATAAAGCCGCCTTGTGCCCTCGCGCCGCGGAAACAACAGCTCGATATACTCATAATAGCGCAGCGTGCGCTGCGTTACGCCGAATTCGGCGCAGACCTCGCTGATCGTAGCATAGCCGTCGGGCATGCGCTTTCCTTCCCCGACGTCAGTATCGGCCAGTTTGCCCGTCCGATCAACCGGTTGCCCTTTCGCAGGTCGGGCAAGGGGGCGAGGACGGCGTTGCCAGTGCCGAGGCGATATGCACGATGTCGCAAACCCAATCTACAGGAGCGCCGTCTATGGCCAACGAAAAGCCGGGAGACGAGATCGATCGCGCCGCTCTGGCCCGGGCGATTGCCGAGGCGATCCCGTTCTCCAAAGCGCTGGGCCTGGTGCTGACCGATGCGGGGCTTGGACATGCCGAGTTGTCGGTACCTTTCGATGCGCGGCTGGTGGGCGACCCGGAGACGGGCGTTCTGCATGGCGGCGTGGTCACCGCGCTGCTCGACAGTTGCTGTGGTTCGGCCGTGCTGCTGCATTCCGACCGCCCCGCCAGCACCGCCACCATCGATCTGCGCATCGACTATATGCGCGGCTCCAAACCCGGGCAGGGGCTGATCGCTCGGGCGCGCTGCTATCACACCACGCGGTTCGTTGCCTTTGTGCGCGCTGTTGCCTTCGAGACCGACGAGGCCGATCCCGTCGCGGTTGCAACCGGCGCGTTCACCGTCGAGCAGCGCGGCATGGAAGGGCTGGTCGAATGAGCCGGGGACGGCCGGAACCGGTCCAAATTGTCAAGCAAAGGCGGGATGCGGCGCTGCAGGCGCTTGTGGCCCGCGTGCCTTACATCGCGTTTCTGGGTGTGTCCTTCGAGCGGCGCGGGGATGAACTGACCGGCGTGCTGCCGTATCGCGATGCGCTGATCGGCAATCCGATCCGGGCTGCATTGCACGGCGGGGCGACCGGGGGGTTTCTTGAAATTACCGCGATTGTGGAGCTGGCCTGGACCATCCTCTGGGACCGGATGGAGAGCGGTGGGCCGGCCGCGGCCGAGATCGAGGCCGGGCGTTTCCCACCCCTGCCGAAGACCATCGACTTTACCATCGACTATCTGCGCGCGGGCCTGCCGCGGGATGCCTATGCGCGCGGCCGGGTGAACCGCTCGGGCCGGCGCTATGCTTCGGTGCATGTCGAGGCCTGGCAGGACAATCGCGACCGCCCTTTTATCCAAGCGACCGGGCACTTCCTGATGCCGCGGCTCGGACGCTAAGCCGGACTGCGCCGTGACCGTTACGCCCCAGGCCGTGCTGGCGGTCACCCATCGCCGCGTTTTGGCCATTGCAGTGCCGATTGTGATCTCGAACGCGACGGTGCCGATCCTTGGGGCTGTCGATACGGGCGTTGTCGGCCAGCTGGGTCAGGCCGCGCCGATCGGGGCGGTGGGCATCGGCGCGATCACCTTAGCGGCCGTTTACGGGCTGTTGAACTTTCTGCGGATGGGCACCACCGGTCTGGTCGCCCAGGCCGAAGGGGCGGGCCGGCGCGCCGAGGTCGAGGCGCTTCTCTCCCGGGCAATGCTTTTGGGCGGGTCGCTGGGTGTGCTCTTCATCCTCAGCCACCGCGCCATCTTCTGGGCCGCCTTTGAGCTTGCCCCCGCCTCGCAAGAGGTCGAGACGATGGCGCGCAGCTATCTTGGCATCCGCATGTTCGGAGCGCCCGCGATGCTTGCGCTCTTTGGCATCAATGGCTGGCTGATCGGGCTCGGCCGGACCCGCGGCGTGCTGTTCCTCCAACTGTGGATGAACGGGCTGAACATTCTGCTGGATCTGTGGTTCGTGCTTGGCCTCGGCTGGGGGGTCGAAGGGGTCGCGGTCGCCAGCCTCATGGCCGAATGGAGCGGTCTTGCCTTCGGGCTCTGGCTCTGCCGCGACGCTTTTCGGGGCGCGGTCTGGCGCGCCGCGGGGCGGGTGCTGGCAGCTGACGGGTTGAAGCGGATGGCCCAGGTCAATGGTGACATCTTTATCCGCTCGCTGCTGCTCAATGCGGTGTTCGTAAGCTTCCTGTTTCTGGGCGCCGGATTCGGCGATGTCCCGCTCGCCGCCAATCAGGTGCTGCTGCAATTCTTGGAGGTCACCGCCTATGCGCTCGACGGGTTTGCCTTTGCGGCCGAGGCGATTGTCGGTCAAGCCATGGGCGCGCGCCAGCCGGCGGTGCTGCGGCGGGCGGCATTGCTGACAAGCCTATGGAGCGGTGCGATCTGTCTGGGGTTGGTGTTGATCTTTGCCCTTTTCGGCGGGGCGCTGATCGATCTGATGACGACGGCGCAAGCGGTGCGGGCCGAGGCGCGGCTTTACCTGCCTTACGTGGCCGCCCTTCCGATTGTGGCGCTGGCCGCCTTCATGCTTGATGGGATTTTCATCGGTGCGACCCGCACCGCCGATATGCGCAACATGATGGCCGTCAGCGTGCTGGTTTATGGGATCGTCCTGGCCGCGTTGACACCCAGCCTGGGCAATCACGGCGCCTGGATTGCCTTGCTGGTTTCCTTTGTGGCCCGCGGCGTGACGCTTGGCTTGCGCTATCCTGCGCTGGAACGCGCCGCCGCCCGTCCGGCCGCCTAAAAAACCGTGCCTGCCCCCGCGCCCGCGGCATCCTGACCGACGGCATCGGCCAGCCGCGCCACCCCGTCCCGAGCAAGGCGCGCATCGAGATCCCGCGCGATATGGGCGGCCAGTGAGAGCCCGTGATAGCTCAGCGCGGTGTAAAGCTGGATCGCCGAGGCGCCGGCCCGGATGCGGGCATAAGCCTCCGCCCCGCTATCGATCCCGCCCACCGCGATGATCGGCAACCGCCCGCCGACCGCCCGGTAGAGGGTAGCGAGCGTTGCGCGCGCCAAAGCTGCCAAGGGCGGGCCCGAAAGGCCGCCCTTTTGCGCAGCGAGGGGCCCGGTCAGCCCGGGGCGCGCGACGGTGGTGTTCGTCGCCACGATCCCGTCGAGCCGGTGCGCAAGGGCCGTGCCCGCGATCGTCTCGATCTCGCCCGGCGCGAGATCCGGGGCAATCTTCAAAAAAAGCGGGATCGGCCGGGGCAGGGCATCGCGCGCCGCAATCACCCTGGCAAGCAGCGCTGAGAGCGCTGCCGGCCCCTGCAGATCGCGCAGGGCCTCGGTGTTGGGCGAGGAGACGTTGATGGTGGCAAAATCCACAAACGGCCCGCAGGCGCTGAGCACGGCCGCAAAATCCGCCGCCCGATCGGGGCTGTTCTTGTTGGCGCCGAGATTGAGGCCGACCACCCCGCTTGGCCGCGGCCGGGCCAGCCGCGCGGCAATCGCCCGCGCACCGTCATTGTTAAAGCCAAAGCGGTTGATAACCGCGCGCTCTGCGCTGAGGCGGAAGAGCCGCGGCCGGGCATTGCCCCATTGCGGGCGGGGCGTTGCGGCACCGACCTCGACAAAGCCGAACCCGGCGCGCAGAAGCGGCCCTAAGGCTTGTGCGTTCTTGTCAAACCCGGCGGCGAGGCCCACCGGGTTGGGCAGGTCGAGCCCTGCCAGCCGGCAGGCCAGCCGCGGCGAGGCAACCGGGCCGGGCAAGGGCGCAAGCCGCAGATGCAGCGCCCGCAACGCCAGGGCATGGGCGGTTTCCGGCTCGACCTTGCGCAAGAGCCGCAGGCCAAGCTGTTCAATCCAGCTGGGGAAAGACATGCTGGCCGTCGGTTCCTAGCGGCAAGGGCGCGTGCCAAAGCACCGCTGCAATCGGCAGCCGCGCGTAGAGATGCGGAAAGAGCGCCCCGCCACGCGAGGGCTCCCAGCGCAGCGCCGCGCCCAGCGTCGCAGCATCGACGGCCGCCAGCACCAACCCCGCCTCGCCGGCAAAATGCCGGGCTGCGGTCTCGGGCGCCTGCGCGGCGGTCGAGAAATGGATGAAGCCATCGGCCAGGTCGACCGGCGCTCCATCGGTGAGCCCGGCGGCCGCAAAAGCCGTCCATTCGCCGGCCCGGAAAATCTTGTAGATCGGCGGCTGCCCGGTCGCGCTCAAATGGTCACATGCCCCTCGGCCCGGGCCCAGTCGAGCGTGGCGTCGAGCGCGGGCGGGATGGCGGCAAACATCTCGTCAAGCTCGGCCGCGGTGACGATCATCGGCGGGCAGACCGCCATCACATCGCCAATCGCCCGCAGGATCACCCCGCGCGACAGCAGCTCGGCAGCCATCTTTGCGCCGACCTTGCCGGGGGCGGCGAAGGCGGCCGGGCTGCCATCGGGCGAAAGCTCAAAGGCGCCGACCAGGCCGAGGCTGCGGGTGTCGCCGACCAGCGGATGGTCGGCCAGGGCCGCGACATGGCGCGCAAAGGCCGGGGCAAGCCCGCGCACATGGCCCAGAATGTCGCGTTCCCGGTAAAGCGCGATGGCTTTGACGCCGACCGCACAGCCCACCGGATGCCCGCCATAGGTAAAGCCATGGCCGAAATTGCCGATGGTGCCGGTGTTCGCCTCGATCGCCTCGGCCATGTCGGCATCCATTGCCACGGCCGATAGCGGCGCGTAACCGCCGGTCATTTGTTTGGCCATGGACATCGAGTTGCGGGTCAAATTGAGGGTGTCGGAGCCGAACCAGTTGCCGGTGCGGCCGAAGCCGGTGATCACCTCGTCGGAAATGATCTGGATGTCATGGGCGCGCAGCACCGGGCAGATCGCCTCGAAATAGCCCTTGGGCGGCACGATGGCCCCGCCAGCCCCCATCACCGGCTCGGCAATAAAGGCCGCGATGGTCTCGGCGCCTACCTGGGCGATCACCGCCTCCAGCTCGGCCTTCAGCCGTGCAACGAACTCCGCCTCGCTCTCGCCGTCGCGCCCCTCGCGCCAGTAATGCGGGGTGGTCAGATGCGAGATCCCCGGCACGGGCAGATCGAAATCGCGGTGATTATAGGGCAGGCCGGTGAGCGAGGCCGACACGATGGTCACCCCGTGATAGGCCTTCTTGCGGCTCAGGATCTTCTTCTTTTCCGGCCGGCCCAGCGCATTGTTCATGTACCAGATCAGCTTGATTTGGGTGTCGTTGGCCTCCGAGCCCGATGATTGGAAGATCACCCGGGCCATATCCGGCGCTAGCTCCTTGATCTTTTCGGCAAGCTCGATGGCCGGCTCATGGCTGCGCCCGCCGAAGAGATGGTAGTAGGGAAGCTGCTCCATCTGTTTTTGGGCCGCTTCGATCAGAGCCGGCTCGCCAAAGCCCAAACCGCAGCACCAGAGGCCCGCCATGCCTTCGATATAGCCGCGCCCGGCCTGGTCGAAGACCCGCACCCCTTCGCCGCGCTCGATGATATGCGCACCGGTCAGCTTGTGCTGCATGGCGTTGGTATAAGGGTGCAAGAGCGCCGCGACATCGCGGTTCTGCCAGTTGGTGAGCTGGTTCATCGATCCCTCCCGATCACGCCTCAGCCCTAGCGGGTGCAATGCACAGGGTCAACGCATCGAAATTTTGGCGCGTCGCTGTGTATCGCACGACCGGCAGCCGACCGCCCGCACGCCGCGCAACCGCTAGGACAGGCGCAAAACGGCAGTGTGAGGCGGCGCGGGCGAACTACCACGCTTTATTTGGCCTGCGCGGTCCTTACGGCGCCAGCGGCCACGACGTCCTGTTCGGGAGATTGAAACTCGGAGGATCGCAATTCGGCGACTCTGACTTGGCGGTCGACTGGCTTTTTTGGCGGGTTCGGCAATGAACCTTTGATCGGCCTGGTCGGTGGCAACTTTCTTTTGGGGAGGCGACGGCATGAAAATGGTCTAGGTCACCGACTCATAAGTCCGTAGCCAGATGCGGATTGAAGCGAGTTGGACGGATGCGAGAAAGTTGTCGTCTCGTTTGTCATACCGGGTGGCGATGGCTCGGAAGTGTTTCAGCTTGTTGAAGAATCTCTCGACG
>JBCDAZ010000058.1:0-15760 GCA_039184655.1 Pseudomonadota bacterium | reverse complement strand
CCCCCTCCCCCCCCCCCCCCCCCCCCCCGCGCGCGCGGGGGGGGGGGGGGGGTGGGCGGCCCCCCCCCCCCCCCCCCCCCCGCGGCTCACCCGGTCAAAACAGCAATAGCGGCGCGGATATCGGCAATCCCCCGGCCCTTCTCGGCCGAGCTTGCGAGGATTTCCGGATAGGCCGCCGGATGCTGTGCCAAATCGGCCGCCACCTCGGCGCTGACCCGGTCAAGCGCCCCGGATTTGAGCTTATCCGTCTTGGTCAGCACCGCCTGAAAGCTCACCGCCGCCAGGTCCAGAAGCGCCATGATCTCGTGATCGACCGCCTTCACCCCATGTCGGCTGTCGATCAGCAGGAAGGCGCGCCGCAATGAAGCCCGCCCCGCAAGGTAGCGTTTGAGCAGCGCCTGCCAGGCCTCAACGACCTTCCGCGGTGCCTCGGCAAACCCGTACCCAGGCAGATCGACCAGATAGAGCCGGCCGCCAAGGTCGAAATAGTTGAGCGCCTGGGTCCGCCCGGGTGTGTTGGAAGCCCGTGCCAACCCCTTTCGCCCAGTCAGGCCATTGATCAGGCTCGACTTGCCGACATTCGAGCGGCCGGCAAAGCAGATTTCGGGCCGATCCCCCGGCGGCAGCCCCTTCAGCGACACAACCGATTTGACGAAATCGCAAGGCCCCGCAAAGAGCTTCCGGCCGGCTTCGGCACGGTCTGCATCCGGCGGCTCGGCCAGACGGGCCGGCGGCGCCTTGACCACCGCTAGGGCGCCAGAACCGGATCGCCGCTGCGCAGGGTCCCTGCCTCGACGACCTGGGCATAGACCCCAAAATCCGTATGCCGCCACTGCTTGTAGAGCACCTCCGTCACTGGACAGTCGCGGCGCCCCGTGGCCGGGCTGGCGGCGGGCGCGTTGCAGCGTCCGATCGGGTCGGTGATCCGAAACCGCAGGGCGCCGATCATGATCTCGCGCCCGACCCACTCGAACTCCTGCCAGGGCGCCAGACCCTCCAGCCAGATATTTCCCCGAAACCGCCTGCGGTCCAAAGCCATGCCGGCCGCATCCGAAACCGCCCGCAAGGTCACATCGGACATAATCGAGAGATGCGCCTCCTCGACATCGGTCAGCGCGCTGCCCGGCAAGCGGACCATCGCATAAGGGCCCGGCTGGGCATCGCCGGCAAATGTCAACGCCCATGCAGCCAGCCCGGCCCGCCCCGCTTCGGTCGCGATATCGCCCGTAAAGCGCGCCGCCGCCCCCTCGACCGTCAACGCGTCGCCCGACCGGCGGAGCACGGTCGCGGCAAGGGCCGGTGCATCGGCGGTCTGCACGAAATGCCGCCGCGCGATATGCGCCGGCGCATCCGGGTCCCAGATCGAGCGGCCATGCGTGATCGCCCAGCCGCGGTCGAGCGGCATATGCTTGCCCGCCTCAAGAGCGACGTCCGTCAGCGCCTCTTCGCCCAGCCCCTTGACGGGAAAGCGGTAGATGGCCGAGACCGCACCCATCACGTGCCCGTCTTCTTGCGTTTGAAGCTCTTCTTCACATTGCCAAAGAAGTCGATCTCCACCCCTTGGCTGCGCATGATGGCGTATTGCTGCGCAAAGGTCAGGATGTTGTTCGCGCACCAATAAATCACTAGGCCCGAGGCGAATTGGCCCAACATGAACATGAAAACCCATGGGATCCAGGCAAAGATCATCGCCTGGGTGGGATCGGTCGGCGCTGGGTTGAGCTTTTGCTGCATCCACATCGTCACGCCCATCAGGATCGGAAAGACGCCGATTGAAAAGATCGAGAGGAAGCTCGTCGGATCGGGGGGCGCGTAGGGCAACAGCCCGAAAAGATTGAGTACCGAGGTCGGGTCGCGGACCGAAAGATCCTCAATCCACAAGATAAAGGGTGCCTGCCGGACTTCGATGGTCACAAACAGCACCTTGTAGAGCGAGAAGAAGATCGGGATCTGCAAGAGGATCGGCAGACAGCCCGCGGCGGGGTTCACCTTCTCCTTCTTGTAGAGCGCCATCATCTCCTGCTGGAGTTTCATCCGGTCGTCGCCGGCGCGCTCTTTGATCTTTTCCATCTCCGGCTGGAGCTTCTTCATCTTCGACATCGAGACGTAGGATTTCCAGGCCAGCGGGAAGAGCAGCGTTTTGAAAATCAGCGTCAGGATGATGATCGACCAGCCCATATTGCCGATCTGGATGTTGAGCCAGTGCAGCACATCGAAGATCGGCCGGGTGAGGAACCAGAACCAGCCCCAATCGACCATGTAGTCGAAGCGCTCGATGCCCAGATCGCGCTCATAATCGCGCAGAAGCTCCATCTCCTTGGCGCCGGCAAAGAGGTTGGTCTCTACCTCTTGTGTCGTCCCGGCAGGAATGGAGATCGCGGGCATGCGCATCTCGGTGCGGAACTCCTGCCGACCGTCCGTCTCCAAATATTTATAGACCTGGACGAATTGCTGGCCCTTTTGAGGGATCAGCGCGCTCGCCCAATACTTGCCAGTAAAGCCCAGCCAACCGGTTTCGGACACGGTGACCTTTTCGACCTGGGCCGCCTCGCTCGTATCGAGCTCGAAATCGGCCATGCTGTCGGTGATCCAGCCGCCTTCATAGGTGTAGTTGTGGCTGACCCCATCGGCCGCGCCGACGGCCCCCTCATGCAAAATGAAGAAGCCGATGATGTCGTCGGGCACGCCGATCTGGGCGATATAGCCGAAGGGTGCGAGCGAAATGTCCTGATCCGTCGTGTTCTCGACGCTTTGACGCACGGTGAACATGTAATTTTCATCCACCGAGATCTCGCGGCGGAAAATCAGCCCATCCTCATTGTCCCAAACCAGAGCAACCGGCCTGTTCGGCGCCAGCGCACGGCCCGCCTCGATCTCCCAAACCGTATTGCCGTCGGGCGTGTTGATGCCGAGGTTTTGCCTCGTGGCCAACCAGCCATAGGTGGCCAGATACGGGTTCGGCGCCCCAGAGGGCGAGAAAAGCTCGACATTCGCGCTCTCCGGATCGAGATCGACACGGTAATCGGTCAGCGACAGATCGTCGATGCGCCCGCCTTTGAGCGAAATCGAGCCGGTCAGCCGCGGCGTTTCCACCGCCACCCGCGCGGTCTGCTCCAACGCCTCGTCGCGGCGCAGCTCAGGCGTCGGCGCAATCCCGGGCAAGATCGCTGGGGCGGGCTGGCCCGGCGCTACCTGGGTGCTGTCGGTCGGTGGCGGCAGATCGAATTGCGTCTGCGGTTCGGGCGGAAAGATGATGAACCAGCCGAATATGACCACAAAGCTGAGCACTGCGGCCAGCAGCATATTGCGGTTCTGCTCGTCCATGGCTCGGGCTCCTGGAGACGGGGTGCCACCCGGTTCAACCGGCTGACGGCGCGAAGGTCAAGCGGATTCCGGGGCGCGTTCCGCCGGCAGCGTCCCACCCGCCAAAGCCGCGAAATCAAAGAGCGCCGGATCGGCCAAATGCCCGGGGCGCACATTCATCAACGCACGGAACATCACTTGGCGCCGGCCCGGGCTGCGCCGCTCCCATTCATCGAGCATCGCCTTGATCTGCATACGTTGCAGCCCCTCCTGGCTGCCGCAGAGATCGCAGGGAATGATCGGGTAACGCATCGCTCGGGCAAACCGGTCGCAATCGGCCTCGGCCACAAACGCAAGCGGGCGCAGCACCTCTAAATCGCCCTCTTCGTTGCGCAGCCGCGGCGGCATGCTCGCCAAACGCCCGCCATGGAAGAGGTTGAGAAAGAAGGTCTCCAAAATGTCGTCGCGATGATGGCCGAGCACAATCGCCCGGCAGCCTTCCTCACGCGCGATGCGGTAGAGATGGCCGCGCCGCAGCCGCGAGCAGAGCGCGCAATAGGTCCGCCCGGCGGGGATCTTGTCGGTCACGATGGAATAGGTGTCGCGATACTCGATCCGATGCGGGATCTGCATGCGCTCCAAAAACGCCGGCAACACCCCGGCGGGGAAACCCGGCTGGCCCTGATCGAGATTGCAGGCCAAAAGCTCGACCGGCAGCAGCCCGCGCCATTGCAACTCGACCAGCGCGGCCAAAAGCGTGTAGCTGTCCTTGCCGCCCGAAAGACAGACCAGCCAGCGCCCGCCGCCATCGAGCATGCGATAGCTGTCGATGGCCGCCCGGGTCTCGCGCATGACGCGCTTGCGCAGTTTACGAAATTCCGTCGTCGCGGGTGCACCCTGCAGCAGCACGGGCAAATCGGTGTCGTCGAACATGCTTAGACACCTAGCCGGCGCATGGCGAATTGTGCAACCCCCTGTATTTGCTAGGCACCTTCGCGAAATTATCCGATTTTGTTGAAAAGCAGGGCTAAATATGGTGAGGGATGCCTTATTTACGTTGCTTGTTCTTGAGGTTCAGCTATATTTGCTTTGTGTCCCGATAGAGGGCGCGTGTCGTTGTGTGGAGGAACAGATGAGGTGTGTTGCAGTTGTTAAGGCCGCTCTTGCGGTCTTCTTTCTGACCGGCGCTGCACATGCGGCGTCGATATCCAATCACGCTCAACTAGGTTGCCCATCATTCACCATGGCCCATGTGTCGCAGGTGGATTGCAGCCAGTCCTTTGTCGATATTTCTCAAACCGATGCGGTTTTTGGAAAGACGGGCTGGAAGATGGTCGATCTGGGTCTGACGACTGACGGTACATTTACCGGCGGCACATGGCAGGTCATCGGATACTCCGGTTATGACCATGTGATGATGACCATCGAAGGCGGCGGATCCTACATCGCCGGCCTGCTCGATACATCGTCGCTGTCCGGCACCTGGAGCGGCCCGGATGCGGATGTGAGCTTCAAGCTCTATGCCGTGTCAGACGTTGCCGATGTCCCGCTCCCGGCATCCGGCCTGTTGCTGTTGAGTGCCGTCGCTCTGATGGGCGCGGCCCGTCGTCGGCACGCGGCGTGATCCTTACTCACTCGCTCAACAAAACCCGTGCGCCCGTCTGAGGGCGCATGAGACACCCAATAGACCGCGCGGGCCCCTCGCGCGGTTTTTTTGTGGTGTGAGGGGGCAATAAGCGCTTAGGGTTTGCGCGGAGCTACCGCACGGACATGCGGGGGGTGGGCTTTTGGTAAAAGGAGCCCGCCTTGACAGATATTCCAGGCGACAGCACGACCGCCGCCCGTCTCGCCCCGGGTCGGTCGCTCAACGGGCAGGTCGATTTTCTCGGCGATAACGACTGGGTTCAGGTGGCCGTGACGACGGGCGCTTCCTATGTCTTCATCCTTGAACCCGATGGGTCCGGAATTCGTCCCTTTCTGCGGCTCTACGATGCTGTCAGCGTCTTGCAAGACAGCGATCTGGGCGGCGCGTCGGCACGGCTGAGCTACACCGCCCAGGCAACGGGCCATATCTTTCTGAGCGCGACCAGCCTTTATGCCAGCGGTGCGATCGGCGGCTACAGCCTGCAAGCGGCTGCGCCCTTCCGACAAAGCGCCGACACGGTGCCGGGCGACAGCACAACACCGCTTTTGCTTTTGCCCGGCGATCGCATCGACAGCGCAATCGACGATGATTGGGTCGGGCTGAGCCTGCGTGCGGGCCATAGCTACCAGATCGCCTACAGCCCCGGCGAGACCCCGCCCGAGGCGGTCAGCCTGACGCTCTACAATGTCAACGGCAATGCGTTGCGCGAGATGACGCTGAGCGATGCGCGCAGCCTGACCGTCAATGCCTGGCGCGACGGCACGCATTATGTCGGGCTGGCCGCAACGGATGCCGGCAGCTTGGGGGATGGCACGCTTTCGCTAATCCGCACCAGCGCCTCCTCCTATCTGACGATCGGCGCGGACACGATGACGGGCACGGCCGGGCCGGACCGCATGCTGGCCATGGGCGGGGCCGACAGCCTTTCCGGGCTTGAAGGCAACGACGTCTTTTTTGGCGGCAACGGCAATGATCGCATCGATGGCGGCGCTTTCAACGACCAGCTTTTCGGCGGTGCCGGTCTTGACAGCCTCTGGGGCGGCACCGGGCGCGACGCGCTTTTCGGCGGCAGCGGGGCCGACATGCTCGATGGCGGTCGGGCTACCGACAAGCTACATGGCGGCGGCGGGGGCGATTTGCTGCTGGGCGGGATCGGCGACGACACGATCTTCGGCCAGGGCGGCGCCGACACCCTGTTCGGCGGTCCCAACAATGACAGCCTGGTCGGCGGGCGCGGCGCAGACACGCTCGATGGCGGACGTGGAAGCGACCGCCTGGAGGGCGGCGAAGGCGCCGATCTGTTCATCGTCGTAGGCACTGCCGACGACACCATCACCGATTTCACCCAAGGCGAGGATCTGATCGATTTGAGCGCCGTCGCGCTGCTTGAGGATTTCGACGATGTGATTTTGTGGGCTGGAGAGCTTTCGGGCAATGCGGCCATCCGCATGGGCTTCGGTGCGCTGGTGTTGGAGGGCATAGCGCTCGACGATCTGGCCGCCGACGATTTCGTCTTCTAAGGCGGGTCGGCTAAGGATCGCGGGCATCGCCGCGTGCCGGCGGGACGGCATCGACCCCGGCCCCGCCCCAGGGGTGGCAGCGCAGGATCCGCCGCAGGGCCAGCCAACCGCCGCGCCAGGCGCCATGACGCGCCAGCGCCTCCAGCGCATAAGCCGAACAGGTGGGATGATAGCGGCAATGCATGCCGACCCAGGGCGACAGGATCAGCCGATAGGCACGAATCGGTAGCGAGAGCAGAAAGGCCGCCGGGCTCATGGCGCCGGATGCAGCCGCGCAATCGCGGCCGAAAAATCGTCGAGAAGCTGCGGGAAGGTGCGGGCGATCGTCGTTCCGGCCCGGCCGATCAGCACATAGTCCCACCCGCCGCGTCCAAGGCGGGGCAACATGTCCCGGGCGATCGAACGCAGACGACGCTTGGCGCGGTTGCGCGTTACGGCATTGCCGACCTTGCGCGAGCATGTATAGCCGATCCGGATGACGGGCTGACCGTCGCCGCGGTCGCGGCCCTGCAGCACAAAGCCCGGCATGCGCGCCGCGCCGCTTCGGGCCAAGCGCAAGAAATCCCTGCGTTTCTTCAGCGTTCGAAGGGGGATCGTCGGCATCGCTGCCCGCCCGACCCGCTGGCGTTAGGCCGACAGACGCTTGCGGCCCATCGCCCGGCGCCGGTTGATAATCTTGCGGCCGCTCTTGGTCGCCATACGCGACCGAAAGCCGTGGCGCCGCTTGCGAACGAGCCGGCTGGGCTGATAGGTGCGCTTCATCGTGACATCTCCTGCGGGCCAACGGCGCAGCCCTTGCCGCGCCGGGTACCGTTCAAGGCTGAGCCGGATACGTGGCAGACCGGCGAATGTCAACAAAATCGCAAATAGCTCACCGGCCATCAAGCCGCTGTGACATATCTTTGCTGTAGGACCAGGCCGGCGCATCTAGGTCACAGCCCGAACCTGCGTGCGCGGCAAGGAGAAGTGCATCATGGACGCCTCGACGCCTCGGATCTCGCTGCGCGGCACGCTGCCCATCATCGCCATCGTCATCGCGGCCGTTGCGGCCTATCTGATGTTTGCCGACCGGCTGAGTTTCAGCGCCCTGCAGGAAAACCGCGGCGCGCTGCTCAGCTTTCGGGCCGAGCATGCGGTGCTGACCGCAGCGCTCTATGCGGGCGCCTATATCGTGATCGTTGCGCTGTCGCTGCCCGGCGGTCTGGTGATGACGCTTGCCGGCGGCTTCCTCTTTGGGGCGGTGTTGGCGACCGGCCTGACCGTTGCCGCCGCGACCGTCGGCGCAACGCTCTTGTTCCTAGCGGCCAAAAGCGGCCTGGGCGATGCGCTGCACGACCGGTTGAAAGCCAAGGCGCGCGGGGGCGGTTTGCTTCAAAAGCTCGAAGCCGGGATGCGCCAAAACCAATGGAGTATGCTGTTTTTGATCCGGCTTGTGCCGGTCGTACCCTTCTTTGTGGCCAATCTTGCGCCGGCATTCATGGGCGTGCCTTGGCAGCGCTATGTGATCTCGACCTTTTTCGGGATCGTTCCCGGCACGGCGGTTTATGCCTGGGTCGGCGCGGGGCTGGGCGCGGTCTTCGACGCGGGCGCTACGCCGGATCTGGGCATCATCTTCTCGCTGCCGGTTCTGGGACCGCTGCTGGCGCTGTGCGTGCTTGCCGCCCTGCCTATGCTGCTGCGCGCGCTGCGCGGCCGGTCGCGCCTATGACGCGGATGCTAGAGGCCGATCTTTGCGTCATCGGTGCGGGATCGGGCGGGCTTTCGGTTGCCGCCGGAGCGGCCCAGATGGGTTCCCGGGTCGTGCTTGTGGAACGGGGTAAGATGGGCGGCGACTGCCTGAATTATGGATGCGTGCCGTCAAAGGCGCTTCTGGCGTCGGCGGCCTGCGCGCAGGCGATGCGCGACGCAGGGCCCTTCGGCATCGCACCGGCCACGCCGCAAGTCGATTACGCGGCGGTCATGGCTCATGTGCACGCGGTGATCGCGGCCATCGCCCCGCATGATTCGGTCGAGCGGTTCGAAGGCCTTGGCGTAACGGTGGTGCAGGCAGAGGGTCGGTTCACCGCGCCGGATCAGCTGCAAGCCGGAGAGACCCGGATCAAGGCGCGCCGGTTCGTCATCGCGACCGGATCGGCACCAAGAATTCCCCCGATCCCCGGGCTTGCCGAGACGCCCTACCTGACCAATGAGACGATCTTTGCACAGACCGCACAGCCCGAACACCTCATCATAATCGGCGCAGGGCCGATCGGCATGGAGATGGCCCAGGCCCATGTCCGGCTTGGCAGTCGGGTCACAGTGATTGAGGGCGCAAAGGCGTTGGGGCGCGACGATCCGGAGGCAGCCGCGCTGGTGGTCGGTCGGTTGCGCGCGGAGGGCGTGGAAATCTTGGAAGAGACGGCGGTCGAGCGGATCGCGCCGATCAATCCGGGTCTGCGCGTCACGGCCGCAGGCCGCGAGATCGTCGGCAGCCATCTGCTGCTTGCCGCGGGGCGAAGCCCGAATACCGAAGGGCTGGGCTTGAAAGCCGCCGCTGTGCGCTTTGACGACAAGGGCATTTTCACCGATTCCGGGCTGCGCAGTTCCAACAAGCGCATCTTTGCAATCGGGGACGCAACCCGCGGACCGCAATTCACCCATCTTGCCGGGTATCATGCCGGCATGGTCGTGCGCGCAGCGCTGTTCCGTCTGCCGGTCCGGGCCCAGCTGTCGCATATCCCGCATGTGACCTATACCGACCCCGAGCTGGCCCAGATCGGACCGACCGAGGCCGCAGCGCGCCGCAGCCACAAAAAAGGTCTGGAGGTCTGGCGGGTCGCCTATAGTGGCAATGACCGCGCCCAGGCCACGCGACAGACCGACGGGTTTGCCAAGTTGATCACGCTGCGTGGGCGGATTGTGGGGGCTACCATCGTCGGTGCCGATGCGGGCGAGGTCATGGGCCCGCTCGCGCTGGCCGTGGCCAACCGCATGAGGGTTGGGGCGTTGGCGGGTATGGTCGCGCCCTACCCGACCCTGGGCGAGATCCCCAAAAGGCTCGCCGGGCAGTACTACGTGCCGCGGCTTTTCGAGAGCGCGCTGGTCAAGCGCATCGTCGGGCTTCTTGCCCGCCTCTAAGCCAGCGACGCCCAGGCTGCGTTGAGGCGCGGCAAGGCCGCGATTGGCTGCCGCGCCCTTTTTGCGGTATATTTCGGTTTTATGACAGGCGGGATCTCTCTTTGGGGGTGCTGGAGCGCGAAAACAGGCACGCGACAGGACATTTTTTTCGCGCAAAAGCCTGCGTGGGCAGCTCTTGTCGCGGCTCCGACACCGGTCGCATCCCTTATCCGGGCGCCGGTCGCCATCCTGCCAGCATTCCTGCCAGCAATCCGGGCCAAAATCCTGGCCGCGGCCCTTATCGCCACCTTGGGCGCCACCTTTGGCGCCACCCCGATTGTAACACCCGCAGCGGCCGCGCAGCGCGCCGAACCGCCGAACTTCCGAAACCTCAGCGCCGCGCATCTTGCGGCTTGCAACCATTTCGCCAACCGTGCGCGGTTCAAGGCGCGCGGTCGCAATGCCGAGCTTGTCGTGATCCTC
This sequence comes from Pseudomonadota bacterium, assembly GCA_039184655.1. Classification (GTDB taxonomy): domain Bacteria; phylum Pseudomonadota; class Alphaproteobacteria; order Rhodobacterales; family Rhodobacteraceae; genus J013. The sequence goes on along the minus strand of JBCDAZ010000058.1, from coordinate 5,713 downwards.
GCCGACAGTTGCAGCGTTGCCATCGACAGCCTGACGCGCAGGCTCGATACCCGGCCAACCGAAGCGGCAAGGGCGCGAGCGTACCTCGATCGGCTGTTGGCGTTCAAGACCTTGATTATCGCGATGAATGTCGGTCGGATTTACGGTGACGACCCCGCGCCCCGGGCCAAACCCGTCGCACCGCCGGGCGGGCCTCGGCCGCGCCCCATCGGGCACGCGGTGACGCAAACAGGTGAGTATCTGATCGCGCGCGAAGTTGGGCTGCTTCGGGTCTGGCAGAACTGGTACCGCGCCGGCCCCGACTTTGCCGGCCCGACCCTGCCGCCTCGCTGACCCGGACGCGGCCGTCCGCTTTCCCGCCCCTCGCGCACCTTGCCGATGCGTCGCAAAGGGGCGGGCCGGCCTACCGCATGCCTGTCCCTTCGCCTTGCCCTTGCCCGCCATGACGCTTAATCTCGCCCCCGAAACAGGCCGGGGTTGACTGGCAGGCGATGCTCTTCAAGACACTTTCGGGACGGCTTCTGGCCCTGACCGTGGCCTTTGTGATGCTGGCCGAGGTGTTCATTTTCCTTCCCTCGGTCAGCCGGTTTCGCGTCAACTATCTTGAAGACCGGCTGCAACGCGCCGAGATCGCCGCGCTGGCCCTGCTTGCGGCGCCCGATGAGATGCTCGATGCCGATCTGCGCCGTGTCCTGCTTGACCGGGCCGGGGTGCTCAACATCGTTTTGCGGCGCGAAGGACGGCGCGAGTTGGTGCTGGCAACACCGATGCCGCCCCCGATCGACGACACGGTCGATTTGGATCGGGATGGGCTTTGGACGCTGTTGCGCGACGCAGTGCTGTGCCTGTTTGTACCGACCAACCGGCTGATCCGGGTCATCGGGCCTTGGGACCCGACCACCAGCACCGCCATCGAGATCACTATGGACGAAGCCCCGATGCGCGAAGCGATGGTCAGCTTCGGCGGTCGGGTGCTGCTGCTCTCCCTGGTGATTTCGCTTAGCACTGCGCTGGCGCTGTTTCTCGCAGTACGGATTTTCATCACCCGGCCGATCACGCGGGTCGCCGAGAATATGGTGGGGTTTCGCGACGACCCCGAGGATGCGCGCCGCATCATCCAGCCAAGCGCGACGGTCAGGGAACTTGCGGCCGCAGAACAAGCGCTGATGGATATGCAATCCCGCCTGACCGGGGCGCTCAAGCATAAAGATCGGCTGGCCGCACTGGGTGGCGCCGTCGCCCGGATCAGCCATGATCTGCGCAACATCCTCACCACGACGCAGCTTCTGGCCGACCGGATCGATGCCAGCCACGATCCCGCAGTGCAACGCGTGGCGCCGAAGCTGCTGGCCTCGCTGGACCGGGCCATCGCGCTTTGCGAACGAACGCTGGCCTATGGTCGCAGCGAAGAGCCGCTGCCGGAGTTGCGCCGGGTCGCGCTGCGTGCCTTTGTCGAGGATCTGGGCGAAAGCGAGCTGCTGGGCCGGGTCGGCGGCAACATTGCTTTTGGAACCCAGATTGCCCCCGAGATGATCGTCGATGCCGATCCAGACCAGCTCTACCGGATCCTGAGCAACCTCATTCGCAATGCGCGCGAGGCGATCGAGGCGTCGGGGCGGTCGGGGCGCATCGATATCCTTACCGAGCGGATTGACGCCGAGGCCAGCATCCGCATCCGCATCCGCGACACCGGACCCGGCCTACCCAACAAGGTGCTCGACGATCTCTTCAAGCCATTTCAGGGTAGCGGCCGACGCGGCGGCAGCGGCTTGGGGCTTGCGATTGCGGCCGAGCTGGTCCGCGGGCATGGCGGTCAACTCGACCTGGTTGCAACCTCAACCGCGGGTACGGAGTTTTGCATCCTCCTGCCGCACCGGTCCGATTGAGCCGACAGCAGCGCTTCCGCGCGATATCGCAATGTGATGGCCATGCGGCGTTGTCTTGGCCCAAAAGCGCGCCGTGTGCAGATCAGAACCTCCGCGCGACGCGTCGATTGGAGCAAGTCCAAAAAAACGTCCCGGCATCCAGGACCATGCCCTGTCGGCCACGCCCGCGCAACCGCATGACACGTAGCGGCGCAGTGTTCGGAGATGCGGCGCAGCCGGCGCTGCGACTGCGATGCACCAGCGCGCCCTAGGTCTTCCACATTCGGTGTTTTTTTGCGGCTTTCGCGTTGCGCTGCAAACCGGGCATCCAACCCTTACGCCGCGCGTCTCGCAGCAATCATAATACCCGCATGAAGGGCAATCACCAAAGCCGCAGAAACGAGGTGGATCAGAATGCTCGCGGGAAGTGCCAAAAATATCCAGACAGCACAGGGTAAGAAGAATATGATCGCACTCCAAAGACCAGGATTGTACGATCGGAATTTCAGCGCCCAAACGATATGAACGACGCCGTTAATTGCCAAAAGATACGCGGCAGCGATGCCCCAATCGTCGCTTATCTTGGATAGATAGAAAACTCCAAGCAAAAGAAACCACACAAAAATCACGTTGACGATCCAGATATCCCGTGCGGATAAACCGCGCTTGTCTGCTCCCATCATGCCATTCAGGAAATGAGCGAACTTGTTTTGATCGTGCTCTTCGTACTGGTGGAGCATATAGATCGGTAAAGATAGATAGACAGACAATTCGATTTCCAAGTCAATAAAAGGATAAAGCGCAATCAACAGGAGCGCGATGGGCGGTGTCGAATAGGCCCAATTCTGAAAAAGCCGATCCAGCATACCGTTTACCGCCCAATCTTGACTGCGTTGCAGGCACAAATTTTCAGATAGCGAGACCAAAACGCCTGCATCTTCTCTAACGGGCTCGGAAAAGGACGGACTGGTCTATTGCTCACCCGTCCTTGCACGCTTCCGTCGATCGCCATTGCTGAACCGAGGCCCGACCGAGGCCGTTGCGAGAAGAATGCCCCGGCCCTCTCCGCGCGCCAAAACACCGAGGCACGGGGTCGGATCACGCCGTCGCCGCCCGACAAAGGCATGCCGTACCGACGCGAAACACACCCAAGAGCGCGCCCAAAGACGATTGTCAGCGTTTGCACTGCGAATGCATCAAAGGTCGCGTCGATCGGTGGTTGTGGCGCAGGCACCATGTACTCTGCTGCCTCCACCGGAAAGCGGTGCTGTGCATCATCTCCGGTTGCGTACCCCTCGGCATTCGCCGCATCTCCCCAGACCGTCGCCACGCATGTCTGTCCCGTCGTCACAGCTACCCCGTAGCGCTCATGCGCGGACGATCAGAACTTCTGCCCAATTGCGGTGGATCAGTAAGATCAAACTATTCCAATCTGTAAACCATCGATCTGCTCGCTTGGCCGAAATAGCGCCTTCAGACGACGCTTGCCTTCCGCATGCGAGGCTCACATTCCTAAATCGTTGCAATGCCTTCGGAACAGGTTCGGGTAAATGTCCAGTATCGGATCAATTTGTCCCCTTACCCTTCTCTCCATTCTGTTTCTGGGAAGGAGGAGGGCGCGAGGGGATGATAGACTGCCAGACGGCCTGCATGCCGTTGCCGCACTATGCGTCAGGCAAGGTTGTTCACAGCGTCAAAACGGCCTGGGACCGGGAAGGGAGCTCGGCAACGCCGCCGAAGCGTGCCGGCAGCGGTGGCGTGGACCGAGCCCGCTTCTACGCATGGAAGCGCCGGTTTCAAACCCGGGGATTCGACGGGCTGAGGAACCTGCCGCCGCTTCACATGCACCATCCGCAGAAGACCCTGTTGGAGGCATCGAGCGGATAAGGGTGCTTGCCACCGGCGCTCCCCAGCCATGGCTGCAACCGTCGCGCGGTGACGCGGGCGTTGGATGACGCTCGGCTCGCGGCAATCACGATCCAGCAGATCCTCAAGCAGCACGGCTTAGACCGGCAACGCCTTTTCGGGTGGCTGGTCGCCCAACGCGCGGCGTCACCCGCACGGCGCGTCTTCCAGCGCTCCAGGAACGCTTTCGACCAGGCGCAACTCTGGCCGATGGCAATCCCTTCACCGCTGGCATAAGGCGCATTCGCCAATGGCACTGGGAGCAGGCATGGACGCCCCGTTGGTTTGGGCTTTGTTCGGCTTCGGCATTTGATCGGTCGTGTTCCTTCCTAAGGTGTCTCGTCCGTGGCTTGGTCTGCCGCGCGCCCTGCGGAAGTCCGCCGAGGCCGCTGGGTCGCGATCCATAGCCCGCGGTATGCGCCGCCACGGTCAGAACCGGGTGTCGCGCTCCTGTTTTGCGCCGCGATGCGGTCACCGCACGCAGCGCCGCACCGTCCTGAGGCCTCCGCTCGCGGCCGGCGGCGATCCTCGTGTACAACCTGGCACAGCCGCGCCGCTTTTCCTTCGGGCCCTGCGCACGACGCCTTGCACCGGTTTTTTTGCGCGCATGGGGTCCAGCTTACCTTTTTTAGCCGCCAAGGCGCCCAAAGCGCTGGGGCGCCGGGCCTAACCTTGCCCCCGCGATCCGGGCCATTGCGGACTGGGATTTTCCACCTTTGAATGGACGAAGAAGGACGATCCGATGAAGCGCAGCCGGTTCACTGACGAGCAGATCATCGGCGTGCTGAAGGAGAGCGAAGCGGGCGCGAAGACCGACGACATCTGTCGGCGTCACGGCATCAGCTCGGCCACGTTCTACGCCTGGCGGAAGAAGTATGGCGGCATGGATGCGTCGGACGCGAAGAAGCTCCGCGAGCTAGAGACGGAGAACGCGCGTCTCAAACGGATCGTCGCGGATCAGATGCTCGACATGACCGCGATGAAAGAGCTTCTGGCAAAGAATGTATGGTCCGGCCCGCGGTTGCAAGGCGCGTGGTGACGCTTTGGCTTGCGTAAATTGTAAAACTCCAGACGTGATCTGACGGGCGCCTCAGCCTGCAGCGCTGAGGATCGGTTTTGCACTGTCCGATTGGTCGTGGGTTTTGATTGTCTTGTCGACAGCGATATACAGTGTTTCGCGGAAGGTCTGCATACGCGTTTTGCCGTAGCAGTATCTTCCGGAATGTGGCCGCTGTTCGTTGTACTTTGCCAGCCAGGTGTCGAGATCGGTCTGCAGTTCCTCGACCGAGCGATACAGCTTCTTGCGGAAGGCGATGTCGTAGAACTCGTCCTTGATGGTGCGATGGAAGCGCTCACAGATCCCGTTCGTTTGCGGGCTGTTGGCCTTGGTCTTGGAATGGCCGATATCTTCGACCGCCAGGTAGAGTTGATAGGCGTGGTTCTCCGCCTTGCCGCAATATTCCGTGCCCCGATCCGTCAGGATGCGCAGCAGGCTGATCTTATACGCCGCAAAGAAAGGAATGACGCGGTCGTTCAACAGGTCTGCAGCCGTGATCGCCGTCTTCTCGGTGTAAAGTTTGGCAAGGGCCAGCCGGGCGTAGGTATCGACGAAGGTTTGCTGATAGATGCGGCCCACGCCCTTCATCGTGCCCACATAATGGGTGTCCTTGCTTCCCAGATGCCGGGATGATGGCTCTCGATCTCGCCATGGGCCTCTTTCTTGGCCTTCGCCTTCTCCAGCGCTGCCAGTTGCTCTTCGGCGAGCAGAATACCCTCCGCGGCAGGGAGTGTCAGGAACTCTATGTATCGGCCGCCGGCCCGTTTCCATTTGATCGCCGTCAGCCGCCCATCGGGGAGAAGCGATCTTCGAACAGTATGGCGAACTGGTTCACTGCTGTCAGCCGCCCTCTGACCGAGCGCGAGGTTTTCTCGTGGCCGCGGAT
>JBCDAZ010000057.1:0-16083 GCA_039184655.1 Pseudomonadota bacterium | reverse complement strand
CCTTTGTCGGCAGCAAAGGCTGGATCACCGACCACTCAAAATCCGTAAGATCGAAACGCGCCATGCCTGCCTCCTGCTCTTTGGCAGAAGTGAATCACACCACACGTCCAATGGGTAGCCGGTTTATGGGTATGTGACCTAAGCGGAACGGCCACGATCTCGGCTGTCGGTAGCGCGGGCGTGGCAGGGGGCGGTCAGGGGGCGGGGCAGGGGGCGGTCAGGGGGCGGTCAGGGGTCAGTGCGATCGTCTCTAACCGCTTTTCGGAAACAGATCTTCGGGGGTGCCTTGGACGCGCTGACCGTGACCGTCTCCTTAAAGGAGTTCGACGGGCTTGAGTTCGACGGGCTTAACTTCGACACGGCGCAGCGCATCAGCGATGGAGATTCTGGCGCTATCGACACCAACGCCGAAAGCAATATAGGCGCTGCCGATGACGATCGAGAGACCGTCGGCGACACGCTGGCCTTTCCTGGCCGTGGCGACGAAATCAACATACCGAGGTTTTACATCGCCTGGCTCTATATACCCGGGCTCTATATACCCGGGCTCTATATCCCCAGATTCTGCATCCTCGGGGTCGCGACGCTAGCAGAGACCGTTTTTTGACGCGGGCGGGTGACGGCTCGGCTAGGCGCTGAACCTGCGGCGTGTCGTGACCAGCTCGGCAGGCGAACGATCGAAGGATGCGGTCCAGTCGACATCGGTGCGCACACAGTTGGCCGATATGTCGCGCACGTTTTCAACGGCGTCGGCCTTGCGAAAGAAGGCGATGCTGTGCACCAACCTACGCCCCGCGATGTCGACCGCCATGCTGCGCACAAGCTCCAGATTGAGCAGGTCTTTGGCCGCGCCATCCTCGGCCCAGACGCCGCAGATCGCGGCCTTGCCGCCATCCTCGAAAACCTTGTAGGCAAAGAAAACCCGCTCTCCCGTGCGCCAGCGTATCCAAGAGGTGTCGAACTCGCGGTCGATGCGCTGCGGCGCGATTGCTTGTCCGGGTCCTGTACAGCCGGCAACAACCAGAGTGACTAGGAGGCTTAAAAGAGTGCGCGGTACGGTCATACCTTATTACTCCAAGTTAAAGTCCTAAAACGCAGCCAAGGCGGTCCAGTCCAACAGACGACACATCTTTTGCAAGTCTGCATCGACGACCTGTCGGAGACAAGATTGGATCTGAATTGTGAAAAATTTTAGGCGAATGCCACCTCGCGGCGGCCTGGGCACGCGCGTGCAAAGAGGTTCGCGCATGGCCGCCTTTTGGGCTCTGTGCTTGCTGGGCCGACGCAAATTCGCGGCCACGGATCTCTTGACGGATTGCGGCCGGGGCCGCACCCTGTGGCAAGCCCAACAGAGAGGATCCCGGTCTTGAAACCAAGCATGCTTGCCGCTGCCGCAGCGATGGCGATGTCGGCCACTTCAGCGCAGGCCGACTTCGACTTGCACATCCTGCATATCAACGATTTTCACAGCCGCGTCGAATCGATCAGCCGTTTCGACAGCACTTGTCGCCCCGACGACGAGGCGGAAGGCAAGTGCTTTGGGGGCATAGCGCGGCTGGTTGCGGCCATTGCCGCCAAGCGCGCGGAGCTTGCCGGCGCGAACCTGCTGGTACTCGATGCAGGCGATCAGTTCCAGGGCTCGCTCTTTTACGCCACCTATAAGGGCGCAGTGGAGGCCGAGTTTGCCGAAGCGATCGGGTTCGATGCGATGGCTGTGGGCAATCACGAATTCGATGACGGGCCCGCTGCGCTGGCGGCCTTTCTCGATGCGGTCAGCTTCCCGGTCCTGTCGGGCAATATCGACGTCAGCGGCGAGCCGCTTCTGGCCGGCCGTATTCCCGCGACCCTGGTGCTGGAGCGGGGCGGCGAGCGGATCGGCATCGTTTCCGCTCTGGCCGCCGACACGCCCGAAACCTCGTCGCCCGGCGACGGCGTGGTGTTTTCCGACGAGATCGAGAGCTTGACAGCCCAGGTTGCTGCGCTGGAGGCCGAAGGCATCGACAAGATTATCGCGCTTACCCATGTCGGCCTTCCGCTCGATATGCGCATCGCCGAGCAGGTGCCGGGGATCGATGTCATCGTCGGCGGGCACTCGCATTCCTTCCTGTCCTCGACCGATGACGGTGCAGCGGGCCCCTATCCGATGATGCTCACAGGGCCAAGCGGCGCGCCGGTCGCGGTGGTGACGGCCTATGCCTATGGCAAATATCTGGGCCATCTTACGGTGACCTTCGACGATGCCGGTCAGATCACGGCGACCGAAGGCGCGCCGATGCTGCTCGATGCCTCCGTCCCGCCCGATGCCGCCACGCTTGCCCGTGTGGCCGAGTTGGGCGGCCCGATCGAGGCCCTGAAAACCGAGGTGGTGGCCGAGACCACAGCACCGATCGATGGTGACCGGACCAGCTGTCGGGCGGGCGAGTGCGAAATGGGCAATCTCGTGGCCGATGCAATGCTCGACCGGGTCAAGGATCAGGGGATTCAGATCGCCATCCAGAATGGCGGCGGGCTGCGCGCGTCCATCGATGCGGGGCCTGTCACTATGGGCGAGGTCCTCACGGTGCTGCCCTTCCAGAACACGCTTGCCACCTTCCAACTCACCGGGACGCAGATCATCGCCGCGCTGGAAAACGGCGTCAGCGAGGTCGAAGACGGTGCCGGGCGCTTTCCCCAAGTCGCGGGGCTGAAATACGTCTGGGCGCCGTCTGCGCCGGCCGGAGAACGCATCTTGGAGGTGATGGTCGAAGGCCCTGACGGCTTTGCGCCCATCGAGCCGGAAAAGATCTACGGCGTGGTGTCGAACAATTTCATGCGCTCGGGCGGCGATGGTTATGCGGTGTTTAAGGACGGCCTCAACGCCTATGATTTCGGTCCGGGGCTTGAGGAGGTCGTAGCGGCCTACCTGGCCAATGCGAAGGGCTACACCCCCTATCTTGACGGCCGCATCGCCGCGCAGTGAGACGTCTGCTGCGCTGAGGCCCCTTTCTCGGCGCCGAAGCCTTATGGCGCCCGCAACCGCCGATCCCACGCCGGACCGAGGCGCGGCGGTTGCACCGCAGCCGCCCGCCCGGACCCGGCGATCGCCGCTCCTGCGTTTGGGCTTGCTGGCGCTGGTCCTGTTTGTTACCGGCAATCTGATCGCGCGCAGCTTTTTCTCGCCCTTTGTTGGTTTTGAGGATTGGTTCCCCTTCCTCGACCGCTGGAAGATCTTTCAGTATCAAACCAGCTATGCTGATTTGGGCTTCGTGCGCCGTGGGTTGATCGGAACGCTTCTGGGGATCGGACCGAACCGCGCGCCGCCGATGCTACTGGGCTTTGCAGCAGCCTCGAGCCTAGCAATGGCGGCTGTCTTCGTCTGGCTCCTTGCACAGGTCCGGCAGCCCGAGCTCGCGCGTGCGCTGCTGATCTCGCCCGCCCTTTTTCTCGGCATCGGTTTCGATCTGGGACGGTTCGATCACCTCAACTACCTGCTGATGCTGGTCGCTGTCTTGCGACCGGGCTGGGCGCTGGTTCTCCTTGCACCGGCGATGCTCTTGATCCACGAAGCGGCCATTGCAAGCCATGTGCCGCTTCTGCTGGCCCTGCATCTGCAAAAAAGGGGGTTGGATACAGCTCTTTGGGCAGCCGGGGTTGCAGCCGCTGCGACGCTCGCAGCCCTTCTGTTCCTGGGCCGCGAGTACAGCCTTGCCGAATTGATGCTGCGCTACCCTCTGGCAGATACGGATGCGCTGCGGGTGCTCAATCGCGGGGTCGGCGACAATCTTGCCGAGGTGTGGGACTATGCGAGCAACCGGATCGAACCCGTGCTGTTGATGGCCCTGGTGTTTCCGGCCGCTTATCTGGCGCTGCTTGGCGCGATCTACCTGCGGCTGGCCGGGCCGGGCGCGCGGCTTGCGCTTCTCGCCGCGTTGACGCCCTTGGCGCTGTCGCCGTTCGGCTATGATTTTACCCGTTGGTTCGGCCTCGCAGCGATCAATCTTACCCTGTTGATCTGCCGCGCGGCGCGTCGGCAGGATGCAAGGCCAACGCCCCGCTGGGCCCTTGCCGGGCTGGTTCTCTTCGCGCTGCCGGGCCCGTTGGGCCTTGTCTATCCCTACCCGCTCGCTTTCGAGTTGCTCGGGCGTCTTTTTTGAGCGCTCAGCGCGGGGCGCCGGCGTTGCGCTGCGGGGTCAGGATTTCGCGCAGAAGCGTGCCGGCCGCCGGTTCGAAGCGCGGGTCGGTCGGACCAGCGATGTCCTGGGCCGAGAGGATGCCATAGCCCAACCCCTTGGGTCCGCGGCAGAGACCGGCGGAGAGGGTGAGGTGGCCGCGCTGGGCCTCGACGGGCCCTGTTTGCGCGCAAAGCGTCCGCAGGCTAGCGGCCGAAAACGCAACGGCGATGCGCAAGGATGCGTTGCCGGGCGCGGTTGGCACAAAGCCGCCGCCGCCCTGCCTTTGGGGCAACCGCAATGCGGCCGCGACTGTCTGGGCATCCGACCCATCGGGCGGGCGGCCGAGCACGACAAGTGGAAAAGGACTGCGCACGGCATTCGCAACGCCCCGCGGAGGCTTCGTGACGGAATGCACAACCCACCCGCCGGTCGATGCTGCACAGCCAGCGAGCAGGCAAAGAGCGAGAAGCAACAGGATGGGGCGCATGGAGCGGCCTTCTTGCCGGGCATAACATCCCATCATAGAGTTCGCCCGAGCCCGTTGCGCATCACAATTCGGTTGAGCCCCGCCAAAGTTGAGCCCCGCCAAAGATGTCGCAACCAGCCAGGGAGCGCGCTCGATGCCCAAGCCAAACCCGTACCGCCCGTTCACACCGGACCCTGCGCAGATGGCCTGTGCGCCGCCGGTCTCTGGCAACGCCGTCAACGGGCTGGGCGAAACCGAAAAACGCCGCGCGACCGTTGTCTACTGGGCCCCGGACCCCGATACGATCCCCCATGGCAAGCTGCAGCGCTACTTCTATTCGGTCGACAAATCGGCGCCGGTGATGGTCGCCGCGCAACAGGATCGACAGCGGCGCGCAGCCGTGGCGATGGCCGAGCTCGCCGAGGAGCAGGTCGTGCGCAGCCCCGAGGATTGGACCGCAGCGCTGCAAGCGTTTCGCGAAACCGCCGGGGTCGATATGATCGGGGTCGCGCCGCTCGATCCCGCCTGGCTCTATGCCGGCGCTTCGACGGCGTTTGCCAATGTCGTTATGCTCGGCGTTCAACATGCCTATGACCGCATCGCGCAGGCGCCAGAGATCACGGCCGGAGCCGAGGTCATCACCCAATACGGTCGAGCGATGGCCGGGGCGACACATGTCGCAAGCTGGCTGCGGGCGCAAGGGTGGGAGGCCGAGCCGCAGACCGGGCCGATGACCGGCAAGCTCGCGCTGATCCCGGCGGCCATAGCGTGCGGGTTTGGCGAGCTTGGCAAGCATGGCTCGATCATCAATCCGGAGTTCGGGGCCTCTTTCCGGCTTTCGGCCGTGCTGACCGACGCGCCATTTGCCTCAACCCCGGCGCGCGAATTCGGCATCGACGCCTTCTGCGCAAGCTGCCGGGTTTGCGAGGATGCCTGCCCGCCCGAAGCCATCGCGGCAGAAAAGCAGACCGTGCGGGGGGTGGAGAAATGGTATGTCGATTTCGATCGCTGCCTGCCCTACTTCAACCAAACGCATGGCTGCGCAATCTGCATTGCAGTGTGCCCCTGGTCGCGTCCCGGGGTCGGTATGAACCTAGCAAACAAGCTTGCCAGGCGTGCCGCGCGGATGGCGGCTGAGTAAGGGGCGAAGCCGGGTTTGAATGGCCCACCCCCAGCGGCAGGGATCCAAGCACGTAGGCGCGTGTCGGATGGCTGTCGAAACCTCCCCGACAGCGAAGCCCGGACCGTCGCCCGGGCAGAAGCGCTTCGCCGAAATCGCCGGCCGAAGCCTTTCGCCGAAACCGCTGGCCGAAGCCCCTGGCCGAATTAGCACGCCGGGGTGATGGGCATGGCGCGGGCGCTGTTTGTGCAGAGCCGCGGTCGGTCGAGCCCGGTGTGCGCCCAATCCCGCGCTCGTTTTGCGTACCGCGTAGGGGGCATCCTGCGCTTTTTCGGCGCAGCGGCTATGCGGCGTCGATGCGTTGGGAGCAGGCGCCTTTGCTTCGACGCATGCACGCGGCCGCCAGGTGATCGGACGACAAACCCTCGCACCGGCCGGGATCAAGTCGCCGAGGCGAGACCGGCCATGCCGTTTCCCTCTCCGGCATCATCATGTATCCCGGCGCCTGGCGGCCTATGTAGAGGAGCGCCCGGCCGCTCGGCATAAAGAAGGGGCTAGCATGACAGAGCATGCAAACGACGGAGAGGGGGACGGAAAATCTGTCCCGCTGGCGCCGGCAAGGGCCGGCAGAGAGGCGGCTGCCTTTTCGGCACTCTGCCCACGCGCAAGCGCACCCTTTGACCAGGCTGTTTCGGGTGAGACGGGCAAGGCGCAAGGAAGGCACCCCGATGCTGGGCCCGTCGCATGACCGGGTCAGGTGAGAAAACCCGCCTCACCGAGGCGCCCAACATTCATGCGGAGGCGCGATTGCACGATTGCAGGTTGGGCGCTTGGACCGAAGTGGGGCGCGGAACCGCGATGACCGAGGTGGAGATGGGGGATTACTCCTACATCACCGAATGGGGCGATGTGGTGTGGACGACAATCGGGAAGTACTGCTCGATCGCCAATTCGGTGCGGATCAACCCGGGGAACCATCCCACATGGCGCGTGGTCCAGCATCACGCGGTCTACCGGGCCGAGGCCTATGGGCTGGGCGCGGACGAGGCGGCCTTCTTTCAGTGGCGCAAGGATCACTGGGTGACCATTGGCCATGATGTCTGGATCGGTCATGGCGCGGTGATCACTGCCGGGGTCACCGTGGGGACAGGGGCGGTGATCGGCGCTGGCGCGGTGGTCGCGCGTGATGTCGCGCCCTATGAGATCGTCGGCGGCGTACCGGCCCGGCTGATCCGCCGGCGCTTTACGGATGCACAGGCCGAGCGGCTGATGCGGTTGGCGTGGTGGGATTGGCCGCGCGACCGTTTTAAGGCGGCGCTGCCGGATATTCGTGCGCTTTCGGTAGACGCATTTCTTGACAAATATGACGGGTAGGCCGGCAAAGCGCCCTCACGCTGAAGCCGGAACGGGCGGCGCGAAGCTACAAAAAGGGCGCGGTGCGCGGTGCACCTGTCGGATCGGCGCGCCGCTCGATTGCCGCAGACGCCGTCGGCGCGTCGATCTTTACGTTTTAACACGAAAGCGGCTGATAACCCCAAGGTCGCGCAGCTCAAAGACGGCTCGGCCCAAAGACCGCCTGCGGTCTTTGTTCCCTGCACGACCGCATGATTGCAGCAAAAACGCGGCGACGCAGCTGTGCGCTGCAAGAGCCCGGAGCACGCGGCCGGACCGCTGATCGGCGCCCTTGCGCTTAGGCCTCGAACGGTTGGGCCTGAAACGCCATGCGTCCCGCGCAAACGGTGGCCAGAACGGCCGGGGTCTGGCCATCTGGCCAATCGAGCAGGACCAGATCGGCCCGCAGCCCCACCTCGATCCGCCCGCGGTCGCGCAGCCCCATGGCTCGGGCCGGCCCGTCGGAGACGAGCGACCATAGCGTATGGCGCGGCGCGCGTTTTTCGCGGTCGAGCCGGGCGATGGCGGCCAGCATGGCAGGGTAGTAGTAGTCCGAGGCAAGCGCGTCACAAAGCCCGGCCTCGACCATATCCGCGGCCGCCAGAGATCCGATATGGCTGCCGCCCCGGACCGCATTCGGCGCGCCGAAGATGATCGTGTCGCCCTTGGCCCGCGCCGCTTCGGCCACCCCAAAGACCATAGGGAACTCGGCCACGCGCGCGCCAAGCGCACGGTAATAGCTGCGGGTCTCCAGGCGTGTGTCGTCATGGCTAAGCATCGGTGCCCCGGCGGCGTGCCCCGCAGCGGCCACCCGGCGGATCCCGCCGTCGACATCGCCGCGACGCTCCCAGATCTCGCCCAAACGCGCGACATACGCCTCGGGTGCGAGGCCGGCGCGCTTGGCATCGCCCGCGACGCGCTGCAAGAGCCGGTCATCGTTGAGGGCGGCGATCTCGAAGTCCGGACTCTGCTCGAAAGCACGGTTCTGAATCGACGGGCCGAACGCCCTGAGCGCCATCGAGGTGTGGTCGTTAAAGGCAATCGACGGGGTGTAGGGCGCGCGGGCCAGGCTGTCTGCGATCAGCTCTTCGGCCTCGAAGGCAAAGGTCTCCCAGCGCAGTTGGATGCGGTGCTCAACCGTCAGCCGCGGGGTCAGCGCGGCAACCGTCTCGATAAAGTTCCGGCCGCGCGCGACAGAGCGCAGCCCCGGCTCCCAACTCAGCGTCACGGCATGGTAGGCCGTGGCAATCCCAGCCGCCGCCAGTTGGCGGTCGGTATCCAGGATCGCGGTCTCCATGGGAAAGAACACGCCGGCCCGCGGCATCACCTGCCGCTCGAACGCATCGCCATGCACATCGACCAGCGCCGGGGCCAGGACCAGCCCGCGCGCATCGATGCGCCGTGCGCCATTTTGGCCGCCATGCTCGCCCACCGTTGCAATCCGCCCATCCTCGATGGTCACATCGACCGCCTCGATCCCGCCCGGCAGGATCGCCAGCGCCCCTTCAATCGTTATGCTCACCGCTTGATCCCGATGATCCGCCAGCGCACTCAGACGCTTGGCATGCCGTCTGCATGAAAAACGACCGCGATGATCGGCGCGACCGTTTGGCCAAAAACCCTTGCCCGAAGGAACCGAGCGGCTCTTGAGCTCGATCCCGATGCTGCCCAGGCCTGGTCCAGAGGAGAAGCAAAGCCCCAGGGCCATCCGTCGCCGTTCGCTTTGACTACCATCGATACCGGCGCAACAACTGCAGCAGCGACAGGGCCAACGCAACGCGGCTAGCATATCGCTGCAGCATGCGCCAGAGGCGCCGCGCGATGCTGCCTTTTCCGCCACGCCATCCCGATGCGGCAAACCGCTGTCCAGGGCGGTCTTTATGCGGTTTCAACCGGCGCCAGGCGGGTCTTGCGGCAGGGCCAGCCAAAGGCATGCCGTTGCCGTTTTGACCGAAAAACCGTTCCGTAGGGCTTGCCGATCATGCAGTGCTTCGGATATCAACTTGTCTAGTTGTATATGAGGGGTTCTGCCAGACGATGTCCAACGCCCCCGATCCTGCGGCTGACACAACCTCCGGCCCTGCCTCCAAGTCTACCTCCGGTTCTGGGATCGATCTTGCCGGCGGGCCTACTGGCGATCCTCTCGCCGATCGAGACTCCGCTCCTTTCGACCGCCGCGCTCGTCTATCTGTTCTGGCCAAGGCGCCGGCCGCGCGCCTCAAAGCGCTTTGGGCCAGGGTCGACGCGCCAGACTACCGCATGCTGCGCGCGCCGGAGACCGGTACAGCGATGATCCGCGGCCGGGCGGGAGGAACCGGCGCGCCCTTCAATCTCGGCGAAGTGACCGTCACCCGTTGCTCGGTCGCTCTGGCCGACGGCATCGCGGGCCATGGCTATGTACAGGGGCGAGACCGCGAGGCCGCGCAGATTGTGGCGCTGGCCGATGCCTTGGCCCAAGCCGGAGCGGCAGAAACCATCGATTCCCTCCTGACCGCCCCGTTGCAGCGCGAGGCGGCCGTGGCCGCCCGGATCCGCGCCGAGAAGGCCGCGGCGACTAAGGTCGCGTTCTTCACGCTGGCGCGGGGGGAAGATCCATGAGCCTGAATGCCCCAAACAGCACGGGTCCAAACAGTGCAGTCCCGAGCGATGCGCTATCGAACGGGGCGTTGTCGCGTGACGCGGGCCCAAGCGACGCGGTGCTGAGCGGTGGGTTTACCGATGCGCCCATCGAGGCGGCGCGGGCCTTTCGCGCGGCGCTTTCGGCCATGGCACGGCCCGGACGGATCGAAACCGTGACCGGCGTGGCGCCGCCGATGCCGCTGTCGCCGGCCGCGGGGCTGCTGCTTCTCACACTGTGCGACGGGGATACGCCCCTCTACCTCGCCCAAGGCTATGATACCGCTGAAATCCGGGCTTGGCTGGCTTTTCAAACCGGCGCGCCCATCGGACCGGCAGATCAGGCCGCGTTTCTGCTTGGCCGCTGGGAGGCGCTGCCGCACAGCGAGGCGCGGTTGGGCACGGCCGAATATCCCGACCGCTCGGCGACGCTGATCGTGGAATCTCCGGCGCTTGCCGCCGATACCCACCGTCTGACCGGGCCGGGCATCGCGACCGAGGCTTGGCTGCGCCTGCCCGAAACCGCAGCTTTTGCCGAGAATCACCGGCGCTTTCCGCTGGGTTTTGACTGCTTCTTTACGGCGGGAAACCGGCTGGCGGCGCTTCCGCGAACCACCTGCGTCGCGGAGGCCGGCTGATGTATGTGGCGGTCAAAGGCGGCGAACAGGCCATCGAGAACGCCCATGGCTGGCTGGCCGAAAAGCGTCGCGGCGCAGCGGAGGTGGCCGAGCTGGAGCTCGATCAGATCCGCGAACAGCTGGGTCTGGCGGTCGACCGGGTGATGACCGAAGGCGCGCTTTACGACCCCGATCTGGCGGCGCTGGCGATCAAGCAGGCCCGTGGCGACATGATCGAGGCGGTGTTCTTGATCCGCGCCTATCGCACCACGCTGCCGCGTTTTGGTGCCAGCCGACCCATCGACACCGCTGCGATGGCCTGTGTGCGGCGCATCTCGGCCACGTTTAAGGATCTGCCGGGCGGACAGGTCCTGGGCCCGACCTTTGATTACACGCACCGCCTCTTGGATTTTGCCCTGGCCGCCGAAGGCGCGGCGCCGGATGCGCCCCGGATGGAGCCCGACAGCGCGGCGATGCCGCATGTCGCAGCGCTTCTGGCCCGCGAGGATCTGATCCAGCCCGAGACCCCGCGCGACGAACCCCCCCGTGATCTCACCCGCGAGCCGTTGGCTTTTCCGGCCGACCGGCCCTTGCGACTGCAGGCGCTGGCGCGTGGGGATGAGGGGTTTTTGCTGGGCATGGCTTACTCCACACAACGCGGTTATGGCCGCAACCACCCCTTTGTGGGCGAGCTGCGGGTGGGTCTGGTCAGCGTAGAGCTCGACATCCCCGAGCTTGGCTTTGCCATTGAGATTGCCCAGATCGAGATAACCGAATGCGAGACAGTCAACCAGTTCATGGGCTCAAAAACCGAGCCGCCCCAATTCACCCGCGGCTACGGGCTGACCCTGGGGCATTGCGAACGCAAGGCCATCTCGATGGCGCTTGTTGACCGGGCGCTGCGCTGGCAGGAGCTGGG
Organism: Pseudomonadota bacterium; assembly: GCA_039184655.1. Classification (GTDB taxonomy): domain Bacteria; phylum Pseudomonadota; class Alphaproteobacteria; order Rhodobacterales; family Rhodobacteraceae; genus J013. The sequence goes on along the minus strand of JBCDAZ010000057.1, from coordinate 4,802 downwards.
CGAGGACAATGTCGGCGCGCCCGCCCAGCAAGAAGAGTTCGTGCTGTCGCATTCCGATAACGTTCAGGCGACGGGGTTTTTGGAGCATATCAAGCTGCCCCATTACGTCGATTTCCAGTCCGAGCTGGAGCTGATCCGCAAACTACGCCGCCAGGCTGTAGCCGGCATCCACAAGGCGGCCGAATGACCGGCACCCAAGCGATCGGCGGACAATTAACCCAAGGCCGACCGATCGGCGGCCGGTCGACGCGCCTTTACTTGCGAAGGATCTTGTCGGTCTTGGTCTTTTTGGGGTCCGGCCCCAGGCGCACCTTGGTGCGCGGCCCGCGCAGCTTTGGCAGAAATTCGATGGCGACAAGACCTATCACAGCCAGACCTAAAACGCTCATGACGATGCTCAAAATAGTCACACGACCCACTCCACTCACCACCCGTTACGCGTTTTTTAAAACCAGAACCGGGCAAGTTCTAGCCAAAGCCTGGGCAAGACCGTGACAGCGTATAATTTCGCGTATCTCGACGAGCAGACCAAGCGGATGATCCGTCGGGCGATCCTGAAAGGGCTGGCGATTCCCGGCTACCAAGTGCCCTTTGCAAGCCGCGAGATGCCAATGCCCTATGGCTGGGGCACCGGCGGGGTGCAGGTTTCGGCCGCGGTGCTGACACCGGAGGATTGCCTGAAAGTCATCGATCAAGGCTCGGACGACACCACGAATGCCGTCTCGATCCGGAAGTTCTTCCAGAAAGTCGCCGATGTCGCGATCACCGAACACACCGAGGCGGCCACGGTCATCCAGACCCGTCACCGGATCCCGGAAACCGAGCTGACCGAGGATCAGATCCTGGTCTATCAGGTGCCGATCCCCGAGCCCTTGCGGTATCTGGAGCCGCGCGAGGCCGAGACCCGGCGCATGCACGCGCTGGAGGAGTACGGGCTGATGCATGTCAAGCTTTATGAGGACATCGCCCGCAACGGGGCCATTGCGACGGCTTACGCCTATCCGGTCAAGGTCGAGGGCCGCTATATCATGGATCCCTCGCCGATCCCAAAATTCGACAACCCAAAGCTGGAAACTGCGGCGATCCAGCTCTTTGGCGCCGGGCGCGAACAGCGGATCTATGCCCTGCCGCCGCATACACAGGTGGTGAGCCTCGATTTCGACGACCACCCTTTCGAGCCATCCAAGGCCGATCACGCCTGCGCGCTTTGCGGTGCGACGACGAGCTATCTCGACGAGGTGATCACCGACGATCATGGCGGGCGGATGTTCGTGTGCTCGGACACCGATTTTTGCGCCAGACGCCGTGCCGCAGGGCATATTGGCCAAAAGGGCGCGGCGCAAGACGCGGTTACCGCATGCGCTGGATCATGATTGCGGGCCCCTATTTGTCGGGCGTTGCCGATGCCCAACAACGCGCCGAGAACCTTGCGGCCTTGAACCGGGCCGCGCTCGCCGTCTTCGAAAAGGGGCATCTGCCGGTTATCGGTGTCAATATGGCGCTTCCGGTTATCGCCGAGGCCGGTGCGGATCGCTACGCGGCGCTGATGATGCCGATCTCGCTGGCCCTGGCCGAGCGTTGCGATGCCATCCTGCGTATCGGTGGCCCTTCGCCCGGCGCGGATGCCGAAATGGCGCGTATGGCCGCGGCGGGCAAGCCGGTCTATCGACGTCTTGAGGAGATCGCCCCGGCATGATCAACCAACTGCGCCAGTATCAGATTTTCCCGCAAACCGCTGCGGCGTTTCACGCGCGATTTCGCGATCATGCCGCCCGCATCATGGCCCGCCATGGCTTTCGCATTCAGGCGATGTGGGAGACGGGCGACGCGGACACCCTGGCCTTTGTCTATCTGCTTGCCTGGCAGGATGAGGTGGAGATGACGACCTGTTGGGCCGCTTTTATGGCCGATACGGAATGGGCCGAGATCAAGCGCAACACCGTCGAGACACCCATTGTCGGACGGATTGAGGATCGCGTGCTGCGCCCCACGGCCTATTCCGCGGCGGTCGGGGGGCGGGATGGCTGAGCGCCGCGACGGCTGCGCCGCGATTGCCCTCCGCGCGCCTTGCGAGGCGGATATCCCGGCGCTGTTGGAGATGATAAATTGTCCCGGCGTCCGCCATGGCACCGCGCGGCTGCCATTTACGGATGAAGGTTGGGTGCGCCGCCGCGTGCCCAACACCGACCCCAACATCATCTCGGTGGTGGCTTTGGTCGAAGACACAGCGCGAGGCTGGGCCTCGATGGTCCGCGGCACCCATCGCAAGGCACATGCGGCGCAGTTGGGCTTTTCGGTGCATGATGATTTCACGCGCCGGGGGCTCGGCCGGGCGATGATGGCCGCGTTGATCGAGGTGGCCGATCATTGGCTTGGGCTGCGACGGCTCTATCTGAGCGTCTCGGTCGACAATGCCGCCGCGATCGGGCTCTACCGCGCCTTCGGATTTGAGATCGAGGGCCGGCTGCGCGGCGATGTCCTGCGCGGGGGCGTTCTGGTGGACAGCTATGCCATGGCGCGGCTGGGCAACGCGGCGCCGTTTTTGGAAAGGAATGGCGATGACCCCGCTGCTTGAGGTCCAGGGCCTGACCAAGCGCTACGGCCCGCGGATTGGCTGTGCCGATATCAGCTTCGCACTCTTTCCCGGCGAGGTGATGGGTGTTGTCGGCGAAAGCGGCTCGGGCAAATCGACTTTGCTGGCCTGCTTGGCTGGGCATCTCGCGCCCGATAATGGCGCGGTGATCTTTGCAACCCGTGCTGACGGGCCGCGCGACACCCAAAAAATGTCGGAAGCCGAGCGGCGCTTGCTCAGCCGCACCGATTGGGCCTTTGTGCATCAAAACCCCCGCGACGGGCTGCGCATGCGCGTCAGCGCCGGCGGCAATGTCGGCGAAAGGCTGATGGCGGTGGGCGCGCGTCATTACGGCGAGATCCGGGAGGCGGCGCTCGACTGGCTGGCGCGCGTCGAAATCGCTCAGGACCGGATCGACGACCGCCCCGCGGCGTTTTCGGGCGGCATGCAGCAGCGGTTGCAGATCGCGCGCAACCTCGTCTCCGCACCGCGGCTGGTCTTTATGGATGAGCCCACCGGCGGGCTCGACGTCTCGGTTCAGGCGCGGCTTCTCGATCTCCTGCGCGGGCTGGTGCGACGGCTGGGGCTCTCGGCGATCCTGGTCACCCATGATCTGGCGGTGATCCGGCTTCTGGCCGACCGGGTGATGGTGATGAAAGAGGGGCGGGTGGTCGAAACCGGGCTCACCGACCAGGTGCTCGATGATCCACAGCACGCCTATACCCAGCTTCTGGTCAGCTCGGTGCTGCAGGCATGAGCGCGTTGATCGAGGTTGCGGGTCTGGGCAAGACCTTTACCCTGCACAATCAGGGCAGCACCGTGATCGAGGTTTTGCGCGATGCCGCGCTCACGGTCCATCCGGGGGAGTGCGTGGCGCTCACCGGGCCTTCGGGCGCCGGCAAGTCGACGCTGATGCGCGTGCTCTATGGCAATTACCTGGCCAGCGCCGGCCGGGTTGTGGTTGCCGGCACCGATATCGCCCGGGCCCAACCGCAAGAGATCACGGCGCTGCGCCGACATAAGCTGGGCTATGTCAGTCAGTTCCTGCGCGTGGTGCCGCGGGTGCCGACATTGGAGGTGGTGGCCGAGCCCTTGTTGGCGCTGGGGGTGGCCGAGGCTGCGGCGCAAGACACCGCCCGCGCCCTGCTTGACCGGCTGCGCATCCCCCAAACCCTCTGGTCGCTCTCACCCACCACCTTCTCGGGCGGCGAGCAGCAACGGGTCAATATCGCGCGCGGCTTTGCCCATCCCTATCCGGTGCTCTTGCTCGACGAGCCCACCGCCAGCCTCGATGCCGCCAATCGCGATACGGTGCTGTGCTTGGTCGAAGAGGCCAAGGCGCGCGGCGCGGCGATTGTGGGGATTTTCCACGATGCGGCCGCGCGGAGGCGGGTTGCGGATCGCAACCTCGATGTGAGCCGCTTTATCCCGCAGCCGGCATGAGCGCCGATCCCGCCCCGGGCCGGCTCATTGCCGTGGTCGGCCCCTCGGGCGTCGGCAAGGACAGCCTCATCGATGCGCTGATCGTTGCCCATCCCAATCTTGGGCGCGCAAGGCGGGTGATCACCCGTCCCGCCGGCTCGGGGGACGAAGCCTTCGATGCGGTCACCGAGGCGGACTTCACCTGCCGCCGCGCGGCCGGCGCATTCGCGCTGGCCTGGGGCGCGCATGGGCTTTTTTACGGGATCCCGGTCGAGACCCGCGCGGCGGTGGCCGCCGGCGCTCAGCTTCTGGCCAATCTCTCCCGCTCCGTGCTGGCCGAGGCCGCCACGCTTTACCCCGCCCTGCACGTCCTTTCGGTCACCGCGCCGCCCGAGCTTTTGGTGCAACGCCTGGCCGGGCGCGGCCGGGAAAGCCCAGATGACATCGCCCGACGGCTCGCGCGCCCGGCCCCGGCCCCGCCCCCGGGCGTGCCGCTCAGCGCGATCGAGAATGCCGGCCCGATCGAGGCGGCCGCCGCTGCCGCGGCGATAGCCCTCGGTCTGGTGCGCTGACCTTGCCCGCCTTCTTCTTGGTAAAAATACTCAAATCCGACACTGCCGCTGCGGCAAAGTCCGGCCTTGTGGCATCACACCGTTGCGGCGCGGATTAGGGCTTGTGGACATTCATCGTGAGTTGATGAGGGCGGAACACAGATTGATCATTGCTGCGTAGGACGCGTCTGTCTTGTCTGAGCGCATTGCTATGCCTTTGAATTTCTTGAGCTTCTGGAAGTCGTTCTCGATCAGGT
>JBCDAZ010000056.1:0-16190 GCA_039184655.1 Pseudomonadota bacterium | reverse complement strand
GTGCTGGCCCATGCCCAGATAATCGTTCGAACACCAGACCGTCACCTCATCGGCGCCGTCCGAATGGTTCGCCGCCCGCGGAAAAGAACCGCAGCGCCGCGCTAAATGCGCGAAAATCCGGTAATTGCCCTCGTCGCGAAGACGGTCGAGATGATCGGCAAACAAAGCGTCGTAATTCATGACCTGGCCTTCACTGTGAACCTTGGCTGGGCTTTGCCCGGGATCTGCGCCAAGATGCGCGCAGCCTCAAGAGGGGGCTTTGACGCAAGTCAAAGCGCCGCGGCGTCGGTCAGAATGGGCTTGAGCCGCCATCCGCTTTACCGCATGGGAGTGATACGGGTCAGAAGGCCATTTGGATGGGAGAGGCAGGTGAGCACAGCCAAAACCGTTCTGCGCGCTCTTGGCGGCGAGACGCTGCCGGTTCCACCGGTCTGGCTGATGCGTCAGGCAGGGCGCTATCTGCCGGAGTACCGGGCCACGCGGGCCGAGGCGGGCAGCTTTCTTGATCTTTGCTATACGCCCGATCTGGCAGCGGAGGTTACGCTGCAGCCGATCCGGCGTTTCGGCTTTGACGCCGCGATCCTGTTTGCCGATATCCTTTTGATCCCGCAAGCGCTCGGTGCCGATCTTTGGTTCGTGACCGGGGAGGGTCCGCGCCTCTCGACCGTTCAAAGCGCTGCGGATCTCGCCCGCCTGCGCCCAGCCGACGCGATCCACGAGACGTTAGCCCCGGTCTATGAAACGGTGCGCATCCTGCGCGGCGCTTTGCCCGCCGAGACAACGTTAATCGGCTTTGCCGGGGCGCCCTGGACCGTGGCGACCTACATGATCGCCGGGCGCGGGACGCCCGACCAAGCGCCGGCGCGACGGCTGCTCTATGGCGATCCAGAAACCTTCGATGCGCTGATCGCACGGATCACCGAGGCAACGGCGGCCTATCTCAGCGCGCAGATCGAGGCGGGCGCGGAGGTCGTCAAGCTATTTGACAGTTGGGCCGGTGCGCTGCCCGGCCCCTTCTTTGAGCGCTATGCCATCCAACCGGCCCGGCAGATCGTGGCGCATCTGCGCACGCATCACCCGGGCGTGCCCGTTATCGGCTTTCCGCGCGGAGCGGGGGGCGGCTATCCGGCCTATCTCGCCGGCGTCGGCTGCGAGGGCCTGGCGCTCGACACGGCCGTCGATCCGGCCTGGGCGGCGGCGACGCTTCAGCCGAATGCATGCGTTCAGGGCAATCTCGATCCGCTGCTGATGGTGCTGGGCGGCGATCGTCTGGCAAGCGAGGCGCGCCGTATCGTCGAGACCTTCGCGAACGGACCGCATATCTTCAATCTGGGCCATGGCATTACACCCGACGCCGATCCCGCACATGTCGAGGTCTTGCTCCGGGCCATTCGCGGTTAGGCCGAACGGCGCCTCACACCTCCGACGTTCCGTGCGGGCAAAGCGGGCCGATCAGCTTGCGCAAAGGCCCCTCGGGCGGCGGCGGCAGGGCCACGCTGAAATGGCGCCGCAGGATATCGGCAATCAGCTCGTAACAGGCGCCATACCGCACCACCTCAAGCGTGCCGAGATCCAGAAGCGTGGATGAGGCGCCATAGAGGTGGTATTTGCGCAGCCCGTGATCGATGATGATATCGGCGAGCGCTTTGATCTCGGTTTCGATATCCGCGATGCGAAACTTCGTCCCTTGCAAGCTGCGGTTTGCCGAAGAGCCGAACAGGGGATGCGAGTGCGCGCGGCTCAGTCGGCAGATCTCGGCATGAAACGCGCCGGCGTTCAACAGCATCAGCACCGTTCCGTCCCGGGTGCTGGCCGCGCGTGCGATCGGGGTCAGCTTGCGCAGCACCGGATGCGCCATGTCGCCGGGCGCAATCACGCCCAGCGGCAGGTCGTAATCGCAGGTGATCGCTTCGACGACCTCCCGGCCCCGCGTGTCGATCTGGTGGATCTCGCGATGCAGCGTCCGATCGCCCAGCATAGCGTTGAGCTTATCGGGCGACCGCCCCTTGGTCTCAAAGATACGCGCCAGCGCCGCCTCCGAGCCGCCGATCAGCGAATAGCCGACATCCATCGGTAGGATCGCCGTACCGCCGCCCTGCAGCACGTCAAAAGCCCGCTGCGCATCGCCTTCGATATCTGGTGCGCGCATCATCGCTCCTTTCGCTCCCATCTCGATTGGCGGCGCGTCTGAGGTCGCTGGAACCCGACAGGCCTCTGTTGGGTCGCCACGGGCCCCAAAAGGCCTATAGCATGGCGCGTCTGCGGTCGGCACCCCAGCCACGCACCCGAGCCGCGCACCCGGGCCACGCACCCGGGCCGCGCACCCGGGCTGGACCTGTTTGCACCAAACTGTGCGCTGGCGCACCGGCCGCAGCGCGCGGCGGGTCGATTTGGAAACCTCCTCCAGATACGCTTTGTGCTTGTCTAGCAACTGGCGAGGAAGCCGCTGATGTCCTGTTTTTGCGCCTTTCCCACCGAGCTGACGCAGCGCTCGGCCGCACGTATGAATTTTCGCGTAACGCCGCCCAGAGTGCCCCTGCAGATGAAACTCGCCCTGGCGGCCGGCATGGCGATAGATGCCGAGCGAGCTGATTTCCGCATCAATGCCGGTTTGGAAACCCTGCAACTGCCGAGTGTCGCCCTGGGCAGCAAGCTTTTCAGCCTCGCTGCCAGCCTCAACATCGCCGGCGGCGCGTTCACGCTAGACGATCTTCCAAAGCTTGAGGTGCAAATGCGCCAGACCGCGCATTCCTTTAACAGCGCCATTTGGCCCAAGCTGAGCTTTCTGACACGGATCAACCCGATGCCGGTGATCAACTTGGCGCTGATTGCGCGGCTGGCCTTGCAGCTCAAGGCCCTGAAGATCGATCCGATGAACCCAACCGGCATGGCGCCGCCGCCGGCCATACCGGCGCATGTCATGGCTTTTCGGCTCAGCCCGCCGAAGCTTGCTGCGGTCAAACTCGCAATCGGGCTGCCGCCGCTCTTTAAGCTGGCAGAGAAAATGAACATCCCGCTGGGCGACCCGGTCGGCCCGAGCGCGCTTTCCAACAGGCTGGGACTCTTGGCTGGGCTGACCCCGCCCAAGCTCGTCGTTGCGTGGCCTCAGGCGCTTAAGCTTGCAATGGTGCTGGAGGCGCTGGCCAAGATCAAAGAGGCTTTCGGACCCGACGCGATGACCCCGGGCGGCCAGACTCGCATTGCGGCAATGCTCAAGACCTGGATGCGCCTGGCTCTGCCCGTGCCCATGCCAGCGTTGGCGCTCTCTGAGAAACTCGCCCTTCTGCCAAAACTTGAGGATGTAAAGGCCGGTACAGCACTGGCCAGCCACCCTGCCCTCGCGGCAATGGCCGGGTTCACGCCCCCAAAACTGGCGATCGTGCCTTTCTTGAACGTGATGGTCGCGCTGCGTGCCGCCATGGGGCTGAAGCTGGAGGTGCCGACCAGCGACTGCCTGATTTGCAGCGGCCTTGGGGCGGCGCCTGCGCCGGCGTGAAACGGCCCGCAGAACCGCCCATACAGCAGGCGTTCTTTTCTGCAGAGCCAATACACCGGGCGCTGCCGTATCGCTAACGTCATAAAGCTTTGCTACCATCGGGAGACTGTCAATCGCACAACCCATCCAAGCGGCCTTTGCCGGTCGCTCAGAAAGGAACTGCTATGGCGATCCACCCCACCGATCTGTCCGCCGATGACTGGGACGAAGCGACCTTTCCCCGCCCCGCCGAGCAAGAGTTCGACCGCGTGGTCGAGCGTGCGATCTCGCGCCGCGGCTTTCTGAGCGGCGTTGTCGCCTTTGGCTCAGGCGCCGCCGTGATGGGCACCGGCCTGCTCAAATCGTCCACCGCCCAGGCCGCAACCTCGCGCTTTGCCTTCACCCCGATTGCCGCCCAGACCGACAACACGGTTCATGTCCCCGAGGGCTATAGCTGGCGGGTGATGGTGCGCTGGGGCGATCCGATCGTCTCGGAGGCCGATGGCTATGATGTCGCCGAGGGCGGGCCGGTTGAAAACTCCGACAAGGTGTTCGGCGAAAACACCGATGGGATGGAGACCTTCGCCTTCCAGGGCCATCAGCTGATCGCGATCAACTCCGAATACACCAATCGCCGGATCAATCTTCCGGCCGCGCAGGATGGCACCCCGGCCAATGCCGGCGATGTGCTGAAACTGCAGAATCTGCAGGGCGTGACGGTGATGGAGATCGCCGAAGGCCCCGATGGCTGGGCACCGGTCGTCGACAGCCCGTTCAACCGTCGCATCACCCATAACAGCCCGATGAAGATCGTGGGGCCTGCGGCGGGTCATGACCTGTTAAAAACCGATGCCGACCCGACCGGTACGGAAAGCCTCGGCACGCTGAACAATTGCGGATCGGGCAAGACGCCCTGGGGCACCTATCTGACCTGCGAAGAGAATTTCAACGGCTATTTCGGGGCAACCGCCGGCCTGCCGGCCAGCCATGAAGCGAGCTTCACCCGCTATGGCGTGGGTGAAAATGGCTGGGGGTATGACTATCACAAATGGGATGCGCGCTTCGACGTCTCGCAAAACCCCAACGAGCCGCACCGCGCCGGCTGGATCGTCGAGATCGATCCGACCGACCCGACCTCGACCCCGGTCAAGCATACCGGGCTGGGCCGCTTTAAGCATGAAAACGCTGCGGTCGCGATCGCCCGCGACGGGCGCGTCGTCGTTTATATGGGCGATGATGAGCGGGGCGAGTATCTCTACAAATTCGTCTCCAACGGCGTCTACACACCCGGCGGTTCGACCGAGGGGCTCTTGGATGACGGCACTCTCTATGTGGCGAAGTTCTACGACAACATGACCGGTGAGTGGCTGGCGCTGACGCCCGAGACCACCGGCATGGACGCGGCCGAGATCCTGATCTTCACCCGCATGGCCGCTTCTGCGGTGAACGGCACCACCATGGACCGTCCCGAATGGGTCGCGGTGAACCCCAAGGCGGTGGAGGGCTATTGCTGCCTGACCAACAACAAGAACCGCGGCGTGAAGCCCAATGCGGGCGGCGACGACACCTCGGTGAACGGCCCCAACCCGCGCGAGGCCAACAAATACGGCCAGATCGTGCGCTGGTTCCCCAATGAGGACGATCACACCGCCACCGGTTTTGGCTGGGATCTCTATGTGATGGCCGGCAACCCGACCGTGCATAGCGATGCCAATGCCGGCTCGGACAACATGAATGCGGGCAACCTCTTCAACGCGCCCGACGGCATGGCCTTTGACAGTACCGGGCTGGTCTGGATCCAGACCGACGGCAATGACGACAATGAGGGCGACTTTGCCGGCAATGGCAACAATCAGATGCTGGCCGGCGACCCGGCGACCGGCGAGATCGTGCGCTTTCTAAGCGGCCCGTCGGGCTGCGAGGTCACCGGTCTTTGCTGGTCGGCCGATCGCCGCACCATGTTTGTGGGCATCCAGCATCCGGGCGGCACTTGGCCGGATGGCGCCGGCCTACCACGCTCTTCCGTCATTGCGGTCAAGCGCGACGATGGCGGGCTGGTCGGCTGAACCCGTGCCAGGTCGGGACGGTTGACTATACCGCTCCCATCATGCATCGATCCAAGGCCCGGGTGTCGCGCCCGGGCTTTTTTGTCACTCAAAGAGGAGATTGAGGTGATCACGCCCGTCCTGCCGACCTATGCGCGGGCACCCTTGGCCTTTGTCAAAGGCGAGGGGCCCTGGCTCGAAACCGAGACCGGAGAGCGTTTTCTGGACCTTGGCGCCGGCATTGCCGTGACGCTTTTGGGCCATGCGAACCCGGTGCTTGTCGAGGCGCTTGAGGGGCAGGCACGACGACTGTGGCACACCTCCAACCTCTATCAGATCCCCAACCAGCAGGCGCTGGCCGAAGCGCTGGTCGAGGCGAGTTTCGCCGATACGGTGTTCTTTACCAATTCGGGCACCGAGGCGGCCGAGATGGCCATCAAGATGACGCGCAAGCATTTCAGTCATGAGGGCCAGCCGGAGCGCGTGCGCATCCTGACCTTCGAGGGCGCGTTTCACGGCCGCAGCACCGCGGCGATCTCGGCCGCCGGCGCCGAAAAGATGACCGCGGGCTTCGGCCCGATGCTGGCGGGCTTTACCACCTTGCCCTTTGGCGATCTGGAGGCCGTGACGGCCGCGATGGGCCCGGATGTGGCGGCGATCATGGTCGAGCCGGTACAGGGGGAAGGCGGGATCCGTCCCCTGCCCTCGCAGACCTTGAGGTCGTTGCGCACGCTGTGCGATGCGCATGGCGCGCTTTTGATCCTCGATGAGGTGCAATGCGGCATGGGCCGGACCGGCAAGCTTTTCGCGCATGAATGGGCCGGCGTGACCCCGGACGTCATGATGGTGGCCAAAGGGCTGGGCGGCGGTTTTCCCATCGGCGCCTGTCTTGCGACCGAGCGTGCCGCATCGGGCATGACCGTGGGCAGCCACGGCTCGACCTATGGCGGCAACCCGCTGGCTTGCGCGGTGGGTCTTGCGGTGATGCGCGAGGTGACCAAGCCGGGCTTTCTTGATCGCGTCAGCCAGGCGGCGGGGCGTCTGCGCCAAGGGCTTGAGGGGCTGTTGGCCCGCCATCCGGACGTCTTCGAGCTTGTCCGTGGTGAGGGGCTCATGCTCGGGCTGAAATGCCACAAGCCGGTGGCCGATCTGGTCAAGGCGGGCTATGCGGCACAGGTGATCACCGTGCCGGCCGCCGAGAATGTCGCCCGGATCTTGCCGCCCCTGACCATCACCGATGCCGAGATCGACGAGGCGCTGGCCCGGCTCGACCGCGCGGCCGCCGCGTTGGAGCCGGTGGCGGCATGACCCGGCATTTTTTGGATCTGCATCGCGTCGAAGCCGGCGCGCTGCGGCAGATTTTGGATCAGTCCCGGGCGATGAAGACCGCCCGGGCCGGTCAGCCGCGGGGGGCGCCGGACGCCGACGCCGCGCTGGATGGACGTATCGTGGCGCTGGTCTTCGAGAAACCCTCGACCCGCACGCGCACGAGCTTCGATGTTGGCATTCGGCAGATGGGCGGTCAGACACTGGTGTTGTCGGGCGTCGAGATGCATCTTGGTCAGGGCGAGACGGTGGCCGACACGGCCCGGGTGCTGTCGCGCTATGTCGATGCGATCATGATCCGCACCTTTGCGCAATCCACGCTTGACGAGCTGGCCGCACACGCCACGGTGCCGGTGATCAACGGGCTGACCGACGCAAGCCATCCCTGCCAGATCATGGCCGATGTGATGACCTTTGAGGAGCATCGCGGCCCCATCGCCGGGCGGCGGGTGGTCTGGTCGGGCGATGGGAACAATGTGTTTTCCAGCTTTGCCCATGCGGCCGGGCAATTCGGCTTCGACCTGACCTTTACCGGGCCCGAAGCGCTCGACCCCGATCCTGTGGCGGTCGACTATGCCCGCACCAAGGGCGCCAAGGTTGAGATCGTCCGCGATCCGGCGGTGGCGGTCGCGGATGCCGATTTGGTGGTCACCGATGCCTGGCTCTCGATGCATGACGCGCCGGAAAATCGCGAGCGGCGTCACAACCTGCTGCGCCCTTACCAAGTGGACGAGGCGCTGATGGCGCATGCCAAGCCCGAGGCGCTTTTCATGCATTGCCTGCCGGCGCATCGCGGCGAGGAGGCGACCGACGCCATCATGGACGGGCCGCATTCGGTGATCTTCGATGAGGCCGAGAACCGCCTGCATGTCCAAAAGGGGATCTTGCGATGGTGTCTGGGGATCTGATCCGGTGCTCTCGCGGCTAATCGGCCGCCACCGCGCCAGCCCCCCGGCGCGGCGGATCTGCGTGCTGCATGCCGGGTTGCCGAAAACGGGCTCCTCGGCGCTGCAACACTTCCTCTCCCACAACGCCCGTCAACTGCGCCGTTGCGGCATTCTTTACCCAAAGGCGGGGCGCACGCGCCCTGCCAGCGTCGAACATGGCCGGTTGATGCGCGAGATCGCCGGCCGGCCGTTCTTTGAGAAAACAGGGTTCATGCCGGACCAGCTGGACCGGGAGATCCGGCGTGTGCCGCACGAGCTGTTGCTGATCTCTTCAGAGTTTCTCTTCGGCCCCCTGTTCTTTCACCCCGACCCCCGGCTGCCGGCGTTTTTTCGCGCGCGCGGCTATGCGCTGCATTTGGTTCTTTACTTGCGCGATCAGCCCGAGCATCTAAACTCGGCATACGCCCAGCAGGTCAAGACGGCCCGCGAGGGGGAAGGCATTGATGCCTACATCGCGCGCCGCCTCACGCTCAGCCCGCCACCCTCGGGCAACTTCAGCGATCTGCGCCACTTGCTGGCGGCAGAACTGCCGGGCCGCCAGCATTTCCGCCCCTATAACGCGGCCTTACGCCAAAGCGGCGTCGAGGCGGACTTCCTGGCACTCCTGCAACGGATTTGTGCCGCGGAGGGGGTGGCCGAACGCCTTGTCGGATCGGATGCGTCGCGTTTCCGGCCCGTGGCACGGGTCAATGAAACCTGCGGGCCGGTGCAAGTTGCGGTGGCGCGCGCGGTGTCGCGTCGCCTTTCGCCGCGCTTCAAACGATTGGAATGGCTGCGCGCTTCGGTGGGCATCGAGGCGATCATCGCGACGTCAGTTGCGGCGGCATGCGGGCGGGAGCCTGCCTATTCTGCAATGACGGCCGCGCGCTACGCCCATATCCGCGCGCAGCTTGCGCGCCATAATGATCGGTTCGCCCGCAAATGCTGGCAAACATCCTGGGCCGAGATGTTTCCCGCCCGCGCGCCATGCACACTGCAGTCAAACGACCTCGACGACATCCAGAACGCCGATCAGACCGCGCTCGCCGCGGCGCTTGTCGAAGATTTGATGCCTAAGATCGAAGCGCATATCGATCAGCGCATCCGCAAAGGCCTTGTGTGATGCAGGAGGCTCCGCTAGGCAGGATCAAGTTCCGCAAGGCGGCAAAGGGGAATGATCCGCGTCCACCTGTCGGACGTATCTTCACGAAACAGAAATGCGACAGACAGGACCGATGCGCGCCCGCCCCACCCCCAGCGACATCCCCGACGACCCCGCCAGCGCGACCCCGCCGACCCTACTCTGGCTGCGGCGCGACCTTCGACTTGCCGATCATGCCGCGCTGCAGGCCGCGATCGACCGCGGCGGACCGGTCATCCCGGTCTTTCTTTTCGATCCCGAGACCGAGGCGCTGGGAGCGGCCCCGAAATGGCGTTTGGGCTTGTCCTTGGCCGATCTTGCCGCCCGGCTGGAGGCGGCTGGATCCCGGCTGATCCTGCGGCGCGGCCCGGCGCTGGAGAGCTTGCGCGCGCTAATCGCCGAGACGGGCGCGCGCGCGGTGCACTGGCACCGGCTTTACGATCCCGGCTCGGTGGCCCGCGACAGCGCGGTGAAGGCAGCACTCAAGGCCGAGGGGATCGCCGCACAAAGCCATGCAGGCCATGTGCTTTTCGAACCCTGGAGGGTGCAGACGGGCCAAGGCGGGTTCTTTCGCGTCTACACGCCCTTTTGGAACGCGGTGCGCGGGCGCGATCCCGGGGCACCCGCCCCAATGCCGGCCAGTCTGCCCTCGCCGGGGGTCTGGCCGGCAAGCGACAGGCTGGCGGCATGGGCGCTCGGTGCGGAGATGAATCGCGGCGCGGATGTTGTGTCGGCCCATATCTGCGTCGGCGAGTCCGCCGCGCGCAGCCGGCTCGACAGCTTCCTTGCCACCGCAATCGATGGCTACAAGACCCGGCGCGACCGGCCCGACCTGCCGGCGACCTCGCGGCTCTCAGAGCATCTTACGACGGGCGAGATCTCGCCGCGTCAGGTCTGGGAGGCCGGGCTGCGCGCGATGGAGCGCGGCGCCCGCGGTGCGGAGCATTTTCTTAAGGAGCTGGTCTGGCGCGATTTCGCCTGGCACCTGATCCACCACACGCCGCATATCCTGTTGCGCAACTGGCGGGACGAATGGGATCGGTTTCCCTGGCAGGACGACCCGGCCCTGGCCTGGAAAAAGGGCATGACCGGCGTGCCGATGGTCGATGCCGGCATGCGCGAACTCTATGTCACAGGCAGCATGCACAACCGCCTGCGCATGCTCGTCGCTTCCTATCTGACCAAACATATGATGGTGCACTGGTCGGTCGGCATGGCGTGGTTTGCCGAGTGTCTTATCGACTGGGACCCGGCCTCAAACGCGATGGGCTGGCAATGGGCGGCCGGGTCGGGACCGGACGCAGCGCCGTTCTTCCGCATCTTCAACCCGAGCCTTCAAGCCGAAAAATTCGATCCCGAAGGCACCTATCGCCGCCGGTATCTGGCCGGCTTTCAAGGCAGCCAAGAGGCAACGGCGCTGTCTTTTTTCAAGGCGGTGCCGGAAGGCTGGGCGCTCACTGCAGACACGCCCTACCCGACCGCTCCGCTGGTCGGTCTTGCCGAGGGTCGGGCACGGGCGCTTGCGGCCTATCAGACGCATATGAAGACCAAACAAACCGCTTAAGGCAGGAGGGCATCGAGGTGAGTGTTTTAGCGCAGGGGGTCATGCCCCGAAGACCGAATCCGGCGCCGTTCTGATGCGCATCGCGGTCGTTGGCTCCGGCGTATCGGGGATCGGGGCGGCGCTTGCCTTGTCCCAGCAATATGACGTCACGCTGATCGAGAAGGACGCCCGCTTCGGCGGCCATGCCAATACGGTGACGGTCCGGCATCGGCAGAGGCCGATCGCGGTCGATACGGGCTTCATCGTCTTTAACCAGCGCAACTACCCCAATCTGGTCGCCCTGCTCGACCATTTAGGCGTCGCCTCGCATTGGTCCGACATGTCCTTTGGCTTCTCGCTTGATGGCGGGCGCATGGAGTATGCCTGCGACAGCCTCGACAAGCTCTTCGCGCAAAGGCGCAACAGCCTTTCGCCGCGCCATCTGCGCATGCTGCGCGACATCCTGCGCTTTAACCGCGAAGCGCCGGCGCTGATGGATGCGGGGGTGCTCGACGGGCTTTCCTTGGGCGATTGGCTGGCCCGCGAGACCTATTCGGACTGGTTTCGCGACCGGTTCATCCTGCCGATGGGTGGCGCGATCTGGTCCACGCCCATCGCCGAAATGCTGGGGTTTCCAGCGCGAAGTTTCGTGAGCTTCTTTCGTAACCACGATCTTATGACAGGGCTCGGCGCGGCGCAGCGCTGGCGCACCGTCACCGGAGGGTCGCGCGAATATGTCGGCCGGGCCATTCAGACGCTTGGCAAGCGGGCCCAGGCCGGGCGTGCGGTTGCCGCCGTGACCCGGACGGCCGGCCGGCCCGCCGTGACGTTTACCGATGGCGAGACGGTCGTCTTCGATCATGTCGTTCTGGCCACGCATGCGCCCCAGGCGCTCGGCCTGATGGCGGATGCCGACATGCAGGAGCGCACGATCCTGGGCGCGTTTCGCACCGCCCCCAACCGGGCAGTGTTGCATGCCGATCCCACGCTTATGCCGCGTCGACGCAAGGTCTGGTCGTCGTGGAATTTTCTCGCAGACACCGGCCGCGCAGACACCGGCCGCGCAGACACGGGCCGGGAAGACACCGGCCGGCCCGCGCCCGTGACCTATTGGATGAACCGCTTGCAGGGGATCGACCCGCGCTACCCGCTTTTTGTAAGCCTCAACCCCACGGTCGAGCCCGATCCCGCCCTGATCTTCGGCAGCTTTAGCTACGATCACCCGCTCTACGACGCCGCCGCTTTTGCCGCGCAGACTGCCCTTGACGATATCCAGGGCCGGGGGGGGCTTTGGTATGCCGGCGCCTGGACCGGCTTTGGCTTTCACGAGGACGGGCTGCGCGCCGGGCTTCGGGTGGCGGCGGCGTTGGGTGCAAGACCGGCTTGGGCCGTAGATGTGCAAAGCCCAGCCGCCGATCGCTTTGCCCGTGCGGCCGAATGACGGCGCATCCCGTCAGTGGGGACACGCAGACCGGCCGGGAGGCCCACGCCCCGCCGAAG
Organism: Pseudomonadota bacterium; assembly: GCA_039184655.1. Taxonomy (GTDB): domain Bacteria; phylum Pseudomonadota; class Alphaproteobacteria; order Rhodobacterales; family Rhodobacteraceae; genus J013. The sequence goes on along the minus strand of JBCDAZ010000056.1, from coordinate 4,234 downwards.
GCACCGCCCCCCCCGGCATGCCTTTACACCGGGCATGTGATGCATATGCGGCTGCGACCAAAGCGGCACCAATTTCGTTACCGGGTGTGGTCGCTCATGGTCGATATCGATCGTTTGGCCGAGATGGATGCGCAATCGCGGCTAATGCGGTTGGGGCGCTTCGGTCTGGTTTCCTTCGCATTGGCCGATCACGGGCCGCGCGATGGCAGCCCGTTGCGCCCCTGGGTTGAAGCGCGGCTGGCTGAGGCAGGGCGGCCGCCGCCCTTTCGTATCGCGCTTTTGTCGATGCCGCGCCTTTTGGGCTATGTCTTCAACCCGCTTAGCGTCTACTTCTGCCGCGATGCGACCGGCGCGCTGGAAAGCGTGGTCTACGAGGTCAAGAACACCTTTGGCGACCAGATTGCCTATGCGTTGCCCTGCCAGCCCGATCACGACGGCCGCACGCGCCATGCGCACCGCAAAGACATGTTCGTCTCGCCCTTCATCGCGATGGACGAGACCTACTGCTTTACCATCACCGATCCGGCCGAGCGGCTGGCGATCCGCATCCGCCAGGGCGATGCGCAAGGCGACACGATGATCGCCACGCAAACCGCACATGCGTTGCCCTTCTCGGACCGCATGCTTGCGGGGCTTTTGCTGCGCCATCCCATGCTGAACCTGAAAGTCATCGCGGCCATTCATTGGCAGGCGCTGCGGCTTTTTTTGAAGGGCGTGCGGTTTTTAGGCCACCCCGGCCCGGATCGGGTCTTTCGACCGCCCGCCTCTGCCAAGGCCCATCCCCGAAACATGCCGTCGCACAAGGGCTTGGCGCGGCAAAGCAATCATGGCTAGATGCGATCTTTGGGGGACGGCAGAGTGGGAAGACGGACGGGATGGAGACGGATCCGGTCAGGGTGGATGCTGCAAGATGCGCGGCACAGAGAACCGAACCAGAAAGAAAGGCGCCGCTGCCGCGGTGGTTTGAAACGACGCTTTTGGTCCTGCAACGGATCGAGGCGGGACGGCTTGAGGTTACGCTACCCGACGGCCGCCTCTTCGAAGCGCAGGGCACGAAGCCGGGTCCGGATGTCAAGATCGCCGTGCATGACAGCCGCTTCTTCGCCCGGCTTGTGCGCGACGGCGATATGGGCTTCTCGGAAAGCTACCTCGACGGCTGGTGGACGACCCCCGATCTGCAGGGGGTTCTCGACTTCTTCCTGCTCAACAACGACGTGATCAACAAGACGGTGCCGGGTGCCGGGATCGTCCGCGCCTACGAACGCCTGCGTCACTGGCTGCGCGCCAACAGCAAAGCCCAGGCGCGGCGCAACATCTCGCACCATTACGATCTGGGCAATGAATTCTACCGGCTGTGGCTGGACAGCTCGATGACCTACTCCTCGGCCCTGTTTCAGGGCCGTCAGGAAACGCTCGAAACGGCCCAACGCAACAAATACGCCGCAATCTGCGACGGGATCGGGGTGAAACCCGGCGATCATCTTTTGGAGATCGGTTGCGGTTGGGGCGCGTTTGCGGAGTTTGCCGCGGCCGAACGCGGCGCGCGGGTCACGGCGCTAACGATCTCGCGCGAGCAGCATGATTTCGCACGCGGCCGGATCGCAGCAGCGGGTCTTTCGGACCAGGTCGAGATTGTGATGCGCGATTACCGCGACGAGCGCGGACGCTATGACGGAATAGCATCGATCGAGATGTTCGAAGCGGTTGGCGAGCGCTACTGGCCCGCCTATTTCTCGACCCTGCATCAGCGGCTGCATCCGGGCGGGCGCGCCACGCTACAGGTCATCACCATTGCCGACCGGCTGTTCGGGCGCTATCGGCGCGGCGTGGATTTTATCCAGAAATACATCTTTCCGGGCGGTATGCTGCCCAGCCCGACCGTTTTCCATCGCCAGGCCAGCAATGCCGGTCTGGAGCTTGTCGGCAGCCTGGAATTCGGTCAAAGCTACTCGGAGACCCTGAGGCGCTGGCACACCACCTTCAACGAACGTTGGGAGGAGGTTCGCGGCCTGGGCTTTGACGATCGCTTCCGCAGGATGTGGGAGTTTTATTTGACGAGTTGCGCCGCGTGTTTTCGCGCAGCCACCACGGATGTCACGCAGGTCACGCTGCGTCGTCCGGAATAGGGAGGGAAAGCCGATGCCAACCGGCGCTCGGCTTATGACCGCGGTGCTTTTGGGCCTTGCCATGGTTGGCGCGGCCTATATCGCGGCGTTTCACGACCCATCGCTGGTCACAGCCCGCGAGCGGTTGTTCGGGCTTGCCGGGGTCGTGGGCGCATTTTTTGGCTGGACGATGCTGGGCCGAAAGCTCGGGCGCGGATTTGCCAGCTCGGCGGGCTGGTCGCTATCGGCCATCACCATCGCCGGCTTCTGGTTCTTTGCAATCCTCGCGATGCGGTCGAGCTATGTCGCGATGATGGCGGGGCAGTATCGCGGCCGACCCGTTCAAGCGCTAGAGGCTACGGTCGAGACCTTCATCATCTTTGCCGGCTATGCCGCCGATCTGCGCGTGGTCGTGGTCGCCGTGACCGGAGGGATCATTGCCGGCGCGATGGGCGAATATGCGCGCATGATCTGGAACTGAGCGCGCGCGGCCGCGCCTTGCAGATCCGCCCGCGGCGCTGCGCCGTATCCCCTCCATGACCCGACTGGCCGTCCCGGCTCTGGCCGCTTATGCCGCGCCCGCCCTGCCGCTGGCCGCGCTGTTCCTGCCGCTGCATGTGCATCTAGGCCCGTTCTGGACGGCCGCGCGTGGGGTGGATCTGGCCGCGCTCGGCACCGTTTTGATCGCGGTGCGTTTGCTCGATGCGGTGACCGACCCCATCATGGGCTGGCTGTCGGACCGGCGAGCGTTTGGGCTGGGCCGGGCGGGGTGGCTGGCCGTTGGCGTACCCGTCATCTTGCTGGCGGCCTTTGCGCTACTGCGCCCGCCCGAAACCGCCGGGTTGGTCTGGTTTGCCGGCTTTATGGGGCTGATGACCCTGGGTTGGACGATGGCCACCGTGCCCTATCTGGCGCTAGGGGCCGAGGTCACGCGCGGTTACGCCGAGCGTGCACGGGTAACCGTCTGGCGCGAAAGTGCTGGCTTGATCGGCACGATTGCAACGCTGGTGCTGATCGATCGGCTCGGTCTGAGCGCGGTTGCGCTGGCCGTCGCACTCCTGCTGCCACCCGCGGCCGTTTGGCTGGCCCTGCGAACCCGCCCAGCGGGCGCTGCGGCGCAAAAGCGCCCCGCTTTGGGTCTGCCGGCGATGTTTCGCGGCATCCTCCGCGACCGGCTGTTCTTGCGCCTGCTCCTGGCTTTTCTGATCAACGGGGCCGCGAATGGCCTGCCGCCGGCACTCTTTCTCTTTTACGTTGGCAGCATCATCGCGCGGCCGGACGCGGCCGGTCTCCTGCTGCTGGCCTACTTCTTGACGGCGGTCTTGGGCAGCACCTTGTGGAGCCGCGGCGCCCGGCATCTTTCCAAACACAGATTGTGGTGCGTGGCGATGCTGGGCGCCTGCGCGGCCTTCCTGCCCGCAGCCTTCCTAGCGCCGGGCGATCTCTGGCTCTTTGCTGCGATCTCCTGCGTGACGGGGGTTTTTTTGGGCGCCGATCTCGCTTTGCCGCCGGCCATTCAGGCTGATGTGGTCGACCATGGCGCGGCGCAGTTGGGACTGGCCGGAACGGCAAGTTTTTTTGCAATCTGGGCGGTTGCGCAAAAAGCGGCCCTCGCCCTTTCGGGCGGGCTTGCCTATTTGGCCCTCGATGCGGCGGGGTTTCGGGCGGGCGGCGCAAATGACGCAACCGCTTTGGGGGCGTTGGCCTGGCTCTATGCCGGGGCGCCGGTGCTGCTCAAACTGGCAGCCGTTGGCATCATGTGGCGCTTTCCGCTGGACCGGGCCGCGTATGCCGCGCTTCAGCGCCAGCTGGCAAGCGCCGGCGCAAAGCGGGCCTGAAACAACTGGCGCGCGCGATCTAAAGCCCTGCAAGGCGCGGGGTTGGGCGGGTGGGCCGTGGCTTGCGGAGCTTTTGGGCCGTTGTCGCGCGCAAGGAGTGTTTTCACCCTTGGCAAGACTGTTTTCCGTCGGCGGTTTTTGAAAGGCCCATCTCATACCAACCTGCACAGCCTATGACCCATGCGCCCATTCACGCATGCCGATGGTTCGGATGGCCCATGGTCTGTCGATGAGCTTGTTCCAAGCCTCGCAGGACAGTGCGACGATGTCCTCGTAGCAGCCGAAGACCCG
>JBCDAZ010000055.1:0-16998 GCA_039184655.1 Pseudomonadota bacterium | reverse complement strand
GTGTGAAACACCTTCCCTTCGACGCGGAACTCTACAAGGCGAGAAATGCTGTTGAAAGGTTCTTCAACAAACTCAAACATTTCCGAGCGGTAGCCACATGGCACGACAAACGCGACGACAACTCCCTCGCCTCCGTCCAACGCGCATCAATCCGCATCTGGTTGCGAACTTATGAGCCGGTGACCTAGGGTCCGGGTTCATCGCAAATAGATGACGGTTGCGGCGCGCGCGATGGCTGGACGGAAAGGTTTTGGGCCTCTCGCGTATCGGGTTGCAACACGCTGCCAATCCTTCAGCCTGCCGAACATGATCTCGATCCGGTTGCGCCGCACATACGGGCGCTTGTCTAGCTTCAGAGGTGTTTTGCGCCGACCTCTGCCGGCGATATGGTCGCGTATCCCTTTGCTTGTAAAAAATTTTCAAGCCGAACCGCGTCATAGTCGCAGTCCTAGCGCAGCCAATCGACATGTGGCAGGCTGCTCAACACTGTCCGGTCGCCGAGGTGTTTATTGTCCTGTCCAGCGTTCACAAAGAAGGGCAACGGGCGGGCTGTGCGGTCGCAGACGGTGCAAAGCTTGGTGTTCGTGCCGTCGTCGGTCCGGGCGCCCAGACCCACCTCGCCCAACGGGCGATCCCATGCGTAAAAACGCTCTAATCGGACCCCGCGCCACTCGGTGTAGCGCAGGTCATCAGGGATGACGGAGCGCGGCCGCTAAGATCTCCTGCAAATGGCAATAGTGTTTGGTAGCGGAGGAGGGACTTGAACCCCCGACACGCGGATTATGATTCCGCTGCTCTAACCAACTGAGCTACTCCGCCCCAACGCGCGGGGGTTTAGGCGCAGATCCGGGCGCCGTCAAGCCGGCCATGGCGCGGCGCCTTGCGCGCCGCAACGCAATCAAGCTGCCTCGCACACCGGTTCTTGCCGCGTTTCGAGCATTTGGCGCGTGCGAGCCCTGGCCTTGCGAATGGCCGCTTCCTTGACCGGCCCGTAGCCGCGGATCTCCATCGCCGCGCCAAGGATCTCCGCCCAGTCCCACCCGGTGCCGCGCGACCTTGCGCAAAGCCCCAAGAGCTCGTCATACCACGCAATCAGCGCGCGCTCCTGCCGGCGCTCGCTAGTATAGCCGAAAGGATCCCAGCGGGTGCCGCGCAGTCGCTTGAGGCGCGCAAGACCGCGAAAGGCAACCCGCGTCCAGGGCCCGAAGGCGCGCTTGCGGGGCCGGCCGCGGCTGTCCTTGCCGAAACTCAAAAGCGGCGGGGCCAGATGGTGATGAACATGGTAGGCGCCCGCAAAGGCCTCGGCGATCTTGGCGTCAAAGCCGGGGTCCAAATGCAGCCGCGCAACCTCATACTCATCCTTGTAGGACATCAGCTTGAAGAGCGATTTGGCCGCGATCCGGGTCAGCGCCTCGGCCTGCGCCGCGGGCAGGGCGTCCTGCAGCGCGGTGAGCCTGTCGCGGTAGCGCTGCGCCCAGGCCGCATCCTGATAGGCCTCCAGAAACGCAACACGCCGGTCGATCAGCGCCGCGAGGCTTTCTTGCGGGGCAGGGCGCGTCTCGGCCAAAGCCGTCGGGTCTGCCGCCATCACCCGTCCATAGGCAAAGGCCGTCTTGTTGGCCTCGATCGCCACGCCATTGAGCGCGATCGCCCGCATGAGGGCGTCCTCGCCGCAGGGCACAAGCCCAAGCTGCCAGGCAAAGCCCAGCATCATCACATTGGCAAAGACGCTGTCGCCCAAAAGCCGCTCGGCGGTGCGGTTGGCGTCGAATGCGGTGACATTGCCGTCGCCCACCGCCCCGGCAATCGCCGCCTCGCGGGCGGGAATGGCCAGATCGGCATCCCGACGCAGCACGATGTCGCCGGTGGGCATGGCGGCGGTGTTGAGCGCGACCCGGGTGCCCGCCCGGTAGCAGGCCGAGGCCTTGGGCGACGCACTGACCACCACATCGCAGCCGATCACCGCATCGGCCGCCCCGGCATCGATCCGCACCTGGTTGAGCGCCTCGGGTTTTGCGGCCAGCCGGATGAAACTCAGCACCGGGCCGAATTTCTGTGCAAAGCCGGTGAAATCGAGCACGCTGGCGCCGCGCCCTTCCAGATGTGCGGCCATGGTGATGAGCGCCCCCACCGTCACAACGCCGGTGCCGCCGACCCCGGTGACCAGAAGGTCGAAGCCGGTCTCAAGATCGGGCAGGTCGGGGGCCGGGATGCCGGCCAGCAAGCTTTTGGGGTCGGGGCCGCTGCCGGCGGTCTTGCGCCGCTTGCCGCCCTCGATGGTTACAAAGCTGGGGCAGAAGCCTTCGAGGCAGGAAAAATCCTTGTTGCAGGTCGAAAGGTTCACGCGGCGCTTGCGTCCGAACTCGGTCTCGACCGGCTCGATGCTCAGGCAGTTCGAGGCGATGGAACAATCGCCGCAGCCCTCGCAGACCAGATCGTTGATCATGACGAATTTGGCGGGATCCGATTCGGTGCCGCGCTTGCGGCGGCGGCGCTTTTCGGTGGCGCAGGCCTGCTCGTAGATCAGCACGCTCACCCCAGGCACGCGGCGCAATTCGCGCTGCACCTGATCGAGCGCGCGGCGATGATCGATGCTGGTGCCGACCGGGAGATCGCTGCGCCGGAATTTTTCGGGGGCGTCGGAGACGAGGGCGATCCGCGCAACCCCCTCGGCCCGGCAGATATGGGCAATGGCCTGCACACTGACCGGCCCATCGACCGGCTGGCCCCCGGTCATCGCCACCGCGTCATTGTAAAGGATCTTGTAGGTGATGTTGGCCTTGGCCGCGATTGCCTGGCGGATGGCCATCGAGCCCGAATGATACCATGTGCCCTCGCCGAGGTTCTGGAACACATGGCCCTTGCCGGTGAATTTCGACGAGGCCGCCCAGTTCACCCCTTCGCCGCCCATCTGGATGAGCGAGGAGGTCTCGCGATCCATCCAGCTTGCCATGAAATGACAGCCGATGCCGGCCAGCGCCTTGGAGCCCTCCGGCACCCGGGTGGAGGTGTTGTGCGGGCAGCCCGAGCAGAAATAGGGCGTGCGGGTGGCGCCGGCGACCTCCAGCCGCGGCGGCGGCGTTTCGGTGAGCGCCCGGGCGCGGGCGAGAAATCCCTCGCCGGGAAAGATCGCCTCCAGCCGGGCGGCCACCAGCGGGGCCAGCAGGCGCGGCGCCAGCTCACCGGTCCAGGGGATCAGCCGCGTGCCGGTCTCATCGTTCTTGCCGACCATGCGCTGGGGCTTGTCGCCCGGCCAGTCGTAGAAATACTCCTTGAGCTGGCTTTCGATGATGCCGCGCTTTTCCTCGACCACCAGCACCTCGGCCTTGCCGCGCACGAAATCGAGCGCGCCGCGCGGGGCGAGCGGCCAGACCATGCCGACCTTGTAGATGTCTATGCCCAGCCTTCGGCAGGCGCGTTCGTCAAGGCCCAGAAGCCGCAGCGCCTCCATCAGATCGAGATGCCCCTTGCCGGTGGTCACAAAGCCGTAGCGCGCCTCGGCGAGCCCGTAGATCGCCCGGTCGATGGGGTTGGCGGCGGCAAAGGCCCAGACAGCGTGCTTCTTGGCCGCTATCCGCTCTTCGATCTGTGGCCCCGGCAGATCGGGCCAGCGGTAATGCAGCCCGCCCGGCGGGGCGGTGAAATCGGGCTGGGCAAAACGCCGGTCGGGGTGAAGCCGGATCGAGGCGCCGCTTTCGACGGTCTCGGAGATCGCCTTGAAGCCCACCCACATGCCTGAAAACCGCGACAGCGCGTAGCCATATTCGCCAAAGGCCAGATACTCGCCGATATTGGCGGGGTTCAGCGTGGGCATGAACCAGGCCATGAAGGCCACGTCGGATTGGTGCGGCATCGAGGAGCTCACACAGCCATGATCGTCGCCCGCAACCACCAGCACCCCGCCATGGGGCGAGGCGCCATAGGCGTTGCCATGCTTGAGCGCATCGCCCGCGCGGTCGACCCCCGGCCCCTTGCCATACCACATCGCAAAGACGCCCTGCACCTCGGCGCCCGGCTCGGTCTCGACCTGCTGGGAGCCGAGCACGGCCGTCGCGCCCAGATCCTCATTGACCGCCGGCAAAAACTCGATGCGGTCCGCGGCAAGCCGGTCTTTGGCCCGCCAAAGCTCCAGATCGAGCCCGCCCAGCGGCGAGCCGCGATAGCCCGACACGAAACCGGCCGTGTGCAGGCCGGCCTCGCGGTCGCGCCGCGCCTGGTCGAAGAGCAGCCGGGTCAGCGCCTGGGTCCCGGTCATAAACACCCGGCCTGTGGGCAGGGTGTAGCGATCCGCGAGGCGGTAATCGGTCAGTTTGAGGCGGGGCAGGGTCATGAGCGACACTCCTAGCGATACGCGTCGAGCCTAGCCGGCACGGCTTGGAAGATCTTGCCGAACCTTGTGCAAGCGTCAGGTAAGTTGGATAATCATACCGGCGGAAATTGCAGATGCGGGAGATCCTCTCGATGAAGCTCGACGATGTGGATCGGCGCCTGATCCGTCTGCTCCAACGCGACGGTCGGATCTCCAACCAGGATCTGGCCAACGCTGCCGCGATGTCGAGCTCGGCCTGCTGGCGCCGGGTTCGGGCGCTGGAGGAGGCAGGCGTTCTGCGCGGCTACACGGCGCTGGTTGACGCGGCATCGCTGGAATTGTCTTTCCACGCCATTGTGCATGTCGGGCTGACGCGTCATGCGGAGGATACGGTCGACAGCTTTGTGGCCGCCATCCAAGCCCGTGAGGAAGTGCTGGACTGTTTCGCCACCACGGGCGAATCCGATTACCATTTGCGCGTGCTCTGCCCGGATCTGGCCGCCTATAACCGGTTTCTTGAGGTTCTTTTCAGGCTGCCCGGCGTGGCCAATGCGCGCACCAATCTGGTGCTGCGCGAGATCAAACAGGAGACGGCCTTGCCGTTGTGAACGTCCGGTGGCGCCGCCGAGAGCAATCGCGCGCGTCGGGCGGATGGGGCACACGCCGTCTAGCGAACCAGGATGACATCCACCTTTTGATCGCTCGCCTGCTCTCCAAAGGCCCGCAAAGCGCCGCGCACCGGCGCGCAGTCGGTGTAATCCCGACCGATTGCAACCAGGATGTGGTCGGCGCCGACCATCAGATCGTTGGTCGGATCGTATTCGACCCAGCCGGTCTGGGTTCCGCACCAGGCGCGCACCCAGGCATGCATCGCATCGGCGCCCTCCAGCCGCGCCTGGCCGGGCGGCGGCAGGGTGCGCAGAAAGCCCGAGACGTAGCCCGCTGGGACCCCGAGCGCGCGCAACCCGCCGATCATGACATGGCTGAAATCCTGACACACGCCATTGCGCTTGGCGAACGCCTCTGCGACGGGCGTATCGACCTCGGTTGCTGCGTTGTCAAAACGCATATCGCGGCGGATCGCACTGCCCAGCGCCGCAACCGCTTCTAACACGGTGCCGGCCCGGGCTGTCTGCGCGCGGGCATAGGCCGCGATGTCCTTGACCGTGGGCACTGCCGGGCTGGGTGCCAGAAAATGCGACGGGGCTTCGGGCGACAGCGATCCGGTCTCGCGAAGAATCCGGGGCAGATCGGTGAGCCGGGCGGAGAGGTCGAGCTCTGTGGGACGGGCCAGCCTTTCGACCCGGGCTGAGAGGTGAAAACGCTGCGTTTTAAGCGCCTGGTCGAAGCGAAGCTCAGTCACTGCATTGCCAAAGAAATCGCTTCGGTCGGTGCGCTCGCCCGGTGTCGGATCCGCCGTCAGGCTGCCCGCGATCACCCGTTGCACGCCACTGCGCTGCGCCGGCATCACCCGCAAAAGGTTGCGCGCGTTCAACGCCTTGGAGGCGTAGCGGTAGGACAGCGTAAGCCTGACATCATAAAGCATGGCCTAGCGAAGATAGGTCTCGGAGAGCATCTCGAAGACCCGCTGCAGCGCAATCTCGGTGGCGCCAAGCATGGCATCATCGACCTCTTCGGGCTGCGCAATACTCAGATCCGTCTCCAGCTTCAGCGCAGCCGCCGCGGCCGGCGCGAGGGTCCCGTTGACATCCGCGGCGGGCAGTTCTGCGATGATCCGGCGCAGTACGCTGGCCTGAAACCGGATCGAGCGGGGGTTGTTTGCGTCCAGGGCGAGCAAATCTACGACCGTATCGCGGGTCGTGGTCAAAAGGTAGCGACGCCGGTGGGTGATGACGCTCTCGCCCAGCTCCACGGCAATGTCGAGGCTGCCCTCCGGCGCGTCGGCAGCGGCAAAATCGGCCAGGATGCGTGTCATGCCGATCGCCCGCTCCAACGCCCGGCCTGTGTTAAGAAAGCGCCAGCCGGTCGAGCGGTGCATATAGTCGTGCACCAGAACGCTGAAGCTCGCGGTGCGGCGTAGCAACAGACCCATCGCCCGCGCCGTGTCGGTGCCGGCGGCCGCATCCGCCTCGACCTCGATGGCCAAAGCGAGATCGCGCAGAGCGTTCATCGCATCGTCGGCCAACCGGTCGCGCAGCCGGCCCGCGCAGCGTCGGGCCGCCTCGATCTGCTGGCGCAGCGCATGCGGCACCGGCTCGCTCACGCCAATGCCCAGCCGGTCGAGATGCGCCGCCAGCCTGGCGACGCGGGGGTCGTCTGCACGCCCCGTCTCGTCGAGGCGGGTGTGGTAGGCGCGCAGCATCCGCACGGCCTCCTCGGCCCGCTCGACATACCGGCCCAGCCAGGCGAGGTTCTCGGCCGCGCGGCTGGGAAGCTGGCCGGTAAAGATCCGCCGCACCGGCCCGGAGGGCGGGGTGAGGCTGATCTGCGGGACAGGCGCGTCCGACACCACCCAGACATCGGCGACCCGACCGCCTTTGCGCATGCCAAGCGCTGTCGCATCGGTGCTGGAGCCGATCCGAGCGTAGCCGCCGGGCATAATGCGCCAGCCCGACACATCGCGGGCGGCAAAGACCCGTAGCATTGCCGGGCGCGGCTGAAGGTGCCCGTCAACCCAGGCCGGTGCGGTCGACAACGTCACCGCCTCTTGGCCCACCAGCGCGCCAGCCTCGGCCTCGATCCAGGCCGGCAGCGCGCCGGTCCATCCTTCCGGCGTCTGCCCCCCAAGCGCGGTGGCATTGTCCATCTCGAAGGGCAGATCGGTGCTAAGAGCGCGGCTGATCATCATCTTGCCGGCATTCTCGCGCACATGGGCCCGTTCGGCCGGCTGGCCGCACCACCAGGTGGCGATGTTGGGCATTTTGAGCGCCTCGCCCAACAGGCTGCGGCAGATCGCCGGCAGAAAGGCCAGAAACGCTCGGGTCTGCAACAGACCGCTGCCCAGCGCATTGACCATATTGAGCTGGCCCGAGCGGATTGCGCCCAGCAGGCCGGGTGTGCCGAGCTGCGAGCCGCCATCGAGCTCCAGCGGATCGGCAAAGCTTGCATCGAGCCGGCGCCATAGGGTGCTGACCGGTTTGGGACCCGAAACGGTCCGCACCATGGTCTGCCCGTTCTCAACGATCAGATCTTCGCCCTCAAGCAGCATCAGACCCAGATAGCGCGCGATATAGGCATGCTCGTAATAGGTCTCGGTGCCCGGTCCAGGGGTCAGAATGGCGCTGCGTCCGGTCCGGGCCCCGGGCTGGCCCTGCAGCGTTTCGCGCAGGCTGCGGAAGAAGCCGGCCAGGCGATGGACATGAAAGCGCGGAAAGGGTTCGGCAAAGACGCGCATTGTCGCGACCCGGGTTTCGAGCGCGAAACCGGCGCCCGAAGGGGCCTCGGTCCGGTCTCCGAGCACGAACCAGGAGCCGTCGGGATTGCGGCCGATCTCAAAGGCAACGAAGTGCAAGAAATGACCCGATGCCGGGGTGACGCCCAAAAGCGGGCGCAGCCATTCCGGATTGCCCGCGACCAGCTCGGCCGGCAGCATCCCGCTGCGTACCAGCGTGCCTGGACCGTAGAGATCGGCCAAGACGCGTTCGAGTAGCTCGGCGCGCTGGATCAGCGCATCGGTGATCACCTGCCACTCGCCTTCGGGCAGCAGCATGGGAATATGGCTCAGCGGCCATTCGCGCTCCAACACCGCCGTTTTGCCATGCTGGCGGTAAAAAACGCCGGCATCTTGCAGATACTGGCTGCCGCGCCGAAACCGGCGGTCGATCTCCTCGACGGGCAGCTGGGAAAGCGCATCGATGAACGGCCGCCAGACCGGGCGGATATCGCCATCGGCCGCGATCAGCTCGTCGGGCATGCCCGGCCGAGGCGTATAGCCCGCCAGCAGCGCGGCGCGGCGGTCGGCGCCGGTCTTGGACAGCGTGCCCAAGGCTCAGAACCCCGGCGCGCGGCGAAGGTCGAGCGTCATTGGCGCCTCTGGATGCGGGCGCTCCTCGGCCGGCCAGTACCGCCCGGGGACATGCCCATTCGGCTCGAACCGGGCAAGGCGCCGTGCTTCGGCTTCATTGCCATTGACCGGAAAGCTGTCATAGCTACGCCCCCCGGGGTGGGCCACGTGATAGACGCATCCACCCAGCGCGCGGCCCGACCAGATATCGAAGACATCGAAGGTGAGCGGGGCGTTTACCGGCAAGGCCGGGTGCATCCCGATGGCCGGCTGCCAGGCCTTGAACCGCACCCCGCCGACCGCCGTCCCCGCGGACCCGGTCTGGCTTAGCGGCACGCGTCGGCCGTTGCAGGCAACCAGATATCGCTCCGGCGTCGTCGTCGACAGCTTGACCTGCAACCGCTCGACCGAGCTGTCGGTGTAGCGCACCGTCCCGCCGATGGCGCCGACCTCGCCCATCACATGCCAAGGCTCCAGCGCCTGGCGCAGTTCCAGATGCGCGCCCTCATAGGTCACCTGACCGCAAAAGGGAAAGCGAAACTCGGCCTGCGCCTCAAACCAGACCGGGTCGAGGTCGAACCCGTGCTCGCGCAGGTCGCGCAGAAGGTCCAGAAAATCCTCCCAGACCATATGGGGCAGCATGAAGCGATCATGCAGCGCGGTGCCCCAGCGCACCGGGGTTCCGGTAATCGGCCTCTCCCAGCACCGCGCGATCAGCGCCCGGATCAAAAGCTGCTGGGCGAGGCTCATTCGAGCATCGGGCGGCATCTCGAAGCCGCGGAACTCGACCAGCCCCAACCGGCCGGTCGGACCGTCGGGCGAGAAGAGTTTGTCGATGCAGATCTCCGCGCGGTGCGTGTTGCCGGTAACATCGACCAGGATGTTGCGCAAAAGCCGATCGACGAGCCAGGGTGGCGGTGTCGCCCCCTCGCCCGGGGCCGGCATCTGGGCAAGCGCCGTCTCCAGCTCGTAAAGCGTGTCGTGGCGTGCCTCGTCGATCCGCGGCGCCTGGCTGGTCGGTCCGATAAAGAGACCGGAGAACAGATAGCTCAGCGACGGATGCCGCTGCCAGATCAGAATGAGGCTACGCAGAAGGTCGGGACGACGCAGAAACGGGCTGTCTGCGGGTGTCGCGCCGCCCACCACGACATGGTTGCCGCCACCTGTGCCGCAATGCTTGCCGTCGATCATAAACTTGTCTGCCCCAAGACGGGTCTCCCGCGCTTCGGCATAGACCGCTTCGGTCGTGGCGACGCATTCCTCCCAATCCTCTGCGGGGTGGATATTGACCTCGATCACGCCCGGGTCGGGTGCCACCCGAATGACGTTGAGGCGCGGGTCGGATGGTGGAGTGTAGCCTTCGATATGAACGGCAAGGCCCATATCGCGCGCCGTCGCCTCTGCCGCTGCGACAAGCTCCAGATAATCCTCGGCCGCGCTGACCGGGGGGACGAAAATGCAAAGCCGCCCATCGCGCGGCTCGACCGCAAGGGCCGTGCGCACCGCCCCGCCCGCAGGCCCTGCGCCGGGCTCGGGCGCTATCTGCCCGCGCACATCCTGTCCGGCAGGGGCCATGCGGCTTTCCGCGACCGGTTGTGTGCGCTGCGCGGTGGGCGTCGCCACAGCATCCGGAGCGGCGTCTGCCGATGGAGAGATTTCTGCGGGCTGTGCGAAGTCCGGCAATGGTCCGACGGGCGTCGAGGGATCGACAATGTAGTGGTATGGGTATTGGGAAGGCGGGATGTGGGGCAGGGCGGCGATAGGAAGCCGGAAGCCCGCCGGGCTGTCGCCCGGCACCAGGAAAAGATGGCCACGCCGGGTCCGCCAAACTTCCGAGCGCCAGCCGGCCCCCGCCCGGCCCTGCCAGCGCTGGATCGGCAGGACATGGCCGGCGGGTTGGGTCAGGCCCCGTTCGAACACCCGCGCGATGCGCGCCCTGGCCTCGGCATCCTCAAGCTCGGAGTTTTCCGGGGTGACATTGTCCGGCAGGCGGGCTTCGCGCAACAGCCACTCGCCGGGATCCTCATAGACGGGCTGAACCATCCCTTCGGGCAGGGACAGAAACCGCGCCATACCCTGCAGGAAGGTTGCCGCCTCGGCCGGCCCGGCGCCCGTATCAGTCCGCTCATCGGCAATCAGCGCAGCGTCGGTCCAGATCGGCTTGCCATCGCCGCGCCAGTAAAGCGAGAAGGTCCAGCGCGGCAGCGTCTCGCCAGGATACCACTTGCCCTGCCCATAATGCAGAAACCCGTTGGGGGCAAAACGCGCGCGCAGCCGTCGGATCAAGCGGTCGGCCAGACCGCGCTTTGTCGGGCCGACGGCGTCGGCGTTCCACTCCTCGCTTTCATAATCGTCGATCGACACGAAAGTCGGCTCGCCGCCCATGGTCAGCCGCACATCCCCCGCGGCCAGTCGCGCGTCAACGGTGCGCCCCAGCGCGTTCAGCCGCGTCCAGGCCTCCTCGGAGAAGGGTTTCGTAATCCGCGGATGCTCGGCGACCCGACGCACCTGCATATCGAACTCGAACGTCACCTCTGCCGCGCTCGCCATGCCCGAGATCGGGGCGGCGTTGCGGTAATGCGGGGTGGCCGCCAGGGGGATGTGGCTTTCGCCGGTGAGCAGCCCGCTGGTCGGGTCGAGCCCAACCCAGCCCGCGCCGGGCAGATAGACCTCGGCCCAGGCATGTAGATCGGTAAAATCGTGATCGGTCCCGGCCGGCCCGTCCAGCGCCTTCAGATCGGGCTTGAGCTGGATGAGATAGCCCGAGACAAAGCGCGCGGCAAAGCCCAGATGGCGCAAAAGCTGCACGAGCAGCCAGCTTGAATCGCGGCACGAGCCCTGGCCTCGGGCCAGCGTTTGCTCAGGCGTCTGAACGCCGGGCTCCATGCGGATGATATACGCTACGTCCTTGGCAAGCCGCGCGTTCAGCCCCACCAGCATGTCGATGCTGCGCATGCGCGTGCGGGGGATCTCGGCCAGCAGCGCAGCTAGACGCGGGCCCGCCGGTTCGGCACGGCGATAGATGACCAGATCCTCGGTGAGGTCCTCAGGGTATGTGAAGGGCCAGAACTCGGCGCTGTCCTCGACAAAGAAATCGAAGGGGTTGTAGACCGTCATGTCGGCAACAAGATCGACCTCGATGCGCAGTGACCGGACCGGTTCTGGAAACACGAAGCGCGCCAGCCAGTTGCCATAGGGGTCTTGCTGGTGGTTCACGAAATGCCCGCCCGGCGAGACCTTCAGCGAGTGCGAAATCACCCGCGTGCGGCTGTGCGGGGCAGGGCGCAGGCGGATCACCTGCGGACCCAGCGTTACAGGGCGGTCATAGCGATACCGCGTGAGATGATGGATGCTTGCATGGATCGCCATCGCGGATGTATGCCCCTCAACGGTCGCGCGGCTGCCCGGAACGCAGCCCGTTTGCGCCGCCTGGGCCGCCGCCCGGGCACGCCGCTCATGTCCCCGGTGATGCGCCGCAGCATACCCGGCTGTCAAGCGCCTGGCGTCATGGGTCGGCGTCTCGTCGCGGGCGCCCCGTCCCATGCGCCACGTACCGGGGGTCTCGTCCCATGCGCCCCGTCCCATGCGCCCCGTCCCGCGCGTCCCGTCCCGCGCGCCCCGTCCCGCGCGTCCCGTCGCGGGCGCCTTGGCCGTGGCGGTACGCCGACCGGTGTTATTTGACCGGCGGCCCTTGACCGGCGCTCTACAAGCGGGGCAGTCAGTTCTGCCTTGCACCCGATGCCTCTGAGCGTCATCCTTTTTCCGCAGATAAGAGGCGCGCGCAAAGGCGTGCAACCGGGGAGGATTGCGTGGATCAGACGCCGCAGCGGCTGACAATACCGGACCTTGCCGCCAGCAAAGCGGCCGGTAGGCGGCTTGTTATGGTCGCGGTGGGCGAGGCGCTGACCGCGGCCTGGGCGCAGCGCGCGGGGGTCGATGTTCTTGGCGTTGGCGACAGCCTTGGCATGACGTTGCACGGGCATGCCAACACGCTGGCAATGACGGTGGATCAGATGATCGATCACTGCCAGGCCGTACGGCGCGGCGCGCCCGACACGCTCTGCCTCGTCTCGATGCCTTACGGCTCTTACGCAACGCCCGCCATCGCGGTTGCGAATGCGCTGCGGCTGATGAAGGAGGGCGGTGCGGACGCCGTCAAGCTGCAGGGCGGGCGCGAGATGGTCGATGTCATCAAGGCGGTTGCCGATGCCGGCGTGCCGGTCATGAGCCATGTCGGCCTATTGCCGCACCGGGTGCATCTGATGGGCGGCTTCAAGATGCAGGGACGCACGGCGGACCAGGCGATGGCGATCGTCGACAATGCCCGGGCAATCGAGGCGGCCGGCGCGGTCGGGCTGGAGATCGAGGCGATGCCATATGAGGTGGGCAAGGCCGTGGACGAGGCCGTGTCGATCTTTACCTTCTCGATCGGGGCCGGGGCGGCCGGCAGCTGCCAGCTTCTCAACGGTTACGATCTCATCGGCGCCTTCGACAGCTTCAAGCCGAAATTCGCCAAACGTTACGCCAATGTCGCACAGATCGCGACGCAAGCCTTTGCCGACTACGCCGCCGAAGTTCGCGCCGGCGTCTTTCCCGATGCCGATCACAGCTACCGAATGAAACCCCATGAGGCAGAGACCTTTGCCCGCTTGCTTGAGGAAGGCTGACATGCTCGATGGCGCAGCATTGAAGGAAGTCTACGACCGCGACGGGTTCGCCTTCCCGTTCCGGGCGATGTCGACCAAGGCGGCGCGCGGCTATCGCGACCGGCTCGAAGCGCATGAGGCGGCGCATGGCGGACCGCTGCAGCATAAATGGCGCCATCAGACGCATCTTTTGTTCACCTGGGCCGATGAGATCATCCGCAACCAGGGGATCCTCGACCGGGTCGAGGATGTCATCGGCCCCGACATCCTCTGCTGGGTCACCAATTTCTTTATCAAGGAGGCCAAGACGCCCGATTTCGTGTCCTGGCATCAGGACGCCACCTATTGGGGGCTGGAGCCGCATGACCGGATCGTCACCGCCTGGATCGCTTTGTCGGACGCGCCGGTCGCCTCGGGTGCCATGAAGTTCCTGCCCGGCTCGCATAAGGACGGGCAAATCGCACACGCCGATACTTTTCACGCGAACAACCTTCTGACCCGCGGCCAAGAGATTGCGGTCGAGGTCGATGAGGATGCAGCGCGGAATGTGCCGCTGCGGGCCGGAGAGTTTTCGCTGCACCACGTTCTGCTTGCGCATGGCTCGCATCCCAACACCACCGAAGACCGCCGCATCGGTCTGGCCATCCGCTACATTCCCACCAGCGTGCGCCAGACCAAGCTGCGCGATGCCGCGGTGCTGGTGCGCGGCCGCGACGCCTTCGGGCATTTCGATTTGATGGACGGACCCGCCGCCGATCTCGATGCAGCAGCCCTGGCCAAGCACGCGGACAGTTCCGACCGGCTGCGCCGGGCCGTTTACTCGGATGCCGCACAGCAGGAGTTCAGAGCCTGATGCAGGGCCCGATCCGGGGCCCGAACCTTGGCCTGGGCCTCAGCCAAAGGAGGAAACGATGACACCCGAGGCGATCCTTGCCCAACCCGCGCGCGTTCTCACCCTAGCGCAGCGCCAAAAATACTTTACCGATGGTTTTGTCTCGCTCGCCGAGATCGTGCCGAAGGACATGCTGACCGAATTACAGGCGGTGACGGCGGATTTTCAGGACCGGAGCCGTTCGGTTTCCGCGTCGGACGACATCTTTGACATCGGACCTGGCCATGCGCCGGACAATCCGGTGCTGCGGCGCCTGAAATCGCCCGACATCCAGCATGCGGCCTATTGGGACTTTGCGACCGGGCTGATGGCCGATGTCGCCGCGGATCTGGTCGGACCCAACGTCGTCTTCCACCACTCCAAGCTGAACTTCAAATGGTTCGACGCGTCAGATACGGTGAAGTGGCATCAGGACATCCAGTTCTTCCCGCATACGAATTACAACGTGATCACGATCGGGTGCTACCTGGCCGATACCGACATGTCGAATGGCCCCCTGGCAGCCCTCAAGGGGTCGCATGACGAGGATCTGTATGACCAGTACGATGCACGCGGAATCTGGACCGGTATGCTGTCCGATGAGGATGCCGCGGGGGTCGATATGTCGCGCGTCGAGTACATGACGGGTAAGGCCGGTTCGATCACGATCCACAATGCGCGCACCCTGCACTACTCGCCATCCTCCAAGAACCCGATCCCCCGGCCGCTTCTGCTGAATTGCTTCACCTCGGCAGATGCAAAGCCTTACACCGCGCATCCCCAGCCCACGCGCAACAGCTATGCGCTTGTGCGCGGGGCGCCGGTGCGATGGGCGCATCACGACCCGCGCCCCTGCCAGATCCCGCCGGACTGGTCGGGGGGCTACAGCTCGATCTACGCTGCCCAGTCCGGCGAAGATAAGGCTGCCGGCATGTAGGGCGCGGCCGCGGCGGCCCTGCGCAGCGCCTGTGCGGCCGCGTAACTGCCGCGCCGGCGGCTCGCAGCGGTCACCGCGGCCGCGCGTCAGGCGTAATTCTTCTGGCGGCTCATTTTTCCAAGCCCTGGGTTGAGCGCGTTCGTGGGATCGATGCTGCGGTAGAAGGCGGCAAGGTCGGGCTTGGCGTGATAAAGATGGCCCACATTATGTTCGGCCGGATACTCGGCCCCGCGTCGATCGAGGATCTCTAGCATCTGCGCCTTGAGCGCTTGCGGATCGGCCCCCTTTTTCACGATGTAGTCTTGGTGAAGCACGTGACAGAAAAAATGTCCGTAATAGAGCTTGTGGCTGATCTGGGCATCGATTTCGGGCGGCAGCACCTCGAACCAGTCGGGATCGTTGCGCCGCAAGGCTATATCGAGGGCAAGGATGTCCGCTACCTTGCGGGAATGGACATTTTGATAGCGGATGGCCGCGCCGGCGGCAGCGAAGCGGTGGAGTCCCGCCAGCTTCGCCTCGCGCGGGGTGCAGGCGAAAAACGCCCCCTCATTCTGTGCGAAATGGCGCTTTAGAAACCCCTGCGCTTCCTCGATGCCGCCATCCTTCATTTTAAGGATCAGGTGGTGGGTGTAGCGTTTGCGAAAGGCCGTCATGCGCTTGGGCAAGACCCCGGGCCAGATCCGCGACAGCGTCTGCATCACGTGATCGGTAAGGTTTTGGGGCAGGAACGGAACCTTGTTGAGCCGCGCGTCGATTGCGCCCTTGAGAGCAAAGAAGCTCGGCAGGCGGTCGGTGCCGAGCTTGTCGATCATCACCAGCGTGTCTTTGCCGTAGCGCGCGGACATGTCGTAGCAATCGGCATGCAGATACTCGCCCGAGACGGGCAGATGGGTAAAGCTGGCAAGGATCTTGCGGCGCAGGCTTCCCAAAACCCCGGTGTCGTTGGTGCCGATGTAAAAGGTCTGCTCGCGGTCGTTCTTGGCGTAGGTATCCAGACGCACGGCGAAAACGGCAAGCTTGCCTGCACAACCCGAAGCCTCGTAAAGCCGACGCTTGTCGGCGTTGAAACGGGCGGGGCTGTCGGCGTCGACATCGCGCACGCGCTCGCCATAGCTGATGTCGGACGCCTTTTTGTTGGTGGCCTCGATATTGGCCGCAGTGAACTGGCCGGTCTCTAGACGGGTGAGGATTTCTTCGGGGGTTCGGCCGAGGTCGATGCCAAGATGGTTGACGAGCTCGATGCCGGTTTCGGTAACCTGCGCAAAAAGCGACAGCTCGGTGTAGCTGGGGCCTCGCTCGATCAGCGCGCCGCCGGAATTGTTGCAAACGCCGCCAATGATCGAGGCGCCGATGCAGCTAGAGCCGATGACGGAATGGGGCTGCCGGCCGAGCGGATCGAGGAGTTTTTCGAGCTTGAAGAGTGTGGCGCCGGGAAAGCTGAGGATCTGGCGGCCCCCATCGAGCAGCTGGATCTGGTCCATCCGGTTGGTCGACAGGATGACCACCTCACGATCGTAACTGCCTTTGGGGGTGGAGCCTTCGGTAAGCCCGGTATTGGCGGCCTGCATGATGACGATCTTGTCGGCGGCAACCGCAGCCTGCAGCACATGCCATTGCTCCAAGAGCGTGCCGGGACGCACGACAGCGATGGCCTGACCCTCGCCCGAGCGGTAGCCCTTGCAGAATCGCGCCATCGCGCGCGGGTTGGTGAGGACATGCTTTTTCCCGCAGATTTCGCGGAAGCGGGCGATAAGGGCAGCGTTTGTCATGCGCGTCCTGTGCTGTTGGGTGCCGCCTGTCCGGGGCCGCAGGGGTTTTTTGCGTGCGCCGCAAGGGAAGGGTGTTTTTGTAAACCGCGGTAAGCGCCGCAAACGCCTCGGGCATGCCCTCTTGCATGAACGCAAGGCTGGGGTTGGTCCTTCATGCGCATCGGCACCCGAGTTCCTTTCCGACGACCAAGCCTGCTCTCGCTGACAGCCTAGCAGACGGCAAAGACCGGCAGAAGCCGCGGCCGCAAGCTGCGCAGGTGAAGCTTCGCTGACAGATGGCGCGGTGCGACATGATCCAGATCATGGCTCGATGAGGGGCGAGGAGGTGGGCGATCATCGCGATACCGAGAGCTAGCGACCGAGCAGGTGGTGGAAATTCAGCGGGTGTTCGCGGGGTCAGTGGGTTGGCCCTCGCGCTGTATGGTCGCGGTGGCGTTTGGCGACGTCTACGACGGACCAGACGGCGCCCCCGATGACCAAGACCAGTATGACCCTGACTGCG
>JBCDAZ010000054.1:0-17032 GCA_039184655.1 Pseudomonadota bacterium | reverse complement strand
TCCGAGGATGCCGCTGAGAAGCCGATCGACCTGGCGATCCGCGGCCACGAGAAAACCTCGCGCTCGGTCAGAGGGCGGCTGACAGCGGTCAACCAGTTCGCCATACTGTTCGAAGATCGCTTCTCCCCGATGGGCGGCTGACGGCGATCAAATGGAAACGGGCCGGCGGCCGATACACAGAGTTCCTGACACTCCTCTTGAACATCGAGACCGGATCGAACGGTGGCCGCCCGCCCTTCGAGCCGTCACCATAGCCGAGCCCCTCCACCAGCCAGGGCCGGAAATCCTCGAAATCCACCGTCGCCTCGAGCACCTCCAGCGGGTCACCATCCTTACTCAGCCGCTCCAGATGCTCCGAGAGCCCGAACAGTCCCGCCTACCGCATGGTCACACCTCCCGATCCGTCGCGGTCAGTGAATCACACCACCGCGGCCCCCGGTAGGTTCTTGCCGGTCTCCAGCTGTAAAGAAACGGGCCGGTCGTGCAGAGCCCGGCCTTCGCGCAAAGCGCGGTCCGCCAGCCCATGTGCGCACCGATCAGCACACCGCTGACGAGGCCCAGCAGGGCGCGCGCCGAACCCAACTGTAAATAGGCCAGACCGGGCGGCGACGCCAGAGCTGCGGCAGGGCTGGCAAGCAGCAAGACCGCTATCATGAGGCGGTAGAGCTGCAAAAAACGCCGTGCCTGCGCTGCCGGGCGGAGCAGAGTCGTCTGACCGCACCCGCCCGTCTTTTAGCATTGCCGCCCGTCTTTTCGACATCGTCGCCCGTCTTTTGGCATTGCCGAACGTCTTTTGGCATTGCCGAGCGGCCAGTAAGGCTCAGACACCACCCTTAGAGAGAGGGCGTAAAGGATCGAAGAGACCGCCGAAAGACCCGGTGCGGCGGCACGCAGAAGGGTCGCAAACGCGGACCCTACAAAACGGCCCAACGTTGTCGACGCGGCGCGACCTATGCCTCTGGGGTGTCCTGCCGCGCGCGGCTCCGGCCCTCAGCCACCCATGGTTTTGGCCACCTCGGCGGCAAAATCCTCGTCTTCCTTCTCGATGCCCTCGCCCACCTCAAGCCGGGCCATACCCGTTACCGTCACACCCGCCTCTTTGGTGGCTTGCGCAACAGTGACATCCGGGTTGATCACGAATTTCTGGTGCAAGAGGCAGACTTCCTCGTAGAACTTCTTCATCCGCCCCACGATCATCTTTTCGATCACGGCATCGGGCTTGCCGGACGCTCTGGCCTGCTCGGTCAGCACCTGCTTTTCGCGATCGACAAGGGTCGGATCGAGGTCGGCCTCGGTAACCGATTGCGGATTGGTCGCCGCGACATGCATAGCGACCTGCTTGCCGAGCCCACCATCCGCGCCGGTCATCGCCACCACAACACCGATTTTGCCCATACCACCGGCAACCGCATTGTGAACATAGCTCGCGACGCTCTCGCCCTCGACACGGGCCATGCGGCGCAGTGATAGATTTTCGCCGATGGTCGCGACTTTCGCGGCGACAAGCTGCTCGACCGTCTGACCGTTGCCCGCATCAGCGCGCTTGAGCGCGTCAAGACCGGCGCAGCCCAGCGCGATATCGGCGATCTGGCCGACCAGCGCCTGAAACTCGGCATTGCGCGCCACGAAATCGGTCTCCGAATTGACCTCCACGGCCACGCCTACACCCGCCGCAGTCTTAACGGCGACCAGCCCTTCGGCGGCGGTCCGACCAGCCTTCTTGGCGGCTTTGGCGAGGCCTTTCGTGCGCAGCCAGTCGATGGCGGCCTCCATATCGCCGTCCGTTTCGGTCAGCGCCTTCTTGGCATCCATCATGCCGGCGCCGGTGCTGTCGCGCAGCTCTTTGACCATTGCAGCGGTGACTGCCATCGCTTTTCTCCTTGCAACGCGCGTCGGGGCGATCCCCGATGCGCGACCTCACTTCGGCTCGAATCCCCGGGCTTTGCTTCGACGCGGCACCGCACCTCATGGGACGTTGGCGTCGCAAGGGGGTCTCTTGGGGCGCTCAGGCAGGGGTCGCGTTGCTCGCGGCCGAGACCACATCGGCAGGCTCCGTCACCGCATCTGTCGCCGTATCCGGCGCTGGGACCGACTCAGCGGCCGGATCGGTGGCTGGCCCAGCGGCTGGTGCTTTTTCGGTCTCGGGTGCGGTCTCTGGCACGTTCAGGGCAGGCTCGTCGATCGGACCCTCCGCCATCTCGCCCATATCGAAACCGGCCTCGCCCATCTGCGCGGCCATCCCGTCCAACGCGGCACGCGCCACCAGATCGCAGTAGAGCGCGATCGCCCGAGCAGCGTCGTCATTGCCGGGGATTGGATAGTCCACGCCGTCGGGCGAAGAGTTGGTATCGAGCACGGCAACCACCGGGATGCCGAGCTTGTTAGCCTCTTTGACGGCGAGCGATTCCTTGTTAGTGTCGATGACGACCAGCAAGTCCGGAACGCCACCCATCTCGCGAATGCCGCCCAGCGAGGCTGTCAGCTTGGTCTGCTCGCGCTCGACATTCAGGCGCTCCTTCTTCGTCATACCGGCCGCGCCGCCCTCAAGCTGCTCGTCGATGGCCCGCAGCCGCGAAATCGAGTTCGAGACCGTTTTCCAATTGGTCAGCGTCCCGCCAAGCCAGCGGTGATTCATAAAATACTGCGCCGAGCGTTCAGCCGCATCCGCGACCGCGCGCTGCGCCTGGCGTTTGGTCCCCACAAAGAGCACCCGCCCGCCCTTGGCGACGGTGTCGCGCACCGCCTGCAGCGCCGCGTCGAGCAGCGGCACGGTTTGGGTGAGATCGAAGATGTGGATCCCGTTGCGCTGGCCGTAGATGTAGGGCCCCATGCGCGGGTTCCAGCGATGCGTCTGGTGGCCGAAATGCACCCCGGCTTCGAGAAGCTGGCGCAAAGAAAATTCTGGCAGAGACATCTGCACATATCCTTTCCGGTTTCGTCCTCGGCAAGGAGAGGGGCCTGCGCCCCAACCGGTGGACCCCAGCGGATGTCTCCCGCTTGCAGCCCGAGCCTTGCCTGCGATATTGCGGCGCGGCATAGCCTGCCCTGCAGGGAATGGCAAGGGGCTGGCTTGCAACGGTTGCATCGCGACCGATCAAACCGGACAGTCGGCATATGGATGAGGTTCACGTTATCGGATCGGCCCATTGGGATTGTGTGGCGCGCAGCGATGCAGCCCCCCAACCGGGCGACGATTTGCCCGGGCGGATCGTCCGGCGTCCCGGCGGGGTGGCGTTCAACATCGCGGCCGGCATGGCCGAGGCCGGCCTGCCGGTCGAGCTTATCGCCTCGATCGGGCGCGATGGCGATGGCGCCGCGCTGATCGGCGCGATCGAGGCGGGTGGGATCGGCACGCGATACCTCCACCGCGCAGAGGCGACCGACCGCTACCTTGCCATCGAAGGGCCGGACGGCGCGCTCTTTGCCGCCGTGGCCGATTGTCGGGCCTTGGATGCGGCCGGTCCGGCCTTGCTTGCATCCTGGCGCTCGGCCGTCGCCGGGGCGGCAATGGTCGTGCTCGACGGCAATCTGCCCGATAGCGTCGCTGCCGCCCTGCCCTTCGCCGAAGCATTCCCGCGCGAGATTGCTCTGGTCGCGGCGAGCCCTGCCAAAGCGACGTCGCTTCATGCGTTGATCGCGGGGATCGAGATCGGCGCGGGCGCGGGCGAAATCCTAGTTTTTGCCAATCTTGCCGAGGCCGAGGCGCTTTGCGAGAAGCGCTTCGAGAACAGCCTGGACGCATCCCGCGCGCTGGCGGCCCTGACCGGTACCGCAGTGGTAACCGCCGGACCGGCGGCGGCAGCCTACACCAGCATCGACGGTCTTTCGCATTGCGCCGTCCCACCGGCGCGCCAAGGCTCGACATTGGGCGCGGGCGACGCGTTCGTTGCCGGCTTCCTTGCCTGCCGGCGCGATCCCTTTCAGGGCGTGGAGGCACAGTTTCAGGCCGGTTTTGCGGCCGCCGCCCGCAGCATGCAGCACCCGCTATGAGCTTACCGCTGGTCCTGACCGACGAGATCCGCGCGGCGCAGCGCGCCGGGCGCCCGATCGTCGCGCTGGAAAGCACGATCATCACGCATGGCATGCCAACGCCCGAAAACCTCGCCACCGCCCGCGCGGTCGAGGCGGATGTGCGGGCCGAAGGGGCCGTACCGGCCACAATTGCGGTTCTGGCAGGCGCCATCCATGTTGGGCTCAACGCGGATGCGCTGGCGGGTCTCGCCGCAACAAAAGACGTCAAAAAACTCTCCCGCGCCGATCTGGCCCAGGCCATCGTCTGTCGGGCAACAGGGTCCACCACCGTTGCAGCCACCATGATCTGCGCCCATCTTGCCGGCATCGGCGTCTTTGCCACGGGCGGCATTGGCGGCGTGCATCGGGGCGCCGAGTACAGCTTCGATGTATCGGCCGACCTACAGGAGCTTGCCCGCACACCGGTCACGGTGGTTTCTGCCGGCGCCAAAGCGATCCTAGACTTGCCCAAAACGCTCGAGATGCTTGAAACGCTGGGCGTGCCGGTCTGCGGCTACCGCACGGCGGAATTGCCGGCCTTTTGGTCGCGCGACAGCGGCCTGGCCGTACCGCTGCGGGCCGACAGCGCGGACGCGATCGCAGCGATGCAAAAGATGCGCTGCCGTCTGGGTCTTTCCGGCGGGCTGTTGGTGGTCAACCCGATCCCTGCCGGGGCCGAGATCCCGGCCGCCGAGATCGCGCCGGTGATCGACGCCGCCATTGCCGAGGCGAAAGCGGCGGGGATTTCGGGCAAAGCGGTGACACCGTATCTGCTGGCCCGGATCGGCGCGGCGACGCAGGGACGAGCGCTGGCGGCCAACATCGCGTTGGTGCGTGAAAACGCGCGACTCGCCGCAGCGCTCGCCCGCGCGATGCAGGCAGCGTGACCCGGCCGATCCTGCTGGCCGGGCCGACCGCATCGGGCAAATCGGCCCTGGCGCTGGCCTTGGCGCGCGAGACCGGCGGGATGGTGATCAATGCCGATGCGTTGCAGGTCTATGATGGCTGGCAGGTTCTGACCGCGCGCCCGGCCGCCGTTGCAGAGGCCGCTGTGCCGCATGCCCTTTACGGGATTGTGGCGATGGACGCCGCCTGGTCTGCAGGGCATTGGCTGCGCGCGCTCGAACCGCTGCTTGCCGGGCCGCACCGCGCGATTATCGTCGGCGGAACTGGCTTATACTTCTTGGCGCTGACCGAGGGGCTGGCCGCGATCCCGCCGGTGCCGGCAGAAATCCGCGCGCGGGGCGATGCGCTCCGGCGCGCAGCCGGCGTCGATGGGCTGATCGCGGCGCTCGCGCGGCGCGATCCGGCAACGCTCGCCGGGCTGGACCGCAAGAACCCGATGCGGCTGCAGCGCGCTTGGGAGGTTTTGGAAGCGACGGGCTGCGGCCTGGCGGCTTGGCAGGCTCGGACCCCGCCCCCGCTGATCACAGATGCGACACGGCTGGTTCTGCGGCCCGAGCCGGGCTGGTTGAACGCCCGCATCGCGCGCCGCTTTGACGCAATGCTCGCCGACGGCGCCCTTAACGAGGTCCGCCGGCATTTGGGGCGCGACCCGGCGCTTCCCGCGATGCAAGCGCTGGGTGCGCGGGATCTGGCACGCGTTTTGAAAGGCGAAACGACGTTGCAGGCGGCGCGCACCGCCGCAATTACCGCGACCCGCCAATATGCCAAGCGTCAGCGCAGTTGGTTTCGGGGCCGCATGGCGGGCTGGGCCGCCCTCGACCCCGCAGATGCCGGCTGCTTGGCAAAGGCGTTGTCCCTGGCGCGGTTGTGAAACGACGGATCACCAGTTGGCACGACACACATAGCATAGAGGTTTTACCGTAGGATACGCCGCTTTGGCGGGCTAGCCGTCGAAGTCGAGCCCCATAGCGCCGTAACGCGCACGCTCTTCCTGCCAATTCGGGCGCACCTGGACCTGCAGGAACAGATGCACGCGCCGCTCCAAGAACCGCTCTAACGCGGCGCGGGCCCGGGCGCCGATATCCTTGACCGTCGCCCCTCCGGCACCCAGCACGATGCCCTTATGCCCGTCGCGGGCCACCAGGATCGTCTGATCGATCTTCACCGACCCGTCGCGCCGCTCCTCCCAGCCCTCGGTCTCGACGGTCAGCTGATAGGGCAGCTCCTCATGCAGACGCAACATCAGCTGCTCGCGGGTCATCTCGGCGGCAATCATCCGCAGGGGCAGGTCGGCGATCTGGTCTTCGGGATAGTGCCAGGGCCCGTTCGGCAGCGCCGCGCCCAGCCAGCGCTTGAGGTCCGCAGCGCCGTCGCCACGCTCGGCCGACAGCATGAAGGTCGCGGCAAAATCGAGCCGCGCATTTAAGGTCTCGCTCAGAGCCAGCAGAGCAGAACGGCGCACGCGGTCGATCTTGTTGATCACTAGGATCGGCGTCGCCGGCCGACGCGTCTCCATCCCCGCAAGGATCGCCTCGACCCCCTCGGTGATGCCGCGCTGCGCTTCGACGAGAAGCGCCACGATATCGGCATCGGCCGCCCCGCCCCAGGCCGCCGCCACCATCGCGCGATCCAGCCTGCGGCGCGGGCGGAACAGGCCGGGCGTGTCCACAAAGACGATCTGCGCCGCACCCTCCAGCGCCACGCCGCGGATGCGAAACCGGGTCGTCTGCACCTTATGGGTCACGATCGCGATTTTGGCGCCGACCAGCCGGTTGAGGAGGGTCGATTTTCCGGCATTGGGTTCGCCGATCAACGCGACGAACCCGCACCGCTTAGGCGCCGCCGCCGCGGGCACGCCCGCGCCGCTCTCGCTCATGCCTCCGGCTCCAGCCGCCCAAGCAACTCAGCCGCGGCGGCCTGCTCGGCGGCGCGCTTGGTGCCCGCCTCGGCGAACGCGTGTTCGCCGCTGGCAAGCCGCGCCTCAATGGTAAATTGCGGTGCATGCGCCGGCCCGACACGGTCTGTCTCGACATAGCTGGGGGGCGGCTGCCCGCGCGCTTGCGCCCATTCCTGAAGCCGGGATTTAGCGTCGTTCAAAGGCGCATCCGCGTTTGCAAACTGCCCGGACCAATGCCGCAGGATTAGCCGCCGCGCCGCGTCGATCCCGCCATCGAGATGAACCGCGGCAATTACCGCCTCCATCGTGTCGCCCAGGATCGCCCGTTTGCGTCGCCCGCCCGAGAGCATTTCCGAGCGGCCCATGCGGATCGCATCGCCCAACCCCAGCGCACCGGCAACGGCCGCACAGGTCTCCTTGCGCACCAGCGCGTTTAGCCGGGGCGCCAGCACGCCCTCGGCCGCCTCAGGGTGGCGCGCACAAAGCGTCTCGGCAACGACAAGGCCAAGCACGCGGTCGCCCAGAAACTCCAGCCGCTCATTGTCGGGTCGCGCCGGGCCCGAAAAACTTGCATGCGTCAAAGCCTCGTCAAGCAACCGGATATTGGCAAAGCGGTGGCCGAGGCGGTCGGCAACGTCCATAAGGATCGCGTCGCGGTCCGTCATTTCACCTGCCTCAGGATGCGGTCGAGCGCGATCCAGGGCGCTTCGGCCTGTCGCGACAGCCAAACATAGCGCGCCCGGTAGCCGATATTGGCCAAGGGAACCGGCCCGATACCGCCGCTGTCGACGGGCAGGCGGCTGTCTAGGGAGTTGTCGCGATTGTCGCCAAGCACGAAAACATGGCCGGGCGGCACCGCAACGGTCGGCATTGTATCGCCCTGAACCCGATGCGACAGGTTGAGCGTCGCAATCTCGCGCCCCTCGGGCAGTTTCTCGACCCAGGCCGGTTTTCGGCATGCCTCGCCCGGGGCGGGGCTGTTCTCGCAAAGCGGCAGGGCGGGGCCATCCTTTCGAAAGGGCTCGACAAAATCCTCGATCTGGCGAAGCGGCAGCGGCGACCCGTCGATCAGCAGCTGACCCCGCGATATCGCGATCCGTTCACCGGGAAGCGCGAGGATGCGCTTGACGTAATAGACCCGGCTGACCGGGTGTTCGAAGACAACCACATCCCCCCGCTCCAAGCGGCCCGTAAAAGGTGCGGCAACGACGATATCGCCGACATGGAGCGAGGGCTTCATCGACCCTGCCGAGATCGAGAAGCTTCGATAGCCCAACACGGTGAAGACCACGAGCGGTACGAAACCGAGTGCGACGACGGGGATGCCGAACACGGCCACGAGAACTGCCCAAAGGGTCCATCGGCGCGAAGGCTTCAATCGACCCCCAGGAAGAAGCGGTCGCTGCGCCAGTCCCAGAAGGTCAACAGCGAGTCGCCGGCGGAAGAAAAAATAATCCGATCCGCCCGCCCGATCAGGTTTTCGAAGGGAACGAAGCCGACCCCGCCGCGGCGTTGCGGCACGCGGCTGTCTTGGGAATTGTCACGGTTGTCGCCCATAAAGAAGTAGCTGGCCGGCGGGACCACCTCCTCGTCCATACTGTCATTCAAGCCCGGCCGCACATCGAGCACGGCATGCATCACCCCACCGGGCAGCGTCTCTTGAAACTGGCGCTTTTCGCAATCGGCGCCGACGGCGGGGTTGTTGATACAGGCGGGCAGGCCCGGATTGGTCTGCAGAGCCTGGCTGACATTGGGTTCCACGAAATTCGGTCGCACCTCTAGCCGGACCGGCGCGCCGTTGATCAGGATTACCCCGTCGCGCATCGCAACCCGGTCGCCGGGAAGACCGATCAGCCGCTTGATATACTCCTCGCCCGTGCGGGGATGCTTAAAGACGATGACGTCGCCCCGCTTTGGCTCGCTGGCCAGAATGCGGCCCGAGAAGGGGCAAAGCGAAAACGGACAGGAATGCTGCGAGTAGCCATAAGCGAACTTGTTCACGAACAGGAAGTCGCCGATTAGCAACGTTGGCTTCATCGAGCCCGAGGGGATCCAGAACGGCTGAAACAGCAGCGTCCGGAACACCGCCGCGATGAGCAGCGCGTAGAAGACCGTTTTAACGAGCTCGAAGATGCCACTCGCGCCCTTTGCCATGCTGCTCATTCCTGTGGCGACCCTTCCCCCCGCTGCGCTGCAGGGTTGTTGCGTGCGGGTTGGGCCGAGTCAAGCGCTCACGCCGCCCCTTTCAGGCCCGTCGGGCGCGGCAATGGGAAGCGCTTCGATTACCACGAAAGCTTGCGCCCAAGGGTGATCGTCGGTCAAGGTCAGGTGGATATGCGGCCCGTGCCGCGGCGGGATCAGCCGCGCAAGCCGCTGGGCCGCACCGCCGGAAAGTTGTAGCGTCGGCTGACCGGTGGGAAGGTTCACCACCCCCATCTCGCGCCAGGCCACGCCCATGCGTAACCCTGTGCCCAAGGCCTTGGAGCACGCCTCCTTGGCCGCCCAGCGCTTTGCCAATGTCCCGGCCGCATCCTTGCGTCGGGCCGCCTTGGCACGCTCGGCTTCGGTAAAGACCCGGTTGAGAAAACGCTCGCCGAAACGTTCGATCGTCCCGGCGATCCGCTCGATATTGGCGAGATCCGAGCCGATCCCGACGATCATGCGCTGGCATCGCCATAGGTTGCGCGACGGGCGTCATCCATAGCCGCCCGCATCCGCCGGATCGCGGAATCAAGGCCCGAAAAAATCGCCTCGCCAACCAGGAAATGCCCGATATTAAGCTCCTGCACTTGCGCGAGCGCAGCGACCGGCCCGACAGTCTCGAAGGTCAGGCCATGGCCGGCATGCACCTCCAGCCCAAGATCGTGGCCGAGACCCGCCATACCCCGGATCCGCGCAAGCTCGGCATCGCGCTCGTCGAACCGGCCCTCGTGATGGGCATCGCAATAGGCGCCGGTGTGGATCTCTACCACCTGCGCGCCGATCCGGGCGGCCGAGCGCACCTGCGCCTCGTCGGCGGCAATGAACAGCGACACACGGCAGCCCGCCTCGCGCAGCGGGGCGATGAAGCCGGCAAGGCGGTTCTCTTCCCGCGCGACTTCCAGCCCACCCTCGGTCGTGCGCTCTTCGCGCCGCTCGGGCACGATGCAGACCGCATGCGGCACATGGCGCAACGCGATCGCCTGCATCTCCTCGGTTGCGGCCATTTCCAGGTTAAGCGGTAGGGCAAGATGCGCCATCAGCGCCGCGATATCGCCATCGGTGATATGCCGGCGGTCTTCGCGCAGATGCGCAGTGATGCCATCCGCACCCGCGGTTTCGGCAAGTTTAGCGGCGCGCAACGGGTCCGGCGTGTCGCCGCCCCGCGCGTTTCGCACGGTTGCAACATGATCGATATTGACGCCGAGCCGCAACGGCCCGACCGGCGTGATGCGCGACATTTCCCCGGCCTTTTTCCTAAGCGGTGTCCAGGAGACGAGGCTTACTCCGCCGCGTCGGGTTTTGCGACCGTCTTTCGCAACCTTTGGCGGACCTTGGCGCGCGCGCGCTCCATGCTGCGCATTTTTTCGCGGGCGCGCACCATCAGACGCAAACGCCGCCGGTTCTGATAGGCCGCAATCACGGGTCGGCTTAGAAAATAGGTCGCGACGGCGCAAATGCCGCCCGTAAAGAGGCCGCCAACCAGATAGGGCAGGAAGATCTCGGTGCCAAAGGCGCTAAGCCGGTCGAGCGCGGGCTCGCCATAGCCAAACCAGCTTCGGCCGGTTTGCCACAGCCCGGCAACGGCCTCGCTAAAAGCCGCCGAGATCTCGCCAAAGTCGATGGCGCGGCCCGAGCTGCCGAGGATCCAGCGTCCGGTGCCGAGTGAGGCCGCCGCGATGGCCGGAAAGGTAAGGGGGTTTCCCAACACAGTGCCGATCAGCCCGGCGATCACATTGCCGCGAACCAGCCAGGCCAAGCCTGCCGCGTAGAAGAAATGCAGCCCGAAAAGCGGGCTGAAGGACACGAAGGCGCCCGAGGCCAGGCCGATGGCGATGCGGTGCGGGCTGTCGGGGATGCGCTTGACCCGGTGGCCCAGATACTCAAGGCCGCGCCGCCAGCCCTTGCGCGGGGCGATATAGGCCCGCAGGCGGCTCCAAATCCCTGGCCGATCGCGACGCCTGAACACCATGGGTCAGTTCTTCAAAGCCCGGCTTCCGGGCTTGACCGCCGGCAGCGCGGCCAACGCTGGCGGCAGCGCGTCGACCGGATAGGTCGGGACGGTGAGCGAGAGCAGCGCCGTCAGCGGCACCCCAAGATCGGCCGCACCGGCGGAGCGGTCGACAAGGCAGGCCGCTGCGACCGTGGTCCCGCCATGCGCAGCGATGGTTTCGATACATTCGCGCGAGGAGAGCCCGGTGGTGACGACATCCTCGACCATCAGAACGCGGGCACCTCCGGGCAGGTCAAAGCCACGGCGCAAGGTGAAAGCGCCGTCCACGCGTTCGGCAAAGATCGATGGCAGGCCGAGCTGCCGGGCAAGCTCGTAACCGACAATCACCCCGCCCATGGCCGGCGAGACGCAAAGATCGGCGTCCAGCCCCGCCGCTTTCAAACGGGCGGCCAGCGCGGCGCAAACCCGCGCGGCGCGGGGCGGATCCATCAACAGCCGGGCACATTGCAAGTAAGTGCCGCTGTGCAGGCCGGAGGACAGCACAAAATGCCCCTCCAGCAGCGCGCCGGCATCCCGAAACTCCGCAATGATCTCGTCCGGCGTCACGCCACATCCTCCCGATCAGGGAGAACTGCCGCGATTGTCGACGCCCTCCTTGATCCGCATTACCTGCGCCACGGTCGATTCAGCTTCCAGCGCGCGCATGATATGGTTCAGATGGGTCACATCACGCAACTCAAGTACAACCCGAATACGGTAAAAATCCGGCTTCCGCTCGGAAAAAACAATGTCGGATATGTTGGCGCCGACCTCGCCGATCAAGCTGCAGATGCGCCCCATCGCGCCGGGGTCGTTGGCCAGCACGACATCCAATGCCGCGGGATTGACCGGGTGCGATCCGGCATCTGGCGACCAGCGAAGATCGATCCAGCGCTCGGTCTCGTCCTCATGCTGGGCCAGCACGGGGCAGTCGATGGCATGGACCACCACGCCGCGGCCGCGCACCGCGATACCGACGACCCGCTCGCCCGGCAGCGCCATGCAACAGCGCCCGAGCCGGAAACGCTGATCGGCCTCCAACCCCAGAAAGGCCGGGCCGGCACCGCCGGTATATTCGGAATTCGCTGTCGGCGCGGCGATGTCGGGATAGAGCGCCATGACGACCTCCAGCCCGGTGATCTCGGCCGAGCCGAGCCGCGCGAGCAGATCGTCGGCACGCGACAGCGCAAAGCTGCGCGCCGCGGTCTCCAGCGCCTTATCGGTCGCCTGCTTGCCAATACGCTCAAAGGCGATGCGCGCAATCTCGCGGCCCATTCGGATATCGGCCGCGCGTCGGTCCGCCTTCAGCGCCCGGCGGATCGCCGATTTGGCGCGCCCGGTGACGGCGATCTCCTCCCAGGACGGCTGTGGGCGCTGGCCGTCGGCGCGGATGACCTCGACCGACTGGCCGTTCTTGAGCTTGCTCCAAAGCGGGACGCGCCGCCCGTCGACCTTCGCGCCGACGCAGGAATGGCCGATCCGGGTATGGATGGCATAGGCAAAATCGATGGGCGTTGCGCCGCGGGGCAGCTTGATCACCTCGCCCTTGGGCGTAAAGCAGAAGACCTGATCCTGGAAAAGCTCCAGCTTGACATGCTCCAGCAATTCATCGGGGCTGTCGGCACTGGCAATCTCCTCGCTGAGCTGGCGCACCCATTGAAAGGGATCGACGGCAAACGGGTTTTCGGCCGGCACACCCTCGCGGTAAGACCAGTGCGCGGCGACGCCGGTTTCGGCGACCTCATGCATCGTCTGGGTGCGGATCTGCACTTCGACCCGCTTGGCGTTTCGCCCCGAAACCGTGGTGTGGATCGAGCGGTACCCGTTCGATTTGGGTTGGCTGATATAGTCTTTGAACCGCCCCGGGATTGCCCGCCAGCGGCGATGCACCGCGCCCAGGGCTCGGTAACAATCGTCGACCGACCGGGTGATGATCCGAAAACCGTAGACATCCGAGAGGCGGTGAAAGCTCTCGTCTTTCTTTTCCATCTTGCGCCAGATCGAGTAGGGGCGCTTTTCGCGCCCATAAACGCTGGCATCGACGCCCGCCCCGTCGAGCGACGCGCGCAAATCGTCGAGGATCTGCGGGATCAGATCGCCGTTTTCTTTCTTCAGCACCGCAAATCGGTGGATGATCGACTTGCGGGCTTCCGCGTTGAGAACCTGAAAGGACAGATCCTCAAGCTCCTCGCGCATGCCCTGCATGCCCATGCGCCCGGCCAATGGCGCATAGATCTCCATCGTCTCGCGCGCCTTCCTTTCCTGCTTATGCACCGGCAAATGGCGGATGGTGCGCATATTGTGCAGCCGGTCGGCCAGCTTGACCAGCAGCACACGCACATCGCGCGACATGGCCAAAAGCAGCTTGCGGATGTTCTCGGCTTGCTCGGAGCCCGTCGACGTGATCTGCAGCTTGGTCAGCTTGGTCACCCCGTCGACCAGATGCGCGATCTCGGGGCCGAAAAGCTCGGCGACCTCTTCGGTCGTGCAGCCGACATTGTCCTCGACCGTGTCGTGCAGCAAAGCGGTCACGATGCTCGCATCGTCGAGCCGCAGCTCGGTCAGCATCGCGGCGACCTCGACGGGATGGCTAAAGTAGGGCTCGCCCGAAGCGCGCAGCTGGCCGCTATGGGCCGCCGCGCCATAGGCATAGGCCCGCATCAGCAGATCGGTGTCGGTGTTGGGGTTGTAGGTCGTGACCAAATCGATCAGATCGGCGGTGCGTAGGGACGTTCCCTCTCCCCGTCGGCGGTTCGGCGACGGGCTGGACCCCGTGTTGGAGCCTGCCTTGAACCCCGTGCTGGACCCCGTACTTGTTGCCGGACCGGGCGTCGCAACGGACGCCTGGTCGGGCGCTATACCGGACGCCGTACTGGACGCCGTTCCGGGCGCCGTCAGGCTCACCGCCTTTCCTGCGCCTCCATAAGGGCGCGGAGCAGTTTTTCCTCGGACATGTCGTCTTCGGCTGGCGCTGGCATATCGGGCAGCATACGCCGTTCCATATCGTCCTCTTCCGGCTCGTCGACCTCGATCTGGCGTTGATGCGAAGCGATTGCGGCCTCGCGCATCTCATGTACCGGGATCGTTTCCTCGGCGATTTCGCGCAGCGATACGACAGGGTTCTTATCATTGTCGCGCTCGATCGTGATCGGCGCACCAGTCGCAATCTCGCGGGCGCGATGGGCGGCGAGCATAACGAGCTCGAACCGGTTGGGGACTTTGTCGACGCAATCCTCGACGGTCACTCGGGCCATGCCAGACGCTCCGTTAGCGGTCTAAACCTGTGATGAAGCGACCAACTTAATTCAGCAGGCCCGCGCACACAAGGGGGCGTATAAGCGGACAACGCGAATCGACCTTGTCCGCTCGCCATATTATGCGCTATGCTCCGGCAACGCAGGACGCCTTGTTTCTATTCGCTCTTTTTTTTAGCAAAGGGGAATGACGACCTGTCCCGCCATGCAGGGCTTTCCATTCGGGATTCGACTGCATAAAAGATGTTCAGCAATCCGGGCCTGTGCCTTCTCCCGCGTTTCACGCTCGGATGCCGGAGGACAATGATGTTTTATCGAGACGAGCGCCTGGCGCTCTTCATTGATGGTTCGAATCTCTACGCGGCGGCAAAATCGTTGGGATTCGACATCGACTACAAGCTTCTGCGCACCGAATTCATGCGTCGTGGCAAGCTGCTGCGGGCATTCTACTACACGGCCTTGATCGAGAACGAAGAGTATTCGCCGATCAGACCGCTGGTCGACTGGCTTGACTATAACGGTTTTACCATGGTGACCAAGCCGGCCAAGGAGTTCACCGATTCCATGGGCCGCCGCAAGGTCAAGGGCAATATGGATATCGAACTTGCCATCGATGCGATGGAGATGGCGCCCCATATCGACCATATGGTGTTGTTCTCGGGCGATGGCGATTTCCGCCCGCTCGTCGGGGGCATTCAGCGGCAGGGCGTCCGGGTCTCAGTGGTGTCCACAATCCGCTCCGCCCCGCCGATGATCGCCGATGACCTGCGCCGCCAAGCGGACAATTTTATCGAACTGGACGAGTTGAAGGATGTCATCGGCCGTCCGCCGCGACCGGCACCGGTTGCCAGCCCGGTCGAAGAAGAGGATGCGACCTGATCGCAGCCTTTCGGTGCCCTGCCGGGGCGACCCTTCCATCGATTGCTGCGAATGCGGCCGGCTGGGCGCCTACCGCGCCACGCTCCGGGCGGCCGAACCGGGCTGGTTCAACGCGCCGGTGCCCTCCTATGGCGACCCGGCTGCCATGCTCCTGATCGTCGGGCTGGCCCCCGGTCGCAGCGGTGCAAACCGCACCGGCATTCCCTTTTTCGGCGATGCGTCGGGCGATATGTTGCTGGGCACCCTTGCGCGGTTCGGTTGGACATGTCCGGATGGCAAAGCGCAGCGCGGCACCGCAACGCCCCGCGCCGGCGACCGCAATCGACCGCCCCGCCTCAACCGCGCAATGATCACCAATGCCGTGCGCTGCGTGCCACCCGGCAACCGGCCCAACGCTGCAGAAATTGCCGCCTGCGCGCCCTATCTACAAGCCACGCTCGCCGCATTGCCGCGGCTTTGTGTGGTGCTGGCGCTGGGGCAGATTGCGCATCGGGCAAGCCTGCGGGCGCTGGGCCGCCGGGCAGCCGCCTTTCCCTTTGCCCACGGCGCCACGCATGATCTTGGCGGCCTAAGGCTGATCGACAGCTATCACTGCTCGCGTCTCAACACCAATACCGGCCGGCTGACCCAGGCCATGTTCGAAGCTGTCTTTGCCGCGATCGAACGGACGATTAACGCAGATCGGGCCGCAATGCCGCGTCAGCGGGGCTTTTCGCACGCGCCCTGATTGGCTACATCTAGCCCAGGCCGAGCCGGAGACCCGCGATGCTGCCCGACCTGATGATCTACCTTGCCGCTCCGCGCGGGTTTTGCGCCGGTGTTGATCGGGCGATCCGTATCGTCGAGATGGCTTTGGAGAAATGGGGTGCGCCCGTCTATGTTCGCCACGAAATCGTGCATAACCGCTATGTGGTGGATGGGCTGCGCGAACGCGGAGCGATTTTTGTCGAGGATCTGGAAGACTGCCCGGACGACCGGCCCGTCGTGTTCTCGGCGCATGGCGTCCCCAAGGCCGTGCCCGCCGAAGCGGCGCGGCGCGAGATGCTCTATGTCGATGCGACCTGCCCCCTGGTCAGCAAGGTCCATAACGAGGCCGGACGGCACCATATGCATGGCCGGCAGCTGGTGATGATCGGCCATGACGGTCATCCAGAGACCGTTGGCACGATGGGCCAGCTTCCCGAGGGCGAAGTCTTGCTGGTCGAAACCGTAGCCGATGTCGCTACGCTGCACCCACGCGACCCCCAACAGCTCGCCTTCATCACCCAGACGACGCTGTCCGTTGACGACACCGCCGAGATCGTGGCGGCTTTACAGGCGCGTTTTCCTGCGATCGTGGGACCGCATAAAGAAGACATCTGCTATGCAACCACCAACCGGCAGGAGGCAGTCAAGAGCGTTGCGGGCAAGATCGACGCGCTGCTCGTGATCGGGGCGCCGAACTCGTCGAACTCCAAAAGGCTTGTGGAGGTAGGGCGCAAGGCGGGATGCCGCTATGCTCAGCTGGTGCAGCGGGCCAAGGATATCGACTGGCGCGCGCTGGAGGGGATTCGCGCCATCGGAATTACCGCCGGGGCCAGCGCGCCGGAAGTTCTGGTCAATGAGGTGATCGACGCCTTTCGCGACCGCTACCGCGTCACGGTCGAACTTGTCGAGACGGCCGTGGAGAATGTCGAGTTCAAGGTTCCCCGGGTGCTGCGCGTCCCCGCCGCCTAAGAACCTGCGGCTCTGCGCACCGCAGGCGACGAGAGGGATAATACCAACCTGCACAGCCTATGACCCATGCGCCCATTCACGCATGCCGATGGTTCGGATGGCCCATGGTCTGTCGATGAGCTTGTTCCAAGCCTCGCAGGACAGTGCGACGATGTCCTCGTAGCAGCCGAAGACCCG
>JBCDAZ010000053.1:0-18516 GCA_039184655.1 Pseudomonadota bacterium | reverse complement strand
CGGACGCCAAGGCCCGCGCCCTGAGATCCATTGAAGGCGGTTTGCCCGTCTCCTGCTCCAAAATCCGCGATGGGG
The DNA here is from genome assembly GCA_039184655.1 of Pseudomonadota bacterium. Classification (GTDB taxonomy): domain Bacteria; phylum Pseudomonadota; class Alphaproteobacteria; order Rhodobacterales; family Rhodobacteraceae; genus J013. The sequence continues at coordinate 18,441 of JBCDAZ010000053.1, read as the reverse complement.
AACCGAACCACGCCTGGCGCCCGATGGAAAGCCCTCCGCGACTCACGTCGGCCGGGAAACGCTCTAGGCGGGTCGATCTGGGTCAGCCCGCTCGGAGTTGCTTTCCTGAGCAGCGCCGTGCGCGTTCCTGTTGCGAACCGCGTGCAAGGCAAGACCCGTCCGGGAAGGGGCAAACGGGTCGGGGCAAACGGGTCGGGGCGCTTGAGAAGAGCGTGTCGGCGAAGTGCGTGCCCGCGTCGGACGGACCGCTGCAAGCCTGTGCGCAAAGGGCCGCGACCGATCACGGGCCGGTGCTTTGGGCGGGGCAACCCATGCCGGCGCACCTAGGCAGCACGCCTCTTGCGGCCGGTTTCCCTCCCCCTCTGCAGGTCCGCCATGATGCGGTTTTGAGCCCGCTTCGTTACCCGCACCTTGCACCTGCCTGGCTGCCTGCCCTGCCGACGCGATCCGCGATACGACCCGCCCCCCGGCAAGCGATCAGTTGATGCGTATGAGTTTGCCCGGGTTCAGGATGCCTTGCGGGTCCAGCGCTCGCTTGAGATCGCCCATCACGGACCAGGCATCACCATGCTCTTCTTCCATATACCGCATCTTGCCCCGCCCGATGCCATGCTCGCCCGACACCGTGCCGTCCAGCCGCAGCGCCCGCTGGTTCATGCGGTGCGCCAGCGCCTTGGCGGTGTCCAGATCGCCAGGCTTTTCGGGATCGATGAGCATCGCGCAATGGAAGTTCCCGTCGCCGACATGGCCCAGCATCGGGCCGACGATCCCGCTGGCATCGACATCGCGGCGCGTTTCGGTCACCGCCTCGGCAAGCCGGCTGATCGGCACGCAAACATCCGTCGCCAGGATCCGCGCGCCTGGATGCAGCGCCCGCGCGGCGTAAAGCGCATTGTGGCGCATCTTCCACAGCGCGGTGCGGTCCTCGGCCCGCGTCGACCATTCGAACCCGCCCCCGCCGTACTCCGCCGCGATCTCACCCACCGCCTCGGCCTGCTCCTTGACCGCCTGTTCGCTGCCATGGAATTCCAAGAATAGATGCGGCACCTCGGGCATATCGCGATCCGAGATTAGGTTGAACCCGCGGATCGAAAGCTCGTCGATAAACTCGATCCGAGCCATCGGGATGCCCATCTGGATCGTTGCCATCACCGCCTCGACCGCCTTCTCGATATCGGGAAAACGGCACATGGCCGCCGACACCGCCTCGGGCTGGCCATGCAGGCGCAACGTCAACTCGGTGATGATCCCCAGCGTGCCTTCCGAACCGACGAAGAGCCGGGTGAGATCGTAGCCTGTGGAGGATTTGCGTGCCCGCGTGCCGGTCCGGATCACCCGGCCGTCGGCCAGCACCACCTCCAGTGCCAGCACATTCTCGCGCATCGTGCCGTAGCGCACGGCGGTTGTGCCGGAGGCGCGGGTGGCGGCCATCCCGCCCAAGGTCGCATTCGCCCCGGGATCGATGGGAAAGAAAAGGCCGGTGGCGCGCAGATCCTCGTTCAACGCCTCACGGGTAACCCCGGGCTGCACGACAACGTCAAGATCGCCCTCATGGACCGACAGAACCTTGTTCATCCGCGCTGTATCGATGGTGATCCCGCCGCGATAGGGGATGGCATGGCCTTCGAGCGAGCTACCGACGCCCCAGGGGATCACCGGGCAGCCCTCTTCGGCGCAGATCGCAACCAGCGCGCTGACCTCCTGGGTCGTGTCGGGAAAGGCCACGGCATCGGGCAGCGCTGGATCCTCGGCGCCCTCATCATGGCCGTGCTGGTCGCGGATCGCCGCGGCCGTGCTGATCCGATCACCCAAAAGCTTGCGCGCGCGCGCAATGGCGGTTTCGATTGGCATGCGATCCTCCCTGGCCTCGGCTGGCTCAGCATAGGGTTGCCGATTTCGGGAAGAAAGGGGAAGCAGATGACGGGTACGCGCGGGCCGGAAAGGATGGGCGAGCAGACGGTTCTGCCGGGTTGGATCGACTATAACGGCCATATGAATGTCGCTTACTACCTCGTCGCCTTCGACCGCGGGCTGGATGTGTTGTTCGAGGCGCTTGGGATCGGCGAGAGTTTTGTGTCAGAGGCGCGCATGGGCCCGTTTGCGCTACAGACCCATATGCATTTTTTGGCCGAGCTTGCCGAGGGCGAGCGGTTCTACACCCGGGCGCTGGTGCTTGATGTCGATCACAAGCGGGTGCATCTTTTTTGCGAGATGCTGCGCAGCCGCGACGAGACGCTTTGCGCGACGATGGAGCAGGTAACGATGAATGTCGATCTGACCACCCGCCGCTCCGCCGCTTACCCCGATTGGGCCTTTGCAAAGCTCAGCGCGCTGCGCAACGCGCATGCCGATCTACCGCGCCCGGCCCAGGTCGGGGCGGCGCTGGAGCTGCGTCGCGCCGCAAAGCCAGGCTAAGCCCCTTTCTTTTTTCCAGGGCACCCGGAATACTAAGGACCTTCGGACCGGCGCTTGCCCTGAACGGGTCAGCGCATGTCAGGCGAGTTACCATGGCAAGGCGGCATCGGATCCTGCGTCTTCCCCGGCATGCCACCAAGCTTGTCGGCTTTTGGGCCGTGGCCCTGGCCGTCGGTATCGCAGCAGGGTACGCAGCGCTCGGCTTTCGCCTCGGCATCGCCTTCTTGCAACAGACGTTTTACGGGGCGGACGACCGAATGCTGGCCAGCCGCCTGTCGTCGCTCAACGATGCGCTGGTTATCGGCATCCCAATCCTTGGCGGGCTGGCGGTCGGGCTTTTGATGTGGCGCTTTACCAAGGATGGGCGGGTCCGGTCGGTCGCTCATGTCATTGAAGGCGCAGCGCTTTACGATGGCAGGGTGGAAAAGCGCGCCGGCCTGGTCTCTGCACTGGCCTCGCTGATCACCCTTTCGACGGGCGGCTCGACGGGGCGCGAAGGGCCGGTGGTGCACCTGGCCGCGGTAATCTCCTCCTGGATGGCAAACCGGATCCGCGCGGATGGGCTGACCGGACGGGATCTTTTGGGCTGCGCCGTGGCTGCGGCCGTCTCGGCCTCGTTCAACGCGCCGATTGCCGGTGCGATCTTTGCCCATGAGGTCGTGTTGCGCCATTTTGCCATTCACGCGCTTGCCCCGATCACGATCGCGGCGGTGGCCGGCACGGTGATCAGCCGGTTGCATCTGGGCGACGCGCCGGAGTTCAACCTGCCGGTGCATGACCTTGCCTTTTACGTCGAGCTTCCGGCCTTTCTGCTTCTGGGTCTGATCTGCGGCCTGGTGGCGGTCGCCTTCATAAAGGGCATCTTTCTGGCAGAGGATGCGGGCGATCGGGTGCAGCGCCGCTTGCGCCTGCCGGGATGGGCGCGCCCGGCGCTGACCGGCGGGATGCTCGGCCTCCTGGCAACCCAGTTTCCGCATATTATCGGGGTCGGTTACGAGACGACCTATCGCGCGCTTTCGGGCGATCTGCTACTGGGCACCGCGGTGCTTTTTGCGCTGATCAAGGGCATTGCAGTGGCCATTACGCTGGCAGGCCGGATGGGCGGCGGGGTCTTTTCGCCCGCGCTGATGCTCGGAGCACTCACCGGTTTTGCCTTCGGCTCGATCGCCACCGGAGTTGCCCCGGGGGTTTCGGGCGCTGTGACCCTTTATGCGTTGGCGGGAACCGGGGCCGTCGCTGCGGCGGTCCTGGGGGCGCCGATTTCGACCACGCTGATCATTTTCGAACTCACTGGCGATTGGCAGACCGGCATTGCCGTGATGCTGTCGGTCTCGACTGCAACGGCGATATCCAGCCGGGTGGTCGAAGGGTCGTTCTTTCTCGCACAGCTTGAGCGTGCCCGAAAACATCTGCTGACCGGACCTGCGGACTACCTGCCGTCAACGCTACCCGTGCGACCGCTGATGCGCCCGATTTCCAGCGAGGCAGAGGCAGCCACCCTGCGGGCGCTGATCGGGCGCGGGCAACATCTGGGTGAGACCGCGACCCTGGCGGTCGCGCTGCCGATGTTTCGGGCCGGCGCGCAACCGGTCCTGCCCGTAACCCGGGCCGCCGCGAAGGGGCCGGAGCCGGTTGGGGCGCTGCACGAGTCTGACGCGCTGCGATGTTACAGCCGTGCTTTGGCTGCTGCGGCGCGCGAAGAGCACTCGTAAGCGGGTCCGCATCGCGGCCAGGCTTGACCGCTGTCCCGCTATGACGTTAAGCCCGATGCCATGATGACCGCCTCGCGCCCGCGCGCATCAGCACTGGCCCTTGCGCTCCTGCTGATCGGCGGGGATCCGGCGCGGGCGGACCCGCCATTGGTGGTCGCCGACACCGCGCCGACCCACAGCCTGGTGTCGCGGGTCATGAACGGCGTGGGCGTGCCGCTCTTGCTGATCCCGCGCAGCGCAGACCCCGCAACCTTCGTCTTAGATGCGACAAACCGCAGGACGCTCGCCCGGGCAAGCGTCGTCTTCATGGTCGGGCGCAGCCTCAGCCCGGGTCTGAACGCATCCTTCGCGAAGCTCTCACGCGCGGTCTATTTCATCGAGCTTTCGGAAGTGCCCGGCCTGCCCCTGCCGGACTTCTTCGGCGATGCGGTCGAGGGCACAGTGCCGCGCCGGATCGATCCCTATTTCTGGCTGAACCCCGAGGTCGCCCGGCACTGGCTGCCGGTGATCGCGGATGCGCTGGCCGAGCGCGATCCCACGAATGCGGACATTTACCGGCGCAACGCCCAGGCCGCGGCCGAGGAGATGGCGTGGCTGGAGGCCGATGTTACCGAGCGGATGCGACCTTTGCGGGAGCTTGGCTATTTCGTCCCCGATGCCCGCTTTACCCATTTCGAGCGCGCCTTCGGCTTGCGGCGCCTCGGCGTAGCCAGCCCCGCCACGCTCGGCGCATTGCAGGGGTTGGAGCGTTTGCATGCCCGCGGTTTGGTCTGCGTTTTCCTACCGCCCGAAGAGAGCGACTCGCCCCTTGCCTTGCGCCTGTCGCAAACCGGTCTGCGTATCGGTCTGCTCGATCCCTTCGGAAAAGCGCTCGATCTTGGTCCCGAGCTTTACCCGACGCTGATTGCACGCGCTGCCGACAGTTTTGAGAATTGTCTGGGCGGAGACCGGCCGGGCGTCGCGGATTGAGCGGCCAAGTGTCGGTGCAGGCAAAGGCGGCCCGCCCCGGCGCCTCTAAGCTGAGCGAAATCACAGGAAGGGATCGCTCAGATGACCGTAGCGACGCGCCGACGTCATGGCGGGCGGGCCGGCAACAGCCGGCGCAGCGCCCGGGCCGCGCTCTCGCAGCTCGACTGGTGCCTGCCCGAGATCCACGATGCACCGACCCAACCGCTCGGCGTGGACGGCATTCACGCGATCGACGATGCCGCGATGCGGGTGCTGGAGGAGATCGGAATCCTTTTTCTTAATCGCGAGGCGCGCGAGCTGCTGGCCAAAGCCGGCGCGATTGTCGATCACGACACCTTCAACGTCCGAATGGATCGCGCGATGGTGCGGGCGTATCTGGCCCACGCCCCGTCCCAATTCGACATCACGCCGCGCAACCCGGACCGGCGCATCACTGTGGGCGGCCGACATATCACCTTCGGCAATGTCAGCTCACCGCCCAACTGTTCGGATCTCGACCGAGGTCGGCGCGTGGGCGACCGGGAGAGCTTTCGCGACTTCATCCGCTTTAGCCAGTACTTTAACTGCATCCATTTTTGCGGCGGCTATCCGGTCGAGCCTGTCGATATCCACGCCTCGGTCCGGCATCTGGATTGCCTGCAGGACAAGCTTTTGCTCTGCGACAAGGTGGTGCACGCCTATTCGCTGGGCCCCGAGCGGGTGGAAGATGTGATCGAGATGGTGCGCATCGCTGCGGGGTTGAGCGATGACGAATTTGACGCCGCTCCGCGCATGTACACCAATATCAACTCTTCAAGCCCACTCAAACATGACTGGCCGATGCTCGACGGTGCGATGCGGCTTGCCCGGCGCGGGCAGCCGGTGATCGTGACGCCCTTTACCCTCTCCGGGGCCATGGCGCCGGTGACGCTGGCTGGCGCGGTGACCCTGCAGACCGCCGAGGCGCTGGCCGCCATCGTGCTGTTGCAAATCGTGCGGCCGGGCGCGCCGGTGGTGATGGGCAGCTTCACCTCCAATGTTGACATGAAATCCGGCGCCCCCGCTTTCGGCACACCCGAATATATGCGCGCGACGCAAATGTCCGGGCAGATGGCGCGGCATTACGGTTTGCCCTTGCGTGCGACCAACGCCTGTGCGGCCAATGCGCCGGATGCCCAGGCCGCCTGGGAAAGCGCCTTTTCTTTGTGGGGATGTATGTCGGCCGGGGTGAATATGGTCTATCACGCGGCCGGCTGGCTGGAAGGCGGGCTTTGCGCCTCCTATGAGAAATTCGTGATGGATTGCGAGACGCTCCAGCAGATGATCGTCTATGCCAAGCCGGTCGGGGTCACCGAAGCCGATCTGGCCGTCGACGCCATCCGCGAGGTCGGCCCCACAGGGCATTTCTTTGGCGCAGAGCATACGCAAGAGCGCTATGAGACCGCCTTTTACGCCCCCTTTCTGTCGGATTGGCGCAATTTCAAAGCTTGGGAGGAAGCCGGCGCCGAGCTGACGCCGCAGCGTGCCAACCGTATGTGGAAAGCGATTCTGGCCGAGTTCGAGCCGCCCGCGATGGATCCCGCCATTGCCGAAGAGCTCGATGCCTTTGTGACCCGCCGCAAGGCCGAAGGCGGCGCGCCCACCGATTTCTAAGCTACGATGGACCGGCCCAGGCCCTATCTGCGGCCGATAGAGCCCAGCGATCTCGCCGCCCTGCGTGCGGTGTTTGCCGATCCTGAGGTCATGCGCTACTCCGATAGCGGGGTGCGCGACGATGCGGCTGTCGCCGGCTGGATCGCACGGCATCGGGCGCTTTACCGCGAAGGGCTGGGCAAGCGCGCGATCTGCATCGCGGGCGTCGACGGCCTGATCGGCTATACCGGCCTGACCCGCGATGTCGACCGCCACGGTCCCGAGGAGCTGGAGATCGGCTACCGTCTCGCCCGCGCCTGGTGGGGCCGCGGTATCGCGACGACCGCAACCAGGCAAGCCATCCAAGCGCCCCAGCGACCCGACGCGGCGCGGATCGTTGCAATCATCGATCCCGGAAATGCGGGCTCCATCGTCGTTGCACGCAAACTGGGCATGATCTATCGGCGCGATGCGATGTTTCCGGGCTACACGTATCCCGACCATGTCTATGGGCTCGACCTGGCGCTGGATGATCCCTGATCCGCGGGCCGCTGCCGCATCCGGCGCGACCCCTTGCCCAGCCGCCCGGGCCGTCTTCCGTGGCGCTGCACATGGGTGCGACCGCACCGTCGAGCACGTGCAGAGGCTCGGGCCGTCGCGACAGGCCGCGTACCGCGATACCCGTGCCGCCCTGGTAAGCGTGGGCCGGTGTCGAGAGGGCGCGGCACCCGGCCAATCAGCTGTGCGCTTGACAGGGCAAGGGCGGCGCGCAAAGCCTCGCCGCCATGACCGATCTGCGGCCCGTTTTTTATGTCATCGGTCTGATGACCGCAGCGCTCGGCTTCTTTATGCTCGCCCCGATGGTCGCCGATATGGCGACGGGCAGCCCCAATTGGCGGGCCTTTGCGCTTTCGGCGTTCCTGACCGCGACGCTCGGTGCGGCCGTTGCGGTCACTTGCCGGCAGGGTCGGCGCACAGGCCTCTCCATCCGCCAGACCTTCCTGCTCACCACCCTGACCTGGAGCCTTCTGCCCGTCGCAGCAACCCTGCCGATGATGATCGGCGCCCCGCGCGCGGGGTTCACGGACGCTTTTTTTGAGGCCGTCTCCGGCATGACGACGACCGGCTCGACCGTGATCGAGGGGTTGGAGCATCGCCCGCCGGGGCTCTTGCTGTGGCGTGCGATTTTGCAGTGGATCGGCGGGATCGGCATCATCGTCGTGGCGATGGCGTTTCTGCCGGCCATGAAAGTCGGCGGCATGCAGTTTTTTCGATCCGAGGGGTTCGACACCTTTGGCAAAATCCTGCCCCGCGCGGCCGAGATCGCGGTATCGATTGGCTGGATCTATCTGGGGCTGACGGGCGCCTGCCTGCTGGCCTATGAGGCGACCGGCATGCGCTTTTTCGATGCCCTCATTCATGCCATGACGACCATCGCGACGGGTGGGTTTTCAAGCTGGGACGCGTCCTTTGCTCGGTTTGCTGGGCCTGCGGAGTATGTCGCGATCCTCTTCATGATCCTGGCGAGCCTGCCCTTCGTGCGCTTTATCCAACTCGCCGCAGGCACGGCGCGGCCTTTGCTGCGCGACCCGCAGATCCAGGCCTATCTGGGCTTGATCCTGGGGCTGGCGTTGGGGGTGGCGGCGCTGCGCACGATCCTAGACGGGGTGCCGGCCGAGGAAAGCCTGCGACAGAGCGCCTTTAACATCGTCTCGATCCTGTCGGGCACGGGCTATGCAAGCGCCGACTATATGGAGTGGGGCGCCTTTGCCGTGGCCCTGTTCTTCCTGATCGGGCTCATCGGGGGGTGCACAGGCTCCACGGCCTGCTCGGTCAAAATCTTTCGCTACCAGATCGCGATCGCCGCCATCGGCGCCCAGATCCGCAGCCTGCACTCGCCGCACGGCGTCTTCGTGCCCCGCTATCAAGGCCGCCGGGTAGAGACCGAAGTGATCAACTCGGTCTCGGCCTTTTTCGTGCTCTTCTTTTTCACGCTGACTGCAACGGCGCTGATCCTTTCGGTTCTGGGTCTGGACACGATCACGGCCGTCTCGGGGGCGGCAACAGCCTTGGCCAATATCGGACCCGGGCTTGGCGAGGAGATCGGGCCGACCGGTAACTTCGCCGCGCTCTCGGACCCGGTGAAATGGGTGCTGACCGCCGCAATGCTGATCGGCCGGCTAGAGCTCTTTGCGGTCTACATCCTGCTCACCCGCCGCTTCTGGGTCGACTGAGCGGGCGCCGATTGACCCGGGCCGGTGCGATGCCTATGGTCCCTGCGCGGCTGGCACGCGGCGCGATCGTTTTGCTGTGAAGTCGATGCCCAACAAGAACGATAAACGGCGCACCCCTTGCAGAGCGATGCGGGACGGCCGTAGGTCTGGATCACTTATCGGGGACGATCCGATGTCGGCACCCACCTGCTTTCAAGACATAATCATGCGGATGCAGGCCTATTGGGCAGCGCAAGGCTGCGTGGTGCTGCAGCCCTATGATCTTGAAATGGGTGCGGGGACGTTTCACCCGGCAACGACGCTGCGCGCGCTGGGCAGCCGCGCCTGGGCGGCGGCCTATGCCCAACCCTCCCGACGGCCCACCGACGGGCGCTACGGCGACAACCCCAACCGCCTGCAGCACTACTACCAATATCAGGTGATCATCAAACCTTCGCCGCCGGATATGCAAGAGCTTTACCTGGGATCGCTCGCAGCGATCGGCATCGATCTCGACCTGCATGATATTCGCTTTGTCGAGGATGATTGGGAGAGCCCGACCCTTGGCGCCTGGGGGCTGGGCTGGGAGGTCTGGTGCGACGGGATGGAGGTCAGCCAGTATACCTATTTCCAGCAGGTCGGAGGACATGATTGCATCCCGGTCTCGGGCGAGCTGACCTATGGGCTTGAGCGGCTGGCAATGTATGTGCTGGGCGTCGATCACGTCATGGACATGCCGTTCAACCCGCCCGATGCGGCGATCCCGCTGCGCTATGGCAACGTTTTCCAGCAGACCGAGCGGGAGTATTCGCGCTGGAATTTCGATGTCGCCGATACCGCCATGCTGCTGGCCCATTTCGAGGCGGCCGAGGCGGAATGCCGGCGGATCCTCACCGCACCGGCCACCGACCCTTCGACCGGGCGCGAGATCGTCATGGCCCACCCGGCCTATGACCAGTGCATCAAAGCCAGCCATCTCTTTAACCTGCTCGATGCGCGCGGGGTGATCAGCGTGACCGAGCGGCAGGCCTTTATCGGGCGGGTCAGGACGCTGGCCAAGGCTTGTGCGGATGCGTTCCTGTTGACAGAGGCGGCCGGCGGCCGCGCCGATAGCGCCGCGGCCGGTGCTGCGATGGCAGGGCCATGAAAAAGAACGCAGCCGCCGTTTTGGGCCCGCCGCCCGGCGCGCGCAGCGTGGGTGCCGACATACCAAAGGCCTGCGCCCCCGCCCAAACCCATGCCGACACCCCGGCCCACCACACCAAGGCCCGCCACACCCAGGCTTATGCGACATGCCGCCGTTTCGGGTCCGGTCGCTAGGGGCGGGCGATGTCAGGTCGGGTCGTGGTCATCGGCATTCTCGTCGCCTCCGTCCTCTTTGCCACGGGTCTTTGGTATTATCAGGTTCATGCCTATTACGAACGGATCACGGGCGTGACCCTGATCGACGTGGCCGGTAATGCGGTTCCCGTAAGCGGCTATGATGGCATCGACGCCTTTACCTCGCCGCTCAAGATCCGCGCCTGTTTTCGCACCGATCCTGCGGTGTTTGCCGATCTGCCAGCGGCCCAGGATGCCGCACCGCTGGTAGCCCCTTACTGGTTCGAGTGCTTTGCCGCCGACGCGATCACTGCCGATCTGGCGGTGGGGCGCGCGGTTGCCCATGTGGCAGAAGACACGACACCCGACGGCGTCGATTACAGCATCCTGACCTATGTCGCGATCTACCCCGACGGCCGTGGCTTTCTTTGGCGTCAGTTTCAGGAATGAGCGCACGGCTTGGACCCTTGTACGCCGTAGCCCCGGGATACCGCGCCCCGGGCCGGCTGTCCATGCCGGGCGTTCGGCCGGCTTGGGCATTGGCACTTGACCCTAGCCCTCGGATCGGCTTTTCCCAACCGGGCGCCGCGCGGAGCCTGCCGCGTTGTCGGCTGACCGACGCCTCATGGCGAGCCCCATAACCGATACCCCGTGACCGATGCCCCAACTGCTGATCGAGCTCTTTTCCGAAGAAATCCCCGCGCGGATGCAGGCGCGGGCAGCGCAGGATTTCAAGCGGCTGATGACCGACGGTCTGGTCGAGGCGGGCTTGACCTATGCCCATGCAGCGGCCTTTGCGACGCCGCGGCGCCTCACGCTGGTCATGCAAGATCTCGCCGCTCACACCCCGACCCTGCGCGAAGATCGCAAAGGCCCCCGCATCGATGCGCCGGAAAAGGCGTTGGCCGGTTTCCTGCGCTCGACCGGTCTGACGCGCGCCGATCTCCAACAGCGCGAGGACAAAAAGGGGATGGCTTGGTTTGCAGTGGTCGATCGGCCGGGCCGGGCCGCGGACGCGATCGTCGCAGAGGTGCTGGAGGCGACGATCCGGCGTTTTCCCTGGCCCAAGACCATGCGCTGGGGGGCGGGGTCGCTGCGTTGGGTCCGGCCGCTGCAGCGTATCCTCTGTCTGCTTTCCGATGAGGTCGGGGCGCGGGTTGTCCCGCTAAATCTCGACGGGATCGCTGCGGGGGACATTACCGAGGGCCATCGTTTCATGGCGCCGGGGCCGATCCGCGTTTCGGGTTTTGAGGAGTATCGCGACAAGCTCGCCCAATCATATGTGATGCTCGACCCCGAGGCGCGCGCGCAACGCATCATGCATGATGCCCAACAGGCCGCCTTTGCGCGGGGCATGGAGGTCGTGCCGGATCAGGGCCTGCTGGGCGAGGTGGCGGGCCTCGTCGAATGGCCGGTGGTGCTGTTGGGCGATATCGGCCCGGACTTCCTCGACCTACCGCCCGAGGTGCTGCAGACCTCCATGAAAGAACACCAAAAGTTCTTCTCCCTGCGCAACCCCAAGACCGGGCGCATCGAGGGTTTTGCGACCGTTGCGAATCGCGAAACGGCCGACCGGGGCGCGCTAATCCTTGCCGGCAATGCCAAGGTGCTTGCTGCGCGCCTGTCGGATGCAAAGTTCTTTTGGGAAAACGATCTGCGAACCGTGCATGCCGAGGGCCTAGCCGGCATGGCCGCCCCGCTGGCCCAGGTTACGTTTCACGCCCGGCTTGGCAGCCAGGCCGAACGGGTCGCCCGCATCGAGGTGCTGGCCGGCAAGATCGCTCCGGCCGTCGAGGCCGAGCCGGCGCTTGCCGCGGAAGCCGCACGTGTCTGCAAGGCCGATCTGGCCAGCCAGATGGTCTATGAGTTTCCCGAACTGCAGGGCGTTATGGGGCGCTACTATGCAACCGCTGCGGGCCATACGGATGGCGTGCCCGAGGCATGCGCGGCGCATTACCGTCCGCTCGGCCCGTCGGATGCCGTGCCCTCCCATCCCGTTTCGCGCGCCGTGGCGCTTGCGGATAAGATCGACATGCTGACGGGTTTCTGGGCGATCGGAGAAAAGCCCACCGGGTCGGGCGATCCTTATGCGCTGCGCCGTGCGGCCTTGGGTGTGATCCGGATCCTGCTGGAAACCGGGGCGCGCCTGAGCCTTCGCGGTGTGTTCGGTTCTGACCCGGACGCGCTTCTAGGCTTCTTTCACGACCGGCTGAAGGTCCATCTGCGGGGCGAGGGGATCCGCCATGATGCAATCGACGCCTGTCTCGGCATGCCCGACAATGACGATCTGACGCTGCTGGTCGCGCGGGTAAGGGCGCTGCAGGCTTTTCTGGGGACCGAGGCTGGCAACAACCTGCTTGTGGGCTATGCGCGGGCGCGCAACATCCTGACGGCCGAGGAGAAGAAGGATGGTGTGTTCTATGAGATGGACCCTGATCCGAAATTCGCCCAGCAGGCCGAGGAGAAGGCTCTTTTTGCCGCGCTCGATGCCGCCGATGCGGCCATCCGCCCAGCTCTCGCTGCAGAGGATTTTTCTGCGGCAATGAAGGCCATGGCCGCTTTGCGCAGGCCGATCGATGCGTTTTTCGATGCGGTTCTGGTGAATGCCGAGACGGCCATCGTTCGGCGCAACAGGCTGTGCTTGCTCAACCGCATTCGGGTGGTGATGGAGCGTGTGGCCCGATTCTCAGCGATCGAAGGGTGACGCTGCCCACTTCACGAGACCTGCCGGCGGGTTTAGGTTGCGCCGCAGGATGAGCACGAAGGCGACATGATCGAAGTTGGAACCGACGGGGCGCTCAAGGCGCTTCGCGACGGCGCCGTGCGCGATCCGGCGGTTTATGGGGCCCGGGCGGTGCGGCTGTCGCGGCTCGCAGCGCTCGACCTGCCGGTCCCCCTCGGGCTGGTGCTGCCGCTGCCTGTGGTCTCCGATATGGCCGATCGCGGCGCCGCGGCGGTTCTGGGGGTCGATTTGGGCGCGAGTGTCGCGCGTCTCGGCCCCGAGGCGCTTTTGGCGGTGCGCGCGAGCCCGCCGGACCCTGCCTGGGGCGGTCCCCATGCGATTCTGAACATCGGCGTGACCGATGATAGCCTGCCGGCCCTGTCGGCGCGGGTGGGGGCCCGGGCCGCGCGCGATCTCTACCGCCGGCTGATCCAATCTTACGCAGCCGGGGTTGCGGGGCTCGATGGCGACGGGTTCGAGAACATTCTTTACGATCGGCTCAAGCTCGAAGGCGCAGAAAGCGAGGCGTCTTTGCAGGTCGCCGCGCTCGACCGTCTGCTGGCGGAGTTCAAAGCGCTCTTTGCCGAAGAGACCGGGGCCGTTTTTCCCCAGGACAAGACGGCACAGCTGCTGGCGGCCCTGGAGGCCGCGGCGCGAAACTGGGCCCGGCCCTCGGCCAAGATCCTGCGGAGCGCGCGCGGGGCACCCCGGGATGCGGGCCTGGCGTTGATCGTGCAGCGCATGGCGCTTGGGGTGGGCCAGGGCGCGTCGGGGGCGGGGCTGGCGCGTTTTGTTCACGAGACCAGCGGTGCGCCCGGGCTTTGGGGGCGCTATCTGCCCCAGGCACAGGGCCAGGATGCGCTGATGGGCCTGCGCACACCGATGCTGCTCAGTCGGCAGGACCGCGTCTCGCTCGGCCAGCCGGGGCTGGCACTGGAAGAGCAAAACGCCGATGCGGTGGCTGCCCTTCGCGCCGCCGGTATCCGCGCGGCTGCCGATCTGGGCGATGCGCAGGAGCTAGAATTCACGCTGGAAGACGGCGCGCTATGGGTGCTCGACACGCGCCCCGCGCGCCGCAGCGCTCGGGCCGCAATCCGCGTCGCGGTTGATCTGGCCCAGGCCGGCGCCATCAGCCGGACCGAGGCGATCCTGCGCATCGACCCAGCCAGCCTGACCGAGCATCTGCACACGCAGATCGATCCCGGCCATCGCCGCACCACGCTTGGCGCCGGGCTTGCGGCCAGCCCAGGCGCCGCATCGGGGCCGATCGTCTTTTCGGCCGAGGCTGCGCTGGCGCGTACAGGGCAGGAGGGCGCAGCGATTCTGGTGCGCATCGAGACGAGCCCTGAGGATGTGCGCGGGATGCATGCGGCGGCCGGTCTTCTGACGATGCGCGGCGGTATGACCAGCCATGCGGCGGTCATCGCCCGCGGCCTGGGTTTGCCTTGCGTTGCCGGCGCGTCCGATCTGCGCCTTGATGCGCGGGCGGGAACCCTGACGGCCAGGGACGGCTCGATTTTGCGCGAGGGCGATCTCTTGACCGTCGATGGCAGCCGTGGCGAGGTGCTGGCCGGGGCGGCGCCGATGATCCAGCCGCAGATGTCGGGGGCGGTGATCACTTTGATGGCGTGGGCGGGCGAGGTACGGCGCATGCAGGTGCGGGCCAACGCCGACACACCCCAGGATGCGCGGATCGCAAAACGGTTTGGGGCCGATGGTATCGGGCTTTGCCGGACCGAACAGATGTTTTTCGAGCAGGATCGGATCAATGTGATGCGCGAGATGATCCTGGCCCGCGATGCCGATGAACGGCGCCGCGCGCTGGATCAGCTTTTACCCATGCAGCGCGCGGATTTCGTTGAGCTTTTCGAGATCATGCGCGGGCTGCCCGTGACCATCCGCCTGCTCGACCCGCCGCTGCACGAGTTTTTGCCGGTGACCGAGACCGAGATTGCCGCAGTGGCCGAAGAGATGGGGATCTCGGCCAAAGCGATCCGCGAACGGGCGGACGCTCTGGTCGAGGTCAACCCGATGCTGGGTAAGCGCGGCGTGCGCCTGGCCGTCGTGATGCCCGAGATCTACGAGATGCAGGCGCGGGCGATTTTCGAGGCGACGCTCGAGGTGGCCGAACGATCGGGCGACACCGTGACGCCGGAGATCATGGTCCCGCTGGTCTCTGCAGCGCGCGAGGTAGCGTTCGTACGCGCCCGCATCGCCGATGTGGCCGATGCCGTGCGAGCCGAGCGGGACGCGCCGCTGGCCTACCGCCTCGGCGCCATGGTGGAGACCCCACGCGCCGCCCTGCGCGCCGGCGATCTGGTCGCCGCCGCCGCATTCCTGAGCTTTGGCACCAACGATCTGACCCAGATGACCTACGGTCTGTCGCGCGACGATGCCGGGCGCTTTATGCGCGACTACATCCAGGCCAAGGTCTTTGCCGAAGATCCCTTTCACGCGCTGGATATCGAAGGCGTCGGCGAGCTTGTGCTGATGGCTGCCGACCGTGCCCGGGCGGCGCGCCCTAATGTCGGGCTGGGGCTGTGCGGCGAGCATGGCGGCGACCCCGCATCGATCCGTTTTTGCGATATCGCGGGCTTTGATTATGTCTCGTGCTCGCCCTTCCGGATGCCCATCGCTCAGCTGGCCGCCGCCCAGGCCGCGCTGCTTCGCGCTGGGCCGTGAAGGATGCAGGGTGAGGCGGTCGGCGAAAGGCCAGGCGATCGGGCTCGACCAGCTGCGCGCAGGCGGCAAGCCGGCTCTCGCACGCGCCCTCTCCGCGGTTGAAACCGGCCGAAGCGACGCGCTGCTCGACGCCGCTTTTACCGCACCCAAGGGTGTGGTGCTCGGCCTGACCGGCCCGCCCGGGGTCGGCAAATCGACGCTGACCGCAGCGCTCATTCCCCGGCTGCGCAGCCAGGGCCGTCGGGTCGGGGTGATCGCGGTCGATCCATCCTCGCGGCGCTCGGGCGGGGCGCTGCTGGGCGACCGCACGCGGATCCGCCACGATCCCATGGATGATGGCGTCTTCATCCGCTCGATGGCCGCGCGCGATCGGTTGGGCGGCGTGGCAGAGGTTACCTTCTCGGCCATGGTGCTGATGCGCGCCACGCAGGATGTGGTCATCGTCGAGACCGTGGGCGTCGGCCAGTCGGAGGCCGAAATCGCCGATCTGGCCGATGCGGTCGTTTTCTGCGCCGAACCCGGGGCGGGCGACGCGCTGCAATTTATGAAGGCAGGTGTGGTCGAGACGCCGGATCTCGTCTTGGTTACCAAGGGCGATGCCGGCCCCCAGGCGCAGCGGACCGCAGCCGATTTGCGCGGCGCGCTGTCCCTGGCGGCGCAACAGCCGGTGCCGGTTGCCGTGGTCTCGGCAATGCACGCGGCGGGGCTGGATGTGCTCGACCCGCTGCTTGGGCGCCTCGCGGGCGATGCCGGTGCCCTGGGGCAACGCCGCGCCTGTCAGGCTGCGGTCTGGGTGCGGGCGCAGATACAGGCCGATTTCGGCCGAATCGGTCTGGGCGCAATCGAATCGGAGCTGCCTTCGCGCTGCGATGCCCCCTTTTCCCGCCTGACCCAGCTCAAAAGTAAACTTTCGGTTAAGAAAGATTAACGCTTGTTAACCAGTTGAAATCGCGGACCGAGCAGGGTTGCGGACCGCGCCGCCGGCGCGCTGGGTGAAGCAAGTCCAAAAGCTTAGGTGGACACCGGCCGCAACATCAGTAGGTTGCCGGTCCGCAGCGACAAGCGCTTTTTAGGTATGCGTAGGCACGGATTTCGGCCCGGGGGGGTGGGATGAAAGGTTTGTTTAGGACAATGAGGCGCGGCCTGGTCGCCATAGCGATCAATCGCGTGCTGGCAGCCGCGGCAATTACGGGCGCATTGTCATCGCCCGGGCTGACCAATGAGCCGCCGGCCGATATTGCGCTGCAGATCGAGGCCATCATGGCGCAGGAACGCGCCGCACGCACCGCGGTTGCGGCCGATCGCTTGCGCGAGCTGGGCAACAGTGATCCGATGACAACGCCGGAAACGGCGCCCAGGCCACGCCCCTCGGTCAACCTTGCGGCGCTCAACCGGATGGACGCCGAGGCAATGCGTCTTGCCGACGACGCGCAGCGTCGGATGCTAAGCCGCGACGACCGCTATGCGCTGCTTTCCTTTTCCAAGGACGAGCTTGACCTGCTTCCGGACGCCGAGGGCGATGCGCAATGGCGTTGCCTCTCCGAGGCACTCTACTTCGAGGCGCGCGGCGAGTCGGTGGCCGGTCAGGTCGCAGTTGCGGAGGTGATCCTGAATCGCGTCGAGCATGCGCGCTATCCCGACACGGTCTGCGCTGTGGTCAAGCAGAACCAGCATATGCGCAACCGCTGCCAGTTCTCGTATATGTGCGACGGGAAACCCGAGCTGATCACCGAGCATCGCGCCTTTGCCCGCGCCATGAAGATCGCACGGATCATGCTGGACGGACAGCCGCGCGTACTCACCGCCGGTGCCACGCATTTCCACACCCGCTATATCAACCCGAGCTGGTCGCGCAAACTCACCCGCACCGCCCGCATCGGGGCACATATTTTCTTCCGGCTCTAGGGTTTGTGGACTCGACTCCTTCGAGAAGTCCCAGAACCAGCAAGTGCTTGAGGCGTACGACCCTTCGACCGACACCTGGACCCGATTGGCCGACATCCCGATCCCGCTCGGCCACCTGATGGCGAGCGTCGTCGTGGCAGACGGCAAGCTGATCACGATTGGCGGCGTGACGAACGACGACAACCCGGCGGGCCAAGATGGGACGCGGCGCACGGCGACCGTCTTCGGCTACGACCCGGCGACCGACGAGTGGTTAACGCTCGAGTCGCTCCCGGACGAACGGCAGTCGCCGGCGGTCGGGCTGGTGAATGGTCAGGTCGTGGTCGCCTCGGGCGCGTCGTCGCTTGGGCGAGAGTTTTCGACGTTCGTCGCCGACGCCTCGCAGCTGTTCGCGACCGCCGGGAGCAGTCTCGTCGTCTCGGAGTCGACGCTGGAGTTCGGTTCGGTGACGGTCGGTACAACTGCCGAGCAGCAGCTTACGCTGACCAATACGGGACTCGCCGGTGGCGAGCCGATCACCATCGATCCGTCCGCGGCGTCGCTAACGCCGGACGACGGCGCCTTCACGCTTGCGTTCGCCACCACAACGCCGATCGTCCTTGCGCCCGGGGCGTCGACGACCGCTACCGTCACCTACCAGCCAACCGCGGCCGCGAGCGATACGGCGGTGCTGTCGATCCCGCACGACGGGTTGAACGCTTCGCTCGAAGTCTCGCTATCGGGAACCGGCGTGGCGGCTGGCGGCGGCGGGGTTGTCTACCGAGTCAACGCCGGCGGCGCGGTGGTCGCGGGCAGTCCGGCGTGGGCGGTCGACACGGACGCTAGCCCGTCGTCGTTCAGCAACTTCGACCCGATCGCTTCGACCTCGAAGGCCTCAACGGTTGCCGCGTCG
>JBCDAZ010000052.1:0-19026 GCA_039184655.1 Pseudomonadota bacterium | reverse complement strand
TCACGGCTTCCAGCGCCACGCCAGCCTTGAAACCCGCGTCATGATTTCTGCGTTTCGACATATCTGATCTCCTCGTTCTTGGAGACCAGCAGACGTCAGATCGTAGCTTCCGTCACTGTCCGATTTTCGGGGGGTAGCACATACCGACGGCGAAATGTCATCGAAAGATTGTTCGGAAAGCTTAAGAACTGGAGGCGGATCGCTACTCGATACGATCGCTTTGCCAGAAACTACCTCGCCGCTTTGGCCCTCGTCTCAATCTTCATCGCTTGGACCTGAATGAGTCCCCAACCTAAGCCGCCTGAACCTTCGACGTGGACTCGTTTTCGAACACAGCAATCGACCCGGCCAGTTCCTGGGCGGCAAGCTCCAACTCCGACGCCGCCGACGCGTTCGACATTGCGACCTCGGCGTTCTCCTGCGTGATCCGATCCAGATCCGTCACAGCGTTCGAAATTTCCTGCAGCCCGACGCTCTGTTGCTCATTCGCATCTGTGATCGTACCGATCGCCTGGGCGGTTTCTACAGCCGAGACCTTTATCGTCGAGAGCGCCTCACCCGTTTGATTGACGAGCGTAACGCTTGCCTCGACATGTTTTGAGCTTTCCGTAATCAGGCCGCGGATGTCTTGAGCCGCTTCCGCCGAACGCTGCGCAAGCGAGCGCACCTCCGATGCGACAACGGCAAACCCCTTGCCAGCCTCACCTGCCCGCGCGGCCTCGACCGCGGCGTTCAAGGCCAGAAGGTTGGTTTGAAACGCAATTGAGTCGATTACTGTCACGATTGCTGCGATCTGGCCGGATCCCGTCTCCAGCTTCTCCATCGCCTCGATCGCCTCTCTAGCAACGGACGACCCGGAGCCGGCTTTACCGCTGGTATCCTGGGATCGACCGCTGGCTTCGCGACAGCTTTGAACGGTCGTGCGGGTCGTTGTGGCCAAGGCTTCAAGGGTGCTAGACGTCTCTTCCAGCGAGGCGGCCTGGGTTTCGGAGCGTTCCGAAAGCTGCCGGGCACGCGCAGCGATTGTATCGCTTGTCGATTTAACGGTGCGGATCGACCCGCGCAGCGATGCGATGATGCGTTCGAAACTGTCGGTCGTCGAATTCACATCGTCGCGCAGCCGCAGCAGAACACCCTTATAGTCTCCATCAACGCGCTGCGAAAGATCGCCCCCGGCCATCGCGGCCATTACGCGGGACACTTCGCCAAGCGCTTCGGACACAGTGGTCAGCATGCGATTGAGCCCGTCTGACATGGCGCGCAGCTGCGGATCGTCGGTATCGCTTTCCACCCGCTTGGAAAAATCGCCTTCGATCGAGGCATCCACGACCCGCCCGATACCCTCGGTCAACCGCAAGAGACCGTCGGCGCGGGCGGCTTCCGCTTCCGCCTTCGCACGGGCCGAGGCTTCGCCCTCGCGCGCCTTCAGGCCATTGAGACGGAAGATCTCGACCGCACAGGCAATGTCGCCGACCTCGTTGTTAAGTTGGGTGTAAGGCGTCTCAAAATCATACATGCCGCCGGCCGTTCGGCGCATGATTTCGGTCATTCGAACCAGCGGTTGGAAGACCTGCCGACGCAGCATCCAATAGACGGACAGGGTAAGCACCAACACGCCCAGGCAAGCGGCCAGAGCGACGGCAAGGCCAAGAACGGCATTCGACGAGGATGCCTCCATGCCTGCCTGGGACTCTTCGCTTGCCGCGATTTGAATGGCAACAAGACCATCGATCGCTTGTGTCGAGCGCCCGATCCAATCCGGCGCGCTCATCGGATAAGCGCCGGTTGCCGACTGCGCATAGATCGATCGGCGCACCTCCTCAAAAGCACCAAAATACTCCGCCTCCGCCTCTTCAACGAGGGTTCGGATGCGTGGCGCAACCCCTTCGGCAGCAGCAATGGCCTGCGTCGTCTCCCAGGCTGCGAGAACCCGGCCGTGATAACGCTCTAACGTCAAACGCACCGTATCGGACATCGGCTTGCCCGAAGAGAGGGCCGCGCCGATCATCGCCCGCTCGCGTCCCGCAAACTCGCTCATCAACCAGGATTGCGCCAGAATCTCGGCATAAGCCACATAGGGGTTGGCATCGAAGAACAGCTGCGCCGCGGAGGCACGCAGATCGCTGCTGGCCAGGATCATTGCGGTCATCGTCGGCACCCAGCCGGCGCGGAAGGCTGCATCGCGATCGGCAAGAGGCAATCGAAGATCGGTATCGGCCTTCTTGCGCGCTTCGGCCGCCGCGGCCATCTTCTGGCGCAGCGCAGCGACCAGTTGATCGGCTCGCGCAACCTTGACCGTTCCTTCATCAATCAAGGCAAGAGCCCTCGCTACGGCCGCATCGCCCAAGGCGCGCTTTGTATCGATGATTCCGCGCAGCCTCTGGCCCACCGGGTCACGCGCGGCAAGGGCTGCGTTCGTTGCGCCACGCTCTAGCGCCCAGTGGCCGGCAGCCTCCACCAGGTTGACGACAATCGCATTGCTGGCCTGTTTGGCAAGCGTCGTCGTCCGCGCCTCCGCCGTGCTCCAGACATAGGCCATCGCGGCGCTAAAGAGAACGCCGGCGATGATGCAAATCGCGATCATGATGCGTTGCATGAACCCTATACGCATCCCCGCGCGCTTGAACTGGTCAATCGCACGGCGCTTAAACACGCGGCCATCCCGCTTCGAATCGCTCGGCACCATCTTGCGCGCCTCCCCAGACAAAACCGGGCTTGGCAAACCCCCCGGCCGAAAAAAAACCCAGGTCCTGCAAAAACCCCAGACCTGTCTTCACCGGCATCATCGCAAGACCCTGACAAACCAAAGTCGTACGGAAAGCCTGTAGACAAAGTCTTAAGCGTTGCGGCACGCATGCATCGAAGGCATGGCCGGGACGAAATGATGATCCCGCCGCACCTCCATTTTTTGACAATTTGTCGCAGTCATTTTTTTCAATCAAATTAGCTACAGTATTTTCACAACTGTTAATAATTCGCAACGGATCGCCGCCCGATGAAAAACGTGCTGATGATTTCGATTGACGATCTTTTCAACTATAATGCCTTTCGGACCAAATTTGGCGTTACCATACAGACGCCCAATTTTGATCGTCTGGCCGAAATGGGCACATTTTTCGACAATGCTTATGCAACAACGCCGCAATGCAACCCCAGCCGCGCTACGATCATGACCGGAAAGTCGGTCTTCGAGACGCAGGTTTTCAACAATTCAGAAGAGTTCTACGCCTTCATTGATCCGGCCGAGACCATGCCCGCCGCGTTCAAGAACGCAGGGTACACGACATCTATGCTGGGCAAGGTGTTTCACCCTCCGGTGCCGCTGGGTCGAGAGTTCGTTCAAGGGATCCTCGACACTCAGGTCACATCCTTCGGACTGCGCAACCAGAATTTCAACTTTCCTTTCTGGAACGGACCGTTGCCGCCGCCGAATCGGGATGACGATTACTACGATTATGACACGGTCACCAAGGCGATCGCGCTTTTGGAGGCTTATGACGCCAGGGGCGCGGGCGCGGCCCCCTTTATGATGTCGATTGGCATCTATCGGCCGCATGCGCCGACCATCGTTCCGCAAGCCTATTTCGACCTCTACCCGATCGAGGACATCGTCGCGGCCGGGTTTACCGAGGCCGAGATCGACGCGCTGCCGGCGTTTGCAAAGGAGTTCGCGCGCGGCTCGCCGGAAGCGCCGCTGGCGGCCCGGGTCCAAGGCTACCTTGCCTCGGTCACCTTCGCTGATGCGCAGCTCGGCCGGCTGCTCGACGTTCTCGACGCCAACGATCAGTGGGACGACACCACAATCGCCCTTTGGTCGGATCATGGCTACAACTTGGGCGACCACGACCATTTCGGCAAATTCACGCTTTGGGAACAGGCTGCAAACGCGCCCGTCATTCTCATCGACCCCGATCAGGATCAGGCGGGCCGGGTCGAGACCACGCCGATCGGGCTCAACCAGATCTTCGCCACGCTCACCGAGCTTGCCGGCATCGCGACGCCGAGCACGGTTTCGGCGCCGAGCTTTGCGGGTCTGATCGATGCCAGCCTGGGCCGTTATGACGCAAAGCCGGTGTTTACCTTTATCTATGGCAGCATCTCGATGCGCGACGGGGCGTATCGTCTGATACGTTATGAGGATGGCGGGTTGGAGCTTTACGACCTGTCAACGGACCCCGATCAGCGGCTGAACCTGGCCTTGGACCCCGCAAACCGACCGCTCCTCCAATCCATGATCGCCAGGCTTCGCGAGGCCGGCGCCGAAGAAGGGATCCGCTTTGGCGACAATCGCGCTGTCCTGAACGGCGGCAACCAGGACGATCGGCTGATTGCAGGCAACAATGTGGATAGCGTCGTGGCCCGCGATGGCGACGACATGATTTTTATTCTGCCCCAAACCCAGGTGATCGAAGATGTCAATGCCGGCATCGACACCGTGGTGCTGCGCTCGGACCTCGTTCAAACGGGCTGGCGGTACACGGCGCCCGACAATGTCGAGAACGTCACCGTCGGCGTTGGCATGGAGGGGATTCGACTGCAGGGCAATGCGCTCGACAACCAGCTTGTAACAGCGCTCCGCACCAGCGCGACCGTGCAAGGCATGGCGGGCGACGACAGGATTTTCGGCTCGCTCAACGCCGATACGATCTTCGGCGGCACGGGCGACGATGTCGTGGAGGCCTTTCGCGGCGATGATCGCGTGTTCGGCGATGCCGGGAACGACCGAATGCAGGGCTGGATGGGCAATGACGCCCTATTCGGGGGCGAGGGCAATGACATTCTGATCGGATTTGCCGGCGATGACCGTCTCGATGGCGGAGCCGGGATCGACCGCGCCTCCTATGTCGATGGAACCAGCCCGGTGCATGCCGATCTGATGGGTCTCGTGCCCAGTCTAGGCCATGCGCGCGGCGACAGATACATCGATATCGAGGGGCTTGTCGGCTCTGATTTCAACGATCGGCTTTTGGGCGATTCTGGCGCAAACACTCTGATCGGACAGCCTGGGAACGATCAGCTGTTTGGACGGGCGGGCAACGACCTGCTGGTCGGCGGCGGCGGCAATGACTGGTTGAACGCGCAAACGGGCGCCGACTTTTTGGTCGGGGGCGCAGGACGCGACATCTTCGTTTTTACGCATGTCGCGCATTCATCGGGCACCCTGTTCGACACAGTCTTCGACTTCCAGCAGGGCCAGGACAGGATCGATCTGCGCCGCATCGACGCCAATGGGGCCGAAGCCGGCAGCCCGGGCTTTGCTTTTCTGGGCGACGCGGTCTTCAGCGGGGATGGCGGTGAGTTGATCCGCAAGACGACCGCGGGCGGCAACACGGTGCTCTGGGGCGATGTCGACGGCGATCGGCTGCAGGATTTCGGGCTGGTCCTTCTGGGCGACATCGCCGCGACCGGGGCCGATTTCCTGCTCTAGGCAAGCACCCTTGGCACGCGACAGCCGCGCCGCCGCCCTCCCACGCGCATCAAGGGGGTAGCGCGCCCGGTTTTCGTTTTGCCCCCTAGCCCAAAGATAGCCTGTGGGAGGCCGGCTCAGTGTGCGGCCGGGCTGGGTGGGGCTGACCTTTCCCCGTGATTAGGGCCAATCCGCAACAGAATTCTCCGGTTGGGTTGATGGGCTGAGCGCCTGCGACGAGACCGTTAGAGTCTCGATCGCAGGGGCGGTGGCTTCGGTCAGGACCTCCATGGGGGTGCGATATCCGAGCGCCGAGTGTGGCCGCCGGGTGTTGTAGTGAACGCGCCAGCGGGCGATTTCTTCACGGGCGTGGCGCAGGGATTTGAACCAGTGCAGGTTCAGGCATTCGTCTCGGAGTTTCCCATTGAAGCTTTCGACGAAGGCATTCTGGACCGGTTTTCCCGGCTCGATGAAGCGCAGCAGCACCCCGGTGCGTTCTGACCAATCGAACATGGCCCGGCTGGTGCCTTCCGGGCCGTTGTCCAGGATGATCTCCTCGGGCAGACCGTGGAGCAGGGCCAGGTCATCCAGGTATCGCGCCAGCCTAGCGCCAGTGATGGACACATCGACAATCTGGCCCGGGCAGAACCTGCTGTGGTCATCAACGATGTTGAGGATCCGAAAGCGACGGTAATCGACAAGCTGGTCGCTCATGAAGTCCAGCGACCAGCGCTGCATCGGACGTTCTGGCACTGTGGGCTCGATCCGATCGCGGCGGGGCAGCTTCCGACACTTCTTGGTGCGCACCTGTAGGCCCTGTTCAAGATAGAGCCGGTAGGTGCGCTTGCGGTTCAGCACGAGCCCCTCGCGACGTAGCAGGTGCATGCAGACGCAGATACCCGTAGCGCCTGTTCTGGGCAGCCAATTCCTTCAACCGCTCCACAACAGCTTCGTCGTTACGTGGCTGCGGCAGATACTGCTGCACTGATCGCGCCAGCCCGGCGAGACGGCAACTTCGTCGTTCGCTCAGACCCATCTCGCTGATCAGAAAGCCCACGGCTTTGCGCTTCGCCATGGGCCCTACCAATTTTTTGCCAGAAGCTCTTTCATGGCAGACATATCGAGCATCTGGTCGGCGACGATACGCTTCAGCTTGGCGTTCTCACTCTCGAGTTCGCGCAGGCGTTTGGCCTCGCTGGCATCCATGCCGCCATACTTTCTGCGCCACGCATAAAACGTCGCTGTGCTGATCCCGTGCCGGCGGCATAGCTCATCGACCTTCGCGCCGGCCTCGTTCTCTTTGAGCACCGCAATGATCTGTTCCTCGGTGAAACGTTTGCGCTTCATGATATTCCTCCTTCACGCATTCAAAGGTGGAAAATTCCAGTTCGCAATGGCCCGGATATCGGGGGGAAGGTCACTGGCCGAACCCTCGTGGGATCGGCAACCGTGCCAACCGACATCGGGTCAGTAATGCACCGAACGCGTGGCCAGCGGTTTTTCAAGCGGTGGCGCAAACTTGGTCAGGTCGATGCCCTGAACCGCAGCCTTATACTCCTCCATCGTCGGGGTTCTGCCCAAAATGGCCGACAAGACGACCACGGGCGTCGACGCCAGCAGGGACTCGCCGAGCTTTTCGGCCGAATCCTCCACGACCCGACCCTTGAAAAGCCGCGTCGAGGTCGCCAGCACGGTGTCGCCCTTTGCCGCTTTCTCCTGGTTGCCCATGCATAAATTGCAGCCTGGTCGCTCCAGATAAAGGATGTTCTCATACGCGACGCGTGCGGTCTGCTTTGGTGCCGAATCGTCGAACTCGAACCCCGAATATTTCTGCAGAACGGCCCAATCGCCTTCATCCTTAAGCTCGTCGATGATGTTGTAGGTGGGTGCCGCAACGACAAGCGGTGCTTTGAAGGTCACATCGCCATGTTCTTTTTCCAGATTCTTGAGCATCTGGGCGACGATCTTCACATCGCCTTTGTGGACCATGCAGGAGCCGACGAAACCCAGATCCACCTTCTTCTCGGCGCCATAATACGAAATTGGCCGGATCGTATCATGCGTATAGCGCTTTGAAACGTCGCTGTTGTTCACGTCCGGATCCGCGATCATCGGCTCATTTATCTGATCGAGATCGACCACAAGTTCGGCGAAGTATTTTGCGTTGTCGTCCGGCGCGAGGGCAGGTTTTCTGCCCGACCGAATTTCTGCAATCCTCTGATCGGCCTTCTCGATCAGCCCGGCCAGCACCTGCGCATCATTGTCCATACCCTTGCCGATCATGATCTGAATGCGCGCCTTGGCGATCTCCAACGAGGCAATCAGCGTCTCGTCCTGGGATATGCAGATCGAGGCCTTGGCCTTCATCTCGGCCGTCCAGTCGGTGAAAGTGAAGGCCTGATCAGCCAGCAGCGTACCGATATGGACTTCGATGATCCGGCCCTGAAAAACATTGTCGCCGAACTTCGCCAACATCTGGGCCTGGGTTGCGTGGACCACGTCACGAAAATCCATATGGTCGGCCATGCTGCCCTGAAACGTGACCTTCACGCTTTCGGGGATCGGCATCGTGGCCTCGCCGGTTGCCAGTGCCAAGGCGACCGTGCCGGAATCCGCGCCGAAGGCCACGCCCTTGGACATCCGCGTATGCGAGTCGCCGCCGATGATGATTGCCCAATCGTCCACGGTGATGTCGTTGAGCACCTTGTGGATCACATCGGTCATCGCGTGGTAGACCCCTTCGGGATCGCGCGCGGTGATCAGGCCGAATTTGTGCATGAACTTCATCAGCCGGGGCGTGTTGGCCTGCGCCTTGAGATCCCAGACCGAGGCGGTATGGCAGCCCGACTGGTAGGCGCCATCGACCTTGGGCGAGATCACCGTTGCGGCCATCGCCTCAAGCTCCTGGGAAGTCATCAGCCCGGTGGTGTCCTGCGAGCCGACGATGTTGACGCGCACCCGCACATCCGATCCGGCATGCAGCATCTTGCCTTCGGTCTTGCCGACCGCATTGGCGTTAAAAATTTTCTCGACAGCCGTCAGCCCCTGCCCCTTATGGGCGATTTCCCTAGCCGGCGCAAAAGCGGATACGAGCGGGATGCCCAGCGTTTCGGCCGCAAAGGCCTGCAACTTTTTACCAAAAACGATGGCATAGGATCCGCCGGCCTTGATGAATTCCAGTTTTTGGGGCGTAAAGGCCGAAGAGACATCGACATGCTCGGTCGCACCGGTCGCATCGTAGAGCTTCTTGGTTTTGGTGTTGATCGTCAGCACGGTACCGGTTTCGACCGAATAGGTCTGCTCCAAGATCGGGTTGCCGTCATTGTTCAGAATGGGGTTGCCGTCTTCGTCGAGCTTCTTGACCCAGTTTTTCAGATCGAGGCCGATGCCGCCGGTCACCCCGACCGTGGTTAGAAAAATCGGCGAGATGCCGTTGGTGCCCGCCACGATCGGTGCGAAATTGACGAAGGGCACGTAGGGGCTCGCCTGCTTGCCGGTCCAAAGCGCGACATTGTTGACGCCCGACATCCGCGACGAGCCAACCCCCATCGTGCCCTTCTCGGCGATCAGCATCACGCGCTTGTCGGGGTGTTTTTCCTTGAGCGCCAGGATCTCGGTCTGCGCCCGTTCGGAGATCATGCATTTGCCGTGCAGCTCACGGTCCGAGCGCGAATGCGCCTGATTGCCCGGCGACAGCAGATCGGTCGAAATATCGCCCTCGGCGGCGATGTAGGTCACGACCTTGATCTCCTCCTCGATGTCGGGAAGCTCGGTAAAAAACTCCGCCCTGGCATAGCTTTCAAGAATAGCCTTTGCGACCCGATTGCCGGCCTTATGGGCGGCCTCAAGACGCTCGGTGTCGGCATCGTAAAGAAAGACTTGCGTTTTGAGGATCTCGGCCGCATCCGCGGCGATCGTCGCATCCGTGCCCAGCGCAAGGTCGAGCAGCACCTCCACCGACGGGCCGCCTTTCATATGCGCCAGGAGTTCGAATGCGAATGCCGGCGAGATTTCCGCGACCTCAGCCTGGCCTAGCGCGATCTCTTTGAGAAACTGCGCCTTTTCGCGGGCCGCGCTCGTGGTGCCGGGCAGCGTGTTGTAAATAAAGAACTGCAGCGACGCCGCGCGGTGCGGGCTGCCATTATCCCTGATCTGGGCAATGATTTCGGCGGTCAGCGGGCCTTCATCGATGGGTTTGGGGCTTAGACCTTGCGTTTTGCGCGTTTCGATTTCGCTCAGGTAATCTTGATACAAGCTCATGAGACCCCTCACGGAATAGCGGTGAACGGAGCTTGAACGCCGGTTTGCAAACCGATTGGTTGGCCGGGATCAGCTGACTGTATGCGAAGGTATACCGACCTGCCTCGATTTGCAAGATGTGCCAGCGCCGCAACTTGCCTCAACCTTTAACCGCAATGCTGCATCGGTCCACCCGACAGGCTGGAACGACCATAATTGGCTTTCGCTTGCCATGCCCATCGCCTATCTCGCCTATGCACAATGCGATGCCGCATCGCGGCAGGCCCTCCACAGAGTGAAAAGCCGATCCGAAGGCGCAGCCATTCTGCCGTCGTTCTGGCAGTGCGGGTTTGCGAGCGCCGCGGTTCGCGGCGCCCATTGGCTGTTCAACCGATAAGCAACCGCGCGGAAGCGGTGATGCCACCGGGCCGCCCTTGCCAGCGTAGCCTGAAGGCTGCGGTCAGCCTACGACGAGCTGCTTGAGTTGCAGCGCTTCATGCTCCAATTCGGCCAGGCGAAAGTTGATCACATCGCCGATGGTGACCATCCCGACAAGCGTCGCGCCGCTCAGCACGGGCAAATGCCGGAAACGCCCGGCCGTCATGCGCCGCAGCACGGCGATCAGGGACTCCTCGGGCGTGCAGGTTTCGACCTTCTTGGTCATCACATCCTGCACCAGCTGCGGCAGCGTCTGGCCCGGCGTATCGGCAAGCTTGCGAACGATGTCGCGCTCCGAAAGAATGCCCACCAGCGCCCCGCCGGCATCGGTTACCATTAACGCCCCGATGCGGCGGTCGCGCAGATGTTCCACAGCGCGTCCCAGCGTTTCGCCAGGCCCGATCGAAAACACCGCGTCGCCTTTCTGGGCCAGGACCTTGGCGACGGTGGCCGGGTCGGCCGAAAGATTGCTTGCAGCGCTTTGGCTATAGGTTCGATCGCTCTGCTTGTCCTTGCGTATCGGTGCCCTGTAGGATTCCGGCATCTTGTTTCCTCCGATGGCTTGTTTTGGCTATCGGGCGCAGCATAGCTGATTCGGGGCTCAAGGGAGGCGTTCTGTTGCCCGATGCCAATTTGCCGCCGGCCCTCGCCACGGTGATCTTTATCCTCGCCTGTTGGTGCGGCTACCAGTACCGCCGGGCCTGGCATGCCGAGGGACCCGCCTGGAAGCTCTGGCTATACGGCCTTCTGGCCGGTCTGTGCCTGTTGACGCTCGGCTTCGTTCCGCTTGCCATTTGATGCGGGTGGCGATGCGGGTCGCACAGAAACCTTAACAGCCTCTTGCGCCACCTTCCGCCCGCCTGCGTGCAAACCCGCTGGCCCCGACCCGGTGCGACGAGCTACCCGACCTTCGCGCCCGCCGGGTCGTTTAGCCCGGCACGCTGCAGCATCTTACGCGCCCGCGGACAATCCAGCCGGTCGCGCAGCGGGCTGTTGGGATCGATGTCCTTGTTGCAGACCAGACATTGGTCGGCATCGCCGATCGCATTCAGACCGCCGCAACTGCCCTTGATCGTGCGGCCCATCAGCATCGCGCCAATTGCCATGCCGAGCATGATGAGGGCCAGAAAGCCGAATGAGAACAAGAACGTAGCCATTTTCTAGTCCTAGCTGGTCAAAGCTTTGAAAGCGGTGCTCGCGGTGGTTTTGAAACGCGGCGCATCGTATCCTTGCATCCGCGCGATAAAGAGCACGGCAAGTCCCAGATCCTCAGCCAATGCCAGCCCCTCCTCCTGCCCGATGGTGTGCATCGCCGTGGCCCAGGCATCGGCCAACATGGCGTTCTCGGCCAGAACCGTGGCTGAAGCCGTGTTGTGGGTCACCGGTCGGCCGCTGCGCGGATCGAGGATATGCGCATAGCGCCGATCGTCGCGCTCGATATAGCTGCGGTAATCGCCCGATGAGGCGAGCCCAAGATCCGAAACACCGATCACCTGCAACACGTCGCGCCGCAATGCGCTGGGCGTTTCGATGCCGATCTGCCAGGGCAGACCGTCGGGGTTGCGGCCGGACGCGTAGAGATCGCCGCCGATCTCGACCAGAAAGTCCGAAATCCCAAGCGTCTTAAGGGCTTCGCCCACCACATCAGCGCCATAGCCCTTGCCGATCGCAGCCAGGTAGACCTGCGCCTGCGGATGGGTTTTTTGTAAGCTTGTCGCGCCGACTTTGAGCGTTTTGGCGTGACCCGAACGGAGCAGTGCCGCAGCGATTTCCGCTTCGCCCGGCATTGGGGTGACCCCGGGCGCGCCGAACCCCCAGAGTTCGATCAGCGGGCCGATGGTCGTGTCGAATCGCGCAAGGCTTGCCATATGCACCGAATGGGCTTCCTGCATGACCTTTGCCAGCGCTGGCGACACGGCCACTGGAGCCGTGCCGGTTTGCGCATTAAAGCGCGAAATCTCCGATGTCGCATCCCAGTTCGACATCTTGCGGTTCACCGTCGTCAGCGCCGCATCGATGGCAGCCTTGACCTCCTCTTCTGTCGAACGGGTCGAGGCGGCAAGAGCGACGACAGAATAGGCGGTGCCCATGGTCGAGCCGCTGACGCGAAACACCTCTGTGCCGAACTTGCAGGCGGCCAAGGCCAGCGGCATCACCATAAAGGAGCGGCGCGTCAGCTTACCCAGATCGGTCCTCGTCAGTTCGGTCATCGATCAGCCTCTTCATCGCTCGATAGTCTGGCATGGCGGCATTGACGCGCCGGGTTGTAGCACTAACAGCCGATTCATACCAAAAAGGGAAGACGGCATTCCCGTCGCATTTTTCACATGGCTCGACGCGTCCCACTGTGCAGCAAAGATCGCGCGGCGTGGCAAACCGGTCCTAGGCGTTCTGTGTCTCTGCCGCAAATCCCTTACCGGGCCCATAACGGGAGCCCAAGAGCGGCAAGACGCCTTGGCAGCGCATCGTTTCCTGTTTTTGCGCGGCATTTGAGGAACTTCGCCGGGTTTGACCGGTCAGGCGCGGCACGCGGCCAACGCCAACATGCGGTGTTTTGGCCCGCTGTGGGCGATCATCTATATTGCGTGCTGCACCGCAGCGAACTCCCTTTATGCCACCGCGACTCAGCATTGCGCAAGATGCTGTTAAGCGGATCGAATTTTTGCTGCGACCCTGTGGCGCAAGCGGTGTTGCGCAGCCCAAAACTCGTCTCAATTTAACTGGTAGAAACTGCGACGCTGCAATATCCATTCAAGGCAAGTAACGCGAAAAAAACTGCGTTCGGGGATGAACGGGGGTAGCGGCCGGCAGTTCGCCTGCGGGACCGTCGCAACACGAGGTTTATGAGGCAAAGACGCATGAGGCGTTTCTCGCTCCGCAAGGGTCTGAACGTGCCGATCTTAGGCGCGCCCAAGCCAGGGGTAGAACCGGGGCCGGCGGTCCGCACGGTCGGCCTGCTTGGCGCCGACTATCTGGGCCTAAAGCCGCGTCTGTCGGTGGCCGAGGGCGATTTGGTCGGGCCGGGCATGCCCATCTTCAACGACAAAGACCTGCCCAGCGTGCAGGTGGTCTCGCCTGTGTCCGGGCGCGTTCGTGCGATTAACCGCGGTGCGCGCCGGGTGCTGGCCAGCGTCGAGATCGATGTGTTGGAGGACGGCCCCGAGGCGGTGGATTTTTCAGGCCTGGGCGACGCCGAAACGGCCGACGGTTTGGTCGAGCGGCTTTGCGCGGCGGGGCTTTGGACAGCCTTTCGCACCCGCCCCTATTCCAGAGTGCCGCAACCTGAGACCCGGCCCGCCGCAATCTATGTCGCTGCGATGGATACCGAGCCGCTTGCCGCCGATCCCGACCCGATCATCCGCGCGGATGCCGAAGCGTTCCGAGGCGGGCTAAACGCCGTGGCGCGTTTGAGCGAAGGCAAGACCTACCTTTGTCAGGGCGAGGGTGACCCGCTTCCCGGAAGCGACCTGCCGGGGGTCGAACCGGTGGCCTTCGCCGGGCCGCACCCTGCCGGCCTTGCCGGAACGCACATCCATTTTCTCGAGCCGCCGGGGGCGGCAAAGATCGTCTGGACGATCGGTTATGGTGACGTCATCGCGATCGGGAAGCTCTTGCAGACGGGCCGTGTCGATGCGTCCTGCGTGATCGCGCTTTCTGGACCGGCCTGTCTCAAGCCGCGCTTGGTGCGCACGATCGCGGGCGCGTCGATGCGCGATCTGACCGAAACCGATCGGCCGCGCGACATCCCTTTGCGGTTGATCTCGGGCTCGGTGCTCAGCGGTCGGGCCGGCGAGGGCAACAGCGCCTATCTCGGCCGCTATGCACGCCAGATCACCCTGATCGAGGAGGACCGCGCCCAGATCCCGCTTGGCTGGATCCGCCCGATGCCGGGAAAATACGCGGTGCAACCGGTTTTGGGCTCGGCCTGGCGACGCAAGCTCTTCCCGCTGACCTCCAACCTCAATGGCGGGCGCCGCGCCATGGTGCCGCTGGGCACGTTTGAGGAGTTGATGCCGCAGGACTACTTGCCGACCCAGCTCTTGCGGGCGCTCCTGGTGATGGACACCGATCAGGC
Source organism: Pseudomonadota bacterium (assembly GCA_039184655.1). Classification (GTDB taxonomy): domain Bacteria; phylum Pseudomonadota; class Alphaproteobacteria; order Rhodobacterales; family Rhodobacteraceae; genus J013. The sequence goes on along the minus strand of JBCDAZ010000052.1, from coordinate 4,867 downwards.
GCAGGCCCTGGGCGCGCTGGAATTGGATGAGGAGGATCTTGCCCTGGTCGGCTTTGCCTGTCCGGCAAAGTACGAATACGGCACTGCCTTGCGCGACTGTCTCACCCGGATCGAGAAGGAGGGCTAGCAGATGGCCATGCGCGACATGTTCGACCGGATCGAACCGCATTTTTCCAAGGGCGGGAAGTGGGAGCGCTTCTTTCCCGTCTACGAGATGATCGAGAGCTTCCTCTACACGCCCAAGACGGTGACCAAGGCCGCGCCGCATGCGCGGTCCTACATCGACATGAAACGGATTATGACCTATGTGGTCATATCGACGATCCCCTGCATTCTGATGGGCCTTTATAATGTCGGCTACCAGGCCAATCTGGCCTTGGCCGATTTCGAACCGACGGGCTGGCGGGTCGCCCTCATCCAAACGCTGGGCATCGGCTTCGACCCTGCAAACCCTTTTGCCAATTTCGTGCATGGGGCGCTGTATTTCCTGCCCATCTATATCGTGACGCTGGTTGCGGGCGGCATTTTCGAGGTGATTTTCGCAACCGTTCGGGGCCATGAGGTCAATGAGGGCTTTCTGGTCTCCTCGATGCTTTATGCGCTGATCCTACCGGCCACGACGCCGCTGTGGCAGGTCGCGCTGGGGATCATCTTCGGTGTGGTGATCGGCAAGGAGGTCTTCGGCGGCACCGGCAAGAACTTCCTAAACCCTGCATTGACCGGACGCGCCTTCCTCTATTTTGCCTATCCCGCTCAGCTTTCGGGCGAAGCGGTCTGGGTGCCGGTCGACGGGTTTACCGGCGCAACGGCGCTGGCGGTTTCGGCCGCGGACGGGTTCGAGGAGCTTGCCGCGCGGGGCATGAGCTGGTGGGACAGTTTTATCGGCTTCGTGCCGGGATCGATCGGCGAGACCTCCACGCTGGCCTGTTTTCTGGGCCTGGCCTTCCTGCTGGCCACAAAGATCGCCAATTACCGCATGGTGGTCGGCTGTCTGGGCGGCATGATCGGTTTTACCGCGCTGCTGAATTGGATCGGGTCGGACAGCAACCCGATGTTTGCGATGCCCTGGTACTGGCATCTGGTGGTGGGCGGCTATGCCTTCGGGCTGGTGTTCATGGTCACCGAACCGGTTTCGGGGGCGCATACAAATCTGGGGCGTTACATCTACGGCGCCCTTATCGGTTTCATGGTGGTAATGATCCGGGTGATCAACCCCGCCTTCCCCGAGGGCATGATGCTTGCAATCCTCTTCGGCAACGTCTTTGCCCCGCTCATCGACTACTTCGTCGTTCAGGCCAACATCAGACGCAGGGCACGCCGCAATGTCTGAAGACCATCAAAGCTCGGAGCGGCCCAAAGGTTTTTTGCGCCGCTTCTTCGAATTGCCGCCGGACTCGGTGCCCAAGACCATCTTCGTGGCGGTCTCGCTGTGCTTTGTCGCCTCGATGGTGGTCTCGGCCGCGGCGGTCGCGCTGCGCCCGACCCAGGAGGTCAACGCCCTAAAAGACAAGCAGATCAACATCCTGCAAGTCGCTGGCATCTACGATCCCGACCAGGATGTCGTCGCGGCCTTCGCGGCTTTCGAGCCGCATGTGCTTGAGTTGGAGACCGGTCGCTTTACCGACCAGTTCGATCCGGCGAGTTTTGACGACCGCGCCGCAGCCGAGGATCCGGCCACCTCGGTGGCCTTGCAGGACGACCCCGCCGGTATCATCCGCCAGGGCAAATACGTCACGATCTATCTGCTGCGCGATGCGGAGGGCGCGATCGATAAGGTGATCCTACCGGTGCATGGCTACGGGCTTTGGTCGACGCTCTACGGATTCATCGCGCTGGAGGAAAACGGCAACGACATCTTCGGCCTCCAGTTTTACGAGCATGCCGAGACGCCGGGGCTGGGCGCGGAGGTCGACAATCCGCGTTGGACAGCGCTGTGGAAGGGCAAGAAGCTGGCCGATGACAGAGGGGATCTGCAGATCAGCGTCAGCAAAACGGTGCCGCCGGCCGGCGCGGCGTATCATATCGACGCCCTTGCGGGCGCGACGCTGACCACCGTCGGCGTGCACAATTTGGTCCAATTCTGGATGGGCGAGACCGGCTACCAGCCCTTCCTTGAGAACCTCAGAGCGGGGAGCCTCTAGATGGCCCATAAGCGTAGAGACATGCTGATCGACCCGCTGGTCGACAACAATCCGATCACGCTTCAGGTCCTGGGCATATGCTCGGCCCTGGCCGTGACCTCATCGCTGTCGGTCTCCGTGGTCATGGCGATCGCGGTGATCTTCGTGACCGGCTTCTCCTCGATGTTTATCTCGCTGATCCGCAGCCAAATACCGGGTTCGATCCGGATCATCGTGCAGATGGTCATCATCGCCTCGATGGTGATTCTGGTCGATCAGGTGCTCAAGGCCTATGCCTATGAGATATCCAAGACCCTGTCGGTCTTTGTGGGGCTGATCATCACCAACTGCATCGTGATGGGCAGGGCCGAGGCCTTCGCAATGAAGAACCCGCCCATCGAGAGCTTCATCGACGGGGTCGGCAACGGGCTCGGCTACGGTTTGATCCTGATGCTGGTCGGCACCATCCGCGAGCTCTTCGGCTCGGGCAGCCTTTTCGGCATCACCATTCTTGAGACCGTCAATAATGGCGGCTGGTATGTTCCGAACGGCATGCTCTTGCTGCCGCCATCGGCCTTCTTCATCATCGGGCTGATCATCTGGGCCTTCCGGTCCTGGAAACCCGATCAGGTCGAGGAGCGCGACTATAAAATCCAGGTGGCCGAGGCGCACTGATGGAAGCTCTGATCTCCCTCGCGGTTAAGGCGATCTTCGTCGAAAACCTCGCGCTGTCCTTCTTTCTGGGAATGTGCACTTTCATTGCGGTATCCAAAAAGATCGCCACCGCGATCGGGCTGGGCATCTCGGTGATGATCGTGCAGTCGATCACCGTGCCGGCGAACAATCTGATCCTGTCCTATCTGTTGGCGCCGGGCGCGCTGGCCTGGGCCGGCTTTCCCGAGGTGGACCTGACATTTCTGGGGCTCATCTCCTATATCGGCGTGATCGCGGCGATGGTGCAGATCCTGGAGATGACGCTCGATAAGTACTTTCCGCCGCTTTACAACGCGCTCGGCGTGTTTCTGCCGCTGATTACTGTGAATTGTGCGATCTTGGGCGGCTCGCTTTTCATGGTCGAGCGCAGTTATGACTTCACCGAGTCGGTGACTTACGGCCTCTCCTCGGGCTTTGGCTGGGCGCTGGCGATCGCGGCCATGGCGGGGGTGCGCGAGAAGCTCAAATACTCCGACATCCCGGACGGTCTGCAGGGGTTGGGGATCACCTTTATCACCGCCGGTCTGATGGCGATGGCCTTCATGTCCTTTTCCGGCGTGAAACTCTAGGGAGGTTTATAGGTGGCAACTTTTAGCCTTGGGATCATCCTCTTTACCCTGATCGTGCTCGGCCTCGTCACGATCATTCTCGCGGCACGCTCGCGGCTCGTCTCCAGCGGCAATGTTAGCATCACGATCAATGGCGAGAAGACCATCTCGGTCCCGGCCGGCGGCAAGCTGTTGCAAACCCTGGCCGAGCAAAAGCTCTTCGTGCCGTCGGCCTGCGGCGGCGGCGGCACCTGCGCGCAATGCCGCGTGCGCATCCATTCAGGCGGCGGGTCGATCCTGCCGACGGAGGAAAGCCACATTACCAAACGCGAGGCGGCCTGCGGCGACCGGCTCTCCTGCCAGGTGGCGGTCAAGCAGGACATGGAGGTCGAAGTTCCCGAAGAAGTGTTCGGCGTCAAGAAGTGGGAGTGTACGGTGCGCTCCAACGAAAACGTCGCCACCTTCATTAAGGCGCTGATCCTCGATCTTCCCGAGGGCGAGGATGTGAACTTCCGCGCCGGCGGCTATATCCAGATCGAAGCGCCCGCCCACCAGGTTAAGTACGCCCAGTTCGATGTCGAGGATGAGTATCGCGAGGATTGGGACCGTTTTAATCTCTGGCGTTACGAATCCGTCGTAGAAGAGCCGATCGAGCGCGCTTACTCGATGGCGAACTATCCGGACGAAAAGGGCATGATCATGCTCAATGTCCGGGTTGCCTCGCCGCCCCCAGGCGCCGACAGCATCCCGCCCGGCAAGATGTCATCCTACATCTTCAATCTCAAACCGGGTGACAAGGTCACGATTTCGGGTCCATTCGGCGAGTTTTTTGCGCGCGAGACCAAAAAAGAGATGGTCTTTATTGGCGGCGGCGCCGGCATGGCGCCGATGCGCAGCCATATCTTCGACCAGCTCAAGCGGCTGAAAAACCGCGAGCGCAAGATCACCTTCTGGTACGGCGCTCGCTCGAAGCGCGAAATGTTCTTCGTGGAGGATTTTGATCAGCTTGCCGCAGAGTTCCCGAATTTCACCTGGCATGTGGCCTTGTCCGACGCGCTGCCCGAAGACGCGTGGGACGGCCATACCGGCTTCATCCACAACGTGCTTTTCGAGCAGTACCTTAAGGACCACCCGGCGCCGGAGGATTGCGAGTATTATATGTGCGGCCCGCCGATCATGAACTCCTCGGTAATCGCCATGCTCTTGGAGCTTGGTGTCGATCGCGAGGATATAATGCTGGACGATTTCGGCGGCTAGCTGAGCTCGTGCCTGATGCGGGTCGGGGCTGACGCGGGTCGGGGCTGACGCGGGTCGGGGCTGACGCGGGTCGGGGCTGACGCGGGTCGGGGCTGACGCGGGTCGGGGGTGACGCGGGTCGGGGCTGACGCGGGTCGGGGCTGACGCGGGTCGGGGCTGACGCGGGTCGGGCGAGGGCGGCATCGCTGCCAATCCTCGACAGGGCGCGCCTTCCCGTCTCGACAGCTC
>JBCDAZ010000051.1:0-19212 GCA_039184655.1 Pseudomonadota bacterium | reverse complement strand
TGATCCGCTCAATTTCCGGCGCCATCGTTGCCGAGAAGAACAGGGTTTGCCGGGTGAAGGGCGTTAGGCCGAAAATACGTTCGATATCTGGGATAAATCCCATATCGAGCATGCGGTCGGCCTCGTCGACCACCATCACCTGCACGCCGGTCAGCATTAGCTTTCCGCGCTCGAAATGGTCGAGCAGGCGGCCGGGCGTTGCGATAAGCACATCGACGCCGCGATCGATCAACCGATCCTGATCCTTAAAGCTCACACCGCCGATCAGCAAAGCCATGCTGAGTTTGTGATACTTGCCATAGGTCTCGAAATTCTCGGCGACCTGGGCGGCAAGTTCGCGCGTCGGCGCCAGGATCAGGCTGCGCGGCATGCGCGCCCGTGCGCGGCCCTTGGCCAGGATCGAGATCATCGGCAGCGTAAAGCTGGCCGTTTTCCCCGTTCCGGTCTGCGCGATACCAAGCACGTCGCGGCCCTGCAGGGCGTGGGGAATGGCCTCGGCCTGGATCGGCGTCGGAGTGGAGTAGCCGGCTTCACACACGGCTTGTAGGACCTTGGGATCAAGGTCGAGATCGCTGAAACTCGTCATGGCCTCACATGGCTTGATGCGGCGTTTTGGCCGCAAATCCCGTGCGGCCGAAAGCCAACCCGGATCGGCGGCTTTCTCGTCCGACGCATATGTGGGTAAAACTGTGGAAAGTCAACGCAAACCGCCGATGCGACACAAAAACTTCAACGTCCCTTTTCTGTGGCGAGAATAAAGCAGTCCTTTCTGTGAATTAAAAAAACACACAAAGCCGATCGTCAAATCCTTCGGCCCCCCTTCCGAACGACGCCTTGGCGATGTATATCCGACGAAATCGAGGGGAAATGTCATGGCCGCCGATCCGACCGCACAGCCCGCCGCGCCCGACCCGGCGCCAACCCTTCCCAAGGGCATGGTCGGCCTCACCGTTGCCAAGGTCGAGCACTGGACCGATCGGACGTTCTCGTTTCGCACCGACCGGCCTGACGGTTTTCGCTTTCGCTCTGGCGAGTTTGCAATGATCGGGCTGATGGTCGACGGCAAGCCGCTCGTCCGCGCCTATTCGATAGCGAGCCCGAATTGGGATGACGGGTTGGAGTTTTATTCGATCAAGGTAGAGGACGGGCCTTTGACCTCGCGCCTGCAGCATGTGAAGACCGGCGACATGGTGCTCATCCGCCCAAAACCGGTCGGCACCCTGGTGCATGATGCGCTGGTGGCCGGAAAACGTCTGATCTTGTTTTCGACCGGCACGGGTATCGCACCCTTTGCCAGCATCATTCGCGACCCCGAAACCTATGACAAGTTCGAGCATGTGGTGCTGACCCACACCTGCCGGGACGTGCATGAACTTGACTACGGCAAGGCGTTGGTTGACCAGATCAGAAACGACGGGTTGCTGAGCGAGGTTGTCGGCGACAAGCTCACCCATATCTGCACCACAACGCGCGAGGAGAGCCCGCAGATGGGCCGCATGACCGATTGCATCCGCGATGGGCGCTTTGCCGCGGCTGCCGGCGGGCCGCTCGATCCCGATACCGATCGGGTGATGATCTGCGGGTCGATGGCTATGCTGCTCGACCACAAGGCGTTGTGCGAGGAGGCTGGTCTTGTGGAGGGATCGAACTCCGAGCCCGGTCAGTTCGTCATCGAAAAAGCCTTCGTGGACTAGCTGTAAAGGCGACAGCCGGTAGAAAGATCCTGGGCGCGCAGATGTCTGGGATCACTCGTCTTCAGGGGCGCAGAGCGTGTTTTTCCAACCTGCGACCCAGCATAGGCTGATCTCGCCCGTACGTTCATTGAGCCGGTAAACCGAGATGACCGTGCTGTTGTTACTGGCCGCAAGCGTGTAGGGTCCAGGATCGCCGCCCCGTGCATGGTCCATCGCAGGATAACAGGTCGTCACATTGCCGGCGGCGCGTTCGATATAGGCGCAACCGGTAATCTCGCCGCTGCTGCGGTTGAGCCGATAGACGATGTTCCACTCGGCACTCGGTGGCGCCAGTATCTGCCAGGCTGGGCTCACGGTCTCCTGGGCCCCGGCCGGGCCGGCGAACGCGGCCAACGCAAGGGCAATCAGGGCAGGACGGCCGATCGCACGGGGGGTCTTCATGCGCCTCTCCGCAAGGACGAATCAATGGGCTGGAGCAAGTTTAGTGCGAGCCTGTGAGCAAAACGACCGCGGCTGTGACGGCCGCTGCGCTAGCTTTGTTCGGCGGGCTGCGTCGCGCTTTCGCCCATCTCCTTGACCTTGCGATCATATTCGGGATGTAGCGTCCCGCAGACCCGATCCCAGAAGCTAAAGAAATTCGCATAATTGTAGCGGAACTGCGAATGGTGCTGATCGTGAAAGGTGACGCAGACCATGGGCGAGGGGAACCGGGTCGTGCGATCCGCAAAATACTCGAACCCCGAATGTCCGATCTGCCCGTTTACATGGTCCCAAAGACGGTGAGCAATCAGAACCACCGGGGGGATCGGCAGGAAAATCGGTACGATTAGATAGTAGCTTTGCATCGCGAAGGCATCGGCGAGGCTGTCGGAGTAGTTCGACCAGACCGTTGGCGCGACCGAGCGGTGGTGCCAGCTGTGATGAGCGTAGAGCAGCTTGGTGTGCATCAGCCGATGCCCCCAGTAAAACCAGGCATCAAAGAGCACAACCGAGATCAAGAACATGGCGATCATGCCCGGCCAGCCCATGCCGTCGGCCGACCAAAGAACCCAGCCCTTTAGCTGCAGAAAAATACCACCAGCAACGCAACCCGAGATAACGATCAACGCCTTAACCGACTGTATCATCTCCACCCGGGCCCGTTTCTCGCCAAATCGCCCCTTCTGAATGCGGCGTTCGGGGTGGCGGCGGTTAAGGGCCATCATCGCTGCACCCTGGCCGAAATAAAGGGCAAGGTGCACCGCGTAGGTTGCAAGCCAAAGGCCTAGGGCAAGCAGAACGTCTGACATGCAGGGCAGTCTAGCGGGCTGCAGGGCAATGTCCATGCGGCCCGCATGCGCGAATTGTCACGAGGCCTCTAGCATCTGCGCTTGCATGACAATGGGGCCTTCGGGAAGCGCTGCAACCGGCCCGTCGGGCTCCAGGCTGACCAAAAAGCGCTTGCCGGGCTCCAGCGTCATGCCCGGTATGGTGACCGGCCCGTTGCCAAGATCGGCGACAAAGCGTGTCAAACCCGCATCGCTCACCTGCCAGAGCACAGGGCGCGCATCGGGCATGGCAGGCAGGTTGGCCGGGGCGGCCGTCAAGCCCTCGGGACCGGTGAAAAGCAGCACGGCATGCGGCGCATCCTGATGCGTAATCAGCAATGAACGGCCCGGCAATGCGTCCGCGACAGCCCTCCACCTGGCCGAGAATGTGTTGGGGTCTGCATCGGCTTGCGCTGCGATGTCGAGCGCATAGGACGGCGTACCGGTCGCATCGGGCAAGACGATGTCGTCGAGCGTCGCGGACCCCGTCTCGGGCGTCTCGGGCGTCTCGGGCGTCTTGGCGGTTTCGCTGCCGTCGAGCATCGCGGATGCGTTAGGGGTATTGGACCCATCTGGCATGTTGGACGCGTCGGGTGCGTCGAGCACCCGCTTGGCGGTATCTGCCGGGACCGAAATCGGCGTGGCGCTGTCGGTATGTACCGGCTCGCTGGGCATCGCAGGCTCGGTCGATGCGCGTGCCGGGTCGGAGGATGGGAAGATCAGCGCCGTCAAGTCGGGCAGCGTGACCGTGGCCCGCAGAATACCGCCGATACTCAGTGTGATCATCATCGCACCGACAAAGGCAATCATGGCGGCCGGGATCCGCAGGTCGCGATGCGGGCCGGCTTGGCGCATGCTGGCGCGCAGGCGCAGCTCGTCGATATCCTCATCTGGAAAGCTGCGCGCATCCTCGATCGCTTCGGCTTCAAGGTCGCGGTGGCGGCCGCCATAGCGGTCGCTGTTGAAAAAAACCTCGACCTGTTCGACGTCAATCTCGCCCTCAAAGTCGATTGTAGGCTTGGATGACGGATCAAGCGCGCTACGCATTTCTAGCCTCACACTACGGAACGAAACCGCACCAGAACGGAGCCCAATTCAGGCAACGCGGTGAGCGTTCCTTAACAACTTGTCTAAAGAGATGGCGGTATTGCGGCATTCACGGCCACATTTTAGAAAAGCGACAGGGCCGGGAACTATTTTGCGTTCGGGCGCTGCGCTGTTTTGTCATCTGCCGGCATATCTCCCGCAAAGAAACCAGCGATGGCGCGTTGGTCTCTAGAACGACCTGTCCGCCCGCAGGGTCGTTGCAGGAAAATTGCACAAGACAGATCCAACTGCGCGCGGGTCGCGCCAAACGTCCGGCAGGCACCGGTTTGCTATTGCAGCCGGTGGCCTGCGCCGTTTGTGCTCAGCCGGTGTAGAAAAACTCCTCCCGCACGATTTTGGCGTCGGCCACGGTGTATAGTGCTACCTCCTTCATCGGGTTGCGGCTGCCCGAGGCCTTGTGGGTGGCGTCGATCTCGAAGATCACCGCGAACCGATCCGGCCCGTGCAGAAACGGCCCGTCGACCGCGCCGCCATGCACCTCGAAATTCGCGTCCCACCAGGCATGCTTGCCGCGGATCCCGTCGATGCCGGCGGTTTCCCGGTCGCCCCCGTCAAAAGCCGTGGCCTCAACCGAAACCGCATTCGGGGCGTAAAGCTGGGTCAGCGCCTCAGCCTCGCGGCCGGCCTTGCAATGCGCAACCAGCGCATCGGCGATCTCTTGCAGTGTCATGACATCCTCCATGTTCGTTATTTGTTCATGGTGATGGACGGATGCTTATTTAGCAAGCCCACTCTTGACCCGTTCACGGTAAGCCTCTTGCAAGGCCAAGGGATCGAGCGTGCGCAGCGCGCTCTTCAGCTTCTCGGGCCAGGGCGAGCTGTCGATTTCCTCTTGCCACATCTGCGCAATGTAAGGCGCGCGTGCCGCCACCTCTTTCATTGCGTCGAGCGCCGCGTCGAGCTTGCCAAGCGCAACAGTGCCATCGATCAGCAAAATATAGGGGCCGAAATTGCTGCGCAGACTGTGGAGGACCAAATCATCGTTACGCGGATCGACATAGACATAGTCATACGGGATGGCATGGATGTCGATCGCCAGATGCGCCGCCGCGATCATGTCATGAATGCGCATCTCACTGGCACAGGTGGCGATGTAAAGTGCTGTGGCCGCCGCGGGAAAAGCGTCATCAAATCCTTCAACATCCACGACGCGAAAGAAGCCGGAAGGGGTCTCCACGATCTTTACCGGATTGTCACCGCCTTCCTCGTTCATCCGCAGGTTCACATTCTGGTCGGTTTCAATCTTCATGCCGCGCTCTTGCGATTGCCGAAGTGCTTCCATGATTATGAAGAGCATCCCGTGGCAACGGCCCGCGACGTGCATGTTTGCGGGGCAATCGACGATCTCCAAATCGGGAAGCTGGAACCGGGCAAGACCTTCGGTATAGATGTGCTACCGGCCCCCCGGCCACTCCGCCACCATGATATCGGTCCAACCGCGCGGGTGGCGCGGGTAAAAAATGCGGTACAACCGCTTTATGAAAAAGTCCTTCAAATACCACTCCATTCCAAATTGGCGCTGCTGCGTCCTTACGCGGGTCCATAGCGCAAGCGATGCCGCGTTTTCCCGGTTGTGTTGCGCATCCGTCGGGCGCAGTTTGCCGGCAGGCAATATGTGAGGCAAGGATGAGCGACCGCGACGCGCCCGACATCGTTGTGTTCCCCCCTTTGGCAGCGCTCGGCGCGTCCGCCCTGGCGCTGCTGTTGGAATGGCTGGTTCCGCTCGGCCTTCTTCCCGCGCCGGGCGGGGTGATCCTGCCGCTCGGCCTGGCGCTCATTGCACTTGCCGTCGGCTTGGTGATCTGGGGCAGCGTGACCTTTCGGGCCGCGGGCACGAATGTGAACCCACGCCAGCCATCGCTTAAGCTGGTTGAAACCGGGCCGTTTCGGTTCACCCGCAATCCGATGTATCTGGGCATGGTGATCTTTTTGATCGGCCTGGCCCTGGCCGCCTCGCTCGATTGGGCGCTGCCGCTCACCCCGCTGCTTTGGGCGCTTTTGCATTTCGGCGTGGTGCTGCGCGAGGAAGCCTATCTGACCGCGAAGTTCGGCGCGCCCTACAGCGCGTTCCTCAGCCGCACCCGCCGCTGGATCTGACCGGAGGAGCCGTCATGGCCGTGATCAACCGCATTGCCGAATTCGAGCCGGATATGCGTGCCTGGCGGCAGCATCTGCACACAATCCCCGAGCTTGATTTCGATCTCTTCGAAACCTCAGCCTTCGTTGCGGCGCGCCTCAAGGAGATCGGCGTCAACGCGATCCATACCGGTATCGCCAAGACGGGCATGGTCGCGCTCATCAACGGGCAGGGGGCGGGGCCGACCATCGGGCTGCGGGCCGATATGGACGCCCTTCCCATCGAGGAGGCCACCGGCGTCGCCTATGCCTCCAAAACCCCGGGGCGCATGCATGCCTGCGGGCATGACGGACATATGGCCGTACTTTTGGGCGCGGCCCGGTATCTCGCCGAAACCCGGAATTTCTCTGGGCGCGTGGCGCTGATTTTCCAGCCCTCCGAAGAGATGAATGGCGGCGGCCGGGTGATGGTCGAGGAAGGCATCATGGAGCGGTTTGCCATCGACCGGGTCTTTGGGCTGCACAACAACCCCGCCCTGCCATTGGGCCGGATCGCCACCCGCCCCGGCCCGCTTCTGGCCGCGGCCGACGAGTTTTTCGTGACGATCACCGGCAAAGGCGGGCATGCCGCCTATCCACATGAATGCGTCGATCCGGTTCCCGCGGCATTGCAGCTTGGCCAGGCGCTGCAGGCCATCCCGGCCCGGCGGATCAGCCCCTTTGCCAATGCGGTGGTCTCGCTGACGATGCTGCAGACCGGCACGGCCACCAATATCATTCCCCAGACCGTGGCGCTGGCCGGAACCGTCCGCACGCTCGATGAGGCCGTGCGCACCAAGATCCTGGCCGATATCGAAACCATGGCCGCCCATGCCGCCCAAACCCATGGCTGCCAGGCGGCAACGGAGATCAAACGCGGCTATCCGGTCACGGTCAATGAGGCCGATGCGGCGGCCTTTGCAGCCGCGACCGCCGGCCAGATCGTCGGGCCGGAAAACGTCGATGCCGATTGCAGCCCCGAAATGGGGGCAGAGGATTTTTCCTATATGCTGCAAGCCCGGCCCGGCGCCTTCATCATGCTCGGATCGGGCCCAGAAGGCGCCTATCCCCATCACCCCGAATACAACTACAATGATGAGGCGAGCCCCATCGGCGCCAGCTGGTTCGTCAAGCTCGTCGAAACCGCCAACCCGCTCTGACCGGCCGAGAAACCCGCAAAGAGTCGGCACAGCACCGGGCGCCCGCCCTTCTTCTTGGCCCGAAAACTCCCGCCGGAGGCATCCCGAACGTGCCACGCAGGCCACCGCCAGGGTGTTTCGGCGGTCTGGCCAAAACCGGGCCCATGCTCTAGACCGCACCCATGCTCGATCGTGCCCATAACGCGCCCACCCTGCCGCCGGAGATTGCCCGCCGGCGCACATTTGCCATCATCTCGCATCCCGATGCCGGCAAGACCACGCTGACCGAAAAGTTCCTCCTTTATGGCGGGGCGATCCAGATGGCCGGCCAAGTCCGCGCCAAGGGCGAGGCCCGCCGCACCCGCTCGGATTTCATGAAGATGGAGCAGGATCGCGGCATCTCGGTCTCGGCCTCGGCGATGTCCTTTGACTATGACCGGTTTCGCTTCAACCTTGTCGACACGCCCGGCCACAGCGATTTCTCCGAGGATACCTACCGCACGCTGACGGCCGTTGATGCCGCCGTCATGGTGATCGACGGGGCCAAGGGGGTCGAAAGCCAAACCCGCAAGCTGTTTGAGGTCTGCCGGCTGCGCGACCTGCCGATCCTCACCTTCTGCAACAAGATGGACCGTGAAAGCCGCGAGACCTTCGAGATCGTCGATGAGATCCAGGAGGCGCTTGCCCTCGACGTCACGCCGGCCAGCTGGCCTATCGGCATGGGGCGCGCGTTTCTGGGCACCTACGATCTTCTGAACGACCGGCTTCTCCTGATGGAACGGGCCGATCGCAACATCCGGGCCGAGGCGGTCGCGATCGAGGGCCTCGACGATCCCGCGCTCGAAACCCACCTCCCGGCCGAGCAGGCCGATCAGCTGCGCGAGGAGGTCGAAATGGCGCGCGCTCTGCTCCCCGCGCTCGACCCGCAGGCGCTGGCCGATGGCACGCAGACGCCGATCTGGTTCGGCTCGGCGCTCAACTCCTTTGGGGTGCGCGAGCTCATGGACGGGATCGGCCGCTTTGCGCCGCCGCCGCAGATGCGCCCGGCCGAGCCGCGCCAGGTTGCCGCCGAGGAAAGCAAGGTCTCGGGCTTTGTCTTCAAGGTCCAGGCCAATATGGACCCCAAGCATCGCGACCGGGTGGCTTTTCTGCGCATGTGCTCGGGCCATTTCACCCGTGGCATGAAGCTCACCCATGTCCGGTCGGGCAAACCCATGGCGGTATCGAACCCGGTCCTCTTTCTTGCCGCCGAGCGCGAGATCGCCGAGGATGCCTGGGCGGGCGACATCATCGGTATTCCCAATCACGGCCAGCTGCGCATCGGCGATGCGCTGACCGAGGGCGAGAAGCTCCGCTTCACCGGAATCCCGGCCTTTGCCCCCGAACTCCTTCAATCCTGCCGGGCCGGCGATCCGCTCAAGGCCAAGCATCTCGACAAGGCGTTGATGCAATTCGCCGAGGAAGGGGCTGCCAAGATCTTCAAGCCCGCCATCGGCGCAGGCTTCATCGTGGGCGTCGTCGGCCAGCTGCAATTCGAGGTGCTGGCAAGCCGGATCGCGCTTGAATACGGCCTACCGGTGCGCTTCGAGCCGACCCAATTCACATCGGCGCGCTGGGTGACGGGTCCGCGCGACATGCTGGAGCGCTTCATGGCCGCCAATAAGGGGCATATGGCCGCGGATCATGATGGCGATCCGGTCTATATGACCCGCCTGCAATGGGATCTAGACCGCGTCGATCGCGATTATCCTGACCTCAAACTCAGTGCCACCAAGGAAATGCAGGTCTGATCGGCCCAACCCCGAGCGCCCGGATGCGCCGCGCCGGCACACCGATATACATCTCCCAAACCGGCTTCTTCTTGGCAAAAATACTCAAATCCCGGCGCGCATCACGAAAAACCGCCGCATCCGGACCGGGAACACGGCCCGAAAACTATCCCAGCTTGAGATCCAAAAGCAGCGTTTCGCTGTAAAGGTGATCCACGCGCCAGAGCGGTAGAGCGGCGGCCGCCGGCCGGATCATCCGGCGATAGGGCAAGGGCGTATGCCGGCCGCCGGGATCATGGCCGTCGAAATAGCGCGCATCCGCATGCAGGCGCAGATCGCGGTCATGGCCCAGAAGCAGTGGGGCCGCGGCCGCAATCATCCGCGCAAGGCCCGCAGGATCTGAGACATGCAAAAGCTCGACCGCGCTGCCGCCAGCGGTTCGCGCCGGGGCGCTCAGAATGCACGCCGCCTCCCCGTCCCGGTCGCTCAGCACCACCGGATCGACCGGCATCCCGACATGGTCCTCCAGGATGCGCCTGTCGATCAACCGCGCAAGGATGCCGGGATCCCGCGATATCTGCACCGGCCCGGCCGCATCCTGACCGAAAAAGACATAACGGGTATCGTCGAGATCCACGAAACCGCAACGTTCGAGCAGATCCTGCACGCGGCTCGATGGGTTGAAGACGGTATAGGTGACATTGGTCATGCCGACCAGCGCCCGCATCATCTCTTCGCCCAGATTGTGCCCACGCGCCGATTTGTGGACATAGAGCGAGGAGAAGCTGCCGCAGGGCCGTGCAAGCCCATCGATCCAGCGTGCCGAGCCGACCGATCCGTGATACCCCACAATCGCCCCATCGGCTTGCGCAAGCATCCCGCGATGTCCCGGTGCTCCCTCCCAGCCATAATCCAGGATCCGGGCAAAGACCTCAGGCGCAATCTTCCCGTTCATATGCGCGTGCAGGAATGCGCCCACGGCGGCGGCATCGGCGCGGGTGGCGGGGCGGATCTGCGGGGTCATGCAAGAAGCGCCTCGGCATCCAGCCATTCGGCGGCAGGGTGGTCGGCAACAAGGCGCAGCACCGCCTCCAACCCCGCCCATGCTGGCTCGTCCTGGGCCCAGACATGGGTGACGAGACAGGTTGGCATGTCGGTCTCGCCGCGGCGGCGCCTTGACAAATGCCGGGCCAGCCTCCGGCACATCTCCTCGGTGCCGATGAAGCTCTGCCCGCGCTTCCAGGAGATCGGATCGCAATGCCCGTCGAGCATGCGCAGCCCCGGCACGGCATCGGGACGTCGCCCCTCGAAGCTGGACAGAGCCGCAAACCCCAACTCCGGCAGCACCCTTGCCACCGCGTCGTCGATCCGGTTCCAGGGCGGCGCCATGATCGGCAGCGCCTTAGCACCGAACAAGGCGGTCATCCGGGTCTGTCCCTCGACGATCTCGGCCCGCACGATCTCAAGGGGTCGGTCGGCGCCGAGTTCCGACTTGCCGGCTGCAACGCGGTGGCTTTCATGAGCAAAGCCATGCTGAATGGCGACAGCCTGGGGATAGGCGGCGATTGCCCGCGCCAAATCCGCTTGGGTCAAGGCGGGCGGGGTGGCCACAAACACCGTGGCGCGGCTGGCGTGGGCCAGCGCCAGCATCCGTGCCACCGGCGCATCGTTCGTCACCGCATCGTCATCGCGCCACCAGAGCGTCGCCCGGCGCCCTGCGGCCGCCCAGGCATCGAGCTCATCGGCAAGCGGCAGCAAAGCTGCCATCAGCGCAGCCCAAAGCCCATCCGCCGCAGGATCTCGCTCAGCTTGTCCCGCCCGCTCATCGCCGAAACCGGACCGAGCCGGCCAAGCACCCGCGCGCTCCAGCTTTGCGGCCCCATCCCCTGGCTTTCGGAAAACGCCACCATCTCGGCATCATGGGCGGCACAGAGTTCGGCCTCTCCGCGCGCGCCATAGCGCTCGTGATGCAGCACAACCTCTTGCGGAAGACGCGGCTTAACGGCTGTCGGCGTCGCGGTATCGGCATAGCCAACGCAGAGACCAAAGACCGCCACGCATTGGTCGGGCAGGCCGAGCAGCGCGGCCACCGCTTCGGGCTTGTTGCGCATCGCACCGATGTAGACCGTGGAGAGATCCAGCGCCTCGGCCGCGACAACGGCGTTCTGGGCTGCGAGCGCCGCATCGATGGCCGCGACCAGAAAGGTCTCCAGATAGGGCATTGCGTGCATGTCGACGCCGTGCGCCGTGCCCAGCCGGGCATTGCGCGACAGATCGGCCAGCCAGACAAGGAAAAGCGGGCATTGCTCGATCTGCTTCTGTCCCCCGGCAAGCTCGGCCAGCGCGCTCTTCAGGGCGCTCTGCGTGACAGCGACCACGGACCAGGTCTGCAGGTTGGAGCTTGTCGCGGCCGATTGCGCCGCGGCCACAAGCGTCGTCAGGGTTCCCGAGGGCAGAGGCGCATCGAGATAGGCGCGCACGGACCGGTGCGACAGCAGCAGGTCGATATGCGCATTCCAAGGTATCTCGGGATCGGGGGCCAGACTGCCATAGCGCCGGGCCAGCGCCTCGACGGTTTTTTCCCGCACCGAAGCCTGGGCCATCTCGGTTCCGTCCGCCATCGCACCCTCCTTGAGCCGCCCTCCCTTCTGACCAATGCGCGCCCGGGGTGCAAGCGCGGCTTGTGAGGCAACCATCAACCGGGCTAGGCATTTCGCGGAGGATAGAAGGGAGGCGACGATGGATCTGGGATTGGCAGGCAAATGGGCAATCGTGTGTGCAAGCTCCAAGGGGCTGGGCCGAGGCTGCGCCGAGGCGCTGGCCGCCGAGGGTGTCAATCTGGTCATGAATGCGCGCAGCGCAGGGCCGCTCGAGGAAGCGGCCGAAGCGATCCGGTCCGCCCATGGTGTCACGGTCGAGGCGGTTGCCGCAGACATCACCACCGATGACGGCCGCGCGGCCGTGCTGGGCGCCTGTGACACACCCGACATCCTGGTCAACAATGCCGGCGGCCCGCCGCCGGGGCTTTGGTCGGATTGGGGCCGGGCCGAGTGGCAGGCCGCGTTCGAAGCCAATATGCTGACCCCCATCCTGATGATGAACGCCACCCTGCCGGGCATGTGCGCGCGCGGCTGGGGCCGGGTGGTCAACATCACCTCGCAATCGGTGCGTGGCCCGATCCCGCAACTTGGGCTTTCGAACGGCGCACGCGCGGGTCTGACGGGTTTCGTGGCCGGCACCGCGCGTCAGGTGGCCCAAAACGGGGTCATTATCAACAACCTCCTGCCGGGGATCCATGCGACCGACCGGGCCGCGGCCCTTGATGGCCCCGTCGCGGCGCGGGAGGGGATCAGCATGGAGGCCGCCCGGGCGCAGCGCGAAGCCACCATTCCCGCCCGCCGCTATGGCACGTCCGAGGAGTTCGGCTGGGTCTGTGCGTTTCTGTGCTCGCACCATGCGGGGTTCATCGTCGGGCAGAACATCCTGATCGATGGCGGGGCGACCAATCTCACCATGTAGGCGCAGGATCATCTTGTGCCGGCCGGCGCGACCCTGCCTGTCGCGGCACAGCCTCGCAGCTACGCCGGCTGTCTCTTTGCGCGGCGGGCGAGTTTTGCGGCGAGGTTGAGACCGACCCCGGGGCGCGACCAGGGACAAACCGCGATGCAGATCGCGCAGCCCGACGTTTCGGCAAAAAAGGGAATGCAGCGGTCGAAATCGACATACCACTTCTCTTCGCCGCGAACGGTGCGCTTTTCGGGTGAAATCGCTTCGGGCGGGCAGGCATCCTCGCAGACCCGGCAGGCCTGACAGAAGCCGTCGACGCCGAATTCGCGGGGCTGGGTGACGGCAAAGGGGGCGTCCGTCAGCACCGCACCGAGACGAAACGCCGAGCCGAACTCTGGATTGATCAGCGAGCCATGCTTGCCCAACTCGCCGAAACCGCAGGCCCGGGCATGCGGGATCATCAGGATCTTGCCGGTCATCGGGCCGGTGACCGCCTCGGCCGGCCAACCCTCGCGGCGCAGCCAGCCCGCCACGGTCTTGGCCGCCGCTGCCGCCCGGCAATACTGGCGCGTAACCTCGATACCGCCCCTTGTGTCGGGCACATGGTCAAGCTCGGCATGATCGTGCTGGACCCCCAACATGATGACGGTGCCAAACGCGGTCTCTTCATGGGCAAACACCCATTCGGGGTTTAGCGGCGTCACCCCGGTCATCTCGCAATCCCCCGCCGCGATGAATTGCGCCAGGGCGGCGGTCCATGCCTCGGGGCTGCGCTGGGTCGGGGCCGGGGCGAGATCGGGCAGCGGGGCATCCAGGATCGCGCGCCTTTCGGCCCGCAAAGCCATCAGATCGGGATCCTGCGGTTCATGGGCATAAAACCAGCCCTGCATCGCGCCGAACGTGGCGGTGTCGGCAGCCTCGGGCGGTGCCCACCAGACCATCTCCGGCCGGCGCGTTCCGGCCTCGCCCAGCCCATTCACCGCGTTTCCGGACCACCCGCTGGGCCAACGCGCAAGGAATGCTGGATCCGGCCGATGCGGCCGCTCTGGCTTGGGTCGTCGCGCCATGCACCAAAGCCTAGGGCCGGTTCCTTGGTCGGGCAAGCGGCTTGCCGGCATCTCGAAAGGGCATGGACGACGTTGATCCGCGCGCGTCTGCGCTGCGCTCGACCTATTCTTGAAGTGTTCGCGCGCCCGGCCTGCTTTGTGCGTCCATGTGCCTACGCCTGCCTGAACCGTATTCGTCTCGCCTGAATCTTGCCAATTCTATAGACCGGGTGTACAAGTAAGGGGGTGTGTGTGGAGAAGATTTATGGCGTCTTATGCTGTTTATGAACTGATCGATTACAAGCAGCTTTTGCGTGATCTGGGCGATTTCACCGTCACAAACTTTGGGGCGAGCCAAACGACGGTGACGCTCAATGCAGATCCGACGCTGAGCGCCGTTTTTCGGGGCGATATGGCGTATGACGCGACCACGGGCGAGCTGACCGGCACAGTGGATCAGGTCAACGTGTCTCGCGGCGGTGAGAGCGTCTTTACAGCTTTCATGAATTTTCACGAAACCGACACACCCGTTCCGCTCAATGGCAAGCCCTATACGTTTCTGGCGACCTGGAAGTCCTTCGTTGAGATCCTCGGCAACAGCCTGCTCAGCGAGAACAGCATCAACGGCTCGATTGGCGACGACCAGCTTTCCTCCCGTGGCACGATTGTTGCCAAAGGTGGCAACGACGTCATCGCTCTTTTGGAACGCGACACTGGCTCCGAAGTGCTGATTGAGAACAACGCCCGCGACCGGGCTTTTGGCGGCAAGGGCAACGATCTCATCTCACTGGCCACCGACGATGCGCTGGGCGTCGGCGGGGCGGGCAATGATTTTTTGGATGCCATTGCCGGGCGTGCGGTGATGGAGGGCGGTAAGGGCGCGGATATCTTCTTCTTCAACAATCAGCGTCTTGAACTTTTCCGCGATGATTATGTTGGCGATGAAAACGGTCTGCGCGCCGGGATCCGCGATTTTCGGTCTGGTGAGGACCTCATCGTCTTTGATCCAACGGATCCGACGGCCGACAGTTCGGTGGGGAGCGCCGCTGCCGCGGAGACCGATTACTTTTTTCCCATTAGTGAAGATGCCGTCTCGCTCGAAGATCTGTTCGGGCCCGGCACGCTCGCCGATCTTGCGGATTTCACGCTTGACGGGCTCGATTGGCGCCTCAGCGAGAACGCTGCTGGTCACACGGTGATCCAGCGCAGCGGCGAAACCGAATTTGGCGTGACGATCGATGAGCGGGTGCAGGTCCGCGACCATGGGCTTGCCGAGATCGATCTCGCCGATATCCTCGTCGGCGATGTCTTCGATCTTTGACGCGCAACGCTTGAGATAGCGGGCCCGCCGCGCTAACTCCGCCGGAAATCGTCGGGTTTGGGCGGGGAGAGGCGTGTGGAGCGAGCGCCAAGGCTGGTGCTAGAGGGGATCGGCCGGCGCTATGACGGCCGCGCGGTCGTGGCGGATATCGATCTGAGCGTCGCCGCGGGTGCGGTCACCTGTCTCTTGGGTCCCTCCGGCTGCGGCAAATCCACCACCCTGCGCATTGCGGCCGGGGTCGAGCGGCAAAGCGCCGGGCGTGTGCTTCTGGATGGGCAGATCGTCTCCGAGGCAGAGTTTCATCTGCCGCCCGAGGCGCGCTCGGTCGGTCTGATGTTTCAGGATTTTGCACTGTTTCCGCATCTCAGCGTGGCTGACAATGTCGGTTTCGGTCTCAACGGCGCGCGGCGGGCTAAGAAGCGTCGGGTGGCCGGTTTGCTGGAGCGGGTCGGTCTTGGCGGGTTTGAGCGTACATACCCGCACCAGCTTTCGGGAGGCGAGCAGCAAAGGGTCGCCCTGGCCCGGGCTCTGGCCCCAAAGCCGCGGGTGATGTTGATGGACGAGCCGTTCTCAGGGCTCGACCAAAGACTGCGCGACGGCATTCGCGACGAGACGCTGGCAATCCTTAAACAGGAGGGCACGGCGGTGCTTCTGGTCACCCATGAGCCGGACGAGGCGATGCGGATGGCCGACCAGATCGCGCTGATGCGTGCAGGGCGCATCGTGCAGGCCGCCGCACCCTACAACATCTACACAAGCCCCGTGGATCTTGCCGCGGCCGCCTTCTTTTCCGATCTCAATATCATTGCCGGCAGGGTGCGGGGGGGGCAGACCGACACCCCGTTCGGGCGGTTTCTGGCGCCGGGCCATGCCGACGGCACGGTGCTGGACATTGCAATCCGGCCGCAGCACCTGCGGATCGACTTCGATCGCGGCGGGCGCGGGCCGGCCCCTTCGGCCGAGCATGGGGTCTGGGCGCGCGGCACCGTTGACCGCGCACGGTTCATGGGCAATGAGAGCTTTGTGGAGCTTGTCATGCAGCCGCTGGACGCATCGGAATACCCCAAAGGCGCCCCCGCCCCGCGCCTGCGCGCCAGCGTGCCGGGGGTCTTCACCCCGCCCGCGGGCACACCGCTCTGGCTCGCCTTCCGCCGCGACCGCTGCATGGTGTTTGCTCGCAACGATGCCGCAGACCTGTCGGCCCGCGCCACCGCAGCGCAATAGCGACCGAGCCGACCTCGTGCCGACCCAACCCAGTCATCGGGTAAGCACGAACGCGATTTCCCGCGTTCTGTTTGCATTCCTGTTTGAACCCGCCCACCAGATCGCCTAGATGGGAGAAAAGGACCCTTGCCGCCGTGGCGGCTTGCGGAGCTAGGAGGATTGTATGAGCCCGAGCATCTGGCAAATTCTGGTCATCGCCGTCGTGGTCGTGCTGCTTTTCGGCCGCGGCAAGATCTCGTCCCTGATGGGCGACGTCGCCAAGGGCATCAAAAGCTTCAAGCGCGGCATGGCCGAGGATATCGACGAGGGCACGAAGGCCGTTGAGAAGCAGGCGGATGATGTGGTCGATGTGACGCCGGCCAAGGACAAGGCCTAACAGCCCTCGGGGGGCCCGTCATGCTTGATATCGGCTGGTCTGAACTGCTGATCCTTGGGATCGCCGCCTTGCTGGTGGTGGGCCCTCGGGATTTACCCAGCATGTTTCGTACCGTCGGACAGTATGTTGGGCGGGCCCGCAGCATGGCGCGGGAATTCCAGCGCAGCATGGAAGACGCCGCTCGGCAGGCCGATCTTGAGGATGTGCGCAAGGCCGCTGAGTCTGTAAAGGATGTCGGGCGGATTGCCGCGGGCGGAACGGCCGGTCTGGCCCAGTTCGGAATGGACAAGACCCGCAAATACGCCGAGGATGCGCTGAAGTCCGATGCCGAAACGTCAGCCGAGACGACCGCCAAGACGGTATCACCCGCCGCTGCATCACCTGCCTCTGCATCGCCGAACGCTGAATCGTCTGACGCTGCGGCTGGCGCGACGTCCGTTCTGACACCGCCCCCAGCTGCGCCGCAGGCACCGAAGACGTCGGCGCCTCAAGCGGCGCCTGCGGCCGAGGCGAGCGAAAATCCAACGCGCGTTGCGCACCCAACGCCCAAAGCGGCGCCGACCGCCGGCGAGGGGGCGTGAGCATGAGCGGGGCGGGGTAACCGGGCACCATGCGCGACGAGGAAGCGATCGAGGATAGCAAGGCGCCGCTGGTCGAGCACCTGATCGAATTGCGCACACGGCTGATCCGTTCGCTCGTCGGATTTGCGATCATGGCGGTGATCTGCGGCTTCTTCGCCCGCGAAATCTACGACTTTCTCACGGCACCATTGCGCGACGAGTTGCTGGAACGCGGTCAGGATGCGCGTCTGATCTATACCCAGCTTTACGAGAAATTCTTCGTCCATCTGAAGATCGCCATCTTCGGCGGCTTCTTCCTGGCCTTTCCGGTCATCGCCGGGCAGGTGTGGAAATTTGTGGCCCCTGGGCTTTACCGCGACGAAAAACAGGCGTTCCTGCCGTTTCTGGCGGCCACTCCGGTCCTGTTCGTGATCGGGGCAAGCTTCGTTTACTTTCTGATCATGCCGTTGGCGATCAGCTTTTTCCTCGATTTTCAGGCGGTGGATGGCTCAACGGGAACCGAGATCGAGTTTCTGGGCAAGGTTAACGAGTATCTCAGCCTGGTGATGACCTTCATCCTGGCCTTCGGTATCTGCTTTCAACTGCCAGTGCTGCTGACCTTGATGGGACGGGCCGGGCTCGCTTCGGCGGCCGGCCTGAAGCGTACGCGTAAATATGCGGCGGTGGGGATCTTAGCTGCCGCAGCTTTCTTGACGCCGCCCGACATCATCAGCCAGGTCGGGCTCGGCGTGCCGATGTATTTGCTCTACGAAATCTCGATCTGGCTTGTTCAACTCAATGAGCGGAAGGTTGAGCAGCAGATGCGCGAGGACGGTGTGTGGGTCGACGATGACGCGCTGGACGACGATCTCGACGAAGGGCTTTCCGACGAGACCCATCGGCCTTGAACGACGCGCTGCTGACGCGGATTGCCGAGGCGTTGGAGCGGCTCGCGCCACCCCAAGGACCCGATCCGGACGTCAGCGCGGCGGATGCGTTTTTGTGGCATACCGGCCCGGACAGGTTGGAACCCGTAATGCAAGTCAACCGTGTGCGACTGTCGCTGCTTGTGGGCATCGACGGCGCGCGGGATCTCCTGCTGGCCAACACACTGCGGTTCGCGCAGGGCTTGCCGGCCAACAATACACTGCTTTGGGGCGCTCGGGGCATGGGCAAATCGAGCCTCGTAAAGGCTGCGCATGCCGAGGCGCTGCGTCAGCATCCTGGCGCGCTGGCGCTTGTCGAGATCCAGCGCGAGGACATTCCCTCGCTGGCACGGCTTCTGGCTCGCCTTCGGCGTGCGCCGCGGCGGTTTGTGCTCTTTTGCGACGATCTGAGCTTTTCGCAGGATGACAGCCACTACAAATCGCTCAAAGCCGTGCTCGATGGCGGGATCGAGGGCAGGCCTGGGAATGTGGTGTTCTATGCGACCTCGAATCGTCGCCATCTGATGCCGCGCGATATGATCGAGAATGAGCGATCCACCGCGATCAACCCGGCCGAGGCGGTCGAGGAGAAGGTCTCGCTGTCGGACCGCTTCGGGCTTTGGCTTGGGTTTCACCCTTGCAGCCAGGACGTCTATCTGCAGATGGTCGCCGGCTATGTCGCCGCGCTTGGCATCGAGATTGCCCCCGAGGCGCTGCGGTCGGAAGCGATTGCCTGGCAGCAGGGCCGCGGCGCCCGCTCTGGCCGCGTGGCCTGGCAGTTCGTGACCGATCTGGCCGGCCGCAAAGGCGTGGGCCTGTCGATGACGTAGAACCCTGCGTTCGGCGGCGCGGAACCGGGCCTGCATAGCCGCGCCAGCGATGACGGCGCGCCGACCGACCATGTCGCGGCAGCGACCGTCGCGACAGATTTCGACTTGGCCATGCAGGCCCTGTTCGATCCACTTCCGGTACCCTACGCGCTAGAGCTTCGTCCCGAAAGTCTGGATCGTCAGGACTCCCCTAGGGCATGAATTGTGGTTCAGCATGTTTAGAGGTGGATCATGGGTAAATCACTATCGCTGGATATTCGGGAGCGCGTTGTGGCGCAGGTCGATGAAGGC
>JBCDAZ010000050.1:0-20787 GCA_039184655.1 Pseudomonadota bacterium | reverse complement strand
GTTTTGAGGACATGCAGAATACCGGAGATCACGCGCCGATCATCCACACGCGGCTTACCCGGTTTGCCGTGTGGCAGATGCGGCTCGATCGCCGCCCAGGCCGCATCCGAAAGCCAAAACAAAGTCGCCATCGCGCGCCTCAATCCCAAAACCTCAAATCAAAGATAGAGAAACACGCAAATTCCAATATTTGTATAGGTTCTCAACCTAGGGTCAGAACCCGAACGGGGCCTGCAAATCGGCGGCTGGGGGCCTTCACGAACGCGTTTGAAGGGGCGCTGGCTGCAACGCCGTATCAGTGCAGTTTCGCGCCGTCCGGTACCGGCTGGCTAGGACCCACAAGCACCACATCGCCTTTGCCGTCGCTCAACCCTAGGGTCAGGACCTCGGACATAAAGGGGCCGATCTGGCGGGGAGGAAAGTTGACCACAGCCAGCACCTGGCGACCGATCAAATCCTCTGGGCTGTAATGGCGGGTTATCTGCGCCGAGCTGCGTTTCTCGCCCAGCTCGGCGCCGAAGTCGATCCAGAGCTTCAGCGCCGGCTTGCGCGCCTGCGGAAAAGCTTCGGCCCGTACGACCCGGCCGACCCGTATATCCACCCGGGCAAAATCGTCATAGTCGATCTCGGCCATAAGCAACCCCTCGTGCCGTCGGCCCTGCGCACCCGCGCCGCCCCGCTGGGCTATTTGCCGGATTTTTGGGCCAGATCGCGCATCTCGTCCATCGAGGCTTTGATCCGGGCGGTCACGATCTCGAAGGCGTCCTGGTTGGCCTTCTGCGCCGCTTCGGCCAGCGCGGTCATGTTTGCCAGCGCCTTTTCCAGGGCGGCCTGGGCGATTTCGGCCTGTTTAGAGCCGTCGGCCGGCATCTTGGACGCGTCAAATCCACTGATCTGCTTCTGGGCTTCGGCCATCGTCTCTTCAAAGATCGAAATCTGCTTCTTGAAGAGATCTTGATAGCCCGTTGCAGCAGCTTTGTTGGCCGCCATCAGCGCGTCCATGTTCTTTTTTTGCGCGGCCATCAGCTCCTCCGGTTTGATTGCCGGCAGCTTCATATCGCTCATCATCTTGGTGAAGTCCGGCGCCTTGAACATCTCCATCATCTTCTCGGCGTCGAAGGGAAAGAAGGACTTGTCGAACATGTCGCACGTCTCCTGGGCTGGTGTCGTTTCCTATGTTTACTATGGTGCACCGCAGCAAGACTTGCAAGGCGACTTTGCTGCGCCGCACAATTACGCCACGTCACCGAACTGCAACCGGTAGAGGTCCGAGTATAGACCGCCCGAGGCCAAAAGCGCAGCATGGGTGCCGGTCTCAACCACCCGGCCCGCATCCATGGCGCAAATCAGATCGGCCCCTTTCACGGTCGCCAATCTGTGGGCGATCACCAGGGTCGTGCGATCCGCCGTCAACCCGGCCAGCGCTGCGCGGATCTGGGCTTCGTTCTCTGCATCCAGGGCAGAGGTCGGCTCGTCCAGAAGCAAGACCGGCGCGTTGCGCAGAATCGCACGGGCGATCGACAATCGCTGACGCTCGCCGCCCGAGAACCCCGCGCCATCTACGCCCAGCACCGTATCGTAGCCTTTCGGCAGCGCCATGATGAAGTCGTGGGCGGACGCCGCACGTGCGGCCTTTTCGATTGCAGAGCGGTCGGCACCCGGTCGCCCGAAGCCGATATTGGCCGCAACCGTGTCGCTGAGCAGGATCGCATCCTGACTGACCAGCGCGATCTGGTCGCGCAGGCTGGCCAGGGTAACGTCGCGCACATCGATGCCGTCGATGGTTACGCGGCCCCCGGTGGGGTCGTAGAGCCGCGGGATGAGGTTGAAGAGCGAGGTCTTTCCCGCACCCGAACGGCCGACAAGCGCCACGGTCTTGCCCGGCGGGATCGACAGCGTGACCCCGTCGAGCGCCGGCGCGCCATCGGGATAGGAAAACCGCACGCCCTCGAAGGCGATGGCGCCCTTGACCGGCGGCAGCGGCTGTGCGCCGGGTCGATCGGTCACCGTATCGACGCTGTCCATCAGCGCGTAAATCCGCTCGAGCGCCGCCAAGCCCTGCATCATGGCGCCATAGAGGTTGCCGAGTTTGCGCAAGGGTTGCGAGGCGATGGCAAGACCGGCCAGAAACCCCGAAAAATCGCCGATCGAGTTCGTCCCGGCTGCAATCCGCCAGCCGACAAAGGCGATTAGCGCAGCCAGCGCGATGCCGCCCAGCACCTCAAGCGTCGGATCGATCGCGGCGCGCGTGTTCATGGTGCGGATCTTAAGGCGGCGCAGCTCGGCAAAAGCGGCACTGGCCATGCGGGTCAGATAGCCCTCCAACCGGTAGGTCTTGGCCAGCCGCGCCCCGGCAAGACCCTCATTGACCTGTGCGGTCATCGTGGCGATCTGCGCCTGGGTTGCGCGTGCGATCCGGTTGAGCCGTGTACCGATATGGCTGATCGGCAGCATCGCAACGGCAAAGATCGCCATGACGCCCAGCGTCATCTGCCAGTCGATCAGCAGCATTTGCCCGAACGCACCGGCGATGGTCGCGATGTTCACGGTGCCCGTTGCGATCAACTGCATGACGATCCGCACCAAATCGACATCGGCGGTGAAGCGGGCCGCATAGGCTGCCGGCGCCTCGGCTTGCATGCGCGCGAGATCCGCATCCAGCAGGGCACCGAACATCGAGCGCTGCATGTCTGCCTCGATCGTTGCCAACACCCGGTTGGTCAGAACCGCTTGCCCGTAAAGCGTGGCGCCCCGGGCCGCCGTTACGGCGATGACGACCCAGGGCGCAAGGGCAATCACCGCTGCGTCTTGCGCCTCGAAGGCATCGACCAGCCAGACCGTCATCCGCACCATTGCAGCCGAGGCCAGCGCATAAAGCAGGGTGACCGCAAGCGCCACCAGGATCATCGGCCAATGCCGAACCACCCAGCCGCGCCAGAGCCGGCCATAGGCCGTGGTCAGGCTCGAACGCGGCGCATCGCTCATGCTGGGTCCCTGGCAGGGTCGGGTCTCACGCCCGGCGTCGCGGCATTTACCATGACGCTGGGGAAGTGCAAACTAACGGCGCGAAGACGCCGGTCGATCGAAGGGTGGGAGGAGCGTTCTGTCCATTCAGGCTGCCTACGGGTTGTATCTTATCTCGGCCGGACCGACGCCGGTCGCGCCGCTCATCGATCCTGCGGATGGCACCGGTCTGCCCGAAAACGGGCTGATCGCGCTAGGACGGAGCCGGTCGGAAGCCGCCTTCGCAGCCCTGGCCGCGATTGCCGCTGCGCTGCCCCCCGGGCTTTTTGCCACCGCCGGCGCGCGCGAGTGCCTGATGTTGTCCGCGCCGCCAAGCGCTGTGATCGGCTTTGGGTATGCCGGTGTGCACCGCGTAGGACCGCAAGAGCCGGATATCGAGCTTTGGGCGCATTCAGACGAACCCTGGGCGCTCGCCCAAAAACGGCCGCCCGCGCAGGACGCCACGCTTGCGGTACTTGGGTTCCGAGCGCCGGGCGGCAGTGCTGTCATGCAAAGCCGGGCTGAAGCCCTCGCCGATGATGTGCGGCTGTTTCTGACCCGCTTTCGCGATCTCTCCGTGCTGGGCACCGACACGGTCCGGGCTTGGCGGTCAAGCAGCCTTCCCGCGCGTGAAATCGGCCGGCGCCTCGACGCAGGCTTTGCGCTAGAGGGCACGATGCGCGAGGCCGGCAATCTGGTCCGGATCGACACCGCACTGATCGAGATCGAAACCGGCCGGGCCATCTGGGCCGAGCGCTATCTGCGTGCGCCCCAGGCCCTCTATGATCTGACCGACGAAATCGCCGAGGCCATCACCGCCGCCGCATCCGGGTTTCTCAATCGCGCGCTGGAGGCGGGCGCCGGCCGACCGCCCATCGCCGACGGGCGTGCCTATGATCTGGTTCTGCAGGGGCGTGCCCAGTTTGCTAAGGCAACGCCGGAGGGGCGAGACAGAGCCGCGGGCTTTGCGGCCGCGGCGCTCGACCTCGACCCGCGATGCGCACCCGCTTCCGTTCTGGCGGCACGTTGCGCGCTGCGGCGGTACAGCGATACCGCAGGCTCGGCCGAACAGGCACCTCAATTGCCCACCGGACGACCAGAGGCGCTGCTCACCGAACCCGCCCTGGCGTCGGCCCCCGCGGTCCCCGCGGCCATGGCCACCGTATTGACCGCTGCCCTGGCCCATGCCCGGCAAGCCATTGCCTCCGATCCCTTCGACGCCCACGCCCAGCTTGTCTTGGCGCAGCTCTGCCTCGTGCAGCGGAATTTCAACGCTGGCGAAACGGCGCTTGATACGGCGCTGCGCCTCAACCCGGCCGATGCCGAAATCCTTGCCGAGGGCGCGGCGGGTCTCGGCCAGCTTGCGCGTGTTGAAGACGGGCTTGCAAAACTGCAGCTCGCTATGGCGCTGAACCCCTATTTTCCAGACCGCTACCTGGTTATCCAGGCGCGGCTTCTGCTGGCTGGCAAACAGCATGACGAGGCCGTAAGAGCGATCCTGCGCATGCAGGACAGAGCGCCCGCCAGGCCCGAGCTTGTCGCGGCGCTGATGCTGAGCGCACGCCGAAGGGCGGCAAGTGGCGAAGCCGAAAAGCTGCTGGCGGACCGGCCCGATTTTTCGGCCGCGCGCTGGATCGCGCTGACGCCCAACCGGGACGACGCGCTGTCGCACAAACTCGTCGACGCGCTTCAAAGGGCAGGTCTGCCCTGAGGCGGGCTCAGTCCGGCCGGTTGCCCATCTTGTCGTAAAGCCATGCCATGACCGGATAGGCCGCCGCCCACATGGCCCGCGCATGCGCCTCGACCGTCGCGGCATTGGCGGCCGCTGCAGGACCGATACGCGCGCCCAAGATCAGCGATTTGTAGCGCAATAGCGCGGCCCGCGGATGCGCGGCATCAAAGCCGCGAGGCACCGTTTTTAGGGTCTCGCCGGTCAGCTGGCATCCCGCATCTTGGGCCGCGTCGAGACGGGCGGCGAAGACAGCGCCATCCTCCAGCGCAACGACATCGCGAAATAGCGCAAGTCGGGCGGGCTGGAAGCCGTAAACCCCTGCACCGGCAAAGAACCCGTCCGCGTCCAATGCCGCGTAAAGCGCCATGGGGCCAAGGCCGTGCACAGCGGCGCGCTGATGGGTGTTGTAGGGCGATTTGTCTTTGGAAAAGCGCACATCCCGGTGCGGGCGGAAGAGCTTGGTGGTACCGCCATACTGCGCTTGGGCGATGTCCATGAGCGCCTGCATGGGTCCGGCGATGCCGGCCTTATGGGTCGCCCGGTTTGCCTCGAACCAGGCCTTGCTGTTGTTCTCGGCAAGCCTTGCGAACCAGCCGCAAGCGTCCGGATCGAAGCCTTCGAAAGCGGTTTGGGCCACCGGTCGCTCCTTTTCCACCCTTGACGCCTCGTCGAACGCAACGCCGTCTTTGCCCAACGCGCCTCAGGCAAGCCCAGCGCGCGCATGCCGGCCCAGCGATACGAGATCGGTCGCGGTATCGACATCCGCAAGGGGGGCGGCAAAACTGATACGATGCTCTGCGAGGGTGGCAAGGCTGTCGGCCAGCGCGTGATGGGTCGACCAGCGCACATTGTCGAAAAGCCCCGCCGGCACCCGCCGGCGCCCCCGTGCCAGGCCGACAAGCCAGAAGCCGCCATCCGCGGCCGGACCGAACACCGCATCGGCGCGACCCATCATGCCGAAGGCCTCGGCGATAATGGTGGCGCTGATCCCGGGTATGTCCGAGCCGATGATTGCGATCGGGCCGGGCCGCGGCTGCCGAAACACCGCTTCCATTCGCCGCCCCAAATCGCCCCGCCCCTGGACGATTCGCGGAACGCCGGGTCGAATGCCGGGTCGAACGCAGGGTGGAAACCCGCCGCCGGGTCGGCCGGCAGTGTCTGGGGTGACCGCAAGAACGGTGTCCCAGCGCGGATCCTGGCCGACCTCGCGCAAAAGCTTTGCGATCTGGTGCCGATACCAGCCGACCGCAGCCACCGACCCGATCTCGCGGGCCAGCCTTCTCTTGACCCGTCCCGCAACCGGCGCCCGCGCAAACACAACCAGCAGCGGTTTTCGATCAGCCACCCGACTGGCCTTTCTCATAAAGTGCGGAAAGCCGCTCTGGCGAGACGCCGAAAAGATAGCGCAGCATGACCAACTGGTTGCGCAACCCGCGCCGCAGCCAGCCTTCCGCGCGGTAGCGCGCCGCGCTCGTCACCGCCGCACAGGATAGCGGTGCAAGGCGCCCTCGCAGCGCGCGCACCAGCGCGACGTCCTCCATCAGCGCGATTTCGGGATAACCGCCGACCGCGCTGTAAAGCGCGCGGTGGATCAGCAGGCCCTGATCGCCATAGGGCAGGCCCAGATGTCGGGCGCGCAGATTGGCCCAGCCCGCAACGAGCCAGGGCCAGAAGCCCGGCGTATCAAAGCGCAATCGAAACCAGCCGGCTTTCTGCGGGTGCTTGCTGACATGTTCGATTACCGACGTGCCCCAACCCGGTTCAAGCACCGTGTCGGCATGCAGAAACAAGAACCAGCTGCCCCGCGCCCGGCGTGCGGCCGCCGCAAGCTGCCGGCCCCGCCCCCGCGGTGCGAGCATGAACTCGGCCCCTATCGCATCGGCAAGCGCCTCGATCCCGTCCTGCGAGCCGCAATCCACAATGATCAGCTCGCGAAGGATTCCGTCGCCCAGCCCTTCGGCCAGCGCCGCAAGACAAGGGCCGAGCCGATCCGCCGCCTGATAAGTCGGGATGATTACGGAAACCGGGGCCGCCATTGCCTGCTGCTCACTTGAAGGACGCAATTTGTCTCTATACTCCCCGACAGACGCTACGCAAAGATGCGGAAAAGGTGGGCAGGCGATGTACTATGCGATGATCGACCGGGAACGCTGCGTTCTGCGGCTTTCCGGTGCGGACGCGCGGGACTTTCTACAAGACATCGTGACCAATGACGTCACCCGTCTGTCGCCGGGCCGGGGCATCTATGCGGCGCTGCTCACGCCGCAGGGGAAATATCTTTTCGACTTCGTGCTCTATGCAGGCGGGGATGCGATCCTCCTGGAAACCGAGACACAGCGCGCCGCCGCGCTCGCCCAGCGTCTGACCATGTACCGGCTGCGCCGCGATGTGACGATCGAGGCCACGGATCTGGCGGTGGTTTTGGTCTGGAATGCGGATTTGTCCGACGATCCGCATCCGGCCCAGATGTCCAACCCAGCGCAGGCTTCGGCCCCGGCGACTGCCGAGACGGCGCTGGCCGTGCCCGATCCACGTCATCCGGGGCTGGGCTGGCGCCTCTTGAGCGCTGCGCCCGACACCATGCTGGCGGGTCTTGACGCCCGCATCGCGGAACCCTCCGCCTATCACGCAAGGCGCATCGCTCTGGGCGTGCCCCATGGCGGAGCAGAGCTGCTGCCCGAGGAGACCTTCATTCTCGAAGTCGGTTTCGAGCGCTTTCACGGGGTCGATTTCAAGAAAGGCTGCTATGTCGGGCAGGAGGTCACCGCGCGCATGAAGCACAAGACCGAACTGCGCAAGGGCCTGGCCCGGGTGGCCATCGAGGGTGCAGCGCAGCCGGGTGTGGCCGTCACCGCGGGCGAGAAGACCGCCGGCACGCTGCATTCGGTGTCTGGCTCCGAGGGGCTTGCCCATCTGCGCTTCGATCGAACCGGCGGCGAGATGCGCGCCGGCGAGGCCCGGCTGAGACTGATCGAGCGGATCTAGGCTTTCAGGATGGCGGGCGTTCAGGATGGTGCCGGCGCCTTGTCGGCGGTCAAGATCGACCCGAAACGGTCGTAAATCTCCGGGTTTGCCGCCACAACCGAGCCGGTATCGATCGGCGTCCCATCGGTAAGACTACCCACCAACCCGCCGGCCTCGCGGACCAGCAAGAGACCGGCTGCGATGTCCCAGCGGTTGAGCTTTCGTTCCCAAAACCCGTCGAAGCGGCCAGCCGCGACCCAGGCGAGATCGAGTGCGGCCGAGCCCAACCGCCTTACCCCGGCGCAGAGCGGCAAAAGCCGCGAGAGATCGGCAAGCGTGCCGGGCAGATCGCCGATCGTGGCAAAGGGGATGCCGGTTCCAAAGACGCAGGCGGAAAAATCGCGCCGCCCCGAAACACGCAACCGGCGGTCGTTCATCCAGGCGCCCTGTCCTTTTTCAGCGACATACATCTCGTCCTTGACCGGATCGTAGACGACCGCGACGACAACCTCGCCTTTATGCTCAAGCGCAATGGAAATCGACCAGTGCGGCATACCGTGCAGAAAGTTGGTGGTGCCGTCCAACGGATCGACGATCCAACGCCGGGTGGGGTCCTTTCCCGGCTCCGCGCCCCCCTCCTCGCCCAGCCAGCCATAGGCCGGCCGCGCGCTCATTAGCGCATCCCGCAACACCTTTTCAGAGCGTAGATCGGCCTTGGAGACGAAGTCGCCCGCCGATTTCATCGAGACCTGCAGGTTCTCCACCTCGCCGAAATCACGCACCAGACCGCGGGCAGCACTGCGGGCGGCCTTGATCATCACATTCAGCGTTGGCGAGGCGGTGGACATGGCTTTGGGTTGGGCGCGTCAGGCGCGCTCGACATACGCCATGGTTTCGGTCGAAACCACAATGGCCTCGCCCTGGCCGACAAAGGGCGGCACCGTGATGCGCACGCCGTTGTCCAGAAGGGCCGGCTTAAAACTGTTGGCGGCCGTCTGTCCCTTCACCACAGGTTCTGTTTCTTCGACTGTGCAGGTGACCTTTTCGGGAAGCGTCATATTCAGCGCTTCGGTCTCGTAATACTCGATCTGAACGGTCATCCCGTCCTGCAAAAACGGCCGACGCTCGCCCAAGATATCCGAAGGAAGCTCGATCTGCTCGAAGGTCTCATTGTCCATAAAGACCAGCATCCCATCATTTTCATAAAGAAACTGCTGGTCTTTCTGCTCCAGCCGGACCCGTTCGACCTTGTCGGCGGAGCGGAACCGTTCGTTAAGCTTCGAGCCGTTGCGCAGATTCTTCATCTCCACCTGCGCGAAGGCGCCGCCTTTGCCGGGCTTCACATGGCTGACCTTAACAGCCACCCAAAGGCCGTCATTATGCTCCAGCACATTTCCGGAGCGGATTTCGTTGCCGTTAATCTTAGGCATGGGATCCTCGGGCTGGATGAGCGTGTCGCGGCTGCTATATCGGCCGGGGCGACCGATTGGCAAGGGACGCCGGCATGACCGATGACGAGATTGCGCAGACCCTGTCGGCCCTTGCGGCAACGCGCGGGCCGGATCGCAGCTTCTGCCCCTCCGAAGCGGCGCGTGCCCTGGCCGAAGACTGGCGCCCGCTTATGCCCCGCATCCGGGCGGTGGCGGCGACGCTTGCACGTGGCGGCCGGCTGCGCGTAACCCAAAGTGGCATCGAAGTCGATGCGTTGGCGGCGGTCGGCCCGATCCGCCTTGCAGCCGCCGGCGCGGACCGTGTTGCGGCAGGCGGCGCGATCCTCCATCCGGCAGGGGGGCCAAGATGAGCGGAGCGGACCGCAGCGCGCGGGTTCTGTCCGTTCCCTCCGGTCGGCTGACCCGGATGGCCCGCATGGGCGGGCTTGCCACCGGCATTGCCGGACGCATGGCGTTGGGCAGCGCCGGCCAGCTTGCGCGCGGCAAGCGACCGGCCCTGTCGGACCTGCTGCTGACCCCGGGCAATGCCCGCCGGTTGACAGAAGAGCTGTCGCGGATGCGGGGTGCAGCGATGAAGCTGGGCCAGCTTTTGTCGATGGAGGCGGGCGACGTTCTGCCGCCGGAGCTTGCCGAGATCCTCGGGCGGCTGCGCGCCGAGGCGCACACCATGCCGCCCAAGCAGCTCAAGGCCGTACTCTCGGCCAGCTGGGGCACCGACTTTTTGCGGCGTTTCGCGCAGTTCGATGTGCGACCGTTGGCTTCCGCCTCAATCGGGCAGGTGCATCGCGCACAGACCCGCGATGGGCGCGATCTTGCCATCAAGGTTCAGTATCCCGGCGTTCGTCAAAGCATCGACAGCGATCTGCGCAATCTGGCCGCGCTGATCCGTGCGTCCGGGCTGTTGCCAAAAACGCTCGAAATTCGACCGCTGCTGGCCGAGGCGAACCGGCAGCTTCATGAGGAGGCCGATTACCGCCGCGAAGGCGATTGCCTGACCCGGTTTCGCGCGCTGCTGGCCGATGATCCTGATTTCCTGCTGCCAGCGCTCCATGCCGATCTGACCACGCCAGACATTCTGGCCATGGATTTCGTTGCGGCCGATCCGGTGGAGAGCGTGGCGCGGAGGCCGCAGGACGAACGCGACCGGTTGGCCCGGCTGCTCATCGCCCTTACTCTGCGCGAAATCTTCGACTTCGGCGTGATGCAGACGGATCCAAACTTCGCCAACTACCGCTATCAGCCGGAGACCGGGCGCGTCGTGCTTTTGGATTTCGGCGCCACCCGCGATCTTGCCCCCGCGACCCAGGTGCAGCTTCGCAGCATCCTCGAAACCGGTATCGAGGGCGACCGGGCGGCGCTTCAGAACGCCGCTATCGCGGCCGGGATTTTTCCTGCCGAGGCGCCGCCGGCGGCTCTGGCGGAGATGATGGCGATTGCCGAGACGGCGCTGGCACCGCTGCGCGCGCCGGGCCGGTTCGACTTTGCCACTTCAGATCTTGCGGCGCGGGTGCGCGCAGCCGGCTTGGAGGTCGGGGCCGACAACAGCCATTGGCATATTCCGCCCGCCGACATGCTATTTTTGCAACGCAAGATCGGCGGGATGTACCTGCTCTGCACCCGCCTGTCGGCCCGCGTCGATATCCACGCACTGATCCAGCCTTACCTGCGCCCCGCGCCCCGGACTGCCCTCGCAACCGCAGTCCAAACCCTCTAGGCAAAGACGCCATGTCCAAATCAACTGGGTCAAAGCAATTGGGCCAGAGATGCTGAGCCAGAGACGATGGGCCGGAGGTGCTGGACCGGAGATGCTGGGCCGGAGCCCTTGGCCATACATGCCTCGTTTGACACGCTGGGTTTGACGCGCTGGGACTGATACGCTGCCGAAAAGGGCGGGGTTGCCCCCTTTGCGCCGGGCTTACCGGCTTGCGACACTGTCGATCCGCCGTATCTCGCCGAAGGCGGGTCGGGCCTCCCATCCATCCTTATCGCCATGCGCCACAAGCGCGGCCTTGATCACCCCGGCATGCGCGACGATCAGCGTATCACCGCCCGCATCCGCGAGCGCCGAAAGCGCGGCGGCAACCCGGGCCAAGAGCATCGCGACAGTTTCCCCGCCATGCGGCCGCGCATGCAGAAAATCCGCCGCCCAGGCATCGAGCTCGGCGCGGGGGATCGCATCCCAGGCCACACCCTCCCAGGCCCCGAAATCCATCTCGCTCAGGCGCGGCTCGGGATCGACGGGCAGGCCACGGGCCGCACCGATATGCTCTGCGAGACGCGCGCAGCGCCGCAGCGGGCTGGTCACGATCCGGCTTACCGGCGGCAGGCTCAGGGCCAGCCGGTCGGCATCGGCCTTAAAGCCGGGGGCGAGGTCGAGATCGCTGCGCCCATAGCAGATCCCCGCCGCGATGGCCGGACGGGTGTGGCGCAGCAGGATCAAAGCCATGCCGCAGCCCCCAAAAGATAGCCGATCTGTGCAAGCTGTTCGCTGGCGCCGAGCGTGTCGCCGGTATGTCCGCCCAGCCGCCGGACGCTCCACCGCCGAAAGACAAGGGCGAGCGCGGCCGCCCCGACAAGCCCGCCGAGCGCGGCGCGCGCATCGATCAGCCCCAGGGGCAGGCTGCACAAAATCGCGGTGCAAAGGGCCGTTGGCATCACATTGGCCGGAAGCCCCGCCGCCGCGAACCCGCCGGCCCCATCGGGGCGAAGATAGGGGGCGCTGGCCATCAGCTGTGTGGCCGCCGCCCGACTGGCGCTATGAGCCCCGAGCAGGGCGGCCGCCCCCGCGGTGGGCGGCATTGCGGCCAGCAGCGCCACGCGCAACCCCACCGAGTGGATGAGGGCCAGCGCGCCATAGGCGCCGATGCGGCTGTCGCGCATAATCTCCAGCGCCCGCGCGGCCGTGCGGCCGCCGCCCAGCCCATCGGCACTGTCGCAGAGCCCGTCTTCATGCAGCGCGCCGGTGAGAAGAATGCCAAAGGCAATGGCAAGAATAGCGGCCACGGGGGCCGACCAGACCAGCCCCGCGGCCAGCCAAAGCCCCGCGGCCAGCGCGCCAATCACCCCGCCGACCAGCGCAAAATACCGCGCAGCGGCGGCCATGCGCGCCGGCGCGTAAGGGTGAGGGTCGCGCAGGGGCAGTCGGGTAAGAAAGGTGACAGCCAGCACCAACAAACCGGTTTCGCGCCGCAGCGGGCTCATGCCGGGCCGCTGACCCCGGCATCCTCAAAGCTTGCCATCTCGCGCAGCATATCGGCCGCCGCACGGACCAACGGCCAGGCAAGCAGAGCGCCGGTCCCCTCGCCCAGGCGCATGTCGAGATCAAGGAGCGGCGCCGCATCCAGCGCCTCTAGCAGCGCCGCATGGCCGGGCTCGGCCGAGCGATGCGCAAAGACCATGGCGCGCCGGGCCGCGCTGTGCAGGTCGGTTGCGATCAACGCCGCCGCCCCGGCGATGAACCCGTCCACCAGCACCAGCCGGCCGGCCTCCGCCGCACCGATCATCGCGCCGGCCATCATGGCGATCTCAAAACCGCCATATTCGGCCAGGGCGGTCTCGGCGTTCAGAACGCCGGTGCGGGAGGCGGCTCGGTCCAGCACCGCCCGCTTGCGCGCCAGCCCCGCGCGGTCCAACCCGGTGCCGGGCCCAACAAGGGCGGCCAGCGGCGCGCCGATGCGCTTATGGGCCAGAAGCGTGGCCGCCGAGCTGTTGCCGATGCCCATCTCGCCGAAGGCGACCGTGTCGCAGCCCGGGGCCGCCCCGATCGCGCGGCCGGCCGCCAGCGCCCGGTCGCGCTGCGCCGGGCTCATCGCCGGGCCTTGGGTAAAATCGGCCGTGCCGGGCCCGATGCGCCGATCGATCAGCCCGGCCGCGCTCAGACCGGCGCCGGCCACGCCGGCATCGACCACCGCCATCTCGGCCCCGACGCTGCGTGCAAACACACAGGCCGCCGCCCCGCCGGCGAGAAAGTTCAGCACCATCTGGCGGGTGACCTCTTGAGGATAGGCCGACACGCCCGCGGCAGCCACGCCGTGATCGGCGGCGAAAATGGTCAGCCGGCAGCGCGCCATTTCCGGTGTCAGGCTGCCGGTGACCGCGCCGATCTGCAGCGCCAGCGCCTCGATCCGGCCCAAAGCGCCCAAGGGCTTGGTCTTGCCGTCGATCCTTTTGCGCAGGCGTTCGGTCAAATCCGTCATCATGCCCTCCCCAACCCTGCTTTAGGCGTGCCCGGCGAGAGGATCAATCGGCCTTGCTGCGCCTCTGCACCGCTGCTAGGCAAAAGCAAGACGACGCCAACGGGCTGAAAGGGAGAGACGCCAAGGCCGACCCAAGCCGGGGGCCGGGCGGATCATCGTCGCGCAGGGCCCCTTGCGGCGCTGCGGCCGCCCTTTTGCCGCAACAGAGGGGCGGGGATGGACAGGATCGGCGTGATGCTTTGCGGACATGGCTCGCGCTCGCCCGCCGCCGTGCGCGAATTCGCGACCCTCGCAACCGCGCTGCCGCCGCATCTGCCGCCGGATTGGCCCGTCGAATACGGCTATCTGGAGTTCGCCAATCCGGTAATCCGCACCGGGCTCGACGCGCTGCGCGCGCGCGGTTGCAACCGGATCCTGGCCGTGCCCGGCATGCTCTTTGCCGCCATGCATGCCAAGAACGACATCCCATCGGTGCTCAACGCCTATGCCGCCCAGCATGGGATCCGGGTGGAGTATGGCCGCGAGCTGGGGATCGATCCGAAGATGATCGCGGCCGCCGCGGCTCGGATCCAGGCGACGCTGGATGCCGGGAATGCTAAGGCGCCGGTGGCCATGCACGACACCTGTCTGGTGGTCATCGGCCGCGGCGCCTCTGACCCCGACGCCAATGCCAATGTCGCCAAGATCACCCGGCTTTTGTGGGAGGGGATGGGTTTTGGCTGGGCCGAGACGGGCTATTCGGGTGTGACCTTTCCGCTGGTCGAACCCTGTCTGGAGCATGTTGCGCGGCTGGGCTACCGCCGGGTGGTGGTGTTTCCCTACTTCCTGTTCTCGGGCGTGCTGATCGACCGGATCTACGGCTTCACCGACCGTGTTGCGACACGCATCGCGGGGGTGGAGTTTCTGAAAGCGGGCTATCTGGGCGATCATCCGCAGGTTCTGGCCACTTTTGCCGAGCGCGTTACCGAGATCGTCGGCGGCCAGACGGCGATGAATTGCGCGATGTGCAAGTACCGCACGCAGGTGTTGGGGTTCGAGGCCGAGGTCGGCATGCCCCAGGAAAGCCATCACCACCATGTCGAGGGGCAGGGGGCGAGCGCACCGGGCTCGAACGTTGCCGATTGTACGATGTGCGAGACGTTTTGCACCGGGATCTGCCGGCTCGACCGCGATCCGCACGATCACCATCATGGCCACGACCATACCCATCACCACGGCCATGGACAGGCGCACGGGCATCATGACCACGGGCAGCATGACCATGGGCACCATCACGGTCACCATCACCCACCCTACCCGCACGCCAACCACCCGTTGGGGCCCGAAAGCGTGCGCCGACATCGCAAAGGGTGATCCTGTGGACGGTGCGCGCAGCGGGCAGCGGCTCTTTGAGGGTTACATGGCGGTGGACTGGTCGGCCGCCTCGGTCCCGCGCCAGGGTGCTGACAGCATCTGGATCGCGGCCAGCGGCTGGGGCGGCGCGGATCTTCTGGAAAACCCCGCGACACGGGCGGAGGCCGAGGCGCGGATCCGCGCGATCCTGGCCGAGGCTACGGCCCAGGGGCGCCGGCTGCTCTGCGGCTTCGATTTTCCCTTCGGCTACCCCGCCGGTACCGCTCGGGCGCTGACCGGCGAGGACGATTGGCGCCCGCTTTGGGCGCGGCTGGCCGCCGAGATCGAGGAGGGGCCGGGCAATGCCAACAACCGCTTCGATCTCGCCGCCCGGCTGAACGCCGCCTTTCCCGGCGAGGGCCCTTTTTGGGGCAATGGCCTGCGGCGCGAGATCCCCGGCCTGCCGCGCAGGAAACCCGGCGGTTGGGGCACGGCGCTGCCGGCCAATGCCCGGGCGGCCGAACGCGCGGTGCCGCGGGCGCAGGAGGTTTGGAAGCTGGCCGGCATCGGCTCGGTCGGCGGTCAGGCGCTGACCGGGATCGCGGCGCTGGAGCGGCTGCGCCGGGCCACAGGCGCACGGATCTGGCCGTTCGAGCCGCTCGGCACAGGGCATGTGTTTGCCGAGATCTACCCCTCGCTCCTCGACCCCGACCCCAAGGGGCCGGTCAAGGATGCCGGCCAGGTTCGCGCCGTCGTCACCGCGCTCGACCGGCTCGACCGGGCCGGGCGGCTGGCCGCACATCTGGAGGCGCCGGCCCGCATGCCGCCCGAGGTGATCCGCGAGGAAGCCGCAATCCTGGGCATGGAGGATCCGGCCGGCTTTCGCCGCAGCTACGAGACCGACCCGGCGCGGATCTATGCCGAGAGTTTTCGGATCATTGCGGCCGAGGCGGATCTCTCGGCCTTGCCGCGCGCCGCCCACCCCATGGCGGTTCGGCTGATCCATGCCAGCGGCATGACCGATATCGCGGCGGATCTGCGGCTTTCGGCCAATGCGCCGGCCGCCGGGCAGGCGGCGCTGGCCGCCGGCGCGCCGATCCTGTGCGACACGCAAATGGTGGCGCATGGCATCATCGCCCGCGCCTTGCCCGGGCCGAGGCCCTGCGTAACCCTCGCCGATCCTTCCGTGCCGGCGCTGGCCCAAACCCTGGGCACCACCCGCTCGGCCGCGGCGGTGGCGCTCTGGCGCGACCGGATCGACGGGGCGGTGGTGGCGATCGGCAATGCCCCCACCGCGCTTTTTTACCTTTTGCAGCGGCTGGCCGAGGGCTGGCCGCGCCCGGCGCTGATCCTGGCCTTTCCGGTGGGCTTTGTCGGGGCGGCAGAGAGCAAGGCCGCGCTGATCGCCGAGGCGCCCTGCCCCTATGTCACCCTGACGGGCCGTCGCGGCGGTTCGGCCATGGCCGCGGCGGCGGTCAACGCCTTGACGCTGGGCCTGGGCGGAGACGGGACATGACCGCCTGGCTCGACGTCATCGGCATCGGCGAGACGGGCTGGGCGGGGCTGAGCCCCACCGCACAGGCCCGGCTGCGGGCGGCCCAGATCATCATCGGCGGCCGCCGGCATCACGCCCTGGCCCCGGATCTGGCCGCGCGGCGCATTCTTTGGCCGCAGCCCTTCCGCGCGATGACCGAGGAGGTGCGCGCCCTGCGCGGCACGCCCACGGCTGTGCTGGTGACCGGCGATCCGCTCTGGTACTCGGCCGGGGCGCGGTTTTGCACCCTGTTTGCGCCCGTGGAGATCACCTTTCACCCACAGCTTTCGGCCTTTCAGCTTGCTGCCGCACGAATGGGGTGGAGCCTGGCCGATCTCGACACGCTCACCGTGCATGGGCGCCCCACAGAACAGGCGATCCCCTTCTTTGCCCATGGCGCGCGGCTCTTGATCCTGACCCAGGATGCCGGTTGCCCCGCACGGATCGCACAGCTTCTCTGCGCGGCGGGGTACGGCTCCAGCCGCCTCACCGTGCTCGGCGCGCTGGGCGGGGCGGAGGAAAGCCGCATCGACGGGATCGCGGCAAGCTGGGATGCCGTTGCGCCCGCCTTCCATGTGCTGGCAGTGTCGTGCGAGGCGGCGCCCGGGGCGCGGCCCTTGCCCCGAACCGGGCTGCCCGACGACGCCTTTGCCCATGACGGCAAGATGACCAAGCGCGAGATGCGGGCCCTGACCCTCTCGGCCCTGGCGCCGACGCGCGGCGCGCGGCTTTGGGATATCGGCACGGGCTGCGGTTCGGTCGCCATCGAATGGATGCGAGCGGCGCGAGACATGGCGGCGGTGGGGATCGAGCCCGATGCCGCGCGCCGGGCCATGGCCGCCAGCAATGCCGCCCGGCTGGGCGCACCGCGGCTCTCCCTGATCGAAGGGCGCGCGCCCGAGGCGCTGGCGGATCTGCCCGCGCCCGATGCGGTCTTTATCGGCGGCGGCCTCTCGGAGGCTGTCATCGATGCGGCCATCGCCGCCCTGCCCCGGCTGGGCCGGCTGGTGGCCAATGCCGTCACGCTGGAGAGCGAAGCCCGGCTCATCGCCGCGCAGGCGCGCCATGGCGGCACGCTCACCCGCCTCTCGGTTGCCCGGGCCGAGCCCATCGGCGGGATGCGCGGCTGGCGCCCCATGATGCCGGTCACGCAATGGGTCTGGGTCAAATGACCGGCCGGCTTTACGGGGTCGGGGTCGGGCCGGGCGATCCGGAGCTTGTTACCCTGCGTGCGCACCGGCTGATCGCCACAGCACGGATCGTCGCCTATCCCGCACCCGACAGCGGCACGAGCTTTGCCCGCGCGATTGTGGCCGACATGATCCCCGCCGAGGCCGAGGAAATCCCAATCGTCATCCCGATGCGGGCCGCGCGGTTCCCCGCCCAGGAGATCTATGACGCGGCCGCCGCGCAGATCGGCGCGCGGCTCGATGCTGGCTGCGATGTCGTGGTGCTTTGCGAGGGCGATCCGCTCTTTTACGGCTCGTTTATGTATCTGCTCATGCGGCTTGCGGATCGACCGGTCGAGATCGTGCCCGGGGTCAGCGCGCTCGGCGCGGTGGCCGCCGCCGCCGCCCGGCCGCTTTGTGCGCGCAACGAGACGCTGACGGTGCTGCCGGCGACCCTGCCCGAAGACGTGCTGGCGGCGCGCATGGCCGGCGCCGAGGCCATCGCGGTGATGAAGCTGGGCCGGCATTTTGCCAAGGCGCGCGGGGTGATCGACCGGCTGGGGCTGGGCGCACGCGCGATCTATGTCGCCCATGCCGCCCTGCCGCATGCGCATATCTGCCCGCTGGCGGCCGCCCCCGACACGGCGCCCTACTTCTCGATGATCCTGGTCCCGGGGCCCGAAAGCGATGGCTGAGCCGGTGGTCCTGGCGCTTTTTGCCCATGCCGCGCCGCTGGCCGAGCGGGCGGCCGCCGCCATCGGCGGCCGAGCCGACATTCGTGGGCGCGATTTCGAGGCCGCCGCCGATCATATCCGCGCGCTCTTTGCTGCCGGTCACCCGGTGATCGGGTTTTGCGCCGCTGGGATCCTGATCCGCGCGCTTGCGCCGCTGATCGGCGACAAACGCCGCGAGCCGCCGGTATTGGCCGTCTCCGAGGATGGCGCGACCGTGATCCCGCTTCTGGGCGGGCATCGGGGCGCCAATGCGCTGGCGAACCGCCTGGCCCGGGCGCTGGGCGGTGCGGCGGCGACCACGACCGCGGGTGAGGTGCGGCTGGGCGTGGCGCTGGACGATCCGCCCGAGGGCTGGCGGCTGGACAATCCCGAGGCGGCCAAACCCGCCATGGCCGCCTTGCTGGCAGGCGAACCGGCCGCGCTGTCGGGTGGGCCGGCCTTTCTGGCGCCGCTTGTCGAGACCGGGCGTGCCGTGGCCCGGCCAGCACCGGACCCGGATGCACCCATGGTTCTGTCCGTCGAGGGCGCCGCCCCGCTCATCTACCGCCGCCAGGCCTTTGCGCTGGGGGTGGGCTGCGTGCGCGGCTGCCCGCCCGAGGAGCTGATCGGCCACGCCTTGCGCAGCCTGACCCGGGCCGGCCGCGCGCCCGGCGAGATCGCCTGTGTCGCTTCGCTGGATCTGAAGGCCGACGAGGCGGCGGTGCAGGCGCTAGCGCGACATCTCGACGTGCCGGCCTGGTTCTACCCGGCTGCCCGTCTGGAGGCCGAAACGCCCCGTCTCGCCGCGCCTTCGACGGCGGTTTTCGCCGAGGTGGGCTGTCATGGCGTGGCCGAAAGCGCGGCGCTGGCCGCGGCCGGGGAAGGCGGCAGCCTTGCCCTGTCCAAGCGCAAAAGCGCCCAAGCCACCTGCGCGCTGGCCCGGCTGGGCTCGGCGCCCGAACCCGGCCAACCGCGGGGACAGCTCGCCATCATCGGCATCGGGCCGGGGCATGCGGGCTGGCGCACGGCCGAAGCCGCCGGGCTGATCGCGGATGCCGAGATCCTGGTGGGCTACCGGCTTTACCTCGATCTTCTCGGCCCGCTGGCCCGGGGCAAAACCCTTGCGGCCTTCGATCTGGGTGAAGAGGAGACGCGCTGCCGCCATGCGCTGGAGGCCGCGGGCACCGGGCGTCGGGTTGCGCTGATTTGTTCGGGCGATGGGGGGATCTATGCGATGGGCGCGCTGGTCATGGAGCTTCTCGACCGCCCGGAAACGGCGGGCGGGGTCAGCGCCGCCGCGCGGCGGGTGGAGATTCTGCATGCGCCCGGCATCTCTGCCATGCAGGCGGCCTCGGCCAGGGCCGGCACGCTGCTGGGTCACGATTTCTGCGCCATATCGCTCTCGGATCTGCTGACGCCGGCCGAGGATATCCGCCGCCGCATCCGCGCCGCGGCCGAGGGCGATTTCGTCGTGGCCTTCTACAACCCCGTCTCACGCAAGCGCCGCACCCTTTTGGCCGAGGCGCGCGATACGCTCTTGCAGCACCGGCCGGCCGATACGCCGGTGCTGCTGGCGGCCAATCTCGGCCGCCCGGCCGAGAGATTGCAGCTCATCGCGCTGGCCGATCTCGATG
Organism: Pseudomonadota bacterium; assembly: GCA_039184655.1. Lineage (GTDB taxonomy): Bacteria > Pseudomonadota > Alphaproteobacteria > Rhodobacterales > Rhodobacteraceae > J013. The sequence continues at coordinate 1,059 of JBCDAZ010000050.1, read as the reverse complement.
TTGCGGCGGTCGATATGCTGACCCTGGTGCTGGTCGGGGCATCGGCGTCGCGGCGGATCCGGTCCGGCGACGCTGCCGCCGGTGCAGGCGGGGTCTGGGCTTACACGCCGCGCGGCTATGCGGCCAAGCGCGACCGGGGTGACGCAAAACCGGGGCCAACCGTGGCGCGCAATCCCCTGACCGCAAAGAGCGACCGATGACGGTGCATTTCATCGGCGCGGGCCCGGGCGATCCGGAACTGATCACGCTGCGCGGCGCCCGGCTGATCGCGGCCTGCCCGGTCTGCCTTTATGCCGGCTCGCTGGTGCCGCCGGCCGTCATCGCCGGGGCGCCGCCCGATGCCCGCATCCGCGACACCGCCGCCATGACGCTCGACGAGATCATCGATGAGATCGCGGCGGCCCATGCGCAGGGCCAGGACATCGCCCGGGTGCATTCGGGCGATCCGTCGCTTTACGGCGCAATCGCCGAGCAAATCCGCCGTCTGCGCGGCCTCGGCATTCCCTTTGACATCACGCCCGGCGTGCCCGCCTATGCCGCCGCCGCCGCCGCGCTGGGGCAAGAGCTCACCCAGCCCGAGATCGCCCAGACCGTGATCCTGACGCGCACGGCGATGCAAAGCTCTGCCATGCCGGTCGGCGAAGACCTCGCCACGCTTGGTGCCAGCGGGGCAACGCTGGCCATCCATCTCTCGATCCGCAATCTGCGGGCGATCGAACGCCAGCTCATCCCGCTCTACGGCGCGGACTGTCCGGTTGTCGTGGCCTATCGCGTCGGTTGGCCCGATCAGATGCTGCTGCACGGCAGGCTGGACGACATCCGAGAAAAAGCTCGCGCCGCGCAGTTGACGCGCACAGCGCTGGTTCTGGTCGGGCGGGTCTTTGCCCAAAATGCCTTCCCCGACAGCGCGCTTTACGATCCGGCGCGACCCCATGTCCTGCGCCCGCTGCGCAAGCCCTAGAACGCGGGCCGTCAGCCGGGCCTACCCGCCAAGTGCACATGCCGGTCGGCATCGGTCATCTTGAAGCTGCCATCGAAGCCGTGAAGGCCCATCAGTTT
>JBCDAZ010000049.1:0-21497 GCA_039184655.1 Pseudomonadota bacterium | reverse complement strand
GTCGAGAGATTCTTCAACAAGCTGAAACACTTCCGAGCCATCGCCACCCGGTATGACAAACGAGACGACAACTTTCTCGCATCCGTCCAACTCGCTTCAATCCGCATCTGGCTACGGACTTATGAGTCGGTGACCTAGCGATTGTATCCCGCTTAACACCACTGGCTTTCACCCTGTCGACCACCGCTTGGTCAGCTTTGACTGGTCCGCCTGGGCCCTGTTTCCAATCGAACAACTCATTTTGGCAACGCGACCGCGTTTCTTCGCAGTGCCGCGGCCGGTGACCGATATAAAATCGATCCAAGGCTCCTACATTTTCCACCTCTTACGGCGATGCAAAGCCGACAGCATGTCTATGCCGTGTTGGCCCTGAGTTATCGGGCGCTTTCGGTGGAGGAGGTTCAGCGGCTTGGCCGCATGTGGCAAGAGCCCGTGATGCTGGACCTGAGCGTCCGAATTTTGGTGGGGGGGTTGGGCATCGTGTACTGGGGCCGTATCCGCAAGATCGCGGATGCGCTCGCAGAGGCCGCGATGACTGATCAGCCTTAGGGGCGACCAGCCTTGGGCGCTGCGTTAATCCTTGCTGCGCTAACTTGGTCCGGTATCATCGCCGCCGCACGCCCATGCCCGCCAGCACGCCATAGCGGAGGAACCAGCTCATGCCCGCCGAGACCCAACAGATCGAGCCGGGCCATGACGCGCCAGAAACCGAGCTGGTGACCAAAAGCCGGATCGCCTGTGATGGCGGCGAGGGGGCGCTGGGGCATCCGCGGGTCTGGCTCTCGATCGATCCGGTCAAGGGCTGGGTCGACTGCCCCTATTGCGACAAGCGCTTCATCCTGAAAGCCGGCGCACGCGGCCATTAGCGCGCCCCATGGCCCCGGCGCCCTTTGGGCTGCGCCAGATCCTGCGCCGCTTTCGCGGGCGGATCGTGGTCACCTGGGCGCTTGTGGTGCTGGAAAATATCGCCATCGCGCTGATCCCGCTGCAGCTGGGCTTTGCCATTGATGGGCTTTTGGCCGGGTCGATGCTGGCTTTGGCGGGGCTCTTTGGACTTCTGACAGTCCTGGCGGCCGTCGCGGTCGCCCGGCGCATCTACGACACGCGGGCTTATAGCGCCATCCGGGTGCATCTGGGCGGGGCGCTCAACCGCCGCCGTCCCGATCTGCCCGTCGGCACCCGCACGGTCCGCATCGATCTGGCGCGTGAGTTGGTCGATTTTCTGGAGCGGGCGCTGCCGGAGTTTTTCACCGCGGCCATTCAGCTTGTCGTCGCTTTGGCGGTGTTTGCCCTCTTTGATTGGCGGCTTTTGGTGGCTGCTCTGGCAATGACGGCGGTGGTGGGCGCGTTTTACGGCCTCTTTCACCGACGTTTCTTTGCGTTGAATGCCGCGCTCAACAGCCAAAAGGAACGGCAGGTGGAGATCCTGGCGCTGGCCCGTCCCTCGCGGCTGGTGGGGCATTTGCGGGCGCTGCGCGGGGTCGAGATCCGGCTTTCGGACACCGAGGCGGTGCTTTACGGCACGGTTTTTGTGTTGCAGTCGGGCTTTTTGGTCTTTGCCACCTGGTTTGCCGCGCGGGTCTTGGACACCAGCGCCGGCGAGATCTTTGCCATCGTCACCTATGCCTGGGCCTTTGTCGAGGCGTCCTTCGCGTTGCCGGCGGCGCTTCAAAACCTCACGCGCCTTGACGAGATCACCAAGCGCATCAACGGCGATGATCCGCCGGACAAGGAAGCGGTGGCCCCCGGCCCGAACCCAGCCTAAGATCGCCCAAGGCAGAAAACGGGGGGGATATGGGCTTTCAAAAAGGCGATCATCTGCATCTGATCGACGGGTCGGGCTACATCTTCCGGGCCTTTCATGCGTTGCCGCCCCTCACGCGGAAATCCGACGGGATGCCGGTGGGCGCGGTGCAGGGCTTTTGCAATATGATCTTCAAGATGGTCGAGGATGCCCGCGGCAAGGACGCCCCCACCCATGTAGCGGTGATCTTCGACTACTCTTCCAAGAGTTTTCGCAACGAGATCTACCCCGACTACAAGGCGCAGCGCCCGCCCCCGCCCGAAGATCTGGTGCCGCAATTCCCGCTGATCCGGGACGCAACCCGCGCCTTCAACCTGCCCTGTATCGAGATGGAGGGGTTCGAGGCCGACGACATCATCGCCTCTTACGCCGCGGCGGCGGCGGCGGAAGGTGCGCGGGTGACGGTGATCTCCTCGGACAAGGATCTGATGCAGCTGGTGGGGGGCGGGATCGAAATGCGCGACCCGATCAAATCCAAGCGCATCGGCCGCGCGGAGGTGGAGGAGAAGTTCGGCGTCGCGCCCGAAAAGGTGATCGAGGTTCAGGCGCTGGCGGGGGATTCGGTCGACAATGTGCCCGGCGCGCCGGGGATCGGGATCAAGACCGCCGCGCTGTTGATCCATGAATACGGCGATGTGGAGAGCTTGATTGCGCGGGCTGGCGAGATCAAGCAGCCCAAGCGGCGGCAATCGATTGAGGAGAATGCCCAGAAAATCCGGATCAGCCGCGATCTTGTGACGCTGCGCCGCGATGTGCCGCTGCCCGAGCCGGCGGAGGATCTGGTGCTGCGCGGGCCAGAGGCGGAGGTGTTGCTGGGGTTTTTGGCGGCTATGGAGTTCCGCAGCCTAACGGGCCGGATCGCCGAGAAACTAGGGGTCGAGGCACCCGCGATTGCAACACAAGCCAAAGGTGGGGGCGCTGGCGCGGGGCCCCAAGAGCGGGGCCGCCTTGCCAGCGCCGCCGTCGCGGTCGCCGGTGCGGCCTCTGGTGCGGCCGCGACGGCCGCGACGGCCGCGGCGGCGCCGGTGACGCATGACGCCTATCGGGTAATCCGTGGCGAGGCCGATCTGCTTGCGCTTTGCGATGCGGCGCGGGCGCGGGGCTGGGTGGCGGTGGACACCGAGACCACCTCGCTTGACGAAATGCGCGCCGAGATTGTGGGCGTCTCGCTTTGCGTGGAGCCGGGCGCGGCGGCCTATCTCCCGCTGGGTCATGTGACAGGCGATGGCGATCTCTTGGGCGCGACAATGCCGGCCGAGGGGCAGATGGAGCGGGCGGTGGCTCTGGCGGTTCTCCGCGAGATCCTCGAAGACGACGCCATCCTCAAGATCGGGCAGAATCTGAAATACGACATCAAGGTGCTCGCACGGACCGGGATCGCGCTCGCCCCCTTCGACGATACGCTGCTCATCTCCTATGCGCTCGACAGCGGTCTCGGCGGGCATGGCATGGATGCGCTGTCCGAGCGGCATCTGGCGCATAAGCCGATGCCCATCAAGGAGCTCATCGGGTCGGGCAAATCCGCGATCACCTTCGACCGGGTCCCCATCGATAAGGCCGCGATCTATGCCGCCGAGGATGCCGATGTGACGCTGCGCCTGCATCGGGCGCTGAAGCCGCGGCTGGTGCAGGACCGGATGAGCACGGTCTATGAGACGCTGGAGCGCCCGCTGGTGCCGGTGCTCGCCGAGATGGAGATGGCCGGGATCCGCATCGACCGCGACCGGCTGTCGCGGCTCTCCAACGGCTTTGCCCAGCGCATGGCGGGGTTGGAGGCCGAGATCTACGCGCTGGCCGGCGAGACCTTCAATGTCGGCAGCCCCAAGCAGCTGGGCGACATCCTCTTTGACCGAATGGGGCTGCAGGGCGGCAAGAAGACCAAGACCGGCGCTTGGGGCACCGGGGCGGATGTGCTGGAAACGCTCGCGGCCGAAGGGCATGATCTGCCGGCCCGGGTGCTGGATTGGCGCCAGCTCTCCAAGCTCAAATCGACCTATACCGATGCGCTGCCCACCTATATCCACCCCGAAACCGGCCGCGTGCACACCTCGTTTAGCCTGGCCGCGACGACCACCGGCCGCCTGGCCTCGACCGACCCGAACCTGCAAAACATCCCGGTGCGGACCGAGGAGGGCCGGCAGATCCGCGAGGCTTTCGTGCCCGAGCCCGGCAATCTGCTGCTCAGCCTCGATTACAGCCAGATCGAGCTGCGGATCCTGGCCGAAATCGCCGATATCGGCGCGCTGCGCCAGGCGTTTCGCGAGGGGCTCGACATTCATGCCATGACCGCGTCGGAGATGTTCGGCGTGGCCATCGAGGGCATGGATCCGATGATCCGCCGCCAGGCCAAGGCGATCAATTTCGGGGTGATCTATGGGATCTCGGCCTTCGGTCTGTCGAACAATCTGCGTATTCCGCGGGGCGAGGCGCAAGCCTTTATCGACCGGTATTTTGAGAAGTTTCCTGGGATTAAAGAGTATATGGATCGCACCGTCGCAGGGGCCAAGGCGCAGGGCTATGTCGAAACCCTGTTCGGCCGCCGCATCCACACGCCCGAGATCAACGCCAAGGGTCCTGGGGCCGGTTTTGCCCGGCGCGCGGCGATCAACGCGCCGATCCAGGGGACGGCCGCCGATATCATCCGCCGGGCGATGATCCGGGTGCCGGCGGCCCTCGCCGCGGCCAAGCTGCCGGCGCGGATGCTCCTGCAGGTGCATGACGAGCTGCTGTTTGAGGTGCCGCAGGCGGCGGCGGCCGAGACGATCGCGACGGTCAGAGGGGTGATGGAAAAAGCGCCCCATCCTGCCGTAGATCTGGCTGTGCCGATGGTCGTCGATGCCGGTCAGGGGCAAAGCTGGGCGGAGGCGCATTGAGGGCTTCGTCCGGCCCTGCCCCTGATGATCCGGGCTTAGGAGCGCGACCCTCACGCGTTTGAGGGTGGGCGGAAAGCGAATGCGGGCTTTGGGGTTTGGGGTTTGGGTGGCCCCATCTTTGGATGCGGATCGATCCGGGTTGGCGCCGATGGCCGGCCAAAGCGCGTCTTGCTTCCCTGCACCCTGTGCCCGCGCCCTATACCTGCGCCCTTGCACCTGAGCGCTGTGCCTGCGCATCCCCAAAATTCGCTTTGAGACGGCCTGCGCGATGGGGTTGGGCTCGAGACTGTGGGGCGGCCGGATCCGAAGGAGAGCCCCGGCGGCCCGGACCGCTTGGCGCATCGCTTGGCTCTTGTGGCGGCCCGCTTGTCCATCGCGACGAGAACACCGGCTTGGCACGGCGGAGCGCGAAGGCGCGGCGCATCGGTGCGGCAGATGGCGCCGCGCGGCGGATCCTCAAACACCCATGCTGCCGCGCGCCGATCATGATGCGTTTGGTTGGGCGCGGGCCGCCATGACCGCCCCACGATGCGCGCGGCCGAACGGCGCCAGGTCGATCCGGCCTTGGGGCCGCGGCCACCGGTCGCGGCGGACGATCACGCCGCGCGCCGCGCCCGGGCGCGCAAACCGCTCAGCGCCGCCGCCATGCGTAGGCCGAGCCCAGCCGAAGAGGCCAGCGGCACCTATGCCGGCCGCCCGCGCCAAACCGGATCCCGTATGGCAATCGGCCTCGAATACGACCCGCAAAAGGGCGAGGGTGCGCTCGCGTGACGCCGCCGGTTCGGTGGCGCGGTTCTTGCGCGCTGCGGGGCTGATCCCACCGCCCCGCGATGCGAGGATCGCAGGGCGGTGCAGAGAAAGCCCACCCAGGCTCGCCCCTCTTGATTCCTCCATCCAGAGCCCGATCCGGCTTGCCATCGTCAATGCCACTGTCGGATCGGCGCTTTTCACCACCGCCTCGATGGCGGGCACGAAAATCGGGACGCAAAGCCTGCGGGCTTGGCTGGTTGCGGCCATTCCGCTGGCGATCACATTGGCCGCGGGTTTGAAGGTTGCCGCCCGGCACGGCGCGCGGCTGGGCATGTTCGATGTCTCGATCCTCGGTGTCGAGGTGATGATGATCGCCTTGGTCACCACGCTCCGGTCCGGTGGGAGCCTTTTACTGCGCGAGGGGGCGGGGTGTTGTCTGGTTCTGGCGGGCACCGTGCTGGCATCAAGCTGCGACGGCCGGGCGAAAAAGGACGCCGTCGCCGCGCCCCTGTTATTTCCGCCCGGCGCCGGCCCTGCGGCTTTGGTTCACGCGGCGGTTTCGAGCGCGCCGGTATACTCTCCGCGCGCGGGATAGTCCTTGGCGATGACGAAATCGAGCGCGCGCAGGATCTCAGGCAGGGCTGGGCGGGTGAAGGGCATGCTTTGCACCGCGCTGAAATAGAGTGTGCCGTCGGGGCGGAGGATAAACATTCCAGGCTCGGAGAAGAGCGCCGGTTCCTCGACCCCGGCCGAGGTGGTGCCATGCCCTGCGGAGATGAACAGCCCCCAATCGTGGGCCTGTTGCAGGCTGAGCCCATAGGCCATGGGCGCGGTCTTCAGCCCCGCCTTGCGAGCCATTTCCGCCGCGCGCTCTTGGCCATCGGTCGAAATGGCGACGACCGATACGCCCTTGGCCGCAAGATCCTCGGCATGCTTTTCCAGCTCACGCAGCTGGGTGAGGCAGATCGGGCAGTGCAGGCCGCGGTAAAAGACCATCAATGTGCCGAAGCTGCCGGCGTCGCGGACGGGGTCGAAATCGCCGCCGCCCAGGATCGGCAGGGTCAGATCGGGGGTTTTTTGGCGTGGGGTGAGCATGACGGCATTTCCTTTCGATTGCGGGTTTTGTGCAGCTATGCTGTTGGCGGAACGATGTCAGCGATGTTACGGAAGGTTCCCCATGGCGTGATCGCGCCGTGTTCACCAGGCTGTTTCGCTTGCGGCAACGGTTGAGCTGGCGTTCTGGCGCGGTGCGGCCGCGCTGCCCGAGTGGCTCTGGAAACGGCGGTCGGTGAGGCGGCCAAGGGGGCGGCGGCCAAACGGTGAGGCGGCCAAGGGGGCGGCGACCAAACGGGGGGGGCGGCCTGACGGGGCTCCCACCCGCCCCGGGCGCGCGCCCCTTGCGGGTTCCGCGCCCTTCCCGCGCCCCATCAGGCCGCCGCCTGTGGCAGCGGCAGTTCACGCAATAGCAAGACGGGCGCGGGCGGCCTCGTATTGCGCCGCAAGCCGGGTGATATAATCCGCGGCGGGCGGCACATCATGGATGGCGCCGATGCCCTGCCCGCAGCCCCAGATGTCGCGCCAGGCCTTGGCATCGGTGGTGCCGAAATTCATCTTCGAGGGATCGCTTTCGGGCAGATCTTCGGGGTCGAGCCCGGCATTGAGAATGGAGGCGCGCAGGTAATTCCCATGCACGCCGGTAAAGAGGTTGGTATAGACGATATCCTCGCCCGAGCCCTCGACGACCGCCTGCTTATAGGCCTCAGTCGCGCGGGCCTCGGCCGTGGCGATGAAGGGTGAGCCGATATAGGCAAGATCGGCGCCCATCGCCCGGGCCGCCAGCACCGCATCGCCGGTGGCAATCGCGCCCGACAAGAGCAGCGGGCCGTCGAACCAGCTGCGGATCTCTTGGATGAAGGCAAAGGGCGAGAGTTGGCCTGCATGCCCGCCCGCACCCCAGGCGACCGCAATCAGCCCGTCTGCGCCTTTCTCGACCGCCTTGGCGGCGAATTTGTTGTTGATCACATCATGCAAGGTAATGCCGCCATAGGAATGGGCGGCCTCGTTCACCTCGGCACGCGCACCGAGGCTGGTGATGATGATCGGCACCTTGAACGTCACGGTGGCCTCGATGTCATGCATCAGCCGGTCGTTGGAGCGGTGCACGATATGGTTGACCGCAAAGGGTGCTGCGGGGGTGTCGGGATGGGCCTGGTTGTGGCGATCAAGCGCCTCGGTGATGGTCCGAAGCCAATCATGGAGCTGCTCGGCCGGCCGGGCGTTCAGTGCCGGAAAGCTGCCCACAATGCCGGCTTTGCATTGGGCGATCACCAGATCGGGGTTGGAGATGATGAACATCGGCGCGGCCACGATGGGCAGCCGCAAAGTGTCGAAATGTGACGGCAAGGCCATGGCTTACTCCATCGAAATCAGGGTTTTCGCATCGGGTCGGGTCAAGGCGGCGGGAAGTTCGGCGAGAGCAGCCCGCAAGGGGATTTTGACGCCGATATCGGTGCGCCAGGTGCCGCGGGCAAAACGCTGCTGCACGGCGCGGATGGTCATCAGCATGCGCGGCAGCGAGCTTTTCTGGAACCAGCCGGCCAGCCAGAACCCCTCGATGCGTTTTTGCGCAAAGATCAGCTGTTCCGGGGCAAGGATCTGCGGCGGGTCGAGCGCCAGCCGCCCATAGACCACCCAGCGCGCGCCATGGCCCATGGCGGCATGGATGCGGCCCGCAACCGCGCCCGCCACGGCGTCGAGCAACACTTTTGGGCGCAGCTGGTCGATCGTCTCGGCCAGCGCCGCCTCAAAGCCCGGGTCGGTTTCGTTGAGCACCACGCGCGCGCCGAGCGCCTGAAGCGGCGCGATCGGGGCATCCCGGCGCACGATCCCGATCATCTTGCGGTTGCTCTCCTTGGCCAACGCCGCCATCAGCTTGCCCAACTGGCTGGCCGCGGCGGTGGCGATAAAGGCGCCGCGGGGCGGCACATCGGCCACCATCGCGGCGGCCGTCAGCGGGTTGACGATCAGCGCCGCGCCATCCTCATCGCGTACCCCCTTCATCAGCGGGATCGCGGCGCGGGCATCGGTTACGGCATATTCGGCCCAGGCGCCCGAGCCCCCGGGCGGCACCGCAAAGGCCACGCGGCGCCCCATGATGGCGCGGGCAATCAGCCCCTCGCCGGCCACCACAGTGCCCATCCCTTCAAAACCCGGCGGCACGCCCTTGACCCGTGCCTGGCCGTAAAGGCCCTGCACGAAGCTCGTATCCGACGGGTTGACCGAGGCGTACTTCACCCGCACCAGCACCTGGCCGGGTTTGAGTTTGGGCAGCGGGATCTCGGCCAGCTCCAGATGCCGTTCGATATCCGAGAGCTCGCGGGTGATCGCCGCGGTCACCGGGCTGAAGCCTGCCTCGCGCAGCACCAGCGCGGTCATGCGCGTCGGCAGGGACATCGCTCAGCCCCCCGGCGCGATCAGGATCTTGCTGTCGGGTTGGGAATAGGCGGCCGGCATTTCCTCCATTGTGCGGCTGAGCGGGATTTCGGCGCTGACATCGGTGCGCCAGCGGCCATCGGCAAAGCGCGCCTGCACCTCGGCGATCACCGCACCGACGCGCTCGGGCGCCTCTTCGCGCATCCAGGAGGTGAGCCAGAACCCCTCGATCTGCTTTTGCAGGAAGATGAACTGGCCGATCTCGGTCAGGGCCGGCGGGGTGCTTTCCAGCCGGCCATAGACCACCCAGCGGGCCTTGCGCGGCATGGCAAAAAAGAGTGTGGCCGAGGCCGGCCCGCCCACCGCATCGAGCATAATGCGGGGCTTCATCGCCTCGAGCACGCGCTTGGCCTCGGCTGGGAACGCCGCATCGCCGATCACCAGGGCTGCGCCGGCTCCCTGCGCTTTGAGCGCTTCGGCCTGATCGGCCCGGCGGACCGCGGCGATGCAGGGAATGTCATGCTCTGCGCCCAGCTGGATCAGAAACTTGCCCAGCTGCGAGCCGGCGGCGGTGGCAATAAAACTCTCCGAGCCGCTCGCGCGCACAACATCGAACATCGCCATGGCGGTCAGCGGGTTCACGATCAGCCCCGCCGCGTCGCGATCGGCCACATCGTCGCGCAGCGGGATCAGCGTCTGGATATCGGTCAGCGCATATTCGGCCCATGTGCCCGTGCCGGTGCCAAAAAAGCTGACCCGCTTGCCCAATAGCGGCGTGTCGCCGGCCACAACCTCGCCCACGCCTTCGAAGCCGGCGGCCACCCCGGCCACGCGCGCCTGGCCATAAGCCCCTTTGATGAAGGCGATGTCCGAAGGGTTGGCGGCCGCCCGGGAAATCTTGATCAGCGCTTGGCCTGGCCCGGCTTCGGGCACCGCAACCTCCTGCAATCGCACAAAGGGCGAAAGATCGCTCAGCCGCTGATCCTGGCGTTCGGCAGAATAGCCGTCATGAAGCTGCACCAGGGCCTGCATGGTGGCGGGGATCGTCATGGCGTTCGTCCTCCCGTCGCGTCAAATCGGCCGGGGCTATCCCCGGCGCGCTATTCAAGCCATTCTCGCCGGAACGACGCAAGGGGCGATTGGCCTAACGCAGCGTCGACAGGCGGGAGGATCCATGGCCGAACAGGATGGGTATCTGGGCGCGCTTTTCGGCCTAGCCGGAAAGCGGGCGCTGGTCACCGGCGGGGCGACCGGCATCGGCCGGATGGCGGCCGAAGCGCTGGTACGCGCGGGTGCGGATGTGCTGATCGCCAGCCGCAAGGGGCCCGCCTGTGCCGCGGCAGCCGCCGAGCTTTCGGCCATCGGGCCGGGCCGCGCGGAGGGCTTTGCCGGCGATGTGGGCGACGAGGCCGCGCTCGCGGCGCTGGTGGCCGAGATCGCCGCGCGGACCGACCGGCTGGATATCCTGCTCAACAATGCCGGCATCACCTGGGGCGAGCCCTATGAGAGCTTTCCCCATGCGCAATGGGGGCGCGTGATGGGGGTCAATGTCGCCGCTCTCTTCTCGCTAACCCGCGATCTCACGCCGCTCCTGACCGCGGCGGCCAAGCCCGAAGACCCGGCACGGGTGATCAATCTGGGCTCGGTCATGGGCACGGTGCCGCTGGCCGAGGGCGCGTATTCCTATGCGGCCTCGAAAGCCGCCGTGCATCATCTCACCCAGATCCTGGCCGGCGAGCTCGCCCCCCGCCACATCACGGTCAACGCCTTCGCCCCCGGCCCCTTCCCGTCCAAGATGACCCGTTTTGCCATCGGCAGCGAGGCCCAGCAGGCGCGCGTCGGCGCGAATGTGCCGCTCGGCCGCGTCGGGCTGCCGAGCGATATTGCGGCGGCCACGCTCTTTCTCTGCGGGGCAGGCGGCGCCTATGTGTCGGGCGCGATCCTGCCGCTCGACGGCGGCATGCATGTGATCGGCCCGGCCGGCCTTTTTGCCAATACGGGTGCGGCATGACGCGGTTTGCGGGCAAAACCGTCCTGATCACCGGGGCGGCGGGCGGGTTTGGCGCGCTGACGGCCGAGCGGTTTGCCGCGGAAGGCGCGCAGCTGGTGCTCTCCGATCTCGATGCCGACGGGCTTGCGGCGCTGGCGGGACGGTTGGGCGCGGCGGGGCATGCGGTGGCCCAGGCCGCGGGCAGCGTGGCCGATCCGGCCCTGTCCCGGCAGCTTGTCGCACTCGCCCAGGACCGCTTCGGCCGGCTCGATATCGCAATCAACAATGCCGGCATCGTCAACCCGCCGGGCAAGACCCCGCAAATCGCCGAAGCAACCGCCCGCGCAGTGATCGAGGTCGACCTCCTGGGCGTCTTCTGGGCGCTGCAGGCGCAGCTTCCCGCGATGGAGGCGCAGCATCGCGCCACCGGCCATGGCGGGGTGATCGTGAATATCGCTTCCGTTGCAGGGCTGGTGGGCGCACCGACCCTCTCGATCTATGCTGCGGCCAAGCATGGGGTGGTCGGGCTAACCCGGACCGCCGCGCTCGAATACGCCCGCCGCGGCATCCGGGTGAACGCGATCTGCCCGGCCTTTGCCCGCACCGCGATGGTCGACCAGACGCTGGCGCTGGCGCCCGACCGGGCGGCGGCGGAGGCCGAGCTGGTGCGCGGCGTGCCGATGCGGCGGATCGGCGAGACCGCCGAGATTGTGCAGGCGATCCTTTGGGCCGCCGATCCGGCCAACAGTTTTATGACCGGCCAGGCGCTGGCGATCGATGGCGGTGTCACCGGCTATTGACGCCCCAAGCGCGCTCCGCGACCTTTACTTGGGACGCCCCGTCACTTGGGACGGCCGGTTAGTTGGGACGGCCGGTCATTTGGGGTGGCCGGACACTTGGGACGCTCCTTCACTTGAGGCGCCCCGTCGCAAGCCGCCGCCCGTAAAGCGCCACCTGAGAGACCCGTTGCGGGCATGCCCCTGGCAGATGATTGCCAGCCAGGTCGGTTCCTTTTGTTTTAAAACGCGTTTTAGCGGTTATTCTGCAAAGAAAGCGCGCCCGGCCTCAAAAAAACCCCAGTTTCGGGGCTACGTGCGGCGCGACGGATTTGCTAGCCTGCGGCGCGACTGGTCTGAGTGAGGGTGATATGGGCATCCATCTGTTCGTGATCCGAAGCTGGTACTTTATGGCGCTCGCCATCATCGGGACGCTGCACGTCACCATCCCTTTGGCCATTGCCACCTATTACGTCGTGATCGAGAACGAGCCCTTGACCACCTTGTTGTTCATCCCGGTTTTCTACGTCACGATCGCTTATCTCAATGTGAATGCGATGCGCGCCGTCATCCGCTCCTACGGTCTGACCGGCGAGCCGGACTTCATCAATACAGTCAAGTCGGTCTTCCGGCATATGATCCTCGATACGCTAATGCCGCTGGCAATCTCTTTCGTGATATCGGCGATCTTCGCCTTTGCTGCCTTCTATCTTGTCGATCCGGCCTTTTTGCTGCTGGGCGTGTTCAATCCGATGCAGGTCGACGAGCTGAGCTCGATGATCTCGCTGGCCCAGAGCACGCTGCCGGTAAAGCTGTCGGTCATCATCAATATCTTCGTGGTGCTTCCGTATATCTATCCCTTCATCCTCTGCATCTTCGGCGTCTCCATCGCGTCCGGGGCTGCCAGCGCATCCGCAAACCCACCCGGCCATCTGCCGATTCACGCCGTCGGGGCAAAGTTCTGGCACATCCTTGCAACGATTCTGGTGAACTTCACCCTTGTCGGGCTGCTTCTAAGCGCCACAGCCGTCGGCACGGCAATCAGCGATCTTTCGGGCAGCAGCGTCCTGCCCGCCATCGGGATCGGGTTTATCGGGCTGGTGCTGATCATGGGTTACTTCAACACCTATGTGGTCTTTGCGCTGGCCTATTGCGCGCATGAAGAGCAGGCGCGGGCCGAGCGCGTTCTGATCGGTGATTTGCGGCGCTACGGCATGCAGGATGAGGGGCTTGATGTCAGAGCCCTGCGGCATGGCCGTATGGGCGGAGGATCGACCAGCGCGGCGGAGTAAACAGCAGCGCCGGCACAGCGCGTCAGCGGAAGCAGCGGGGCCGGCGAGCCTGTCCAGGGTCCGGGCGCGGTTATTGCACGCGCCCTGGCCTTTTCAGGGTCGGGATCGGCGCTTTGGCCGGATGCCTGGGGTTTGCTCGGATGCCAGGGGATTGGCCGGATGCGCTGGGTAGGCCGGATGTCCGGGGCGGGCCCTAATCGTTCAGGCCAAGAACGTCGATCATGTCGTACTGCCCGGGGCTACGGTTCTGGCCCCAAAGGGCGGCATGCACAGCGCCGCGCGCAAAGATCATCCGGTCGGTGGCGATATGGCGCAGCACGACGCGCTCTCCGGCGCCGGCAAAGACGACGTCATGCTCGCCCACAACATCGCCGCCGCGCAGCGCGGCAAATCCAATCGCCCCCTCGCGGCGCGGTCCGGTATGGCCATCACGGCCGCGATCGGCCCAGGCCTCCAACGCGACGCCGCGCCCCTCGGCTGCCGCCGCGCCCAGCATCAGCGCGGTGCCAGAGGGGGCATCGACCTTATGGCGGTGATGCGTCTCGACGATCTCGATGTCGAAGTTAGGACCCAGCGCCTTGGCAAGCTGGCGGGTGAGCCGGGTAAGCACATTGACGCCAAGGCTCATATTCCCGGCCCGCACGATCACCGCATGGCGCGCAGCACGCGCCAGCCGCGCCAGATCGTCCTCGCAAAGACCGGTGGTGCCAATGACATGCACGGCCCGGGCCTGCGCGGCCAAACGCGCATGGCCCATGGTTGCGCCCGGCGTTGTGAAGTCGAGCAGCGCGCGGGCCGTCAGAAGCGCCTCTGCCGGGTCGTTTGTCACGGCAACGCCGCGCGGCGGGCCACCCAGGCAAAGGCCCAGATCCTGCCCGATCCAGGCATGGTCGGCATGCTCGGTTGCAGCAACGAGCCGCGCGCCGGCCGCCTCGTCGAGCGCGTCGATCAGCATTCGCCCCATCCTTCCCGAGGCGCCGGCCACCGCAACCGGCACCGGCTCTGTGCCTGCTGGGCTGGGCCCGTCAGTCATCCGAACGCCTCAGGATCGGGCCCAGCGGACGGCCGCCGATGACATGGACGTGATAGTGCGGCACCTCCTGAATTGCGGCTTCCCCGGCATTGGAGATCAGCCGATACCCGTCGCCGCCCAGCCCGGGCGCCACGCCGGCCGCGCGCGAGACCTCGGCGACGGCCTTGGTGAAATCGACGATCTCGGCATCGCTGGCCTCGGTGGCGAAATGGTCGGCATTCACATACGCTCCGCGCGGTACGACCAGCACATGGCAAGGCGCTTGCGGCGCGATATCGTGAAACGCGAGCGAATAGCCGGTTTCAAGCACCGTTTTGTTGGGAATCTCGCCGCGCAGGATCTTGGCAAAGATGTTTTGCGGATCATAGGTATAAGGCATCGGACCTGTCCTTTAGGCAAAGAGCGCGTTCGGGTCGATCAGCCCCCGCGCCTCGGTTTCGGTAACGTTAAGGAATCGGGCCGTCTGCGCAAAGAGCCTATCGGGTGGGGTATGCGGGCCGATCCGCGCCAGGGCGCGCAGACCCAGCCTGTCGACGGCATGCCGCTCTTGCGCGATCTGGCGGCGCAACGCCTCGACCACATCGCGGGTAACACGGTCGGTTGCGTCCTGCGGCATCAAGCCGATCCGGGCCGCATGCCCGGCCAGGAAAGCGTCCGAGAGAGGCGTCTCGATTTCCAACACGGTCAGCCGACAGGGGTCTCGCGCCAAATCGTCAATGATCCCGGTCTGCCCCGGATCGAGGCAAAACATCAGCCGTTCGGTGCCGAGCGCTACGAACAGCAGATGCAGAAACGCGCGCCGATGCAGGCTGCGCTTGCTGCGCGGTTCGGAGAGTCCGCCCAGCGCCGGCAGGTCCGCAACATCCTCGTCAAACAGATACCCGAATGCCGGCATCACCCGATGCATGGGACCGATAAAACGCTTGCCCAGCCACCACTGCTTGGCCAGCACCAGACAAAGCTCCCGACCCGCGCCGATATCGCGCCCCATCTCCCAGATCCGCGGCGTGACGCGCTGGCCGTTGCGCCCCAGCCAGGTGTAGTAGTCGTAAAGCGCGCGCAGATCGACGCCGCCCGATGACCGCTCGGCCGGCAGCGCATAGATCTCGGCCATCCGTCGGCGCAGGCCAACCGCCCCTGGGGCGACCTTACGGGCAAACAGGTGGTCTTCGCGCGCCAGCAGATCGGCATGGTCGTCGTAAAGCACCATCGGCAGGCCATAATCCGAAAAGGCAATGAAGGTCAGGGGCCGGTTCTCCAGCTCCGCCCTTGGTGTTAGATGCGGCACCAGGGTCTGAAAGAAGGTCTCGTCAGGGATCCAAGTGGTGCGGAAAAAGCGCAGGATCTTGGGGTTGACGTTCGCAAACGCCATCACCTTTTGCGCGGTCGCGCGGCGCAACACCCACCATTGCGAGCCGATGTGGATCCGCAGGCCTACGGGCAGACGTCTGCTTAGACCCAGCCGCTTTTGCAGGGTTAAAAGCGCATAGAACAGCCACTTGCGCGTCCGCTCGTTGACGTAATGCCGGTAGATCAGCCGCTCTTCCTTCAGCCCGATCTTAATCCAGTCGCTGTCCAGAAAATCGTTATGCTCGATGAAGTCGCGATCTACCGCGCCGAGAAACTGCGCGATATGCGCCCGCGGCTTGATCGGCGTGCAATCGCCCGAGATCAGGTAAAAATGCGTCGCCTCGCCGAAGCTGTCGAGCGCGATGCGCAGCAAGTTAAGCGTGGCTTGCACAAGCGACCAGGTGCCCCATCCGCATCGCACCCGCGGCGCGAGGACCACGTCCGGGCTGCCCCGCAGACCCCGCCGCAGCGTCTCGAACTCGGCCCTTGCGGCATTGCGGTCAAAGTGAATGGCGACCTTGTCGCCGCCGCTGCTCAACAGCTTTGCGCGTTCGATCAGGCCGGCGGCGTCTTTATGCGCGAGGATGAGATAGGCGATCTGCGTCATCACGGGTCCGGCCGAAGCGGGGTCGTCCGGGGCCCGAACCGCACGCGGACCCAGCCCAGCCGCGCCCTGCATAGCTTGCCGGCGCGTAAGCTGTAAAGCCTTGCCGGGGCCAGGGAACTTGACACCGCTTTGCGCAGGTTGTGTAGATCCCCGCAAGCTGGAGGATCGGATGGCCTTTCCCGGTGTCTGGATGAACGAAAGCGAGACCCTTATCTACAGGGTCGTGCCGAAATGCGGCTGTTCGACGATCGGGCAGGCGCTATTTTACTGCGATCACGGCCGGTTTTTCGATGGCGACATCCACGATGCCGGCCAGGGGCTGCATAAATGGGCGCGTGAGGACAGCCAGCCGCGGATCGTCGAAAAAGCCCGCAGCGGCGCTACCCTGACTTTTACTTGCGTGCGCAACCCCTACACGCGCATCCTATCATGCTTTTTGGACAAGATTTGCGGGATGCAGCGCAACGGCCAACGATATCGCGGGAACCTGCTGGCCCCGATTCTGGCACGCTACGGGATCGAAGTAGAGGGCACGTTCGATCAGATCGCAATGTTCCGTCGCTTTTTGCTTTTTGTCCGCGACACCATCCGCTTTCGTAAGCCGATGGACCCCGACATCCACTGGTCGGCCTGTGCGGGCCATGTTTCGACACTGATTGCGGGGGGCGGGCGCTACGACCGGATTTTCGCCACCGAGGATCTGGTCGCCGGGCTGCAGGGCGTGCTGGACATCGTAAAGACGCCGCATCGCCTGGCGGTCGATAGCATGCCGCGCTTCAACGAGTCCCAAGGCCACGGGCCGAAGCGGGCCCATCCCGTCGAAGCCTATTTCGACGATCTTTCGATTCATCTCATGCATGAAATCTATCGGCGCGACTTCAACCTGTTCAACTATGACCGGGCGCCGGGGCGGGCCGGCCCGAAAGGCGAGATCGACCTCGATCGGCTGCACGCCCGGTTCAACGATTGAGCCGCGTCATTTCTTGACCTTCTGTGCGAAATAAGTCGCCAGAAAGGCCATCACGATCAGCAGCCCGTTAAACCCATCGATCTGCGTTTTCATCCCCTGCAACTTGCTGTCGAGCTTTTCGGTGGTCTGCAGGGTACCGGATTTGACTTCGCCTTGGGCTTTTTTTACCAGCTCGCCCGCGGCCTTGATGACCTTTGCAAGGGCTTTAGCGACCGCTTCGCTGCGTTTGCGCTCCTCATCGGCCTCATCCATGATCCGCTTGATGATCTTGTAGTCTCTTAACAGCGCCTCGTATTCGGCCTTGAGGCGTTTCCAGGCCGGTTGTCCGCTGCTGCGCTGCTGATCGCGTGCGGCCTGCTGTGCGATTTTTTTCTTGCTGTCCCTGCGATCGGCGCTGCGGTCCTTCGCGCGGTCGAGATTGTTCATCTGGTTGCGCGGGCGCGTTGCCATGCGTTTTGTCCTTTTCAATCCCCCGGGCGGAGACATAGCCTATCCCATATCGCCCCGCCGCGCCATCTTCGGCCTGCACGCCCGCAAGGCACGCCCCGCAAGGCACGCCCCGATCGGCGCCGGATGCGGGCGAGTCCGCAGGCGTAAAGTGGCATGGCGCCGATCATCCGGCAGGGCGGGACGGTGATCCCTTTGTGGTGGCTATTCTACGGTTAGATCGGCGCGTCCCAGAACCCGCCGGCCCTGCCGCATGACATAGCGGATCTCATAGACCCCCGGCGTGTCGGGCAGATCGATCAACAACGGCGATCCGGCGCGCGTATAGGTGTAGCTTTCATAGCGGTCGTCGGGCTGTCCGGGTTTGGCCAGCGCAATATAGTCGCCCTGATAATCCGGCCCCACCCAATCGACACGCAGCTTCTCGCCCGCCTTGCCGGTCCCGGGCATGTCGAAGAACGCCTCGATATCGGCAATTTCGACGGTCTGGGCCGCCAGGATCTTGCGCCCTTGGCTTTGGATATAGCGGATCTCGTAGCGGCCGGGCTCTGCGGGCATGGTCAGCCGCAGCGGTGCGCCTTCGCGGGTATAGGTGTAATTGACCTGGCGGTTGCCCGGATCGTCCGGTTTCGAGACGCTGATATAGTCGTTTTGATAGTCCGGCCCCTGCCACTGCACGATCACCGGCTCGCCGATTTTGGCCGCCGATGGCGCCGATAGCGATGCGGTCACGGCGGTGACCGTGACCGGCTGGCGGGCAATCACCCGCCGGTCCTGGGCCATAACATAGCGGATCTCGTAAACGCCCGGCTCGGCGGGCATTTTGAGCGGCAACGGTGCGCCGCTGCGGGTATAGCTGTAGGTGGCCTGGCGATTGCCCGGATCGTCAGGGCGCGCGACGGCGATGTAGTCGTTTTGGTAATCCGGCCCCTCCCACGTCACCGTGACCGTGGCCCCGGCCGGGGCGCTGGCCGGGGCGCTGAGCGTCGCGGCGATCTCGGTCACCTCGATGGGCCGGCTGGCCAGCACCGTGCGGCCTTGATTGAGAACGTAGCGGACCTCGTAGCGCCCGGGCTCGGAGGGCATTTGCAACTGCAAAGGCGAGCCGTTGCGGGTGTAGCTATAGGTGGCCTGGCGGTTGCCCGGATCGTCGGGATGGGCAACGGCGATATAGTCGTTTTGCGCATCCGGTCCTTGCCATTCGACAATGACATTGGCGCCGGCGGTCGCGCTTTCGGGCGCGGTCAGCGTCACGGCGGCCTCCTCGACCGTCACGGGCCGCCTTGCGATCACTGTGCGATCTTGCGCCAGTACATAGCGGATTTCGTAGCGGCCCGGCTCGGCGGGCATTTTGAGCATCAGCGGCGTGCCCTGGCGGGTGTAGGTGTAATTCACCTGTCGGTTGTCGGCCTCGTCGGTCCGGGCCACGGCGATATAGTCGTTTTGATAGTCGGGGCCGCTCCATTGCACCGCAACCGAGGATCCGATCTGGGCGGTGTCCGGCGCGCTCAGCGCGACATCGAGCGCGGTGATCGCGATGGCTTGGCGCGCCAGCACCTGGCGCCCATCGCGGCGCAGGTACCGCAGCTCATAGGTTCCGGGTTCGGGCGGCATCAGAAGCTGCAGGGGCGAGCCCTCGCGTGTGTAGCTGTAATTGACCGATTGGGTGTCCGGGGCGTCTGGCGCGGCAACAACGATGAAATCGCCCTGCTCGTCGGGACCGGTCCAGCTCACCGCAATGGTCGAGCCCAGGGGCGCCGAAACCGGGCCGGCCACCGTGGCTGGCGGGATCGAGGAGGCGAGGACCAGAACGATCTGCCGCGGCGTGTCCTCGGCGACGGTCAGATCCAGCACCGCCTCCGCCCCGTCGGCCTTGCGCAAGACCGTGGCGCGATAGGGGCCGAGCGCCAGCGCGATGCGCAGATCCGGCACCTCGAAACCGGCAAGCACATCTTGCCCGGTCTCGGTGTTGGTCAGCGTCCAGACCAAGCCCGCGCGCAGCACCCGCCCGCCCTCGCCATCGGTTGCGGTAAAGACCATGTCGAGCGCGGCAGGCGGCTCGGGCGGGGCGCTGACTTCGGCCAGGGCGGCGCTCAGCTCCTCGGCATTGGCCGCCGTCAGAAACCGCCCGCCGGTGTTCTCGGCCAGGCATTGCAGCTGGGCGCGGTCCTCGGCCTCGGTGACGTCAAACCCGATCACATGGGCGGTGAAGCCCACGCCGGTTTCCTCCAGCTGCCGGCCGACCGCGCAGGGATCCAGCGCGCAGGTCTCGCGCCCGTCCGAGACCAGGATGACCGTCGCGGCCTCCTCGCCATATTTCAGCGCCTCGGCCGCCGCGATGACGGTGGCCGAAAGCGGGGTCTTGCCCTTGGGCGAGATGCCCTCTACCGCCGCCCGGATCGCGGCCCGGGTATCGGGGCCGGGTTCGACCATCAGCTCGATATCGCCGCAATCGCCCTTGCGCCGGTGGCCATAGACAAAAAGCCCAAGCTCTTGCTCGGCCGGGATCGTGGCCAACAGATCGCCGATGACCCGCTGGGCGATGGTGATCTTGGCCTCGCCATTGATCTGGCCCCACATCGAGCCCGAGCCGTCAAGCACCAGAATGGTGCGGCTGGCGTCGGATGCGGCAGGGCTGGCCAGGGCGGTCAAGATGGGTAGCGCGAGAATGAGAGCGGCACGTCGCAGCATGGCAACCTCGGCAGAACAAGCCAGTCCAGCCATCCTACCGCGGAATGCTGCCCGGCGATACCGTCCCCATGCCGATCACCGACCGGCCATGTCGCATGCACCAGGACGCGCGCGCTGCCGATGGGTTTGCCACTGACATGGTTCGCGTACAGGTCCGCTAACGGGACGGAGCGGACATTTAGCCAACGGCAGCTCTAAGGAACGGTGGTTCGTGACGTGTACTAGTAGATCATCTATGCTGCGAGCCAGCGTTCCCAGGCGAACGACGCCTATCGCTGAATATCGGCAAGGGATTTAGAAGATGTACTTGTTCTACGGCGATGAGACAAATTTAGAGCACCATGCAGGCGATTTTCTGATCTATGGCGGTTTAGTCGCAGAATCTGGGCAAGCACACGCTCTTTCTCTGGCTATAGACGCCCTTCGTCGTGAGCACGGCGTACCTCGTGATTACCGTATGAAGTTCAACCCAGGACCTGAAGGCTTCAGCCATCAACAATTCATCTCGCTGAAACAAGCTGCCTTGGAAGCTGCGGTCGAACATGGGGCTCGGATGATCGCCTATGTCATCCTCCATGATATTGCGACCAACTCAGACGAAGCGCGGCGAAACGGCATCAACACCGTCTGCTACCACTTCAACTGCATTCTAAATTGTGTTGGTGGCCCCGGTCTCGTGTTGATCGACCGATTCAATGACCAAGGAAATCAGATCGACGCCCATCTAAGGGACAAGTTTAGCGTGGGCCTTACTGGAATGCCCTACACCGCTGAAATGCGCCTCGAGAACATCATAGGCTTCCACTACTCTGCGATCGGTCAATCCCACATGCCAAGCTTGGTTGATATTGCCCTCGGCTCGCTGCGGTTCGCCATCAATACGCACACCCGCAACCAAGAGGCCAATCGTGAAAGCGCCAACAATCTGCTCGGACTGCTTGGCCCGCTCTTCTGGCGAGAAGGCGATGCGCATGCCGTCCCTGAAATCGGCTTCTTGTTTAGTCCAAAGGTTATCTGGGCAGATCGCTATCGAACACAGTACGAGTCATTAAAAGCGTTTCTGCACAATGGTGGCATTCCTACGAGCCAGCAGATCACCAAGAAGTGACACTTAAAGACTTCATAGAAAAGGCTACTGGCTTATAAGTATTCGTTCTTAATATTGGGTAGTGTGGCCTTCGGTTTGTTGGTTTTATTGCGCTCATGAACCCCAACCAAATCTCCTTCGAGCCTTGCTTGGTTCTTTGACATCCCAGGAGATGGGAAGCGGACGTTCGCGGTTGTGCGACAAATTGAGAAATTGGGCTCGAAGCAGCCGACCAACGCACCCACCTCTGAGCAAGCGATAACGTACAGAGTCTTTCGCACATTTGACCGGGACGACGGCTCCTTTCAGACATGCTGAGAGGAGCTGAGAATGGAAGACGATGAGAAGCCCAAGCCGATGGGGCAAGTGATCCAGATCGATGAAGCGAGGATCCG
>JBCDAZ010000048.1:0-21944 GCA_039184655.1 Pseudomonadota bacterium | reverse complement strand
CTTTCGGGACGAAGCTCTAGCCGCTGGCCGCTTGGCCGCAGGCAATCGGCACGGGCAGCATTACCCGCCCCGTCAGCACCGCAAGCGCATCCGGGCCGATCAGCGCGGCAATCTCCGGATGGCCGATATCGAGCCCGCCGGAATAGGCGCCGAAGGCCGGCAGGATCACGCGATGGCTATCGATCAAAAAGACCGGCCGCGTCAGCCGCCGCCCGCGCAGGCTCACCGAGGCTTTCGGATGCCAGTGGCCCGACACTTCGCCCTGCGCCTCGGCCTGTGCGATATGGCGGAAGGTCAGCGGCCCTAGTCGAGGGGGAAGGTCAAAACCTCGCCGATCGGCACACCTTCCTCAGTCTGACGCAATACAAAGGCCTTCTGTGCGTCCGAAATTTCTGCTTTCATCGCTCCTTGTGCGTCTTCCGGCATCCGACTCATAACCCGGATCTTCTCGCCAGGAACGGCCCAAATGTCAGGGAGCAGAGCAATTTACGTACCTATCTGGCATCTTCCAGCCTTCTCCGTAGTCTTCCGGCTTCACTGAAGACATTCTTGCCGTCCTACATCCGCACCGGCCACGGCACCCTGCCTTTTCAGGCTAGCCCGGCCTCGGCCATCAGCGCTGCCGCCTCCTCCTCCAGCATCCGATCCTCAGCCAGCCCATGGATCGGCACCTTGCCCATCTCCAGCAAAAGCGGCGCGGAAAGCGGTGTGACATGCGGCGCGCGCACATGATCGACGCCGGTGATGCGGCCGAGCATCTCCTCGATGCGGTCGAAATCAACCAGCCCGCGCATCGCCTCGCTGCGCGTGATACGCAGCATTAGATGGTCGGGATCGTATTTGCGCAGCGTGTCGTAGAGAATGTCCGAGGAGAACGTCGCCTGCTTGCCGGTCTTGCGCTGCCCCGGCAGGTTTCTTTCCAGAAGACCCGAAATCCGGGCCGCTGCCCGAAAGGTCCGCTTCATCACCGCATTGCCCGCAAGCCAGGTTTCCAGCCCATCGCGCAGCCCCGCCGCGTCGACAAGCGGCGCGGGATCCGCAACCGGCTGCAGCCCCCAAATCAGCAGCGACATGTCTGTGGCCAGAAAACCCAGCGGTTCGAGCCCCGCCGCCTCCATCCGGCGGGTGACAAGAAGCCCCAGCGTCTGATGCGCATTGCGCCCCGCAAAGCCATGCATGGCCGTGAACTGCCGGTCGCCGCGCGCAAAGCTCTCGACCAGCAAGCGGTCCAGCCGCGGCATCGTCGAGATGCGGCGCTGCAGGCCCAGCCAATCGCGGATCGCCGGCTCGAAGGCCGTCCAGCGCTCCGGCGTATTCAAAAGCGCAAGCACCCGGTGCGACAAGCGCGTGGACAGCGCCAGCTTGGTGCCGCCGAAAACAGCGATCTTCGGCTCGCGCCCAGGGTCTGGCGAGACCTCCAACACCATCTCGCGCAGGCCCTCGAACCGCACCACCTGCCCGCCGATCAAAAACCGATCGCCCGCCGAGAGCGAGGCCGCAAACATCTCCTCCACCTCGCCCAACGGGGCCCCGCCGCGGCCTTTGCGGCGCACCTTCAGCGTCTCGGTATCGACGATGGTGCCGATATTCATCCGGATCATCCGCGCCGCCCGCGGATCGCGTAGCTGCCAGCGCCCGTCGATCTCGACCAGCCGCTGCCAACGGTCATAGGCGCGCAGCGCATAGCCCCCCGTGGCGCAAAACGAAAGACAATCGTCGAAATCCGCGCGGGCCAGATCGCGATAGGGCCCGGCGCTGCGCAGCTCCTCAAAAAGCGCCTGGGCCACGAACGGCCCCGCACAGGCGGTCTGCAGGATATGCTGGCACAAAAGGTCGAGCGGCCCAGCCGGGCGCGGATCGCCATCGAGATCATGGGCGCGCACCGCCTGTAGCGCGACCTCGCATTCGACGACTTCCAGCCGGTTGGCCGGGATCAGAAGCGCTTTCGAAGGCGCATTATAACGATGATTGGCCCGCCCGATGCGCTGCACCAGGCGTTTGACGTTTTTCGGCGCCCCCACCTGGATGACCAGATCGACATCGCCCCAATCGAGCCCCAGATCCAGCGAGCCGGTGCAGACCACCGCACGTAAGCTGCCTTCGGCCATCGCCGCCTCGACCCGCAGCCGGACCTCGCGCGCCAGCGAGCCGTGATGGAGTGCGATGGGTAGGGCGTCGCGGTTCTCCGCCCAAAGCGCCTGAAAGAAAAGCTCCGCCTGGGCGCGGGTGTTGATGAAGACCAGCGTGGTCCGGTGCTGGGCAATCTGCGCCATCACATCTGGTGCGGCATGCCGGCCGCCCGCACCGGCCCAGGGTGCGGGGGCGGCGGTGCGCAGCACAGCGATCTCTGGCTCCGGCCCGGGATCGGCCAACAGCACCCGACAGCCGCCCGGACTGGGCGCCAGAAATTCAGCCAGGGCCGGCGGGTCCTCGACGGTGGCGGAAAGCCCCACACAGCGCAGCCCCGGTGCGAGCCGTCTCAGACGCGCCAGCCCCAGCATCAGCTGATCGCCGCGCTTGCTTTCGGCCAGCGCATGGATCTCATCCACGATCACCCGCTTGAGCGTGCCGAAAATCGTCGGCGCCTCCGGATAGCTCAAAAGCAAAGCGAGGCTTTCGGGCGTGGTCAGCAGTATATGCGGCGGGTCGCGGCGCTGCCGAGCCCGGGCGGTGGCGCCGGTATCGCCGGTGCGATCCTCGATGCGCAGCGAAAGGCCCATCTCCGCCACCGGGGTCTGCAGATTGCGCCGGATGTCGGCCGCCAGCGCCTTGAGCGGGGAGACATAGAGCGTGTGCAGCCCGGGCGGCGGGGCAACCCCCAGATCGACCAGGCTCGGCAAGAAGCCCGCCAGGGTCTTGCCGCCACCGGTGGGCGCAATCAGCAACACCGCGGCATCCTGCGCGGCCAACAGGTCGCACTGATGCGGATGCGGCGTCCAGCCCCGCCGGGCAAACCAGTCCTGAAAGCGCGCCGGCAGCATAGCCGGCAGGGTAGCCTGCCGGCCGCCAGGGGAAAGATCAGTCTTCGTCGTCGATATAGAGGTTGATCCAGGCGCGATCGATCAACGCGTTGTTGAGCTCGCGCTTGCGGCCTTCATAGGCGCAGATCGACAGTGCTTGGTCGATCAGGAAGGGGGCGTGATAGGCCGCAAAACCCTTTTGCGTCGTCGGGTAGAGATCGCGCAGAAGATGGGTCAGCACCTCTTCGCTGGGCTTGATCTTGTAATGCTTGCAGGTTCGCGCAAAGATCTTGATGAAGTCGTCGCGGCTGGGCCGGTCGACCTTGATCTTATAGTAGACGCGACGCAGGGCGGCACCGTCAAAAAGCTCGGCCGGCGCGAAGTTGGTCGAAAAGATCACCAGCGTATCGAACGGCACCTCGAACTTTTGCCCCGATTGCAGCGAAAGCATGTCGATGCCCTTTTCCATCGGCACGATCCAGCGGTTGATCAGCGCCATCGGCG
Source organism: Pseudomonadota bacterium (assembly GCA_039184655.1). GTDB lineage: Bacteria > Pseudomonadota > Alphaproteobacteria > Rhodobacterales > Rhodobacteraceae > J013. The sequence continues at coordinate 18,480 of JBCDAZ010000048.1, read as the reverse complement.
ACTGCGCCTGGCGCCCAAGGTCGTCGACGATAAAGACGCCGCCCGTAGACTTCATCTGCAAGGGTGCCTGATAGGTCTTGGAAATGGCGTTAAAGGACAGGTCCAGCATATCGAGCGTCAGCTCGCCGCCGGTGATGACCGATGGCCGACGACAGCGCAGATAGCGCGGATCATGGCCGGGTCCGCCCAGGCGCAGGCCCGATGTGTCCGCATTTCCCTCGGTGCGGAAATGGATGACCGGATCGTAGACCGAAATCACCTGGCCAGCGAGCTCGATGACCCGGGGCACCAGGATCGTATCGTTTAGCGCATCGCGAATTCCGTTCGAGATCGAGGATTTCCCATTGCCCGGCGGGCCGTAAAGCAGCATCGAGCGGCCGGAATTGACGGCCGGGCCCAGCTGGTCAAGCAAGCCCTTGGGCAGCACCAGATGCCCCATGCTTTTTTCCAGCATGTCGCGCGAAATCGTCGCCTTGCGGATCGACTGCGCCTCAGCCAGCCGCGCAAACGCCTCCATCGGTACCGGGAACGGCCCGAAATACTCCGATTGCTCCAACGCGTCGAGCGCCCGCGCCTTGCCCGACTCCGTCAAACCGTAGCGCAGCTCGGATTTGACCGATGCGTTGCGGACGCCCAGCGTCTCGACCAGCCCTTGCGCCTTGGCGTCTTCAAGGAGCTCGTCCACGACGGGCGGCAGCAGACACAGCGACTCCGACATCTCCGTCGGCGTACGCAAATTCTGCCGGAAGATCGTCTTAAGAAGAATGTCGCGCTGCAAGACAGGGTTAAGACCCACATCCTCCATTCGCGTGGGCGCATTCGTCACAAAATCAAGCGCGCCGAGATCGTCCATACGCGGCTTCCTTCTAAGAACTACCATCCTGTCACCACCTTATACACCAATTGGGTCAACGCCGTGGCGAGCAGCATACGAAAGTTGCCGCACTATGGCCAATGTTTAGCGCCAAGGACGCGCGACGTAATCGGCCCCGGATCAGGCCGTGAGGACAAAGATGCGCGCATTCCTATCCGCCCCCGCAATGGTGGCTGTGTTTGCCACCGCGCTGTGGGCGTTGCTTGCGACAGTGTTGCTGCTGCCCGGAACGCTGTCGATCAGCGGCATCGAAGGCGATGTGCTGCATGCGCTTGACGGCGCGGCGCGGGTGGCAGCCGGGGCGCGCCAGCATCTCGACTTTGCAACGCCGCTGGGTATCTTGGCCTTCGGCTTGCCCGGCGAGCTTCTGGCGGCCGGTTTGGGCCCGGGGCGCGCGTTAATCCTGTCCAACCTGTTCGTCGCTGCGCTGATGCTTCCCGCACTCGTTTGGCTGCGGCTTACGCGCCTGTCGCCCCTGCTGGCCGTTCTGCTGGCGATCTGGACGCTGTTTGAAACCGCTGCCCTTGTCCATGACGACGTCACCCCGACGGTGACGATGGCGCTCTACTACAACCGCTGGTGCTGGGCCGTCTTTACGCTCATGGCGCTTGTCGTCCTGTTGCCGGTGCGGGAGGGGCGTCGTCCGGATCTGGGCGACGGGGTTCTGCTGGGCCTCGGCGCGGCCTTCCTGGTCCTTATCAAGCTCACTTTTTTCGTCGCCCTCGCGCTGCCCCTGGCCGTCTGGATCCTGTCACAAGGGCGCTGGCGCACACTGATTGCCGCTGTGCTGAGCGGCCTTCTGGCGCTCGGTCTTGCAACGCTCTGGGCGGGCGATGTGCTGGTCTGGCCGGCTTATCTTGCTGACATCGTGCAGGTCGCCGGCTCGGAGACCCGTCCAAGGCCGGGCCTGGGGCTGGCCGAGGTTATGGCAGCACCGAAATTTATTATGGGCAGCTTTGCGCTGATCGGCGCAATCATCGTTTTGCGCATGGCCGGGCTGCGCCAGCAGGGGCTGATCCTGCTGACCCTCTTGCCCGGCATGATCTATGTGACGTTTCAGAACTGGGCAAACGCGCCGGTCTGGCTGGTGACGCTGATCTTCCTGCTGCTCGATGCCCGTCCGCGCCTGCCCGACACCCGGCGCGTTGCGGGAATGAATGCTCGGGCTGCGCTGGCTGGGCTCACGATCGTCGCGGTCACCCAGGCTGCGCCCTATGTCGCCAACATTTTCGCCAGCCCTTTCCGGCATCTGGCGGTCGAGCGAGAAGATTATGCCGATCTGATGCCAGTGGCCGGTTGGGACGATCTTTTGTTCTTATCAAAGCGCAACGCCATCGCAGTAGGCAAGGTGCCGATGGCCCCGCCGCCGCCGGATCTGGAGGTTCGGACGAAATGGGATCTGACGCCGTTCGTCTTCAAAGGCCGCAGTTTTCCGGCCTGCGTCTTCACCTCGGGCCTCTCCACGCAGATGGAAGCCCGCGCGACCTCGCTCTCTGCCCTGCCCGAACTAACCGGCGCGGCGGTGATGACCGTCGATTTGCTCGCCGTGACCTGGATGTTTACCGGCGGCCAACCCTTGCGCGGTGGCAGCCCGTGGTACTATGGCGGCAGCAAGGGGTTCGATATGGCCGATTGGTTCGTGGTGCCCACCTGCCCGCAATCGGCGCTTGTGCGGGCGCTGATCCTTGAGGCGCTTGAGGCTTCAGGCTGGGAGCTGGTCGAGCGCTATGCCGACGATGTGCTTGTCGTTTACGAACGGGTCAGGTAGGGCAGCAGTGCCACGATCTGATAGGCCAATGCGGTGAGGGCGAGCGGCAGGCCCAGCGGAAAAACGCGGCGCTCGCGGAAGGATTTCAGCCCAGATTTGGCCGCCCAACGCGGAGCCGCCAGCCGGATCAGAAACAGGGTAGCGACGCTGATCAACGTGATCACAGCGTAAAGCCACAACAGGGTCGTCATATCCTTAAGCGGTACGAAGAGCAGGAGGACGCTGGCAAACTTCGCGTCGCCGGCGCCGAACTGCCCCAGCATGTGCAAAACGAACCCGACCAGCAATGCGATCAAGGCCGGGACAAAGCGCCAAAGATAGGCCTCAAAGCTCAGCAGGAACGGGCCGAGCACGATGTAAAGGGCCAGGCAAAGCAGCACCACCCGGTTGGGGATGGTCATCGTTTTCAGGTCCGACCAGGCGGCGTAGAGACAGGGGCCGAGCAGCGCGGCGAAAAAGACGGTAGGCGCAACAAGCATGGGCGCTCAGCTCTTAAGTGCCTCAAGCTTGGTGATCGCGGCATCGAAATGCTGGGGATGCGTCGCGACGGCCTCCTCCAACAAGCCCAGCCCGATATTCTCCTTGCCCTGGCGAAGCGCGATCACGGCCAGATTGTGCAGCAGCTGGGCCCGCTCGACCTCGGTCATCGGGATCACCGGCAGCTTGAACTTGCCCTGCAATCCACGCGAAATGACCAGGTTGTTCTTGGCCGAGAACAGCTTGGGATCGTAGGTGACCGCCTCAAACAGCGCCGTTTCCGCAGCCACGAAATCGCCGCGCGACATCTTCGACACGCCCCAATTGTTCATCACATTCGCCGGGCGGGGCGTAAGGCGCCGTGCCGCCTCGTAATAGCGATCGGCAGTCGGCCAGTCGCTGCGCTGATCTGCGGCCATCGCGCGCAGCATGTTCATCCGATAGCTTTCGGGCATATCGGGCAGAACGGCGAGCTGTCTTTCCACCTCATCCCAGGCGTTGGCCCGGCCGAGGCTTTCGGCATAGCCGATGCGGTCGTCGGTATTGGCAAGCCCGTCTTCGACGAGTAGGCGATAGACCAGCGTCGCCTCGGCGTGCTCGCCCGCCCGGGCCAAAGAGCGCGCATAGCCGCGGCGAAACTCCAGACGCTCGGGGTCTTCGGCCAGCGCGTTGCGAAAGTAGGATACCGCATCGTCGGGATTGGCGACGGTCAGCATCAGTTCGTTAAGGTTCGAGGCGTCGATGACATTGATCGGATCGACGGCGTCTTCCTCGACGGTTTGACTCGATTCGTCGCAACCGGCCAGCAGCGTTATGCCCAGCAGGGTAGCAGAGATTTGGCGCAGCATCCGTCAGTCGTCCTCAGCCGGTTTCGTCTGATCCAACAACTGATACGTGCCGTCGCCCGTTCGCACCAGTTGGAATTCGGCCTGAACCGCGTCGAGATCGACGCGATCGGGCACAACGAACTCCGTTATGGTTAAATTGGTTTGAATCTGGCGCGACCGGCCGCCATCGAGGGCGAAAGCGGTGCGCAGCGCTTCCCGCGCTCCGAAGAAATTGCCCCGCTCATATCGGGTCACGCCCAGATTGTTCCAAGCCATGGCATTTTCCGGTGCGACCGCGACCGCTTGCTCGAAAAACCTTTCGGCCTGTGCCATCCGGCCCAGACGCTGGCTTGCCACGCCCAGGCCCAGCATGGCTTCATAAGATCGCGGGTCGGCAGCCAATGCCTCCTGAAACAGCACCAGCGCCAATTCAGCCTCGCCAGCAGCCAACAGATCCCGGCCGACCTCGATGGGATCGCTTTGTGGGATCGGCGGGGCAAGAAAAGGCGCCGGCGGCCCGACATAGCGGGCTGTGAAATCGGCCGGTGCCGGCTCCGCACAGCCTGCACCCCCGAGGAGGAGGGCACCAACCCCCAAAACCGCACATGCTTTCTTTGTTATGACGGGCAGCGGCGAAGGATTTGCAGCGCTGCCCGCTGGGATCACTGACCGCCCCCGATCGTGCGCCAGATTTCGTAAAGCGACGGTCCGATCAGAATGATCAGCAAGGGCGGCACGGTGAACATCATCGTACCGATGGTCAGTTTGGTGGGCAGCACATTGGCCTTCTCTTCGGCCCGCAACACGCGTTTGTCACGCATTTCGCTGGCATAAACCCGCAGCGCCGTGGCAACCGAGGTACCGTACATTGCCGACTGGATCAGCACGGTGGTGAAGCTGGCAATATCGGCCACGCCGGCGCGCTCGGCCAAATCGCGCAACACCGTCACACGCTCCTTACCCGCGCGGATCTCGTTGGCAACGATCTCGAACTCCTCCGACAGGGTGGGATGCGTGTTACGCATCTCTTCGGACACACGGGTGATCGCCTGGTCCAGCGATTGCCCGGCTTCCACGCAGACCAGCATTAGGTCGAGCGCATCGGGAAACCCGTTGGTGATTTCGGTCTGCCGCGTTTGCTGGCGTCGCGTCACCCAATAGATCGGCAGGTAGTATCCGATGATGCCGGGCATCAGCACCGAAAAGATGATCGTCGGCACCGTCGGCTCGCCCTGCCGGACCAGGATCGTGACCAGCCCGACAGCAAGGAAGACCATGCCCATGGCAAAGCGCGCGAAATGATAGGCGCTGACGGCCGATTTCGATCGGTAGCCCGCCTGCATGAGCTTCAGCCGGACGGCGGAGAGCTCTTTTTGGTTCTGAGGCTCAAGATAGCTGGAGAAGCGCTCCAAACTCTTAGAGCTTTTGGAATCGAAACGCAGGCTTGGGGTCACACCAAGACCGGCCCGATCGGGCTTGGGCATGATCGGCACCCGGCCCCGGCCCAGCTTGTCGAACGGGTCAGCTCGTTTTTTCAGCAGAACAGGCGCTGAAACGGTAACGAAAAGCGCCCCGAACACGCCGATGGCGTAGAAGGGACCCAACGGTCCGAAGGCGGCTTCCAAAAAAAGCCAGCCCTGCAGAAACATATCAAACACGCCGTCCATGATCAGACCTTAATGTTAACCATCATACGCATGAAGAAGATATTCACCACCAGCATAATGCCCACGATGATCGCCGCTGGCGTATAGAGAGCAGTCTGCCGGACGTCGTCATAGTAGTCGGGGCGGATCAGCTGCACCATGATCAAAGCAAGGATCGGGAAGGCAGACAGGAACCAGCCCGACCAGCGCGCCTCGGCCGTGATCGCCCGGACCCGGCGGAAAAGCTTGAACCGCGACCGGATGACCTTCGAAAGGCCGTCCAGAACCTCAGCCAGATTACCGCCCGACTTGGCCTGAATCGACACTGCAACCGACAGGAACTTCAGATCCTGAATGTCCACGCGCAGGGCCATTTTTTCAAGCGATTCGGTGACGTCCATGCCATAGGTCGCCTCATCGGCGATCAAGCCGAACTCCGTTCCGATGGGATCGGGCATCTCGGTGGCCACAACATTGATGGCCGAAGAGAACGGGTGCCCCACGCGCAGCGCCCGCACGATCAACTCGGTTGCGTCGGGCAGTTGTTCTTCAAAGAGCGAGATTCGCTTCTTGGCCTTGTTGCGCAGCCAGACATAGACCGTGCCATAGCCCATCAGCACGGCGACACCGGCCCGAATGGGCAACGCTGCCGAGGACAGCACGGTCAACGCCGCGAAAACGACGATCCCGACAAGCACCATGACCAGCAGCAGCCCGCTGGGGCTGAAGGCGATATTGGCCTTGGCCGCATTGTCGTTCAGCGGCGCCAGCAGGGGGAAACCGCCACGCTCGGCATGCTGCTCACGCTCCCTACGCAGCTGGTTGAGAACCTCTTCGGGGTCCTCGCCCTTTTCCAGAAGATCGAGGCGCCGATTGACTTTCGATTGCAAACGCACTGATTTGCCGAAGACGGCCAGATAGATGCCCTCGACCATCAAGAGAACGCCGACGAAGATCGCCGCGTAGATAAGAGGCTCGGTCATACAAAACGCTCCTTACGCAGAACGGCGCGGCGGTGCATAGATGCTGGCGGGAAGGTCGTAACCCCACTGGCGGAAGCGGTCGGAATAGCTCGACCGGATGCCAGTCGGCATAAAGTTGCCGAGCACGCGTCCGTCGGCATCCACACCGTCGCGATGAAATTTGAACACCTCCTGCATGGCGACGATCTCGCCCTCCATGCCGGTCACCTCCTGGATCGACACCATTCGCCGCGAGCCGTCCTGCAAACGGCTGACCTGGACGATCACATTGACCGCCGAGGTGATCTGCGTGCGCATTGCGCGCAGCGGCATTTCCAGCCCGGTCATGGCCATCATGTTCTCGATACGGCTGACCGTATCGCGGGGGCTGTTGGCGTGGATCGTGGTCATTGAGCCGTCATGGCCGGTGTTCATCGCCTGCAACATGTCGATCACTTCGGCACCGCGACACTCGCCCACGATAATGCGGTCAGGGCGCATACGCAGTGCATTGCGCAGAAGCTCGCGCTGCCCAACCTCGCCCTTACCCTCGACATTGGCCGGCCGGCTTTCCATCCGCCCCACATGGATCTGCTGAAGCTGCAGTTCCGCCGTATCCTCGATGGTCACGATACGCTCGACATTGTCGATGAAGCTCGACAGCGCGTTGAGCGTCGTCGTCTTACCCGAGCCGGTACCGCCCGAGACGATCACATTCAGCCTTGTGGCGACCGCGGCCTGAAGATACGCGGCCATCTCTTCGGAAAACGCGCCGAATTCGACCAGCCTGTCGATCGAGAGCTTCTTTTGGGAGAATTTGCGGATCGAGAGCAGCGGGCCGTCGACCGCACAGGGCGGGACCAGCGCGTTCACGCGGCTGCCATCCTGTAGACGCGCATCGACCCAGGGCTGGCTTTCGTCGATCCGGCGACCGACGGCCGAAACGATCTTGTCGATCACCCGCAAGAGGTGTTTTTCATCCTTGAACTGCGTGTCGGTCAGCTCCAGCCGCCCCGCACGTTCCACAAAAACCTGCGCATGACCGTTCACCAGAATATCGCTGATCGTGCCATCCTTCAGCAGCGGTTCCAGCGGTCCCAGCCCGGTCACCTCGTCATAGAGCTCGCTGGTCAGCTGTTCGGTTTCCGAGGAGTTCAGCACGACGCCCAGATCGCGCATCCCTTCGCGCGCGATGACCGCAATCTCGCGCCGCAGATCCGATTCCGAAACCTTGTCGATCACCGAAAGATTCAGCGTTTCGAGCAGCTTGCGATGCAGGTCGATCTTGACGTCCAGCAGCTTTTGGCGCCGCTTCTGATCGCGCGACAGCTCAACCGGATCGTCCTTGCCAAGCTCGACGACAGGCGCCTTGGCGCGGATCGACTTGACCGCCTGCGCATGCGAGGTGTCGATCGACGGCGCTGGCGGCACCGTCTCTTCCCTGCTGAACCTCCGAAACATCGCCTTACCCCTCTTAATTTACGCGCTACGCAATCGCTGCGCTCTGTGCCTCCGCCATTTCGACAAGCGAGATCGCCACCTTCCTAATCTCTTTGCGCAGAGCATTCCCACTTGAAGCTTCCGCAAGAGGCGTACCCTGGTCACATGAATTTATCACAGATTTCCCACCATCGGGCAGGTATATATTGATGTCGATCCCCAAGCTGTCGGAAAGCCGCTTTACACGGCTTTTGCCGTTCAGATCAGCAAAGCCCGGCGCGCGGTTCAGCACGTATTGTACTTTTTCGTAAGGCAGATCTTCGGCCTTTAAGGCGCGAAGAAAACGCAACATATTTTGGGCGCTACGCATATCGACCTCAAGCACTGCAAAAAACGTCTCGCACATTTGCAGCACATGGTCGGACCAATGCACAAGCGCCTGTGGCATGTCCACGATCACGAAGTCGTAGGCCGCGGAGGCAATCTCAAGCAGCTTGCGCACATCCTCAGGTGCGATGATGTCGAGCGGCAACGCGTCAGAAGGTGCGGTCAGCACCGCAAGCCGCTTCTTGAACGAGGTCAACGCCTGGGCCAGCGCATCGTGATCGAGGGTCGAGGGATCGGAGATTAGCTCGTAAATCGCTTCGCGCCGCGGCAGGTCGAGATAGGTCGCCACGGATCCGTATTGGAAATTGAAATCCAGCAGGGCGACGCGCATTCCGGTCTTTCGCACATGCTCGGCCATCTCATAGGCGAGGTTCACCGCGAAGGTTGAAGCGCCGACACCGCCGGCCACGCCATAGACCGGCAAGATGTAGCCCTTTCGTTTGCGGCGCGCTTCATTCTGGGCCGCAGCACCGCTTTCGGTCAAATCGCGCATACGGGCGACCGTGTCGGTCAGCACCCCGGCGGGCAGCGGCAGCGGGGCAAAATCGTCGGCCCCGGACCGCAACAGCTTGTGCATGCCCGAGGGGCTAAGATCGCGCGCGATCAACAGAACGGCCTTGCGCGCCTCTTTGGCCTTGCGGATGACGCCCACGACCGAATCGAGATCGTCCTCATCGGCCGCGCCTGCCGCGATGATCACCAGCTTGACCGTGGGCGGCAGCGACATGTCGAAAGCTTCGCGCCCGTCAAACAGGTTGAACGAACGCCAGCCATCCTCGAATTCGGCCTCAAGTTCGGATTCAAGCTCGTCAAACATCGATGGATCGCGCGAGATCGCGTAGGCCTCCACCCCTCGCTCTTCTCGCTTCAAAAGGGCCATGTCTTTTCGATGCTCCTCAGCTACCCAGGTTCTCGGCCACCAACGTTGCCGAAACAGCCGGAAGGCGCGTGTCGATGCCCAAGAGCGAAAGGCCGAGCGGGAACTCCCGAGCACTGATCGAGACCGTGATGATCGGGATCACCGTCTCTGTCGCGCGTCCCAGTCCGCTTTCGTCATAAGTTATCGTCAAGCTCTCCGCATCGAGCCCATACGCATGCTCTGAGACAACAGACAATAGGGTCGACATGCGCGCTGCGTCACACTCCGAGGCGAGTGATGGCCCCCCTGTACACGTGACCGAAGCGATAGCCGTGCAATTCGTGCCAAAGTAGCAAAGGTCGCCTGCCTCGGTCGACCCGGTCATATCGTATTTCACAATCGTGCCGTCGGTGTCGACCAAAGAGTTGTGGATCGGCGTCTGCGTTACGGCGTAGCGCACACCGTTCTCGACGCCTTTTTGCGCGGCCAGCGCCCAGTGATAGGCCATCGCCATCTCGAAAATGAAGAAAATCATCACGATAAGCGGCACGAAGATCAGCACATACTCCACGGTCGCCGCGCCATCCTCCTTGCGCCCGAAGCGGATCAGGCGGCGGCAAAAAACTCGGCCAAAACCGCGACCTAAAGGACGGCTCAAGCGAGGGCGAAAGCTTTGCGGGCCGAGCGGGTTGCGACCGGGCGTGCACCGGGCCAGGCCGCGCCGTGCGCCAAACAGAGCGCTCATGGCCCGGCCATTGCGGCGAGGTTGGCATCGGGGCAGTTCAGGAACGGCGCGCCCGATATCGCCTGTGCGAGCACCCCCCCGGCATTGCGCGATTCGCTGACCGCCCAGCCCTCGCACGAGACCATGGGGATGCGGGAAAGCTCGCCTTCCTCGGTCGAAAACCACTCCAAAATCTGCAACAGCGGCAACTCGACCGTCGCCGTGGCCTTGATCGCAACGACATCGTCGGTGATTAACATATCGTCGACGGTAACCGCTGCCGCGTCGCTGATCCTGTCGTTGACCAGCTGCTCGGCCTTGCTCAGAAACGATGCGCTGACGCTGTTTGATGTTTCGTCGATCGGAGCACGCGACATGTACCGCGCCGCGTCGCGCACCGCGACGTCAAGCGCATTGCGCACCTGCATGGCATAGCCGTACTGCACCGCAAAGGCGAGCACGGCCATAAGCAACGGCACCGCGACCACAAACTCCACCGTGACCGCGGCACGTTGGTCTTTGGCAAAGGCGACGCCCTGTCTTACAAACCTGGCGAAGGCTCCCGAAAAACGCATCTTGAACCGCTCTCTCCGTCGGCGCCCCAACCCCGGATCTACACTCCGGAGCCGCCTTTGGGCGCCCGTCCACCACTATCCCTCGAGCCGTCCGCAACAAGCCAGCCTAAGCGTGGCGCCGTCTACTGATCCGGCGCAATCGACTCGATGGTCCCCTCATCCCGCACATAAGCCTGATACACGTTAACAGCGCGTTTGCCGTCGAGCCCGTCGCCCACAAACCCGTCGACAAAACCCGCAACGGCCGTCATGGCGCGCCGGTTGCGCCGCTCTGGCGCCTCCGTATCGACGATGGGTTCCCGCTCCCCTCGAGAGACCACCGCGTCGAGCCGGCTGCGCGCCACCCCGTTGGCAGTCAGAAACCGCACCACCGCACGAGCCCGGATCAGGCCAAGGCGATCGTTGTAGCGATTCGATCCGACCAGATCGGTATGGCCGAAGACCCGCATTCGGATATCCGCATTCTCGACCAGCCAGGCGGCTTGTCGACGCAGAATATCGCGTGCCTCGCTGTCGAGCCGGGCGCTGTTGAACGCGAAATTCACAGTACTCGGCACCTCCTGCTCAAAACGGTCTTGCCAGACCTGAATGATCCGGTCACCGCGCAAATATGCCGCTTGGACCAGCAAGTTCTCAGTCGCAGCGGTACCGAAAGCCTGCTCGTTATCGAACGTACCGACCTGCTGTGAGGCGCAAGCAGACAGCACTATTGTGGCGAAAGCCAGCGTGGTTAATGAGGTTTTCATGGCCGTCACTCCGAAACGTAGCCGTACTTGCCTTCGAAATCCTGACGGGCGACATCGCGCACCGTCGTCGTTCCTTCGATCTGTCCGAGCAAGAACAGCTCCTGCTCGTTCGGAATCCGCACCCGGTCGGTCGGCAGCGCGAGGCTGTCTTCATCGGTGGGCACGACAAGATAGGGCGTCACGAGGATCACTAGCTCGGTTTGCGAGCGCTGAAAATCCGCGCTTCGGAAAAGGGTGCCGAGCACCGGAACGTCGCCGAGCCAGGGCACCTGCGCAACATTGTCGGTAAAGTTTTCCTGCAAAAGGCCCGCAATCGCGAAGGATTGACCGTCGCGCAGCTCGATTGTGGTGTTGGCCCGGCGCACCGTAAAGGCCGGAACCGTGGCGACCGCCCCATCCGCGACGATCTGCAAGGCGTTGGCATTGTCGAGCTGGCTGACAAAAGCCTCAAGCTCCAAATTGATCAAATCCTCATCGACAACCCGCGGCCGAAAAGAGAGCCCGACGCCGAAGGGTCGGTACTCGATCGCGATCCCGTCATCGCTAGGAACGGGGACAGGGACTTCTCCCCCGGCCAAGAAGGTCGCTTCGTCGCCAGAGAGCGCGATGAGATTGGGCTCGGCCAGGGTGCGGACAAGGCCGTTGCTTTCCAGCGCGTCGATCGCAAGATCGATGAAGAGCGAATTCGTCGCAAAGCCGCCACCGATCACCGAAAAGGATTCAGTGGGCCGCACGATGGTAGCCGGCGCACCCGGATTGACCGAGGCTGCATTGGTCTCCGCATTGAGAGAGAAATTCCCAAAGAGCGTGTTGATGCCCAGTGAAACGCCCAAATTCTTGGCCGTGGACCGCTGCATCTCGGCAAACCGCACCTTCAGCATCACCTGCTGGGTACCACCCACGATCATCAGGTTGGTAACCCGTCCGGGCGCGTAGCGCTCGGCCAGCTCGATCGCCTGCGAAACCTTCCGTGCGCCGCTCACCACACCCGACAGCACGATGCCGTCATTGGCGGTGCGGACTTCAATCTTCTCCCCCGGCAGGATCTCCTGCAGGCGCTCCTTAAACTCGGCCAAATCAGGGGCGACCTGGATATCGATATTGGTGATCAACCGCCCGCCCGGGCCGAGCAGTGTAAGCGTCGTGCGCCCGGTTGCCTTGCCCAGCACATAGATCGTGCGGTTCGACAGCGCTGCGACATCAGCGATGCCCGGATTGGCCACCGACACCTCTGCAAACTCGCGCGTGCTTTCGACAACGACTGCGCGATTGAGCGCAACAACAATACTATTGGAGGTTGCGCCTTCCATGATGCGCAACACGCTCTGTGCCTGTGCTGTGCCGACATTCGCCGCGAAAAGGCCCGCGACCATGCCCAGCACAACGATCATGTCCCTCAATCTCATGTGATTCGTTCCCTTCGGACCACAAGTTCTGGTAGCATGACGGCGCACGCCACCGCATCCTCGTCAACCTACGGGAATTGGGAATCTCAAACAAGAAACATGTGGTTAGGGCAGGGATTTCACACCGGCTGTCTAGATTTCGTGCAACAGGTGAGTGTTTACTCCGTCGGCAAGTCCTGCGGGACTTGGTTGATGCCGCGCCTAATTCGGACCGTGTTTCGCTCTTCAACCGCCTCCGGCTCCTGCTCGACAAGGCCCAGCACGTCGCGCGTGTTGACTGAGATATCCACATCCGTCAGCGTCTCGTCGCCAAAGCCGCGCAGCGACAGCGTGAGCCGTCCGGTGCTGGAAGCCTGGGTCATAACCGCAACCTGGCGTGGGTTTCCCTGGACCGTCACGGTGCGCGCGACCACCGCCCTACCGCGTTGCTCCTCGGCGCGCTGATCGATCGCGATCAGCTCCAACCGCTCGCTGATCAGCTGGGTGACCTGGGTGCCCGCGACGTTGCCGGTCCAATAGACGTCGACCGTGTCGCCGACCGACAGAAAGCCCGACACACCTGTCGCAACGTCCACGCGAATCGTGAAGGCCCGCATACCGGGGCTAAGCCGTTGTGCGATACCGGCTGGCTGACCGATCTCGGTGACCTTGCTCGCCAGAATCGGCTCGCCCGGCTCCATCTTGCGCAGAACCGACCGACGCTCCTCAGTGCCTTCCGGGCCGAAAAGCTCCTCGACCGTGACGAAAGCGTTGGGTGGGCGGGCGGCAGCCGGCCACTTCGCCATCGAAACCGCATCCTTGGTCAAAGGCTGTCCGAACCTCAGATCCTTAACGGCAACAGCGACTTCGATAAGCTCGATTCCGGGGCTGGTGCGCTGGTCGGCCAGGCGCGCCTCCATGCTTCGAAACTCTTCGGATGCAAAATACACCGCCGTGCCGGCGAGAGACAGGCCGAGAACAAGCGCAAGGATCGCGACGAGCCGCATTTGGGCCTCCTTACAGGTTACATCGGTTGGTCCGCACTTCGGCGGCGTACATCGCGGAGTGTATCAAAGAAAAGCGGGCCGCGCGATGCCGCGCGGCCCCCTGATTTGATCAGCAGTGTACGCGACGGATCAGGGGATCGTCGTCACGGAGATGCCGGCCAGCGCGCTGGAGATCGACGAGGCGAGGTCGGATGCGCCGCCCTGCACCAGCAGAATAATAGCCGTGGCCAGGCCGACGATCGCAGCCGTCAGCACGACCCAGTCGACCGTCACGGCGCCTTCTTCGTTGGTGAAATACCGGCGAATCAGCTTCGAGATTTTCATGTGCTTCCCTCCAAGGATGCAGTTTCCTTACTCACTCAATGAAACAAACGCTGCTCCACACCGGGTTTGTGCGTTTGTCCTTTGGCGACACGGCCGAGACCCCCTCCGCCGCACCTTGCGAGGAATTCCCGCTCGCTCCACGGTCAATTGCCTGCGCTGATCCCATAATCCCCCAGAATTGGGCGGAAATAGGGCTGAAAAGTTCAAATGTCATGGCTTCTGAAATCAAAGTAAACGTTGTCTGATCGCCAAGGCAGAAAACAGAGCCCGACGAAAGCAATCAGACATGCCTTTAGTTGCTGAGGGGAGAGAGGAAGGCCGTTCGATCGCGGATGCCGTCTGCAACGACTGCGGATGCACTGGTCAACTTTGCCACGTAGTTGATGCCCAACGGACCCGCAAGGCCGACCACAAGCGCCGTCAGCACCACCCAATCCACAGTAACGGTGCCCGATTCGGACTTCAGGAAGGATTTGAGGATACAGAACAGACGGTTCATACTCGATTCCTCGGAGTTGGGATGGAACGCACACATATTTTTTCTGATTGCCCGTGCAGTATCCACCTGCAGTGTGGCAGCATTCCGGCAGTTTGGCGACTTTGTCGTTTCATTGGAAGGCGAACTGTCCAAGTTTCAGCAATAATCCGTCAAAACCACTACCTATACGAGCAGGATCGAGGATGATACGCACCTACGTTGCATCTCTTGCCGTCTGTGTCGGGTTGGCAACAGCGCTATGGGAAGACCCGGTTCGGGCGCAAGAGCCGAGCACCGACTTCACCTTCAAGCGGGTCAAGGTGCCCAATGCGGGAACGGCCCGCCGGATCACAGTGCAGATCGGGTCGACGACAACCGCCACTGTGCCCGGTGCGCCACAGCCTGCGTCGCGCCGCCCGGACCTCTATGATTTCTTCTGGACCGCTGTTCCATCGAGCCGCGATTACGCCCCGGCCGCGCGCCTGGCCTTGGCGATTGCCACGATCCAAGCCGCCGAAGCGGATGGCCGTCCCTTAATCGGCAACACCGACCGGTTGGAAGCCATTCTTGCTGATTTTGGCCCGTTGCTCGACCGCGCCGGGCGACGCAACGATGTCTCGGCGGCCTTTCTTGCAGCCGTGATCCTTGTCGAATCGGCCGGTCGATCGCAGGCGAGAAGCCCCAAGAACGCCCAGGGCCTGATGCAGCTCATTCCCGCAACGGCGCAACGATTCGGCGTCAGCAACGCTTTCGATCCCGACCAAAACATTGCAGGCGGCGCGGCTTACCTCGATCTCCTGCTCGATCTCTTCGATCAGGACCCGCTTCTTGCTCTGGCCGGCTACAATGCCGGCGAGAACGCAGTCATCCGCGCCGAAGGGGTCCCGAACTACAGCGAGACGCGGGCCTATGTGCCGCTTGTTTTGGCAGCCTGGTTGAGGGCGCGCGGGCTTTGCGCAACTGTCCCGATGACGCCGCGCGATCCCTGCGATCTGGGCCTGGCGCCACGTATTCCGCCGCAGATCCGTCCCAGCGCACCCAGCTGACGCGACCCAAATGCGGCAACGGTGCTTAGCGCGACCGAGCGTGGGACGAGCGAGATCGACGCGACTGAACCTAGCTTGACGGAGCGTCGGGCGCGACCAGTTGCGCGGGAAGTGACTCAGCAACGGCCTCGGGAACGCGCATCGATGCAGGTCCAGAGACGGGCCCAGAGACGGGCGCGCGCATCCGATCGACAAAACCGACGATGTCCTCGGCCATCACCTCCAGCCCGGCATCGATCTTGGCGTCCACGCAACGCCCTTCGCTATCAAACGGTCTTTCGCTGCCGCGCACCAATAGGGCGAACGGCGTGGGCCAGCCGCGCAACGCATGGGTGACCGAGCGCAGGGTGGCTAGCGTCGATCCCAACGCCTGCACGCCGTCAGCACAGACAATATGCCCCACCGGTCGGCCGGAAAAATAGGGACGCCGGTCCTCGCGCAGATCTTCGGCATAGTCGATGGCGTTCTTGAGCAGACCGGACACCGATCCGTGATAGGCAGGGGATGCCAAAACGATGCCGTCGGCCTCCTGCAGTGCTCGCACGAACCGATCGGCCTTGGGCGCGCGGCCCGCCCGGCTGGGATCATAGGCGGGCATCTCAAGATCGGGTCCGGCAATCAGCCGGGTCCGGACGCCGCGAGCGGCGACGCGCGCAAGCGCTGCCCGCAGCACAATCTCGGTCATCGAACCGGGCCGAATGGCGCCGCCGATGCCCAGGACAATGGGCGCGTTCTCGTTCATGGCGACGACCCTCCGTCAAATGCACACGGGGATGTGGGGTGGACAGTCGGAACGACAAGGCGGATGGATCTGCGACAAGACCGCTGCCCGCGGCGGCGCGCCGCGCTCTGCCCCATAACCGGGGCCGGGCGGCGTGCAGCTGGCGATTGTCCCAATCTGCGCAAAACCCTAGATTGGGTAAAAGGAGGTTGGTTCATGCCCGCACCGCTTGCCCTGTCGCCCCTGGCGCTGACCGCTCTGCGCGTCGGTGCGATCGCAGCTATCGCCATTTACGCCGCCCGCAAGCGGCAAAGTTTGGCGCGGAATATGCGACGGGAGGAAACGCTAGACGCGGTCGATGACGGGCTAGAGTTGACGGGCGGCAGCGCTCCGGGAACCGCGCAATACGACGCGGCCGGCCGGATGCGCAGAACGGTGCGGCTGGGCAAAAACGGGCCGGGCGTAGAGATCGACGTGACCGGCCTTGCCCGGTTGCGCATGCGGCGGGTCTGAGCGCCGTGGGCCTGCGTCTTTACCATAACCCCGCCTCGCCTTTCGTGCGCAAGGTCCATGTTCTAATCCTCGAAGCCGGCCGCGCCGACGAGGTCACGTTGGTCCCGGCCGCCGGAACCCCGATCGAACCCGGCACGATGCCCGTCGCCTTCAACCCGTTGGGCAAGATCCCCTGCCTTGAACGCCCCGACGGACCTGCGCTTTACGACAGCCGGGTTATCTGCAGGTTTCTCAACGATCGCTTTGCGGCCGGGCTGTACCCCGACCCTCCGCGGGTGTGGGAGACGCTGACGCTTGAAGCGATGGCCGATGGGATCATGGATGCCGCCGTGCTGATGCGCTACGAACGCTTCGTCAGACCCGACGACCAGCAAATGGAAGCGTTTGTCGAGGCGCAGTGGCAAAAGATCACCCGCGCGTTGACAGCGCTGGAGGCGGGCTGGATGGGGTATCTTGCCGCACCGCCCGACATGGCCCAGCTCGGCCTTGCCTGCGCGTTGGGCTATCTCGATTTCCGCCATGGCGAGCGGGATTGGCGGCGCGGCTTGCCCACCCTTGCCGGCTGGGCGTCCCGCATCGCCTCTCGGGAAGCGCTGGCCGGCACCATGCCCCCCTCCTAACCGATCGAAGCTCGGGCCAGGGCAGGGCTGCCGCTCGCCATCGGTCGCGGCGGGAGCAACGCGCTAGAGCGTTTTGAGCGTCGTTTGGATCGGAAGGGTTTTTTGGGGGTATGGTTTGTGCTTCACCCTACTTGGGCGGACCGATAGCATGCCCGCACCGGTATCAAAGGAACGCCGGGATCGCTTTGCGCGATGGAGTGAAGAAGGTCTTTTCAGGGAGAGCTGCGGCGCGTCGCCTTCAACGGTCCGCCGCGAGCGGTGCGCTTTGGCGGCATCAAATTTACAAGTCTAGAGCAGATTTCACCTATTCCGGTTCCGAGCCTGCGGCGCTGAAGTGGTTTGCGCACGCCTTTGGGGTGACGGTCTCGATTGCGCTTGCGATTGCGCACCAGAGGCCGTCGCGGGTGCGCGCGGCAGCCTTCCCGAGCAGCGCTTTGAGCTTGGAGAAGGCGTTCTCGATCGGGTTGAAGTCCGGCGCGTAGGGCGGCAGGAGCAGCGGCTCCGCGCCCGCTGCCTTTTTGGCCTTGCGGACTGCCATGCCTTTGTGACCATGCCTTTGTGACCGTGCCTTTGAAACGTCCGAGGGTGCCCATGGTGAGGGGCGTCGGCCGCCACCGGTTCGAGGCCTGGCCCGAACCACGTCGCCCGGCCGCAGGACCGGCACGAGGAGGCGCTCGACCTAGGCCAGGAAGATCTCGGCGTTCACCGATCCGTCGATCAGCATCGGCGCGTCTATGCCGGTCAGCCGCCGCCCACCGATGAACGTGGTCGTCTTCCAGTGGCAGTGCGGCAGGGGCGCGCGCAGACGCGTCATCTTGGTATTGAGATACGCCTCGTCGATGAAGATCAGCCGTTCCGGGTCGAGGTCCTGCCGGCCGTCGAACCGGGCGAACCGGGCGAACCGGGCGAACCGGGCGAACCGGGCGAACCGGGCGAGCTTGGGCGGCGTGGATGCCGGGCGAGAGTGTCCGGTCTTCTATGTAGAGAGCTGCCGGTCCATGCTGAGAAGAAAGGGCATGGATTATGGGCAAGAAGATCAAGGACGACGTGCTGGACGAGCTCCTGAAGGGCTGCGAGCGGCCTGAGGATCTGCTCGGCGAG
>JBCDAZ010000047.1:0-23867 GCA_039184655.1 Pseudomonadota bacterium | reverse complement strand
GCTTGGGCTTCTCATCGTCTTCCATTCTCAGCTCCTCTCAGCATGTCTGAAAGGAGCCGTCGTCCCGGTCAAATGTGCGAAAGACTCTGTACGTTATCGGCGTACCACCTCCTGTTCCCGAGGCGGCTGCGCCACGCCCACATGGCCCTCGTCACCTGGGCGGAGGGGGCGAACCCCGACGGCTGGCCGGTGCCCGACGACGTGTGCCGGTTCGCGAAGCTTTACGGGGTGCGCCGCGCGACCCTGGGCGCGTTGGTTGGGCTCCTGTCCCGGCAGCAGCTTGGCGTGCGGAGCACCCTCTGGGTGGACGCGGTGCGCCAGCCCGAGCGAGCCTGCGCCGCCGTCATCCGACAGCACGACCACGACGTGGTGACCGCCTTCGGCTGGTTCTGCCACACCACTGACCTGGGCTGGACCAACGTCCGATCCGCCGCGCTGCACTGATCGGGAAAGAACTAATCGGGTAGAGCCCGCTGCTCGAAACGTGCGGCGCTCTTTGCAAGTGCCGAGAACGTCCCGGGAACCGTTTGAATTGTATCCCTAAGGGCATCATTGATTGCCGTCACCAGCTCCAAGTCATGCGCTTCGGACAGACTGTGGGAGTTCTTTCGACAAACATTCGCGATCTTGTGGCGAATGTCTTGAAGCTCCGAGAGTATATTGTCGCGCTTGCTGACAGCGTCGGGGTCCTTCCCTTGGACGTCATTCCAACGTTTGTAAGCCAGCTCATAATCGCGCAAGACCTCGTGCACGGCGCGGCCCCAAAACGATCCCTTCGGTTCCGCTGATGCGGCGCTAACTAGAGCACTCAGCAACTCACGAATCTTGGCGCATAGCTCATCGTCGATTCCAGCCTTCTCCAATCGCTTCAAATCAAGTTGCAAGTTGACCAGGATGTCAGACCTAAAGAAGTTGATTGCGTAACCCGTCGTGCCGCGTTGCAGTCCTGTCTTGGGCTTCGTCGTACTGGGCGTGTTCTTGGCCATAGTCTCTCAACTCCAATGGATTTGCTCATCTCAATCTCAACACAAAAAATTAACGCGCTGGTGACGAATGTCCATAGGTCACGGCAAATGAAAGGCCCCGAAAAACGGTCGGATGCGGGGTGGCTCCGCGCCTGAGTAAAACTGGCTGGGCCTCAACACGCTAAGTTCAATGCATACTACACCCTTTCGGGGTGCGCGCAGAACAAGGTGCTCGCTCTAGAAATGCTGGCTCTACTCTCGGAAGCGCCCTTGGGCCTTGAGATCGACGACCAGTACTAGACTGCGCCGCCGTAACCCGAAGGCTGTCGATACCCGTCCTTCGCCTTATCTGCTACGCCCTTCTGGAACTCATCAGCGAGGTCTTTGCCCCTCTTCTTCACCAAGATGTCTGCCTGAATGTCTGCGACCTCAATGTCACCCTCAACCACTGCGAAGGTTCGCATGATCACAAAGGTCAGGAGGAGCGGAACTCCGAGCGCCAAATAGTCCAGATGATCGGTGAAGGGCAGCAGCTCTTGCGCCGTCACTGTGCTCAACAAGCCAGCCAGTTTGTCGGCGAAAACCAGAACAAGAATGGTGAAGAAGCAAACGGCCAGAAGAGCCCGCAGTCCTCGCACGGACTGCTTGATCGCCGACGATAGTTTGCGTGCTTCATCCGCCTTTAGAACATCAATTGCTGAAAATGGCACTCCTCGCGCCAGCCTCACCAACACACCGGCTGACACAATCGCGACGACGCTCATCAGAGACGAGCTTAGCCCGGTCCATGTGGCAGCGTCCGTCGTGAGGCCGGTTGCCACACCGACGCCGACGGGAGCCAGAACATGTTGCCAATGAACCTTCACCGTTTCCTTCCAGCCTAGATCTTCCCATCATGCACAAACCGGCGGTGCACTTCGAGCATTTGTTTGAGGGCGTGTTCCATGTCCAGTAAGCTGCTCTCATCGCTGAGTTTCTTGACGCTCATGTCCTCTAAGAGCCGAATGTCAGAGCCTCTAATTTCCCCCTGCCGCCCTCGTACCTTCATCTCGCCATCCGGCAGATTCCGCAAGCCCGACGCAATGTTGCCCATAAACTCTTTTTTGAACTTCCTCTTCTTGGCCTTGTAGCCAATGTTCACTTTGACTTCCAAAGCAGCTTCGTCCGGTATCTCGTCGATGATTCTCTGGGCGCCGATTGACCCAACCAGGGCAGTGAGCACCTCTTTCGCCTTCTCGAAGTATGCGGCTTGGGAGCCGACTGCTTCAGTCGTCTCGACCTCTTCGACAACAGGCTTTGGGACTTTGCTATCAAATGGTTGAGAAATCGTTTCCGGCGCGACCCCCCCGATCTCAATTGTGGAGATCTCGTCAAGATCGCCGCCGACTTGCTCACGGTCGAACTCACACATGAGCTCGACAAGCCCGTTACCGCCAATTGTGTTGGTCTGCTCGCGGAGGAGCCAATTGAAGTACTCCTCCATTTGCTTCGCCTGCAAGCTGACGTGCTGGATCTGATAGAAGTGATCCCCAATCGCCAACCAATAACATATGCCGCCGACGTATTCATGTCCTGCAGTGGCACGAGCTTCCTGAATGTCGAAAGCGTCGAGGGCGTCCTGCAGCGATCCGTGGGGCTCTTCACTTGAAACCGTCCGAAGCAACGCCTGCATCTGACCCGGGGTGAAGCTGCACGTGTTGCCGAACACGTAGTCTTCAGTGATGTGAAGATGGTTGATGAGCCTCTGCGCCGGGTTATCCAGAGATGACGGCGTAATGCGCAAACTAACGCTGTCTTTCAGCTGCACACCGTTTACTGGAGCGTGCAGCGCGTTTGAAAGCAACTGTGACAGAGGTGCCGCAGGGAGTTCGAGGCCCTCCCGTCTGAGGCGCCGGTAGTGAATCCTGCATCGTTTGGTCGGAGCTGGCAAATCAGGTTCCTCAACAAATATGGAGTGCAATCATGTGTTGATGACACCACATATTGTGGTCACCTGCAACTTCAAACGTATCTGGAGCGCTGAGTTCGGATCTGGCGTGCACAGTCTCGCGTGGTCATCTAGATCCCCGTCCGCACCTTGTCTGCACCGTTGGAGCGAGCGGTCATTGTTCTGGCAGCGGGTCACCGCAATAAGTGGCAAACCGTCTCTGGGTAATCCCGGGTTACACGCCGAGAGCATCCCCATAACTGCGGTATCTCGTTGATAATTAGAGATTTCTGGTGCTGCCGGAGAGATTTGAACTCTCGACCTCTCCCTTACCAAGGGAGTGCTCTACCCCTGAGCTACGGCAGCATCCGTTCCCTGTTTCGGTTACCCGGCTCGTTACCCCGGGTCAAGGCGGAGACAGGGAAACTCCAACCTTTCAGTCACTTAGCGCCGCCGCTCCGCCCCTTACCAAGGGAGTGCTCTACCCCTGAGCTACGGCAGCGTTCCGAGACGGGGTTTTATCGCAGGTCAAGGTCAAGGCAACCGAAATCTGGACCCCGAACCGCGCTTGAAGTAGGAAGCCTTATGTCTAAGAACGCATTTGACCCTGAAGACCGCGGGTCGGCAACGGATGCGCGCGACCGACCGCGCCGCAAAGATGCGCTTTCGCCGAAAGCGAGCGATAAGGCCCAGCGCCTCTCCGCCGCGCTGCGCGCAAACCTTGCGCGGCGCAAGGCGCAAGGAAAGGCGCGCGACAAAGCGGTGCCGGACGCCGTCTCGCGCGATCCCGCAACCCAGTCCAAACCCCGCGCGTAGCAACCCAGCAAGAGCATGGCGGGCGGGAATCGGCCCAAGGAAAGACAGAAAGGCAACGAGCAGCAAGGCGATGGACAGGATTATCGTTGAAGGCGGGCAGCCGCTGGACGGCCAAATCGATATAGCTGGCGCGAAGAACGCCTGCCTCACCTTGATGCCGGCGGCTTTGCTGACGGACGCGCCGCTGACGCTAACCAACGCACCGCGCCTTTCCGATATCCAAACGATGCGGGCGCTTCTGGAAAGCCTTGGCTGCGAGATCGCCGCTTTGCAGGACGGCCGCGTTCTCACCCTGGGGACCGCACGGATCGCTTCGGTGCGGGCAGAGTATGACATCGTGCGCAAAATGCGCGCGTCAGTGCTGGTGCTCGGTCCGCTGCTGGCGCGTGCCGGCCGGGCCGAGGTGTCGTTGCCCGGCGGCTGTGCCATCGGCGCGCGACCCGTCGATCTCCACCTCTTGGCGCTCGAAAAACTGGGGGCGACGCTCGATCTGCGCGATGGCTACATCCATGCCAGCGCCCCGCGCGGGCTTTTCGGCGCCGATGTCGCGTTTCCCACGGTCTCGGTCGGCGCGACCGAGAATGCGATGATGGCGGCAACGCTGGCGCGCGGAACGACTGTCTTGCGCAACGTCGCCCGGGAACCGGAGATCGTGGATCTAGCCCGCTGCCTGTCGGCGATGGGCGCGCGGATCGAAGGCGCCGGCGGGCCCGACATCGTTATTGAGGGCGTGGAAAGCCTGCATGGCGCAACCCACCGCGTGGTCGCCGATCGGATCGAGCTGGGAACTTATATGCTGGCGCCCGCGCTTGCCGGGGGCAGCATCCGGTTGACCGGTGGCCGGCGCGCCCTTTTAGAGGCGTTTTGCGCAAAACTGGAGGAAGCGGGCATGACGGTCGCGGAGGTGGGCGACGCGCTCACCGTCACGCGCCATGAGGACCGGCTGGCGCCGCTGCATGTCGAAACCGCGCCCTATCCAGGCTTTCCCACCGATCTGCAGGCCCAGATGATGGCGGCGATGACGCTTGCGAGAGGTCAGAGCATTCTGGAAGAGCGCATTTTTGAGAACCGCTTCATGCATGCGCCGGAGTTGATGCGGATGGGGGCGCAGATCGACATCCAGGGCGGTCGGGCGACAGTGCAGGGGGTCGCGCGTTTGCGCGGCGCGCCGGTTATGGCAACCGACCTGCGCGCCAGCGTCAGCCTGATCCTCGCCGGTCTCGCCGCGGAGGGCGAAACGGCGGTGGCCCGGGTCTATCATCTCGATCGGGGCTATGAGCGGCTGGTCGAAAAGCTTGCCGCGCTCGGCGCGCGTATCGCGCGGCAGACCGGCTGAAGAAGGGCGTCGCGCTATGGCTGCACCCGCGACGATGCGCCTGCGATGACCGATGCGCGCTTTGAGGAGGGCGCGGAACGCCCGCTGCGCCTGAGGGCGGAGGGCATTGAGGATCTGGCGATCCTCTCGACGCTGATCCAGGATGCGGTGGGTCAGATCGAGGACACCGCATGGCTTGCCGGCCGTCGTCGATTTGCGCTGCTTCTCAATCGGTTTCGGTGGGAAGATCGTGAGGCCGCTGAACGCAATGGCCGAGGATTTGAGCGTGTGCGCTGCCTGCTGACGGTCGAACAAGCCCAATCGGTGCGGGCAAATGGAATTGACCCGTCCGACAAGGATGTCGTGTTTGCATTGCTCTCGCTGGTCTTTGAACCGGACGCACCAGCAGGCGAAAAACCCGAAGGGCGCGGCACGCCCGACCGTCTCGACACGCCCAACGGGCTCAATGATCATGGTCGATCCGAGGAGACGTTGGCTGCGGACCGGGTCGGCCCGGGCGGCATCCTTCGGCTAGTTCTGGCTGGCGATGGCGAGATCGTGATTGCGGTAGAGGCGCTGGACGTCGCCCTTCGCGACGTGGCCCGACCCCATCTGGCCCAGGCCAAAACAGCACCGGAGCATCGCGACTGACGGCTGGCTGCCGCCGCCGCGGTCGCCCCAAAACCTGCGTCTGGGGTCAGATGCGTCCCGACCCTCTATGGTCAGAGACTTCATCGGGCCCGCAATATGGGCGCCGCAGCGCGCCGAGCCAGAAGCCTTGAGCCGCCCTTCCCGGCAGGCTATGTCCCGCGCAGCGCCGGGTCGCGCCGCGGCGCACCGCAATCCTGCCCACCACCGGCGCATCCGAATGGAGTGTCGCATGCCGCATCGCCTCGACACCCGCCAGGACGGTTTTGCTGCCGCGTTTAACGCGGCTCTGGCCGCGCGGGATGCGACCATTTCGGACGTCGATCGCGCGGTGACCCGGATCCTGGGCGATGTCGCCGCCCGTGGCGATGCGGCGGTTTTGGAGGCAACGCAACGCTTTGACCGGCTAGCGCTGCGCGCGTCTCAGATGCGGGTGCCTGCGGCAGAGATCGACGCTGCCATCGCCGAGGTTCCGGCGCATACACGCCAAGCGCTGGAGGAGGCTGCGGCCCGGATCGAGGCCTACCACCGGCGCCAACGACCCGAGGATACCCTCTGGCAGGACGACACTGGGGCCACGCTGGGCTGGCGCTGGACGGCCGTGGATGCAGCCGGGCTCTATGTGCCCGGCGGTTTGGCCTCTTACCCCTCCTCGGTTCTGATGAACGCCATTCCGGCACGGGTTGCCGGGGTCAGCCGCATCGTCATTTGTGCACCGACGCCCGATGGCAAGCTCAACCCGCTCGTTATGCTGGCGGCGCGGCTTTGCGGGGTGAAAGAGGTCTACCGTATTGGGGGTGCGCAGGCGGTCGGTGCGCTGGCCTATGGCACCGAGAGCGTCGCACCCGTCGACAAGATCACCGGGCCGGGCAACGCCTATGTCGCCGCGGCAAAGCGCCAGGTCTTTGGTCGGGTCGGGATCGACATGATCGCGGGCCCGTCGGAAGTGCTAATCATCTCGGATGGCAGCGTCGCGCCGGACTGGCTGGCGCTCGATTTGCTTGCGCAGGCCGAACATGACGCGACGGCGCAGTCGATCCTTCTCACCCCGGATGCCGAGCATGCCCAGGCCGTCGCAGCGGCAGTGTCGCACCGGTTGGATACCCTCGCGCGCCAGGCGATTGCCGAGCCAAGCTGGCAAGCCCATGGCGCGCTAATCGTGACGCGCGATCTCAACGAGGCGGCCGCCCTTGCCAACCGGATCGCGCCTGAGCATCTGCAGCTTTGCGTGGCCCGGCCCGAGGCCCTGGCCGCGCAGATCCGGCATGCCGGTGCGATCTTTCTGGGCGGTTGGACGCCAGAGGCGATCGGCGACTACGCGGCCGGACCCAACCATGTGCTGCCCACCGCCCGTTCGGCCCGCTTCTCATCCGGCCTGTCGGTGCTTGACTTTTTGAAGCGCACCACATTGGCCGGTGTGACCCCGGCGGCCTTGGCCAAGATCGGACCGACGGCCGAGGCGTTGGCCCTTGCCGAAGGGTTGGAAGCGCATGCCCTCTCGGTGCGCGCAAGGCTCGACGCGCTGAGAACGACACAAGATAGCGCGCCGTGAGCCGCCTGACTGCCATTGAAATCGACGAGAGCGGCCTGGCCGTCCCCTCGCCCGAGCTCGAACAGGAGCGACGCGTGGCGATCTTCGATCTGGTGGAGGAGAACCGCTTCAGCCTGCCCGACGGCGCCTTGTCGGGGCCCTACAGCTTACGGCTGAGCTTGCGGGAACGGGCGCTGGTCTTCGATGTCACCTGCCTAGAGGGTAAGCGTGCGGCCGCGTTTTCGCTGCTGCTCGGACCCCTCCGCCAAGTGATGAAAGACTATTTTAGGATCTGCGAAGGCTACCGCGATGCCGTACGGCGCCTGCCGCCGGCCCAGATCGAAGCCATCGATGAGGGCCGGCGCGCCATCCATGACGAGGGATCGAAAGTCCTTTTGCAGCGGCTCGACGGCAAGGTCGTCACCGATCTGGCGACGGCGCGCCGCCTCTTCACGCTGATCTGTGCGCTGCATCCGGAGGGGGCATGACCCGGCGCCATCCCAGCTCGGTGCTTTTTTGCTGCGATCACAATGCGCTGCGCTCGCCCATGGCCGAGGGGATCGCCAAACAGCTTTGCGGATCCGGCATGGATGTGCAATCGGCGGGCGTGCTGCATGACAGCGAGATCGACGGGATGGCTGTTGCGGTCTGCGCTGAGATCGGCGTGCCGCTGACCCGCCACAAGGCGCGCAGTTTTGAAGAGATGGTTTCGCGGGGCGGTTCTATCGAGGGTTTCGAACTGATCGTGGCGCTTTCACCCGAAGCGGCGCGGCAGGCGCGCCTACTGGCCGCCCCCGGCCTGGTTGAGGAGTGGGATATCCCGCCCCCCGTTTACCCCGACGGGCCGAAACCCGCGATCCTTGCGGCGTACCGGGTGACGCGCGACCGGCTGCGTGCGCGGATCGCCGCGCGGTTTGCCACGCGCTGAGCGCAAAACCGGGTCGAAACCGCCTTAGCGCAGATGCGCGTCGAGAAAGCCGATACTGCGTGCGATCACCCAATCGGGTCCTTGCATGCCCTGCGCAGCGCCCAGATCGTGACCGGCGGCAAGAACCAGCGTTTCGGTGCTGTGGCGCCGACGACCGGCCAGCCGGGCCGCCTGGGCCGGGCCGTCGGGGATCACCCGGTCGGCATCCGATGCAACAATCAAGAGCGGCAGCGCCAAATCGACGGCCAGTGGCGCTGCTCGATAGGCCGAAGCCTGCTGAAAAAACCGTGCCCGAAGGCCGCCGGCCTGAGACAGCCGCCGTTGCGGGTCGGCCGTCTGTGCAACCCGCATCGCATCGGCCCCGTAGATCAAACCGAAGCTGCGATCGGGGTCGAACACTGGGTTCCACAGCACCGCCGCGCCAGCAGCCGCCTGCGATGCGGCCAAAAGGGCGACCAGCCCGCCCTGGCTGAACCCCAACAGCGCAAGCGGTCGAGATGCGAGCTCCGGATGCGCCCGCAACCAGCGCGCCGCGCCGAGCGCATCGGCCGCTTGGCCGTCAAGCGTGGTGTCCGCCCAGGCGCCATCGCTTTCGCCGGAGCCCAAAAAGTCGCACCGAAGGCTTGCGTAACCCGCAGCACCCATTTGCGCGGCGCTGTGCGCAAATAGGCCTTGCCCATCGGCCAAGGGAAGCTCGTCGCGGCTGCCGGTATGCCCGTGAAGCAAAAGCACACAGCCCCGCGGCTGGGGC
The DNA here is from genome assembly GCA_039184655.1 of Pseudomonadota bacterium. Classification (GTDB taxonomy): domain Bacteria; phylum Pseudomonadota; class Alphaproteobacteria; order Rhodobacterales; family Rhodobacteraceae; genus J013. The sequence continues at coordinate 14,986 of JBCDAZ010000047.1, read as the reverse complement.
GGCACAATGAGATCGCCGCGCAGCCTGCCCCTATCGCTGGCAATCTCCACCCGCTCTCGCGCCAGACCGGCCCCGTCGTTCATCAGCGGCTCGGCGTTACCGGTGGCGCAGCGCGTCGATTTGCGCCTCTGCCCAAAGGTTGAGCGCGTCGAGGCCCAAACGCTCGGCCGTGGCCCGATAGCTTTGAGCGACCTCGATCAGCCAGAGCGTCGCCCCATCCGGCAAAGGCGCATCGTAGGCCCATTCCAGCGGCAGCGCGGGGTTGAACGCAAAGGCCACCGCAAGCGCGAGGGCGAGGGCCACGCCCACGCGTGCAACCGAATGTCGGGCCTGCGCCGGCCGCTCGACTTCTGCCTGCATCTTCGCACCCCCGTTTTAGAACTGGAAATAGATAAACGGCGTTACCTCGCCAGGCGCAATCGCGGCAATCCCCGCCAGCAACAAACCGGCAACCAAACCGATCAACGGCCAGGGCAACCTGTCGAGCCGCCGCGCCACGGCGTCCGGCAGACCCGGCGGGGTGGCATGAAGCGCAAGCCCCAGCCCGATCAAAGCGATGACAAAGGGTGTCGCCGCCTCCATGGGGATCCGCCACCGGGCCAGGCCGGCAAGATAGTCCCAAAACAGCGCCAGGCTCTCGACCCGGAAGATCACGAAGGTCAGCACGACAAGGTGGAACGTGATCAAAATCGCCGGAACGCGTCCGATCCGAAACGGCAAAACCCGGGCCAGCAAACGCTCGGCGATCAGAAATGCGCCATGCAGCGCGCCCCACAGGACGAAGGTCCAGGCTGCACCATGCCAAAGCCCGCCCAGCAGCATTGTCAGGAACAGGTTGCGTCGCGTTCTCCAGCCACCGTCCCGGCTGCCGCCTAGCGGGATGTAGAGATAGTCGCGCAGCCAGGTCGAGAGCGAGATATGCCAGCGCCGCCAGAACTCCTGCATCGACGCTGCACGAAACGGCTGGTTGAAATTGATCGGGATGCGAAAGCCCAGCAGGGCCGCAAGACCGATGGCCATGTCGGAGTAGCCCGAGAAGTCGCAATAGATCTGCACGGTGTACCCATAGGCCGCGATCAGCAGGTCGCGCGCGCCGTAAGAGCTGGGGTCGAAGAACACGTCATCGACCAGATCCGAGGCGATGTAATTGGCCAGAACCAGCTTCTTAAAAAGCCCCGACAGGATCATCACGGTGGCAAAGCCTGCCGCCAAATCGGTCGGCGCATAGGCCTGGCCGAGCGCTCGGATCTGGGGCAGAAGCGCCGCGGCGCGGACAATCGGACCTGCCACAAGTTGGGGAAAGAGGCTGATATACAAGAGCACCTCGACGACCGGGCGCGACGGGGCCACATCGCCGCGATGGACATCGACCAGATAGGAAATGCCCTGAAACGTAAAAAAGGAGATCCCCACCGGAAGGATCAGGGCCACGAAGGGCAGCTCGGCCCCAAAGCCGAGCGAAAGCAGCAGCGTGTTGAAGGAGTCGACGAAGAAATCGAAGTATTTAAAGGCGCCGAGCACGGCGAGATTGGCACCGACCGCGGCACAGAGCGTAAGCCGTCTAGACTGCGCGGAAAGGCGGTCGAGGCGCAAGGCAGCCGCCCAATTGACCAGCGCGCTGCCTGCCAGCAGCGCCATGAACCGCCAGTCCCACGCGCCGTAAAAGACAAAGCTTGCCAGCACCAAGAACCATTGCTGCACCCGCGGCCAGCCGCGCGCTGCCCAGCACAGCGCGAAGACACATAAAAAGAAGGCGGCAAAGACCGACGTGTGAAAGAGCATGCCGCTGTGGCGCCGCGCTCAGCAGCTTCGCGACAGGGTGCCGGGATCGCCGACGCCAGGAAACCGGGCTAGCACCAGACAGCTGATCAGCGCCTCGCCCGCACCGGTGAAATGGATGCCGTCTTTGTCGCGCATCACCCTTGTGCGTCCGGTTGCGTCGGGCAGGGCGGCGCTGTAGCGGCCGCTATCGTCCTGGGTTGCCTCCCAGATCGACAGGTAGGGCACGCCGCGGGCGGCGGTGCGCGCCGCGTAAATCTCGTTGAGCCGTGCCATTTTCCGGGAGTATCGCGCGCTGCGCGAAATCGGCATACCGACCCAGACGATCTGTGCGCCATGCACGGAAAGCTGGTCGATAATCCGCTCGACACGGTCGCCGTACTCTTCGGCCCAGGCCGCCTCGTCGAAGTCGAGAATACGGTCCGCAAGGACAAGCCGCTGAGCGTCATTGGCGCCGAAGGCTACCACGGCAATATCGATACGCGTTTCGCTCAGGTAACCGGCGAGTTTTGCGTCCCAGTCAAGGAAGTCGTTGCGGGTCAGCCCCGAAGAGGGGTGCGACCAGCAGTTGAGCGCATAGCCCTCGACACCCTTGAGATGCCGGCGCAACCCGCGGCAATAGCCCTTTGCCATACTGTCGCCGATGATCGCCACGCTTTGCGGTGTATCGGCCCCGACCGCCCGCGGAAGGGCGGCCAGCGACAGCGCAAGCGCCAGAAGCGCAAAAAGTGTTGCGGCCAGTCGCAGGGCGAGGTTCGCAGGCGGATATGAGCAGGGTCGGTAAACCGGCATCGGCTGGCACCCAATCGATTCACAATACGACATGGCTGGTCCGGCGCACTAGCCTGTCCGCCGGGGCGAGACCACCGAAAATCGCCCAAAGCCCCGGATAATTCGCGGACTGCTTCCAGCCGCGCAAGCCCTAACATGTCCCAACCGGGCTGTCTTGCCCCCGCATGCCGGGCCGTGACGGGTTTTGCGGGATGCAAAGCGCGAAGAGATGCGCGGGAACGGCCTTGCCGGTCCGTCGCGATCATCGGGTTGGCGAACGCAATGCACCCCGCACGGGTTCGGCCTAGCCTAAGGTGCGTGTCGCTGCTGTTGCAGCCGACGATCCGCCCGTTCGGCGCAAAGGCGAGCGTGGCGGGCGCCGCGACGCGGTTTTGGCTTGTCGCGCTGGCCCGCGCTTATGTACCACGCCAAGAATGGAGTGGCAGAGCGAAGGGGTGTTGATCGCGCGCCGCCGGCATGGCGAGTCCGGTGCGATCGTCGAGCTCTTTACCGAGGCGCAGGGCCGGCATGCCGGCTTTGTGCCCGGAGGGGCGGGGCGCAAGCTTGCCCCGATCCTGCAACCCGGCGCGCAGCTTTCGGCGACCTGGCGGGCCCGGCTGGCCGAACAGATCGGCACGTTTCGTGTCGAACCGATTCGCATTCGTGCCGCTGCGATCTTTGAAGATCGCGATGCGCTTGCCGCGCTGGCTTCGATCGCGGCGCTTCTGTGCTGGTGCCTGCCCGAGCGCGAGGCGCATCCGGCGCTTTACCGCACCACGATTGCCGTGCTGGACGGGCTGGGCGAGGCTGGCTGGCCTTCGGCCTATGCGCGCTGGGAGCTTGCCTTGTTGCGCGAGATGGGTTTCGGGCCGGATCTTTCGCGCTGCGCCGTCACGGGGGCGCGTGCCAACCTTGCCTTCGTTGCGCTTGAAACCGGTCAGGCTCTGGGTGCTGCCGCAGCCGACAGGTTTCACGCTGCGCATATTCTGCCGCTGCCGGGCTTTTTGATCGCCGACAATACAGCCCCGCCCGGCCCGGCGGCGAGCGATGCCGACATCGCAATGGGCCTGGCGGTCACTGGCTTTTTCCTGGAACAATGGCTGTCGCCGGCCATGGAGCGGCCGGGGTTGCCGCCGGCGCGCATCCGCTGCGCTGCGCGGCTTGCGGCGCGTGCGGCGTCGGCGCCCTAGCCCGCGGGCACGAAGGTCATTTCGGGTGAATCGAGACCGGTGATCGTCAGCCTTTCATCCGCGATCATGGCACGGGTCGCGTTGGCCAGCGCGGCCACGACTTTCCGTTCGAAGCCGAGGCGGTCGCAGACCGCTCGCGTGGTGATCAGCGTGCCGATCACAAAATCCGGCGCCTGACCCTGATAGTCTGCGCTGATCGTGTTGCAGGGTCCGGTGCCGGAGATAAAGCCGCCGGAGATGTTGAGGACGAACTCGACCGAGCCGACCGCTTCGCCGTCCAACATCGCCAAGCGCCATGGCGTGTCGCCAAGTTTGGTGATGGGCGGTTTTTCGGGCTCGGGTGGCGACGCATCGCAGGCGGCAAGCACGAGACCCGCTGCAACGCAGAGTGCGGCGGTCGGTGACCGATGCAGCATTATGGACGCTCCTCCCCACAAACACCGCGAACCGCCTTATCGCCTCGATCCTGCCCCTGCAAGCCCTGCGCGGCTGCTGGCCTTGGGTCGGTGCCGCTAGGAGCGACAAGCGGCCCAGCACCGTCTGCCCGGCCAGGACGCTCTTTGCCTGGGCTCGGCGGCCGAACGCGACTTAGTTTCGTGCGGTTTCCAAAAGACGCCGCGCAATGACCTGGGCCTGGATCTCCGCCGCTCCTTCGAAGATGTTGAGAATGCGCGCATCGCACAGCACCCGGCTGATCGGGTATTCCAGGGCAAAGCCGTTACCGCCATGGATCTGTAGGCCATTGTCAGCGCAGGCCCAGGCGACCCGGGCGCCCAGCAGCTTGGCCATGCCGGCTTCCAGATCGCAGCGCCGGTCTGCATCCTTCTCGCGCGCGGAAAAATAGGTGAGCTGGCGGGCAAAGGTGATTTCCACCGCCATCATCGCAAGCTTCCCGTAAACCCGCGGGAACGCGACCAACGGCTTGCCGAATTGCTGGCGGTCGAGCGCGTAGCGCAGCGCAAGGTCGAGCGCATTCTGGGCAACCCCGATGGCCCGCGCCGCTGTCTGGATGCGGGCGCTTTCGAAGGTGGCCATGAGCTGCTTGAACCCCTGTCCCTCGACCCCGCCCAAAAGGTTCGCACCCTTGACCCGAAACGCGTCAAAGCCCAGCTCGTACTCCTTCATGCCGCGATAGCCCAGCACCGCGATCTCGCCGCCCGTCATGCCGTCGGCCGGGAACGGATCGGCCTCGGTCCCGCGCGGTTTTTCGGCCAGGAACATCGACAAGCCGGCATAATCTTCGGTCGCACTGTCGGTCCGGGCCAACAGCGTCATCATGTCGGCCCGGGCGGCATGGGTGATCCAGGTCTTGTTGCCCGTGATCATGTAGTCGTCGCCGTCGCGCACCGCGCGGGTGCGCAGCGCGCCGAGATCCGAGCCTGTGTTGGGTTCGGTAAACACCGCCGTTGGCAGGATCTCGGCCGATGCGAGCTTGGGCAGCCAATGCGCTTTCTGCGCCTCGGTGCCACCGCCCAGGATCAACTCGGCTGCAATCTCTGAGCGGGTGCCGAGCGAGCCGACACCGATATAGCCGCGGCTGAGCTCTTCGGACACGACGCACATGGCAAGCTTGCCAAGGCCCGAACCGCCGAACGCCTCTGGGATGGTGAGGCCGAAAACACCCATCTCGGCCATCTCTGCGATAACCGCCATGGGGATCAGCGCGTCGCGCAGATGCCAACCATGCGCATGCGGCGTGACCTTGTCGGCGCAGAACCGACGAAACTGGTCGCGGATCATCTCGAACGCGTCGTCGAGCCCGGTGGCGCCGAAGATGGCCGCTCCTTCCTGATCGACAATGTGCTGCGCAAGTGCTGCCCGCGCCGCGTCGCTGTTGCCCGATTGAGTGAGCGCCATCACCGATGGGTGCATCAGGGCGCGTTGCGCATCTTGACCGAGGCCGATGTCTTGTAGCCGAACCGTCTCGCCCTGGCTGATCGGGATGCCGCCGTAGATCTGCCAAAGATACTCGCCAAAGCCGATCTGCAGGATCAAGGCCTCGGTCTCGCCAAACCGGCCTTCGGCCTGCAGACGCTCCGCCCAGCCATGCATCTGCCGCAGCGCCTCGACATAGGTGGCAAGCCAGCTTAGCGCATGGGCGGCATACTGCTCGGCCTCCAGGGCTTTGCCAGAGACTTTGTCAGGGACTTTGTCAGGGACTTTGTCAGGGACTTTGCCAGGGACTTTGCCCGAAGGTTTGCCCGAAACCTTGTCCCCGGTTGCAACACGGTCGCGCAGGCTGCTACGCGCAGCCTCCAGCACGCGCTCGACCGGGCCGATCGCCTGTCGGCACAATCGTAGGAGATCCGGCAAGAGCGGGGTGTCGTCAACAAGGCGGGCGGGTTCACTCATCTCAAATCTCCAAACAACACATGGTGCGGTGCGGAATCGCTTCCACTTTGGCCGGGACCCTAGTGGCGGTCAGAAAACCGGTCAACCACTAGAGAAATAATCAATCGCGCGGCCCTATGCCGCGCAAATAATGTTGCGCTGACTTTGGATATCGTAGGCGGGCGCCGCGATCCATGCGGCTGCGCCGTTGATTTCCGCCCCCCCGCATGGGAGGCCGGCGGCTATGGAGGGCTTGCTTGCCACATATGGATGGGCTGCGCTTTTGGCTTCGGCTGCGATCATGGGCGTCGCGGGCTTTACCAAGGGCGCTGTCGGCTTTGCCTTGCCGATGATCGCGATATCGGGCATCGGCTCGATCCTGCCCGCACCGCTGGCGATCGCCGCAATCATTCTGCCATCACTAATTACAAACATCTGGCAGGCGATGCGTCAGGGCCTTGCCGAGGCCTTGGACAGCCTGCGCCGATTCTGGCTGCTCAACGCCGTGCTTTTGGTGATGATCGCGCTTTGCGCACAGCTTGTCAAAATCCTGCCCGAACGCGCATTGTTCTTAATCCTCGGCGCCGGCGTGACGCTGTTCTCGGCGATTCAGCTCTCCGGCTGGCGACCCCGCGACCCGGGACCGGACCGGCGCGTGGCAACGGGCGTCGGCCTGCTTGCGGGCTTTTTCGGCGGGCTTTCGGGCGTCTGGGGCCCGCCCATCGTGCTCTATCTGCTCGCACGTAAGGTCGCCAAGATCGAGATGGTGCGGGTTCAGGGCATCGCCTACCTGATCGGTTCGATCATGCTCGCCTTGGCCCACACAAACTCGCGTTTGCTCGATGCACAGACAAGCCAGTTTTCTGCCGCGCTGATCCTGCCGGCCATGCTGGGGATGTGGATCGGCCTGCGGGTGCAGGATGCGCTGCCGCAGGAGCGTTTTCGCCGCCTGACAATGGCTGTTCTGGTACTTGCGGGCCTCAACCTTTTGCGGCGGGGCTTAAGCGGCTGATCCCTGCAGGGCGTGTCACCCGCCCATTCGTGTGGCAATCGCCCGGCTTATCTCGCGCCGTACCAGCTTGCGAATATTGGCCGAAATGCGCTCGCCCAACTCGCCCTGCAACTCTTCGCGCACAATCTCGCGCACCAGATCCGCAAGGTCTTCCGGCGAAAGCGCGGGGCTCAGATCCGGTGGGATCTCGGGTCGTGCAGTCTTGGCGACCTCGCGTTCCAAGGCGGACATACGGCGTTTTTCGCTGGGAGAAGATGAAGCCGGCCGTTCTGCGGGTGGTTCGGCGCGTCGTTCTGCGGGATGTTCCCTGCGCTGGTCCGCGGGTGGCCCAGCTGAGCGTTCGGCGCGCCGATCAGCGTTTCGATCGACCCGCATCTCGCTGGTCAGCATCAGCGAACCCTCGTTGCGAGACGGCGCAGCCCGGCGCCGCTCCTGCTCCTCGGCCGAAACCAGCCGGCGGATGGCTGCCAGAACCTCATCGACCTGCGCGCCTTCCGGCGGCTCGGACGTTTCAGTCATCACCGTACCCATTCACCAAAACCCTGCTCCAATAAGGGCGGGCTGCACGATACCCTGCCCGCCCCGGCTCACTCCCCCCAGCGATCGAGAATACGCTCGAGCCGCAAACCCTCCGGATCGGGCGGGTTGGTGCGCACAGCCTCGTAGTTTGCCGTCGGATCATACGGATCAACCCCCAGACCCAGATGCGATACCGTCAAGAGACCAATAGAAGACAGAACGCTATACGCTGCAACATCGGCATCGCGCTGCGCGGAAACAAGGTTTGAGCGCGCCTCCAGCAGCGACTGCTCGGCTTCCAACACGTCAAGGGTCGTCCGCTCGCCGAAACGGGCTTCCTCGACGACCCCTTCGAAAGCCACCTGCTGGGCCCGAACTTCCTCGGTATTGGCAATGATCGAGGCACGGGCCACGCTGAGCTCGGACCAGGCGGTTTGTACGGCCTGGCGAACCGAACGACCTGTGCGCTGGGTCTCGCCCTTGCGCTGGTCCAAAAGTGCCAGCGCTTCGCGGATCAAACTGGAAAGCTCACCGCCGCGGTAAAGCGGCACTTGCAGTTGAAGCTGGACATCGGCGCCAGTAGAATCCGTTGCGCGGCCGCCCAAATCCAGCGTCGTGTTTGCCTGGTAAAAGACGGACGTCGACAGTGTGATCAGCGGGTTGAGGCCCGAGCGCGCAAGCTCGACATCCTGCATCGCAGCCTCTTCTGAGAAGCGGCTGGACACGATATCGGGATGCTCGCGCATGGCGATCGATTCTGCCTCGTCCAAAGTCTCGGGCAGATCGGGCGAGGGCGGCGGCGGGGCAAGATCGACCGCCTCAAACCCGACTTCGTTGAGAAAGCGCGCCCGCGATTCGGCAAGCGAACCCGTATTGGCCGCAAGGTTCGAGCGGGCTGCGGCGAGCGCTGCCTCGGCCTGGCTGACATCGGTGCGGGTCACCTCGCCCACCTCGAAGCGGTCCCGCGTCGCCCGCAACAGCTCGTTATTCACCCGCACATTGTTGCGCGCCAGGCTGACGAACTGGATATCCCGACGCACATCGAGATAGACGGTCACCGCATCGAGCAGCACGTCCTGCTCGACGCTAATCAGGCTTGCGCGGGCCGACAGCACGCTGGCCACGGCGCTGGCGATATTGGCGGGGTTCCGACCGAAAGAGTAGAGTGTGACCGTGCCCGTGACGGTTGCATCCGCGGTCAGGCTGGGTCGCAGCAGGCCCGGGGTGTTGGTCGAGGAATTCAAAAAGACGTTGTCGCGGCTCGACGCGGTCCCGGTCACTGTCCCGGTGATGTCGGGCAAAAGCTCGGATTGCGCCTGGACCACCTGCTCGTCGGCCTGGCGCAGCTGGGCGCGCCCGATGACCAGGTCGGGGTTGGTCTGATAGGCGGCAACCAGTACATCGGCCAGTGTCTGGGCGGATAGAGGGGCGGCTGTAAGCCCAAAAGCCGCGCAAGCGGCGAAAATTCTGCGCAGCGCTGCGCGTTTCATTCCAGGCCTCCCTCGCCGGTGTCGTACCGGGACCGCAACTGCCGACAGGGCATGAGCTTCTCCACCTAAAATACGAAACTTCGTGGCTTTTCATAGCCCGAAAGTATCGGTGCCGTCGCGTCGAAGACGGTTTTCCACGAAAGACCCGCCTCGGTTTTGACACCAAGACGGCATTGGCCGGCGGTGCCGCCCATCATGATGGCGACGATTCGGCCGCCGGGTTTGAGCTGTTGGGCAATCGCCGCGGGCAAGATCTCGATACCGCCATTTACCAGAACCGCATCGTAAGGCCCGTCATCGGGGGCGCCCAAATGCGCCGCACCGGCATGGACCATGGCGGTTTCCAGACCGAGATCGGCAAGTGTTTCGTCGGCCGATCGGCGCATATCCGCGTCGGGTTCAACGGCCACGACAGCCGCAGCCAGTCGGGCCAGGAGCGCGGTCGAATAGCCCAGCCCAGGTGCGATATCGAGCACCAGATCGTCTGGCCCTGGTTTCAGCGCGTCGAGCATCTTGGCCAGCACCCGTGCATCGAGAAGAACGCGCCCGGCCCCCAAAGGCAGATCGGCACCGGCATAGGCGACCTTGCGAAGCTCGGGCGGTACGAACCGCTCACGTGGGATCTCAAGCATCGCGCCGATGATCGGATAGAGCGTGACGTCCGACGGGCGCACCTGGGTGTCAACCATAGCAAGTCGCGCTGCCGCATAGTCTGTCCGGTCCATCTACTGCCCTGTGTCCGACATCCTCGAGCAAAGCAATGCCATATCGCCCGTCACCGGGCAATCGCAGGAGCCGCTGCAAAGGCGCGGTTGCTTGCCTCGGAAAGAAGGCGTTGCTATACCGCCATGGTGCTGGCGACGTGGCGGAGTGGTTACGCACCGGATTGCAAATCCGTGAACGCCGGTTCGATTCCGGCCGTCGCCTCCAACGCTCTCAATGGGTTAGGATAGTAGCTGCTCATTGGGGTATCACCTCAGGTATCAGTTTCACGTTCTGGTCTCGTTCTGTTCGTGCGTATTTGCGCTTTGCCGCCGCTTGGCGCGCGCGCACGATCTGCCTCGCCTCCCCTGCATATTTGATGATCATCGCCTTTGACGTGTGGCCGCTGTAACTGGCGATCTCGTCGTCGGTGCAGCCTGCCCATGCCAATTCCATCACGCCGCGATAGCGCAGCGCGTGTTGATCGTAGGCCATTAACCCCAGACGCTTGCGTTCGCGCACCATGACCCGGGCCATCGCGTGATAGTCCATCGGAGAACCAGCGGCGCGGGTCAGGATGTGCCGTGACGGATGCGGCGCGAAACCCAGATCGGCCCTGGCACGATCCAAAGCGGCTTTCAGCGCCTCAGTGCCGGGAAGGTGCAGCGGCTTGTTCGTCTTGTTCTGGCGCAGCTTGAGGGTTTCCCCGTCATAGTCGCCCCATTGGAAGTCCACCCAATCGCCTGGGCGTTGGACGCTTCCCACGCCGATCTCGAAGACCAGCAGCGGCAAAGCATCACCTTCGGTACGCATTTTCTCCGCTGCCGAGTCAGGCCACGGAAGGTGCGGTTTTTGGCGGGCTTTCGGAACCTTGAGCGGTTCAATGTCGATTGCTGGGCTGTCTTTGCGCCACCGCCTGCGGAGCGCCAGCTTGGACAGCATGCTAAGCGCAGTGGGGATGTAGTTGGAGAACCGAACCCGGTGCCGATTCTTCTCCATCGCATCGTAAATGTCGGCCTGGGTCAGCCGAGCCACGTCTAGGTGGCCGATCTTGTCTTTGAGGTATTCGAAGACAGGCTCGAGGTCTTTGCGGTAGCGAGGCGAGAAATTCGCCCACTTGTCTGTCTCGAGCATGGCGTCGATCAGAGCGCCCCATGACGTTTTCGCAGCGGCTTTCTTTCCACTCACGATCTCCCAATACTGACGGTCAAATTCGGCTGTGCATTCCTCGGCCTTGATCCGGCCAAGGTAGATCATCTTGCCATTGACATACTTGCGGACGTACCAGCGCCCCGCCGGATGCCGCCAAAGAAGCTTCTTGCGGCTCACCATTCGATGGACCCACCTCCGGCTGCATCACCCCGCGCGATGACTTGCAGTTGCTCAACGTCCCACCGCTCGAAGTCGCCGATCTTCTTTGGCTTGGGCAGCACGCCACCATCCACCAGGGCGCGAAAGTCCGCAGGCTTCATATCCAGAAGCGCAGCAGCTCTTTTTTCGCCAGCAAATAGGATGGTGGGCGCTGTCATCAGTCGCCGCCCCTGTCCAGATAATTACGCTCGTGCCCAAACCCGAGCATGAGAAACGTCCGTCCAGTAAGAATAACACACCGCTTGTATTGGGCTTGCCAAGTGTCCAGCGTATTGCTCTCTTTAAAACGCATCAACTTACCATTACCAAAATCAAATTCGATTTCGAGCCAATTCAGAACGAAACAGACTCTGCATTCAAGAAGATCTAAGCGCAAGGATTCCTCGCCAATCTCTGGGTGCTGGATAATTTGGACAAAATCGCAAAGCTGTTGACCAGCTCGCCCTTGAAATGAAGCTGGAAAACTCGCATTAACACCGGCTTTGCGCAGGTGGTAGTATGCCCCGACAGCATCAGCGGTGTCTTTGATTTTTGGTGCGAGAATGACCGCTAGAAACAGCTTCACGACATGCTCGATATCGACATGTGCAATTGCGCGCCCCTTGCTCTTTGGCAGATCGCCCGAGTCGATAAGGGCGCGCGCGTAAGCGTTCACCGTTTCCGGTTTTTCCGCCATGACTACGGCTATATCTTCGACAAGCTGCGCGACGGTAGCCATGCGATATCCTCCTCCTGCACTTGTTTTGGATTTTAAAAAACCAAATGCAAATGCAAGCGCAACTTTGCAGAGTCCAATCATCTACCGCCGCGTGAGCTCGGATCTACGCCCTGAACCGCCCACCTCCCGCGCGGTGCGACGCGATGGTGCGTGCCTCGTCGCAGGACTGCTCGATTTTTTCGAGGCCGGTCAGACCTTGCTCAGCCAGCCAAGCCACTGATCTCGACAAGCGCTCGTTGTCTTCGAGCCGGCGACAAGCGGCGAGCGCATAGATGATCTCTAGCGCCGCCCGCGCGGCAAATTGCGGTGCGCCAAAATCCTCCAGGTCGAGGAGTTTCAAGGCGATAGCCCGCCAGGCCTCTCCCGGTTCCTTGGGCAGGCTGTCCTCGTAGGCCTCTTGTCGAGCCCGCAAGGCATGGATCTCTTTCATGTATCCGTCCGCGAGCGCTTTGTGCGCCAGCGCCATTCCATGGACTGCGCTGTTCTCTTCATCGGATACGCGTTGGATTTTTTCAGACGACGTTCTGTCGGTCATTTGGTTTCTCACTGGTTGTGGCTTTTCAGGGCCGTGCCAGTAGCGGACTGGCGCCGGGGTGCTGAAAACTTGCCAGTGAGACAAGCGTGACGATTTTCCCGCGAAGGTCTTGTATGACGCCACCACCCCGACATAAACTGTCGAAGTGCGACACGCCGCCAAGCGTTCGCATCATTCAACCGCTTCCTGCGTCTACAGGAACCCACATTAATGGTGTTGCGGTCTATCACTGGTCCGGGTTTTCAGGCCCATTTCGAGAGTGCAGTGTCTGGGGCAGCAAAGCAAGCCCCGTCACTTCCCACTTTTGTCCACAAAGCCACGACCGTGCTGCGCGCTGACGGGTCGGAAAAGATCACCGAGCAGGTGCCTCAAAAGGCATGTCGCCGCAGGCGAGGCTTGTGCATCCTTCGGCGACGCTGATCGCGTAAGCGGCGCGCGGTGTCCCCGCACGATGAGGCTTAGCGCTATTTGACAGCCTAGGGGCGATGGAGACGCCAAAATTGGCGTCTCTAGGTCTCTTGGTTTTCTCGGTCATACGTCTAATGTGGGAGTTGCGGGCGCGGCTGGCAAATGGAAGCTGCGCAAGCGCGTTTCAAACTGAAGGGAGGCGCATCGTGACACAGATAGATTTTTCTGATCTTGATTTTGCCGACCGCGCTGTCTCGCCATTTGTAGAACTTGGGGCATATGAAGCGCTGTGGGAAGAACCGAGCGCCAGCTTTAAGACGATTGCTACACGGTTTGCAGCTTCACCCGGTGCGGTGCCGTCTGACTTTGTGGATCATGGCGTAGCCATAGAGAACGCTAACATCGTTCATCGCCGCCTTAAGGATGTGGGCGTAGATTACTACGGCGTGCGCGTTAATGGGGCAGGGGAATACCCGGCACGCTTGCGAGACGCCGACCACCCCATCGAGCTTCTATATTATCAAGGTTGGTGGGAACTGGTAAACTCACCCCTCTCAATAGCCATCGTCGGGACAAGAAACCCGTCTTCAGACGGCGTCAGCCGCACCAGACGGCTAGTCCGGGCGCTTCTTTCTGACGACTTCACTATTGTATCTGGTCTGGCCAAGGGCGTTGACGCTACCGCCCACAGGATCGCTCTCGAAGAAGGGGGGCGCACGATAGGCGTTCTGGGCACGCCTCTTAGTCAGGCCTACCCGCGAGAGAACACCGATCTACAGGCGGAAATTGCCCGCAAACACCTCCTGATCAGTCAGGTGCCTGTGAAACGTTATGAGAGCGCGGGCAACCCGGTGATCAATCGGCATTTCTTCCCGGCACGCAACGTCACGATGTCCGCGCTCACAGACGCCACTGTTATTGTCGAGGCTGGCGAAACCTCGGGAGCGCTGGTGCAAGCCCGTGCCGCCCTGAAGCAAAAGCGGAAGCTCTTCATTCTGGAAAGCTGCTTTTACAATCCCAAACTTACGTGGCCGCACAAGTTTGCAGAGCGTGGGGCTATCCGCGTAAAAGAATACGATGACATCAGACGCATCCTCATTCCCAGCACGATTCACTAAGATCGACGAACTGAAGAGGGATGATCACCATCACCTAACTTCGGTTGACGTGTGCCTATATCTTGGGGATTACACTGCTAGGAAAGGCTACGCGCATAGCGCCACGAACAAGCTGATCATCAACTTCAAGAAACCAATGGACCGAGCGGATAGACCGGAGTGGAGATACAAGAGGCAAAGCATTTGTCTTGCAGCACAAGCTCTATTCAATGCTTTCGGAGACTCCGACCTGAGACCCTGGACGATTGTGCCTTTGCCGCCATCAAAGACCCGCTGTGATCCGATGTATGATAACCGGATGATGACCATGCTCACCCAGGTCAGTGGGTTGTTCCGACAACATCGTGGCTATACACTCGATGTCCGAGAACTGGTGAAACGAATGCAGAGTACAGCCGCTGCCCACGAAAAGAGCGAGCGGCCCACACCTGAAAGCCTTGCGGCGCTCTATGAGATACAGTTGCATACGCTGGCGGATATAAAAGACCGCATCGTGATTTGTGACGACGTGCTGACTACTGGATGCCATTTCAGGGCCATGGAGCAAGTGATCTTAGGTGCAATACCAGACGCCACGATCCGCGGTGTATTTTTGGCAAGATGTGAGCCAAGTGCTACAGATGTCAGTAATTTTTAACATAATTTAACTGTATACGAGCTAAGCGCGCCGATTCCTTTTGGCGTCTTTCAATTGCCGAAGTACTAGCGCTCAAAGCGTTCGACATAGCCGGCGAGATGTCCACTTAGCCTTCTTTCCCTGCTATTTTCTGGAAGGAGGAAGACCCTATGGGACGATCATCGACAGCAAGGAACGTGGCGCCGCGTGATGCCGCCAGCAAGGTCGCGCAGCAGCGCCTGAGCGTTCTGGAGCTGGCCAAAGAACTCGGCAACGTCGCCGAAGAGGATAACGTACAGAGTCTTTCGCACATTTGACCGGGACGACGGCTCCTTTCAGACATGCTGAGAGGAGCTGAGAATGGAAGACGATGAGAAGCCCAAGCCGATGGGGCAAGTGATCCAGATCGATGAAGCGAGGATCCGC
>JBCDAZ010000046.1:0-24091 GCA_039184655.1 Pseudomonadota bacterium | reverse complement strand
GCGGATCCTCGCTTCATCGATCTGGATCACTTGCCCCATCGGCTTGGGCTTCTCATCGTCTTCCATTCTCAGCTCCTCTCAGCATGTCTGAAAGGAGCCGTCGTCCCGGTCAAATGTGCGAAAGACTCTGTACGTTATCCTTGGCCCATCGGCTTCGTCGCTCCGTTCTCGTCCATGCTCAGCTCCTCTCAGCTATTCTGAAAGGAGCCGCCGCCACGGGCAAATGTGCGAAAGACTCTGTACGTTATCCTTGTGGCTGCCTAAGCACAGATGGTCGAGGCTTGGCGCGAGCGCCCGCCAAATGCCGCCAAAACCTGAAAAAGGGGCCGTTCAACAACATCCGTGTCGATTTCGGGCTTGACCCGGTCGTCGCGCCCCTGTTGCCTCACCCCAGACGCTCTTTTCAGGACCCGGCCGAGGCAGCCATCAATGCCGGTTTTGCGAAGGGGTCGCGCTACCTCGCTCGACCCGGCGCAAATCGACGACCCGTTCACAGCCTGCGATTATTCCTCGGCGGCGTCCTCAGCCTCCAGCCGCGCCTTGTCGGCCGCGCCCTTGGCGCTTTCATCCCGGTCGACCAGCTCGATGATCGCCATGGGCGCCATGTCGCCATAGCGAAAGCCGGCCTTGAGAACGCGGGTATAGCCGCCCCGACGCTCCGCATAGCGCGGACCCAACACCTCGAAGAGCTTCACGACCGCCCAATCCTGCTTGATCTGGGCGGCCGCCTGCCGGCGAGCATGCAGGTCGCCGCGCTTGCCCAGCGTGATCACCTTCTCGGCGATGCGCTTGAGCTCCTTGGCCTTGGGCAGGGTGGTCTTGATCTGCTCATGCTCGATCAGCGAGCAGACCATATTGGCAAACAGCGCTTTGCGGTGCTCATGCGTCCGATTGAGGCGGCGATAGCCGCGGGCATGTCTCATGTTTTATCTCCATTTATACTTTGTCCGGCCCCCTTTTTCGCGGCGGAGGCCTCCTTGGGGCGCGATGCCCGGCCGTCAGAAGTGGTCTTCGTATTTCTTGGCCAGCTCGTCAATATCCTCGGGCGGCCAATCGACCACCTCCATGCCCAGATGCAGGCCCATGGTCGAGAGCACTTCCTTGATCTCGTTGAGCGATTTGCGCCCGAAATTCGGCGTGCGCAGCATCTCGGCCTCGGTCTTCTGGATAAGATCGCCAATATAGACGATATTGTCGTTCTTCAGACAGTTTGCCGAGCGCACCGAAAGCTCCAACTCGTCGACCTTCTTGAGCAGAAGCGGGTTGAACTCCAGATCCTCTTGCACCTCATGGCGGGTCTGAACGTCCGGCTCTTCGAAATTCACGAAGACCGAAAGCTGATCCTGGATAATACGCGCTGCATAGGCGATAGCATCGTCGGGCGTCAGCGAGCCATCCGTCTCGACCGTCATGGTCAGCTTGTCATAGTCGAGCACCTGGCCTTCGCGGGTCGGCTCGACCTTGTAGCTGACCTTGCGTACTGGCGAGAACAGCGCATCCACCGGGATCAACCCGATTGGGCTGTCCTCGGCGCGGTTTTTGTCGGCCTGCTGGTAGCCTTTGCCGCCCGAAACGGTCAGCTCCATATGCACCGAGGCGCCTTCGTCGAGATGACACACGATATGATCAGGGTTCAACACCTCGATCCCGCTGGTCACCTGTATATCGCCCGCCGTCACCACGCCGGGACCGTTGGCCGACAGCACCACACGTTTGGGGCCGTCGACTTCCATCTTCACCGCCACACCTTTGAGGTTGAGCACGATGTCGGTCACATCCTCGCGCACCCCGGGCACCGAAGAAAACTCGTGCAAAACGCCGTCGATTTGAACCGAGGTGATGGCGGCGCCTTGCAGCGAACTCAGCAGCACGCGGCGCAGCGCGTTGCCCAGGGTAAGCCCAAAGCCGCGCTCCAATGGTTCGGCCACAGCCACAGCCTGCCGCTTGGGATCGGTGCCAGCCCGGATGACGAGCTGTTGCGGCCGGATCAGCTCCTGCCAATTCTTACGGATCATATCAGGTCCTCCATTCCAGCCCAGCCGCCGACCCGTGGCGGTTGAGCACCCGAGGAACAGGAACGGGAAATTGGTCGGCCGACGAGATGGTCACCCGCGCCGCTCTCCCGCAAAAGAGACGTCAGACGCGGCGCCGCTTGGGCGGGCGACAGCCGTTATGGGCAATGGGCGTCACATCGCGAATGGCCGTAACGGTAAACCCGATCGCCTGAAGCGCGCGGAGTGCGGATTCGCGGCCCGAGCCGGGGCCTTGAACCTCAACCTCCAGGGTCCGCATCCCATGCTCCTGCGCCTTGCGGCCCGCATCTTCGGCCGCGACCTGCGCTGCATAAGGCGTGGATTTACGCGAGCCCTTAAAGCCGACCGTGCCCGAGGACGACCAGGCGATCGCGTTGCCCTGCGCATCCGAAATCAAGATCTTGGTATTGTTGAAAGATGAGTTCACATGCGCCACACCCGTGGCGATATTCTTGCGTTCACGCCGCTTCGGGGCCGCCCGTCTTTCTCTTGCCATGCTCGACTTCCCCTATTTCTTTTTGCCGGCAATGGGCTTTGCGGGACCCTTGCGCGTGCGGGCGTTGGTGTGGGTCCGCTGGCCGCGCACTGGAAGGCCGCGCCGGTGTCGCAGCCCACGATAGCAGCCCAGATCCATCAGCCGCTTGATGTTCATCGCCGTTTCGCGGCGCAGATCGCCTTCGACCGTCAAGCTCTTGTCGACATAGTCACGAATGGCGACCACCTCGGCGTCAGACAGCTCATTGACCCGCCGTGCAGGGTCGACATTGGCGCTGTCGCAGATGGTCCTTGCCGTGGTGCGGCCTATGCCGTGGATATAGGTCAAGGCGATTGCGACCTGTTTTCCTGTGGGAATGTTGACGCCCGCTATGCGTGCCAATGTGGTCCACTCCGTTCTTCCAGCCCTCACGACCGAACGGGCCCGATGCAGGCGTTTCCACCCCTGCCTTCAGACCCGGTCACGGTGAACTCACCGACTCGGCGCGAATTGAGCGCGCAATATAGATAGCGTGAATTTGGCGTCAAGGCTGAACCGGCGCCCCGATATCGCTTCCATCTGCCGAAACCACGCGCGATACAACGGCCGCAATACGCGCGGCAACATCGTCGATTTCGCCCAGCCCGTCGACGCTGGCGAGCATGCCCTTGGCGTGATAGTAGCCGATCAGCCGCGACGTATCGCGGTAGTAGGTAAAGAGCCTGTGGCGCATCGCCTCTTCATTGTCATCAGCGCGCCGCTTGTACTCGCTGCTGTCGCATTTGTCGCAGCCATCGGCCGGCGCGGGCTTCGTTTCGTCGTGAAACACCTCGCCGCAGGCCACGCAGGTGTAGCGTCCCGTGACCCGGCGCACCAGCGCCTCGTCATCGACCTGCATCTCGATGACCGCATGCAGCCGGTCGCCCCGGGCTGCGAGCATTGAGCCGAGCGCATCGGCTTGGGCCAGCGTGCGCGGAAACCCGTCGAAGATCGCACCAGCCAGCGCTGCGCCCTTGTCGAACTCCTCCTCGATAAGACCGATCACGATCTCGTCGGTCACCAGATCGCCGCGCGCCATGATGCCGGCCACCCGCGCGCCGAGCTCGGAGCCCGATGCCTGCGCTGCGCGCAACATATCCCCGGTGGAAAGCTGAACCATGCCGTGCTGCTCGACCAGAAGCCGGGCCTGAGTGCCCTTTCCCGCACCCGGCGGACCGAGAATGATGAAGTTCATCGCCGCTTGCCCTTGCCTTTGCTGCGCAGCCGCGACTTCTCGATCAGATCCTCATACTGATGCGCAAGCATGTGCGACTGGACCTGATTGATCGTGTCCATCGTGACCGACACCACGATCAACAGCGACGTGCCGCCGAAATAGAAGGGCACCGCGGTGCGCGAAATCAGGATTTCGGGAAGCAGGCAGACGGCCGCCAGATAGGCAGAGCCGACCGCCAGCAGGCGCGTGACGACATAATCGAGATACTCGCCCGTTTTCGGACCCGGGCGCAGGCCGGGCACGAAACCGCCCTGCTTTTTGAGGTTCTCGGCGACATCCTCGGTCTTAAAGGCGACGTTCTGGGTGTAGAAGTAGCAAAAGAACACGATCATCGCGGCGAAGAGCGCGAGGTAGAGTGGCGCACCGCGCCCCAGATTGGACGTGATGTAGCTCATGATGCCAGAGGAGTCGCCCGAAAAGGTCGTCACCGTCGTCGGCAACAAGAGCAGCGACGAGGCGAAGATGGCCGGGATCACGCCCGACGGGTTCACCTTTACCGGCAGGTTGGACGAAGAGCTGTCATACATCTTCATCCCGACCTGACGTTTGGGGAATTGGATAATGATCTTGCGCAGCGCGCGCTCCATAAAGACCACGAAGGCGACAACGACGACGACCATCAGGATCACGCCGAGGATCATCAGAGCGCCCAGCTGGCCGGTGCGGCCCAACTCGAAAAACTGCGCGAGCGCGCCGGGCAGCTCGGCCACGATCCCCACAAAGATGATCAGCGAGATGCCGTTGCCGATACCGCGGGCCGTGATCTGCTCGCCCAGCCACATCAGGAACATGGTGCCGCCGACCAGCGTGATGACGCAGGAGGCGCGGAAGAACCAACCCGGATCGGTGGCCAGGCCCTGCCCTTCCATACCGACGGCAAGACCGTAGGCCTGCAGCGTCGCCAGAAGCACCGTGCCGTAGCGGGTGTATTGGTTGAGTTTTTTACGCCCCTGCTCGCCCTCTTTCTTCAACTGCTCTAGGGGCGGGTACATGGCCGCGAGAAGCTGTACGATGATCGAGGCAGAGATGTAAGGCATGATGCCCAAGGCAAAGATCGCCATACGGCTGACCGCCCCGCCGGTGAACAGGTTGAGCATGCCGCCCAAACCGGCTTGGTTGGCCTCGAAAAACTGCTGTAGCTGGACGGAATCGATACCCGGCACGGGAATATAGGTGCCGACGCGGTAGATGATCAAAAGGCCCAGTGCGAACAGGATCCGTTGTTGCAGATCCTTGGCCTTCCCGAAGGTCGACCAGCTAAGGTTCGCGGCCATCTGTTCGGCAGCCGAAGCCATTCATACCCTCCGGGCCAGCGACGCATCGAAAGGGCGCCCCGACCCCGTCACTTAGGCGCCCGCAAAGGCAGGCGCAAGCGTCATTCCGTGGCCGCGGACCCGTCCTCGGCCGAGGCCTGTTTCACTGAAACCGTGCCGCCCAGCGCCTCGACCGCCGCGATGGCCCCTTTCGAGGCGCCGGTCACCTGGATATCGAGTTTCGCCTGCAAAGCGCCCTTGGCCAGAAGCCGCACGCCATCGCCCAGCTTGCCGACCGCGCCCGAGGCGGCCAGCACCTCTTCGGTCACCGGCTGCGACGGATCGATCTTTCCGCGATCGATGAACTTCTGCAGGATTTGAAGGTTCAGAACCGCATAGCGCTTGGCAAAGCGGGTGTTGTTGAAGCCTCGCTTGGGCAGCCGCATGTAGATGGGCATTTGCCCGCCTTCATAGCCGTTGATCGCCACGCCCGAGCGCGCCTTCTGGCCCTTGATGCCCTTACCCCCCGTCTTGCCCTTGCCCGAGCCTGGGCCGCGACCGATCCGCTTTCGCTTTTTCGTGGCGCCGGGATTGTCGGCGAGTTCGTTCAGTCTCATGACGCGTCTCCCACAAAATAGGGGCCGGATGCCGGGGATGCGTCGACGCCCCAGCCCACGGCTTGATGGCGGCTCAGCCGCGCTCCTCGACGATCTTCACTAGATGCGGGATCTTGGCGACCATGCCGCGGACCGAGGGCGTGTCCGCTAACTCGCGCTCGCGATGCATCTTGTTGAGCCCCAGCCCGATCAGGGTCTGGCGCTGGATGGCCGGGCGCCGGATGGGCGAGCCGACCTGCTTTACCACAATGGTCTTGGCCATGATGCCCCCCTCAGCCCGCCGCCGCTTCGGCTTCAACCGGCGCGTCGGTGACCTGGCGCGGCAGAATGTCGGACATCTTCTTGCCGCGGCGTTGCGCCACCATGCGCGGGCTTGCCTCCTTGCGCAGCCCGTCGATGGTCGCCCGGATCATGTTGTAAGGGTTCTGGGTGCCGATCGACTTTGCCACGACATCCTGAATGCCCAGCATCTCGAACACCGCCCGCATCGGGCCACCCGCGATGATCCCGGTTCCCTGGGGCGCCGAGCGCATGATAATCCGGCCCGCGCCATGGCGGCCCTCCATATCGTGATGCAGTGTGCGCCCTTCGCGCAGCGGCACGCGGATCATCTGACGCTTGGCCTGCTCGGTCGCTTTGCGGATCGCCTCCGGTACCTCGCGGGCCTTGCCCTTTCCAAAGCCCACCCGACCTTTCTGGTCGCCCACCACGACCAACGCTGCGAAGCCGAACCGCTTGCCGCCCTTGACTGTCTTGGAAACGCGGTTGATCGCCACCAGGCGATCGGCGAATTCCGGGGCCTCGTCCCGGTCGCGACGGCGGTCGCGGTTGTCTTCCCGTGCCATGCGCGTCTCCTCAGAATTTCAGACCGCCCTCACGGGCGGCATCGGCCAGCGCCTTCAGGCGGCCGTGGAAAAGATACCCGCCGCGGTCGAACACGACCTCCTCGACCCCGGCCGCTTTGGCGCGGATCGCGATCTCGGTGCCGATCTTGGCAGCGGCGTCGGCATTGTTCTTGGCCCGCAGGCCCAGCGCCGGCTCTAGCGTCGACGCCGCGGCCAGCGTGATGCCCTGTGCGTCGTCTATAACCTGGACGGAGATGTTCTTGGACGAACGAAAAACCGACAGGCGCGGCTTACCGCCAGCGACTTTTTTGAGCCGGTTGCGGACCCGAAGCGCCCGCTTGCGCTGTTGAACCGTCTTGCTGTTTGCCATGGTCCGGGCCCTATTTCTTCTTGCCGTCTTTGCGGAAGATATACTCGTCCTTGTACTTCACGCCCTTGCCCTTGAACGGCTCGGGCGGCCGCCACTTGCGGATCTTCGCGGCAACTTCGCCGACCTGCTGCTTGTCGATGCCCTCGACAAGGATCTCGGTCGGCTTGGGGCAGGTGATGGTGATCCCGTCCGGGATCGGATATTCCACATCATGGCTGTAGCCCAGCGAGAGCTTCAGGTTTTTGCCCTGAACCTGCGCGCGATACCCGACGCCGCTGATTTCAAGCTCTTTCTTGAAGCCCTGGGTGACCCCGACAACCAGATTGTCGACCATCGATCGCGACATGCCCCATTGCTGACGCGCTCGCTTGCTATCGCCGCGCGGGGCGACCTTGAGGCTGCCATCCTCCAGCACCAGGGTGACGTCGTCGGTCGCCATGAAGCTGAGAACGCCCTTGGGTCCCTTCATCTCGACCTTCTGGCCGTCGAGCGTCGCCGTCACACCACCCGGGATCGGGATCGGCTTCTTTCCGATACGGGACATCGCCGCCTCCCCCTAAAAAACCGTGCAGAGCACTTCGCCGCCCACATTGCCGGCGCGGGCCTGTGCGTCCGACATTACACCCCGCGGCGTCGAGACGATCGCCACGCCGAGCCCGTTGCGGATGCTGGGCATCTCCTTGACCGACTTATAGACCCGCCGGCCCGGGGTGGAGACACGCCGCAATTCGCGGATTACGGGTACGCCGTCGAAATATTTAAGCTCGATCTCGAATTCCGGCTTGGCCTTGACGCTGTCGTCGCGCGAATAGCCGCGGATATAGCCTTCATGCTGCAGCACATCGAGCACCCAGCCGCGCAGCTTCGAGGCCGGGCTACGCACTTTCGTCTTGCCCCGCATTTGTGCGTTGCGGATGCGGGTGAGCATATCACCGAGCGGATCGTTCATCGCACCCTCCTCACCAGCTCGACTTGACCATACCGGGGATCTGGCCCAGCGAGGCGAGATCCCGCAATGCAATCCGGCTCATTTTGAGCTTGCGGTAATAGGCCTTCGGCCGGCCGGTCACCTGGCAGCGATTGTGCAGCCGGCTGGGCGCGGAGTTTCGCGGCAGCTTAGCAAGCTTCAATCGGGCTTTGAAACGCTCGGCCATCTCTAAGTTTTCGTCCGTCGCTTGGGCCTTCAGCGCCGCACGTCGTGCCGCATACTTCGCCACCAGCCGTTGACGCTTGGCCTCCCGGGCCACCATGCTTTTCTTTGCCATCTCCAGCGTCCCCTGGTTCAGTTCATGAACGGCATCTGGAAATGCCGCAGCAGCGCCTTGGCTTCGGCATCGCTGCCGGCCGTGGTGCAGATCACGATATCCATGCCCCAGACCTGATCGACCTTGTCGAAATTGATCTCCGGGAACACGATCTGCTCCTTCAGCCCAAGCGCGAAATTGCCACGCCCATCGAAGCTCTTGCCCGGCACGCCGCGAAAATCGCGCACCCGCGGCATCGCCACGGTCACCAAGCGGTCGAGAAACTCATACATTTTCTGCCGGCGCAGCGTGACCTTGACGCCAAGCGGCATCCCCTCGCGCACCTTAAAGCCAGCAATGGATTTCTTAGCCTTCGTGATCACCGGCTTCTGACCCGCAATCGCCATAAGATCGTCATGCGCCGATCGGATCTTCTTGCTGTCGGCCACAGCCTCGCCGATGCCCATATTCAGCACGATCTTATCGAGCTTGGGGATCATCATCTCGTTCTTGTAGCCGAACTCTTCCTTGAGCTTGGCGCGAATGCTGTCCGCGTAAGAAGCCTGCAGCCGAGGCGTATAGTCAGCCATCGATGGCCTCCCCCGATTTCTTGGCAAAGCGGATCTTGCGACCGTCCTCCATCCGGAACCCGACCCGAGTTGGCCCGCCCTCTTTCGGATCGACCAGTGCCAGGTTGGACAAATGAATCGGCGCTTCCTTGGTAATGCGCCCGCCCTGCGTCTGCTGGGTCTGGCGCTGATGCCGCACAACGGTGTTGAGATCCTTGACCAGCGCGCGGTTTTCCTTCGGTTGAACCTCGATGATCTCGCCCTCCCGGCCCCTATCCTTGCCGGTGAGAACCACGACCTTGTCGCCTTTTTTCAGCTTTGCGGCCATCACAGCACCTCCGGCGCCAGGCTGATGATCTTCATGAAGTTCTTGGCGCGCAGCTCGCGCACAACTGGACCGAAGATGCGCGTGCCCACCGGCTCGCCCTGATTGTTGAGAATGACGGCGGCGTTGCGATCAAAGCGGATCGCGGTGCCGTCCTCGCGCCGCACTTCTTTGGCGGTACGCACAATCACCGCCTTGCGCACGTCGCCCTTCTTGACGCGGCCGCGCGGGATCGCCTCCTTGACCGAGACGACAATGATGTCGCCCACGGATGCGTATTTCCGATGGGATCCGCCCAGAACCTTGATGCACTGTACCCGGCGCGCGCCGGAATTGTCAGCCACATCCAGATTCGATTGCATCTGGATCATCGTCGATCTCCCGACCTGCGGGGACCCAAGCGGCCCCGCGGTTTCGATGAAAGGGTTGTTCAGGCCGTTTCTTGAACCCGAACCGCCCAGCGTTTGTTCTTCGACACCGGCGCGCATTCTTCGATCTGAACGCGATCGCCAACCTTGTGCGTGTTTTCCGGATCATGCGCCCGGTACTTTTTGGAGAACCGCACGGTCTTTTTCATCATCGGATGCGTAAAGCGCCGCTCAACCAGAACCGTGACGGTCTTGTCGTTCTTGTCGCTCACCACCGTGCCTTGCAGGATGCGCTTCGGCATTCTCGATTGTCTCCGTCGATCTCTTTACGCCGCCGCCTGGCGGGCTTTCTCGGTCAAAAGCGTCTTCACCCGGGCAATCTCGCGCCGCACCTGGCTCATCCGCGCCGTATTCTCAAGCTGGCCCGTTGCCTGCTGGAAGCGCAAGTTGAAGGCTTCTTTCTTCAGCGCCAAAAGCTGCTCGCGCAGCTGATCGGGCGATTTCGCTCTCAATTCGCCGGCATCCATGCCCGCATCCCCTTCAATCCGCCGCTGCCATCAAGCGACACGGCCCTAAACGCCCCGGGGGCGCCTACCAATCCTCGCGCTGGACGAAACGGCACTTCACGGGCAGCTTCATGGCCGCCAAGCGGAGCGCCTCCCGTGCCACATCCTCCGGCACACCGTCAAGCTCGAACATGATCCGGCCGGGTTTGACTTTGGCGGCCCAATACTCGACCGAGCCCTTGCCCTTGCCCATCCGCACTTCCGTCGGCTTCTTGGACACGGGCACATCCGGAAAGAGGCGGATCCAGACCCGCCCCTGGCGCTTGGTATGCCGCGTCATGGCCCGGCGCGCGGCTTCGATCTGACGTGCCGTAATCCGATCCGGCTCGATCGCCTTAAGGCCGTAGGAGCCGAAATTGAGCATCGTGCCGCCCGGCGCGTCGCCCCGGATGCGGCCCTTATGCTGTTTGCGGAACTTTGTTCGCTTCGGCGAAAGCATCTACCCTCTCCCTCAACCCGCGCGCTGCTGGCGGGGGGCGGCCCCTTCCTGAAGCTCCGACTGGCGCCGGTCGCGCGCACCCGGATCGTGCTCCATGACCTCGCCTTTAAAGATCCAGACCTTGATGCCAATGATCCCATAGGCGGTCTTTGCCTCGACATGCGCATGGTCGATGTCCGCGCGTAGGGTATGCAGCGGCACCCGCCCCTCGCGATACCATTCGGTGCGCGCAATCTCCGCACCGCCGAGCCGACCGGCCAGGTTCACCCGGATGCCCAGCGCGCCCATCCGCATCGCGTTCTGCACCGCCCGCTTCATCGCGCGGCGAAAGCTGATCCGACGCTCCAACTGCTGGGCGATATTCTCGCCGACCAGCTGCGCGTCGATCTCGGGCCGGCGCACCTCGACGATGTTGAGATGCAGCTCCGACGGCGTCAGCTTGGCCACCTCCTTGCGCAACCCTTCGATATCGGCGCCTTTCTTGCCGATGATCACGCCGGGGCGCGCCGAGTGGATCGTGACGCGGCATTTGCGGTGCGGCCGTTCGATGATGATCCGGCTAATCCCGGCCTGCGCACAGCGCTTGCGAATGAAATCGCGGATCTTCAGATCTTCGTGCAGGAGCGTGCCGAACTCCTTCGTGTCGGCATACCAGCGGCTGTCCCAGGTACGGTTGACCTGCACGCGCAGCCCGATCGGATTGACCTTCTGGCCCATCAGGCCGCCTCCTCTTCCTGCCGCACCGTGATGGTAATCTGGCTGAACGGCTTCATGATCCGCCCGAACCGGCCCCGCGCCCGCGGCCGGCCGCGCTTCAGCACAAGGTTCTTGCCCACATAGGCCTCGGCCACCACCAGGCTATCGACGTCAAGCCCGTGATTGTTCTCAGCATTCGCAATCGCCGAGAGCAGGCATTTTTTGACGTCGCCAGCGACCCGACGCTTCGAAAACGTCAGATCGGCCAGGGCCTTGTCGACCGGTTTGCGGCGGATAAGCTGGGCCAGCAGGTTGAGCTTCTGCGGGCTGGTGCGCAGCATCCGCGTCTTGGCCATCGCCTCGTTCTCGGCCACGCGGCGGGGGTTCTTGTCCTTGCCCATGATTACCTCCGCTTGGCCTTCTTGTCGGCCGCATGGCCGTAATAGGTCCGCGTCGGGCTGTACTCGCCGAACTTCTGGCCGATCATCTCCTCGGTCACATTGACCGGAATATGCTTCTTGCCGTTATAGACCCCGAAGGTCAGCCCGACGAATTGCGGTAGGATCGTCGAACGGCGCGACCAGATCTTGATGACCTCTTTGCGCCCGGAATCCCGCGATTTCGCCGCCTTTTTTAGGACGTAGGAATCGACAAAGGGCCCTTTCCAAACTGATCTTGCCATTACTTCTTCTTCCGCTGATGGCGCGAGCGGAGAATGAACTTGTCCGTCGCCTTGTTGCTGCGCGTCCGCCGGCCCTTGGTCGGCTTGCCCCAGGGTGTCACCGGGTGCCGGCCGCCCGAGGTCCGCCCCTCCCCGCCGCCATGGGGGTGATCGATGGGGTTCATCGCCACACCGCGCACCGAAGGGCGCTTGCCCTTCAGCCGCATCCGGCCCGCCTTGCCGAAATTCTGGTTGGAGTTGTCGGGGTTCGACACCGCCCCCACCGTCGCCATGCATTCCTGGCGCACCAGCCGCATCTCGCCCGAGGTGAGCCGCAGCTGCGCATAGCCGCCATCGCGGCCCACAAACTGCGCATAGGTCCCGGCCGAGCGCGCGATCTGCCCACCCTTGCCGGCCTTCATCTCGACATTGTGCACGATCGTGCCGACCGGCATGCCCGAAAACGGCATCGCATTGCCCGGCTTCACATCAACCCGCGCCCCGGACACGATCTGATCGCCGATCGCGACCCGCTGAGGCGCGAGGATATAGGTCTGCTCACCGTCCTGATAGCGCAACAGCGCAATAAAGGCGGTGCGGTTGGGATCGTATTCGATCCGCTCCACCGTCGCGGGCACATCCCATTTGCGTCGCTTGAAATCGATGATCCGGTAGAGCCGCTTGACCCGTCCGCCGCGCCGCCGCGCCGTGATCCGTCCGGTGTTGTTCCGCCCGCCTTTTTCCGTCACGCCTTCGGTGAGGCGTTTGACGGGGCGGCCTTTCCAAAGCGCCGAACGGTCGATCAGAACCAGCCCGCGCTGGCCCGGCGTCGTTGGTTTGAAGCTTTTCAACGCCATGAGTTTCTGTCTTCCGTCTTGCTTTCGTTGACCTTCAGAGCCCGGTGGTCACGTCGATGGTCGCGCCATCGGCGAGCGTCACATAGGCTTTCTTCACATCCGCCCGCTTGCCCAGCTGACCGCGGAAGCGCTTTACCTTGCCTTTGTTGACCAGGGTGTTGACCGCCTTGACCTTGACGCCGAATAGCGCTTCGACCGCGTCCTTGATCTGCGGCTTGCTGGCCGATTTTGCCACCTCGAAGACCACCGCACCGCCTTCGGAGGCGAGGGTCGCCTTCTCGGTGATGATCGGCCGGCGGATCACATCGTAATGCTCGGGCTTCACGCTCATTTCAGCCGCGCCTCCAGCGCTTTGACGGCCGCGCGCGTTAGCACCAGCTTGTCGCGCCGCAGAATGTCATACACATTGGCCCCAGCACTCGGCAGCACATCGACGGTGTCAAGGTTCTGCGCCGCCCGGGCGAAATTGGCATTGACCGTCGCACCGTCGATGATCAGCGTCTTGCCCAAGCCGAGCTTTTCCAGCCGCTCGCGCAGCGCTTTGGTCTTGGCCTCCGCCAACTCGGTGCTTTCGATCACGACCAGCTCGCCGGCCCCGGCCTTGGCGCTGAGCGCCATCTTCAGACCCAGCGCGCGCACTTTCTTGGGCAGATCATGCGCATGGCTGCGCGGCTGCGGACCCTTGGTCGTGCCGCCATGCCGGAACTGCGCGACGCCCTTGGGACCGTGGCGTGCGCCGCCCGTGCCCTTCTGGCGGTAGATCTTCTTGGTCGAGTAATGCACCTCGGACCGGGTCTTGGTCTTGTGGGTCCCGGCCTGGCGACGGGCAAGCTGCCAGCGCACCACGCGGTGCAGGATATCCTTGCGCGGCTCGATGCCGAAGATCTCGTCGGGCAGTTCGATCGCGCCGGCGGCATCGGCCTCCAGCGTCATCACCTCGGTCTTCATGCCTCGCCCCCTTCCTCGGGCGCGGCCTCGGGCACCGCCGCAGCGGCAGCCGTATCCGGCGCAGCCCGCAACGCGGCCGGCATCGGCGCATCCTTGGGCAGCGGCCGCTTGACCGCATCCTTGACGGTCACCCAGCCGCCCTTGGCACCGGGCACGGCACCCTTGATCATGATCAGCCCGCGCTCGGGATCGGTGCGCACAACCTCTAGATTCTGGGTCGTCACCCGCACAGCGCCCATATGGCCGGCCATTTTCTTGCCTTTGAAGACGCGGCCGGGGTCCTGGCACTGCCCTGTCGAGCCGTGGCTACGATGGCTGATCGACACGCCATGGCTGGCCCGTAGACCGCCAAAGTTATGCCGCTTCATCGCACCGGCAAACCCCTTCCCGATCGAGGTGCCGGCGACATCGACACGCTGGCCGGTCAGAAAATGATCCGCCGCCAGCTCGGCCCCCACATCGATGAGGTTTTCCGGGCTGACCCGGAACTCCACCACCTTGCGCTTGGGCTCCACGCTGGCCTTGGCAAAATGCCCGCGCATCGGCTGGCTGACCCGCTTGGCCTTGGCCATGCCCGCGCCAAGCTGCACGGCCGAGTAGCCATCCTGCGCATCGGTGCGCTGGGCCACAACCTGCACCTTGTCCATCTGCAGAACGGTCACCGGCACCTGCCGCCCGTCCTCCATGAAAAGCCGGGTCATCCCCAGCTTCTTTGCAATCACACCGGAGCGCATGTCCCGGCCCTCCTCACTGCGCGAGCTTGATCTGGACATCGACCCCGGCGGCCAGATCGAGCTTCATCAGCGCGTCCACCGTCTGCGGCGTCGGATCCACAATGTCGAGGAGCCGCTTATGGGTGCGGATCTCGAACTGTTCGCGGCTTTTCTTGTCGATATGCGGCCCCCGCAGCACCGTAAAGCGCTCGATCTTATTGGGTAGCGGGATCGGCCCCCGCACCGTCGCACCGGTCCGCTTGGCCGTATTGACGATTTCCGCCGTGCTGGCATCCAGCACGCGGTAATCGAAGGCCTTGAGCCGGATTCTTATGTTTTGACCTTGCATCTTGTCGCCTCTCAGGGCCGGCGGGTGGTTCGGAACGGCAGCGGCCGGGGGAGATCTCCCCCCGGCCGCCCGGGCGCGCCTGCGCGCCTTACTCGATGATCTTGGAGACGACGCCGGCGCCGACGGTGCGGCCGCCTTCGCGGATGGCAAAGCGCAGCTTCTCTTCCATCGCGATGGGCGAGATGAGCTCCACGGTGAATTTCAGATTGTCGCCCGGCATCACCATCTCGGTCCCGTCCGGCAGCGCCACGGTGCCGGTCACATCAGTGGTGCGGAAGTAGAACTGCGGGCGGTAATTGGTGAAAAACGGCGTGTGGCGGCCGCCTTCCTCCTTGGTCAGGATGTAGGCCTCGGCCTCGAACTTTGTGTGCGGCTTGACCGAGCCGGGCTTGCACAGAACCTGCCCACGCTCCACGCCCTCGCGATCGACACCACGCAGAAGCGCGCCGATATTGTCGCCCGCCTCGCCCCGATCGAGAAGCTTGCGGAACATCTCCACACCGGTGCAGGTGGTCTTCTTGGTGTCGCGAATGCCGACGATTTCGATCTCATCGCCCACGGTGATCACCCCACGCTCGACACGGCCCGTCACCACGGTGCCGCGGCCCGAGATCGAGAACACATCCTCGATGGGCATCAGGAAGGGCTGGTCGATGGGGCGCTCGGGCGTGGGAATATATTCGTCGACCGCCGACATCAGCTCGGCAATCTTCTCCTCGCCGATCCCGGCATCGCGACCCTCGAGCGCGGCCAGCGCCGAGCCGGCCACGATCGGAATATCGTCGCCCGGAAACTCGTAAGAGGAGAGAAGCTCGCGCACCTCCATCTCAACCAGCTCCAAAAGCTCCTCATCATCGACCTGATCGACCTTGTTGAGAAACACCACAACCGCCGGGACGCCGACCTGGCGGGCCAGCAGGATATGCTCGCGCGTTTGCGGCATCGGGCCGTCCGCGGCATTCACCACCAGAATCGCGCCGTCCATCTGGGCGGCGCCGGTGATCATATTCTTGACGTAGTCGGCATGGCCCGGGCAGTCGACATGCGCGTAATGGCGCGCATCGGTCTCATACTCCACATGCGCCGTCGAGATCGTGATCCCGCGCGCCCGCTCTTCCGGCGCCGCATCGATCTGGTCATAGGCCTTGAACTCGCCGAACTGCTTGGTGATCGCCGCCGTCAGGGTCGTCTTGCCATGATCGACATGCCCGATCGTTCCCACATTCACATGCGGCTTGTTCCGCTCAAACTTCGCCTTTGCCATCTTCCGTTCCTCTTTACGTCGTTCTTTCGGTACGCCGAGCGCGCCGCTCGTCTCCCGCTCTCCCGATTACGTCCGCTTCGCCCAGTTGTCCCGATCGCTCGCAATATCGCGGTTGACCATCTCAATCGGCTCGGCATCCCGCATATGTTTCAACAGCGCCGGATCGCGCGCAGCGACCATCGCCAAGCGTCCCAGCACCTTTTTTTCCTGCCGGGCACGGCGCGGATCCACGATCCGTTTGCGCCAGTAAAGCAGCCGGCTTTCTGGAAAGCCGAGCCATTTGAACATGTGCCGCATCACGTTCGGGCCGGAGGGAAACCAGTTCAGCCCGTAAACCCCCGTCATAATATAGTCGGTGCCCTCATAGGCGGCATGCAGGCAGCCATTGGGCGGCTCCGGATCGGTCAGGGCCGATGTCGCGGTCGACACGTAGAGCAGCTCTTTGGTGCGGTCGGCCACAATCTTCAACCCGCGCACCGGATCGGGCAGATGATAGAAGATGCCCGAGAACCAGCTGATATCCCACTTGCGATCTCCGACGCCATCCAGGTCGTAGAGATCCATCACCCGAAACTCCATCCGGTCGCTGGGCGCGGCACGGTTGAGCCGGATAAAATTCGCCTGATCGATCCAATGGTCGCGAACGTCAAAGCCAAGCACCTCGCCGGCGCCGACATCCTTGGCGCCAAAGCTGTTGCCGCCGCCATTGCAGGCAATATCCAAAAACGACTGACCGCTGAGCTTTCCGCGATAGACCTTGCGAACGACCTGGGCGACATGCTTGCCGGGATCGCGCAACGAAGGCGCTTTCGAAGAATCGGCATTGACGTCGTTGGTCGCCGTCCGCACGCCGTCGCGGATCTCGATATCCATATGCCATGGACCGAGTTCCGCAACCCGTGCCTTCAGCTCTTCGATACCCAGCGCGCTCATCCCTCAGACCCCGATCACGCGTATTTCTTCTGTATCTCGTCTGAGATGTTGGAGGGTACCGGCTCGTAATGGTCGAACTGCATGGTAAACTGCGCCCGCCCTGAAGACATCGAGCGCAGGTCGCTTACATAGCCGAACATGTTCGCCAGCGGGCAATAGGCGTTGACCACATTGGCGTTGCCGCGGGTCTCCTGGCCCAGGATCTGCCCACGCCGCGAGTTAAGATCGCCGATGACGCCGCCAGTATACTCCTCCGGGGTGACCACCTCGACCTTCATGATCGGCTCCAAAAGCTTCGCGCCAGCCTTTTTCAACCCATCCCGCATGGCAGCGCGCGCAGCGATCTCGAAAGCCAGAACGCTGCTGTCCACATCGTGATAGGCCCCGTCGACCAGCCGCACCTTGAAGTCGATCACTGGAAAGCCGGCCAGCGGCCCGCTATCCATTACCGATTTCACGCCTTTCTCCACGCCTGGAATATACTCTTTGGGCACCACGCCGCCGACGATCTCGGAGGTAAAGGAGAAGCCCTCCTCCGGTTCTGTTGGCGCGATGACAAGCCTGATGCGCGCGAACTGGCCCGACCCGCCGGACTGCTTCTTATGCGTATAGTCGATCTCGGCCTCCCGCGAGATGGTCTCGCGGTAGGCAACCTGCGGCTGGCCGATATTCGCATCGACTTTGAACTCGCGCTTTAGGCGATCCACCAGGATCTCCAAATGCAGCTCGCCCATGCCCTTCATGATCGTCTGCCCGGATTCCGGATCGGTCATCACCTGAAAAGACGGGTCCTCTGCCGCAAGTCGCGCCAGGCCCATCGACATCTTCTCCTGGTCGTTTTTGGTCTTGGGCTCGACAGCAATCTCGATCACCGGGTTGGGAAACTGCATCGTCTCCAACACCACGGGTTTCGTGGGATCGCACAGCGTATCGCCGGTCGTCGTCTCCTTAAGCCCGGCCAGCGCGATAATATCGCCGGCGAAAGCCTCGGAGATTTCTTCTTGCTTGTTGGAATGCATCATGACCATGCGGCCGATGCGTTCGCGTTTGCCCTTGGTGGAGTTGAGCAGGCTGCCGCCCTTCTCCATCTTGCCAGAATAGATCCGGGTAAAGGTGAGCGAGCCCATGAAAGGGTCGTTCATGATCTTGAAGGCAAGGCCCGAAAACGGCTCCGCATCGTCGGCCTGGCGGGCGATATTTCGGGTCTCGGTCTCGTCGCTCGGCAAAAAGCCCATATAGGCCGGCACGTCGAGCGGGCCGGGCAGAAAGTCGATCACGGCGTTCAGCATCGGCTGTACGCCCTTGTTCTTGAAGGCCGAGCCGCACAGTACGGGCACGAAGGCCATGGCCAGCGTGCCCTTGCGGATCAGCCCGCGCAGCGTATCGATGTCGGGCTCCTCGCCCTCCAGATAGCGCTCCATCACATCGTCATCCTGCTCGACGGCCGTCTCGATCATCTCTGCGCGCATCTCGGCGCATTTGTCCGCAAGCGTGTCGCGGATCTCTTGCACGACCCATTTCGCACCGAGATCCTCGCCCTTCCAGACCCACTCCTTCATGGTGATCAGATCGACCAAGCCCTCAAACTCGTTCTCAGCACCGATCGGGCATTGGACCGGCACGGCAACCGCGCCCGTGCGGTCGCCGATCATATGGACGCAGTTGAAGAAGTCGGCGCCCGTCTTGTCCATCTTGTTTACAAAGACGATCCGCGGTACCTGGTAGCGATCGGCCTGCCGCCAGACCGTCTCGGTCTGCGGCTCCACCCCGGCATTGGCGTCTAGCACGCAGACAGCGCCATCGAGCACGGCCAGCGAGCGCTCCACTTCGATGGTAAAGTCGACATGTCCGGGCGTGTCGATGATGTTAAAGCGAAACTTGGCATCGGCCGGCGTGTCGCCATAGCCGCCCGAAGGCGTCTCACCATCCTCGGTGCGAAACCAGAATGTAGTGGTCGCGGCCGAGGTGATGGTGATCCCACGCTCCTGCTCCTGCTCCATCCAGTCCATCGTCGCGGCACCGTCATGCACCTCGCCGATCTTGTGCGACTTGCCGGTGTAAAACAGGATGCGCTCGGTCGTGGTGGTCTTGCCGGCATCGATATGCGCCATGATGCCGAAATTCCGGTAGCGCTCCAGGGTGTAATCGCGGGCCATTGTCTGGGTCCTGCCTCGACTATCTTACCAACGGTAATGGCTGAACGCCTTGTTGGCGTCGGCCATCTTGTGGGTATCCTCCCGCTTCTTGACCGCCGCACCGCGGGAATTGACCGCGTCGAGCAGCTCGCCGGCGAGACGTTCTTCCATGGTGTTCTCGTTCCGGCTGCGCGAGGCATTGATCAGCCAGCGGATCGCCAGCGCCTCGCGTCGTTCCGGACGCACATCGACCGGAACCTGATAGGTCGCGCCGCCGACGCGCCGCGACCGAACCTCGACGGACGGTTTTATATTGTCGAGGGCTTCGTGAAATAGCTCGACCGGAGGGCGCTTAGTCTTGCTCTCCGCCCGGTCGAGCGCTCCGTAGACAATACGCTCTGCAACCGACTTCTTGCCGTCATACATGAGGTTGTTCATAAACTTCGTCACCACCCGATCGCCGAACTTGGCATCGGGCAGAACCTCACGTTTCTCGGCACGGCGGCGTCGCGACATTCTCTCTCTCTTTTCTTCCGTGGCCCGGCCTTACTGATCCGAGCAGAAGCTCACTTCGATACGGCAGTTACTGCCGCCATAGGTGTCCCGGCAGGATGTCAGCGCCTTGCGTTCGGCCTGTGAGATGGTGTTGCCCCAGGTCCCCGCCCAGGCGCCGCCGGGTCCGCCGTCCACAGCCAGCGCGCCGCAGGCATTGCGGAACCATGTGGCCATCGAACAATCGTTGGGGCGGTCGGGATGGTTGCGACACTCACGATACGCGGCGTCCTCCGCTGCATCCTGGGTGGTATAGTTCCATGAGTAGCCGTAGGCACCCGTGTCCTGCGAGTAGTAGATCGAGCCGTAATCCGCAGAAGCCACGGTGGCTGACAAAAGGAACGCTGTGGCAGCAAGGCCGGTAAGTTTCTTCATCTCGGTCTCTTAGCTCCGTATTTCGAACGACGTTGCCGGCGGTTCTTGACCCCCTGAGTGTCGAGCACGCCACGCAGGATATGGTACCGAACCCCCGGGAGGTCTTTAACACGACCGCCCCGAATCAGCACGACAGAATGTTCCTGCAGGTTATGCCCCACACCGGGGATGTAAGAGATCACCTCAAAGCCGTTCGTAAGCCGGACCTTCGCCACTTTCCGCAGCGCCGAGTTGGGCTTCTTCGGCGTGGTGGTATAGACGCGGGTGCATACGCCGCGCCGCTGCGGGCAAGACTGCAGATGCATCGATTTCGACCGCGTAACGCGTGGTTTGCGCGGTTTGCGGATGAGCTGTTGAATCGTCGGCATCGGGCGGTCTTAACCTCGTCTTCGTCCCAGGCGCATTCGGTCTTCGTTCAAGACTTGGCGCAACGTTTCGCGCTCCACCACGCCGCCTCGATATCTGCGCCAAAACACAGACCCGGCCCGGGGTCGCCTTACGCCGGGCCCGGGCGGGGGTTCCAGAGGACCGGGACCGAGGTCCAGGTCGTGTCCGTCAGATACTCGAAACGTCAGATCGTCGAAGAATCGCGTTCTTGAGGTGGCGGAAACTATGAGCGGCCCGAAGTATTGTCAACGCCTCGACAACCAATTTCTGCCGCAATCAGCGTCACAGACATTTTGCTGTTCTCCATCAAAGCCTTGGCTGGAAACAGGACGGCCCGGCAGGGGGGGAGTCCCCGCCGGGCCGCACCGGTTTCTCGTCATAGGCGCGGCCCAGATGCCGCCCGTCGCGACATCGTCGACCCCGCCGCCGTCAATCGATATAGGGCTGGTCGCTCTCCATCTGGTCCTCGGGCAGATCGATGATCTCCGCACCCGAGGTCTCGAACGCGCCCGAAACCTCCAGGGCCGCCGCCGCTTCGGCCTGACGCTGGGCGATGACATCGGCATCCCGGTCGGCTGCGATCTTGCGGATTTTCTTGATCGCACCGCCGGTGCCGGCCGGGATCAGCCGGCCGACGATGACGTTCTCCTTCAGCCCAACAAGACGGTCGCGCTTGCCCTGAACGCTCGCCTCGGTCAGCACCCGCGTCGTTTCCTGGAACGAAGCGGCCGAGATGAAACTGCGCGTCTGCAGACTTGCCTTGGTGATGCCCAGAAGCACCGGCCCGCCCTTGGCCGGATCGCGACCCTCTGCCACAGCCTTGCGGTTCACCTCATCGAACTCCTGCCGGTCGACCTGTTCACCGGGCAGGAGCGTGGTGCCCCCCGACTCGGTGATCTCGATCTTTTGCAGCATCTGGCGCACGATCACCTCGATATGCTTGTCGTTGATCTTCACGCCCTGCAACCGGTAGACGTCCTGCACCTCGTTGATGAGGTATTCCGCCAGCGCCTCGATACCCATGATTGCGAGAATATCGTGGGGCGCACGCGGCCCGTCCATCAAATCGTCGCCTTTCTGGACAAAGTCGCCATCCTGCACGGGGATATGCTTGCCCTTGGGCACCATATACTCAACCGGGCTCATGCTCTCATCGACCGGTTCGATGCTGATCCGCCGCTTATTCTTAAAGTCGCGACCGAACCGCACCGTACCGTCGATTTCGGCAATGATGGCGGCATCCTTGGGTCGCCTGGCCTCGAAAAGCTCGGCCACGCGCGGCAGACCGCCGGTGATGTCCTTGGTCTTGGCGCCCTCGCGCGGGATCCGCGCAAGCACATCGCCCGCCCGGATGTCCTGCCCGTCTTCGACCGACAAGATCGCATCGACCGACATCGCATAATGGGCCGGATTGCCGTTTTCCAAACGCATCGGCTCGCCGGTCTCGGCATCCATCACAATGATCTCGGGCTTGAGTTCATTGCCCTTGGGTGCCGAGCGCCAATCCGACACAATCTTCTGGGTGATACCGGTTGCTTCATCGGTCTCTTCGCGCACCGAGATACCGGCGGCGAGATCGACAAAGCGCACCCGCCCGCCCTTCTCGGCGATGATCGGCAAGGTGTGGGGATCCCACTCCATCAGCTTGGCGCCGCGGGTCACCGTCTCGCCGTCTTGCACGATCAGCCGGCCGCCATAGGCCACCTTGTGGCTGGCTCGCTCGCGCCCATCCTCGCCCATGATCGCGATGACCAGGTTGCGCCCCATGGCGATCACGTCGCCATCGGCATTCTGGATGGTGGTCTTGTTGCGGATCTCAACCTGGCCTTCGACCGAGCTCTCCACGAAAGACTGGCTGCCGCCTTGGGCCACGCCGCCGATATGAAACGTGCGCATGGTCAGCTGGGTCCCCGGCTCGCCGATCGACTGGGCAGCGATGATGCCCACCGCCTCGCCGGGATTGACCTTGGTGCCGCGGGCCAGATCGCGCCCATAGCAGGCCGCGCAGACGCCGTCCTCGGCCTCGCAGGTCAGGGGCGAGCGGATTTTGACCGACTGCACCTTGGCCTCTTCCACGCGTTCGCTATCCCGCTCGTCCAAAAGATGGCCCTTCGCAAAGATCAGCTCTTGCGTGGCCGGGTCGAGCACATCCTCTTGCAAGGTTCGACCCAGGATCCGATCCGCAAGCGAGGCGACGACCTCGCCGCCATCGACCACGGCGGTGGCCGTGATGCCCATCTCGGTCCCGCAATCCTCGATGGTGACAATGCAATCCTGCGCCACATCGACCAGCCGGCGGGTCAGATACCCCGAATTCGCCGTCTTCAGCGCCGTGTCCGACAGGCCTTTGCGCGCACCATGGGTGGAGTTGAAGTACTCCAGCACCGTCAGCCCTTCCTTGAAGTTCGAGATGATCGGCGTCTCGATGATCTCACCCGACGGCTTGGCCATCAGCCCGCGCATCCCGCCCAGCTGCTTCATTTGGGTCACCGAGCCGCGCGCACCCGAATGGGCCATCATGTAAATCGAGTTCGGCTCGACATCGCGGCCCGTAGGGTCCTTGCCGACCGAAGAGATCGTCGACATCATCGCGTCGGTCACTCGGTCGTTACACTTGGTCCAGGCATCGACGACCTTGTTGTACTTCTCGCCAATGGTGATCAGCCCGTCGAGATATTGCCGCTCGAACTCCTTGGCCGCATCGCGGGTCTCGTTCACGATGTCCCACTTGTCCTCGGGGATGACCATGTCGTCCTTGCCGAAGGAGATGCCGGCCTTGGCCGCATGACCGAAGCCGAGCAGCATCAGGCGGTCGGCGAAGATAACGGTCTCTTTCTGGCCGCAATGTCTGTAGACCTCGTCGACCACATTGGTGATCTCGCGCTTGGTCAACAGCCTGTTCAGGACCCGGTCGAACGGCAGGTTCGGGTGATCCGGCAGGATCTGATAGAGCAGCATGCGGCCGGGCGTCGTCTCGACACGGCGGTACTTCTGGATCGGTTCGCCGCTACCGTTGGTAACTTCCTCGACACCATCGGGCACCCGACAGCTTATCTTGGAATGCAGGGTGACCACCTCTGCGTCCAGCGCCTGCACAACCTCGTCGACGCTGCCGAAAGTCATGCCCTCGCCGGGCTCGCCCTCGAGCAGAAGCGAGAGGTAGTAGATGCCGAGCACGATATCCTGCGTCGGCACGATGATCGGCTTGCCGTTGGCGGGGCTGAGAATGTTGTTGGTGGACATCATCAGCACGCGCGCTTCAAGCTGGCTCTCCAGCGACAGCGGCACGTGGACCGCCATCTGGTCGCCGTCGAAGTCGGCGTTGAACGCGGTGCAGACGAGCGGGTGCAGCTGAATGGCCTTACCCTCGATCAGCACGGGCTCGAAGGCCTGAATGCCGAGACGGTGAAGTGTCGGCGCCCGGTTGAGCATCACCGGATGCTCGCGGATCACCTGCTCCAGGATGTCCCAGACTTCGGGACGCTCCTTCTCCACCATGCGCTTGGCGGCCTTGATGGTCTGCGCCATGCCGTAGAGTTCGAGCTTCGAGTAGACGAACGGCTTGAAGAGCTCAAGCGCCATCTTCTTGGGCAGGCCGCACTGATGCAGCATCAGCTCCGGGCCGACGACGATGACCGAACGGCCGGAATAGTCGACGCGCTTACCGAGCAAATTCTGGCGGAATCGACCCTGCTTGCCCTTCAGCATGTCTGAGAGCGACTTCAGCGGGCGCTTGTTGGCGCCGGTGATGACGCGACCACGCCGCCCGTTGTCAAAGAGCGCGTCCACCGATTCCTGCAGCATGCGCTTTTCATTGCGCACGATGATATCAGGCGCGCGC
>JBCDAZ010000045.1:0-24346 GCA_039184655.1 Pseudomonadota bacterium | reverse complement strand
TCCCGAAACCTGCCGCGGCGGCACGAGCCGAACTCCCGCCGGCAACGGCGTCCAACACATGTTCCCGGAGGTCCGCAGAATACGCGCGCCACATTCGCTCCCCCCACATCTTGTGCAGCGCGAGACCCGCACATCACCCAGTCACTGTGAAGCCTGCGCGACCCGGAGAGCCTGTAAAGCCCTCTAGATCCGGCAAGTTGGCGCAACGCTGCCACAGACGCCGGGCTGGGTGGCGGGGATGGGTGGGGGGGACGCCGCCCCACCCGGCGCCCTTTCAGCCTGCGCGGTAATTGGGGCTCTCGCGGGTGATCTGAACGTCATGAACATGGCTTTCGCGCAGCCCCGCCCCGGTGATCCGCACGAAACGGCAGCCATGGCGCATCTGCGCGATCGTGGCGTGACCCGTATAGCCCATCGCCGCCCGCAGACCGCCGGTGAGTTGGTGAATGACTGCGCCCGCGGGCCCCTTATAGGCGACCTGACCTTCAATCCCTTCCGGCACGAGCTTTTGCTCGGCGACCTCGGACTGAAAGTAACGGTCAGCCGATCCGCGGGCCATTGCCCCGACCGACCCCATGCCGCGATAGGCCTTGTAGCTGCGGCCCTGATGCAAGAAGACCTCGCCCGGCGCCTCGTCGGTCCCGGCCAGCATCGATCCGATCATCGCGCATTGCGCGCCGGCTGCAATTGCCTTGGCAAAATCGCCCGAATACTTGATGCCGCCATCGGCGATCACCGGCACCTCTAGGGCAGCGGCCGCGCAATCGAGGATTGCGGTCAGCTGCGGCACACCCACCCCGGCCACCATGCGGGTGGTGCAGATCGATCCCGGCCCGATACCAACCTTGACCGCATCCGCCCCCGCACCGATCAGCGCCCGCGTCGCCTCGGCGGTGGCGACATTGCCGGCCATCACCTGCACCGCGTTGGATAGCCGCTTGATCCGGTCGACCGCCTCGGCGACGGCGCTTGCGTGGCCATGGGCGGTGTCGATCACGATCAGATCGCAGCCGGCATCGATCAGCGCTTCGGAGCGTTCAAAGCCCGCATCGCCCACCGTTGTCGCCGCAGCGACCCGCAGGCGGCCGAGCCCGTCTTTGCAGGCCTGCGGGTTCAGCACCGCCTTTTCCAGATCCTTCAGTGTTAAAAGACCGGTCAGCCGCCCCGCCGCATCGACCACCAGCAGCTTCTCGATCCGCCTGGCCTGCATCAGGCTGCGCGCCGCACCCAGATCGGCCGGCTCGCGCAGCATCGCCAGATCGTCAGCCGTCATCAGGCTGCGCACCGCTGTGTCGGGATCGGCGGCAAAGCGCATGTCGCGATTGGTCAGAATCCCGACCACGCGGCGCTGCGCGTCGACCACCGGAAAACCGGTGATCTTGTAGCGCTCCTGCAATGCTCGGGCATCTGCCAGGGTTTGCTCAGGCGTCAGCGTGATGGGTTTGTGCACAACACCGGACTCGAATCGCTTGACGCGTCGTACCTCGGCACTCTGCAGCTCGACCGTCAGATTGCGATGGATCACCCCGATGCCGCCGGCCTGGGCCATGGCGATGGCCATATCGCCCTCGGTGACGGTGTCCATGGCCGAGCTCATCAGCGGGATGTTGAGCGCAATCTCCCGGGTCAGCTGGCTGCGCAAATCGGCCTCGGCGGGCAGGACCGCCGATTGACCGGGTTCGAGCAGGACATCGTCGAAGGTCAAGGCTTCGCGGATCTTCATCGGCACATCCCTTTTCGCCTCGCAGTTGCAGGGCTCTATCACGGGGCCGTTGCGGAAGGGAAGATGGCGAACCGATGTCCGGCCCCGCTCGGCGCGGCGATGCGCGCGCCTGCAAAGCCCTGCTAGGCAGATGCGCGCCGGGCCAAGGCGATCAGGACGAAAAGCGTCATCGCGACGCTGGTTGCGAGCGCAGCCCAGGCAAGATACGCGGCGCCGAGGCCGGGCAAGGACTCCTCGGCCCGCAGGCAAAGACCGCAAAAGGCCGCTGAGGGAAAGGTGAAGGCGGCCCAGCCGGGATAAAACCCGCCATGAGCCAACCAGCCTGCCTTGATCACCAAAAGCGTCGCACAGAACAGCGCCAAGACGAAGAAGGCAAAAAACAGCGCCGGCAAGCCGAGCTGCAATGCAGCGCTGCCAAAAAGCGCTGCCGGGGCGAGATGAATTGCTTGCGCGGCCCGATCGAGCCTTGTGCGCTGCGTTTGGGCAAGGGCGCGAAGGCTTGCAAGGGCAATGATGGCTGCCGGCACAAGGGCGGCGTAAAAAATGATCGTGCAAAGCAATGTCTGCCCCAAGGGGACACCCGCAATCGGCGCGGTGATCTGACCCACGAACGGCAGATACAGCGCGGGTGTCGGCGGGGCGGCGGCCCCGCGCTCGCGCCACAGGCGCTGTCCTACCAGCAGCATGGTGCCAAAGTGAAGCGACAGCCCCAAGAACCAGACCGTCCGCGCCAGCCCTGGCGATAGCGGTAGCAAAACCGCGGCCATCAGCAAAAACGCCATCGCGCCGGCCGAAACCGCGCCGCGTGTTGGCAGCGCTGCCACATCTTGCAAAACCACGCCCGGCCTGCTGGCCAAATGGCGCAGATAGGCTGCAAGGCAGACTAAAAAAAGTGTGCATGCGAGGATCTGCGCGATCATTCCGAGCGTATCGGGAACGCCCAACACTGGGCCTGCCTGGGCAAGCGCCAGCCCGCATCCCAGCGCACCCAGGCAGATCGGAAAGAAGCGCGCCGGCGAGGCTTGGCCGGGTGCGATCACCCGCGGCTTGCCTTTGGGAACGCCGCGCTCCCGCAGTTGGCGGTGCCCCTGCGGTCACCCCGGGCTCGGCTGGGGGCAGTGCCGCGCCGGAGCGATGGGCACGCCCCAAACCTTGCTGGCCCCGGCGCGGACGGATGTTGGCCGCGTCTCACCCGGACGGGTCCGAAAACCGGTTGCGGCCGCGAAAGCCCAGCGCGACGACGAATTTCTCGGCGCTGTCTGCACGGCTTGCCGGCGGCTTCATATGCGCAACCCGAGCAAAGTCGCGCTTGAGCGTCTGTAGCAGTCCGCCCTCTGCGCCGCCGGCCAGAACCTTGGCAACAAAGGCGCCGCCAGGGGCGAGCGTTTCGGCCGCAAAGGCTGCTGCCGCCTCGCAAAGGGCGACGATGCGCAGATGGTCGGTTGCCTTGTGCCCGGAAGCCGACGGGGCCATGTCCGACAAAACCACATCGGCGGGACCGCCGAGCTGCGCCGAAATTGCCGCGTCGGCCTCTTCGCCAAGAAAATCGAGCAGCATCAGCGTCGCACCCGGTACCGCGTCGACCGTCTTGAGATCGACGCCCAGTACCCGTCCCTGCGCGCGACCCGCACGCTGCGCTAGCGCATTGCACCTCTCTACCGCCACCTGGGTCCAACCGCCCGGGGCGCAGCCCAGGTCGAGCACCCGCGCCCCGTCGCGCAGAACGCCATGCTTATCGTCGATCTCGGCAATTTTATAGGCTGCGCGGCTGCGATACCCGTCGCGCTTAGCCTGCTGAACATAGGGATCGTTAAGCTGGCGCTGCAGCCAGAGCGTGGAGGAGAGCTTCCGCCCCCGTGCGGTCTTGACCCGCACCGTCAGATCGCGCGCGCCGCGTCCCGACCCTTCGACCTTCCTTGGGCGCCGCGACCGCGGCCCGCCCGGCGGCTTGCCGCGCGCCATGGCTCAATGCAGCCCGTCGGGAAAATGGCCGTCCTCATTCATCATCGCGTAAAGCAGACCCTCGCGCAGTCCTCGATCGGCCACCCGCAACCGCTGCACCGGCCAAAGCCGCAAAAAGGTCTGCAGGATAGCGATGCCCGAGACGATCAGCCTGGCCCGATGCGCCCCGATCGCCGGATGCCGGCTGCGGTCGCGAAAGGAAAGGCCCAGAAATCCCGTTACAATCGCTTCGATCCGGTCGCGGTCGAGCCAGGCGCCGTCCACCCGCTCGCGGTTATAGCGCTGCAAGCCCAGACTGGCGGCAGCAATGGTGGTGACCGTCCCTGAGGTTCCGATCATCTGCAGCGTGGGCGCGGTGGGAAACCCTGCGACGGCCGGCGCAAAACTCGCCACCATTTCCTCGAAATGGCATGACATCAGCGCGTAGCGGGCCTTATCATCGCCGACATCCTGAAACTTTTGGTGCAGCGTCGCAACGCCCAACGGCACCGATATCCAGTCGAGAATGCGCCCCCCCAGCGGACCGGAACTGGCCAGGCTGCCCTTAAGCGGCGCAAGTTCCAGAACCGCGCGACGGCGGTTGCGGGGCGACACCGCGCCGAGATCGATCCAGATCAGCTCGGTCGAGCCGCCGCCAATGTCAAAGACCAACAGATGGTCGGCCTCGGCTTCGACCAGAGGGGCGCAGGACGTTAGCGCCAGACGCGCCTCCAACTCCGGCCGGATCACTTCGAGCGCCAAGCCGGTGCTGCGCTGGACCGAGGCCAGCACTTCGTCGGCGTTTTCGGCCTGGCGGCAGGCCTCGGTCGCCACCAGCTGATGTCGGGTGACCGCATGCTTGCGCATTTTTTGTGCGCAGAGCTTCATCGCCCGCAAAACCCGGGCCGCGCCCGATTGCGACAACAGACCCGTACGCTCTAAATCCCCCCCAAGCGAGACGGTGCGCGACAGGCTGTCGATGATCCGAAACCCGTTGGCGCTGGGCACCGCCACAAGCATCCGGCAATTGTTGGTACCCAGATCGAGCGCGGCATAGGCGGGCAGGCGGCTTGCTGTTGCCGCGAAGCCGGCGGCAGCAGGTCTTGACGGATTTTCGACCGGCGAGCTGCGCGCTGGCATGCGGTGGGACCCTTCATCGCCCGCCGCCGACCGGACGGGCAATCTTCTGGGTAGCCGAGGCAGCGATTTCGATCAAGCATGGCGCCCGGGACAGGCTGCCGTGGCGCTGTTTTGGGCGGGTTCGCCGGGCCAGAACCGTTTCGCCGGGATTTCGGCTTTGTTCCGGGGTTTCGGCTTGGTTGACGACGGTCAGCGGGGTGACGGTCAGCGGGGTTCAGCCGGGTTTGCCGGGCGTCGACGCCCGGCTGTACAGCGTCAGCCCGCCATGTCAGCCCAACAAGTCAGCCCAACAAGTCAGCCCGCAGCGCCTGCGACCGAGAGCGGCACCGCTTCATGGCCCAGCGCCCGGCAGACATTGTAGGTCAGGTCCGGGTTGTTGAGCGTGTAGAAATGCAGATGCTGGACACCTTCGCTGCGCAGGGTATCGCATTGCTCGGTCGCAAGCGCGGTGGCCAGCAGCAGCCGATCCTCCTCCGATGCCGCGTTGCCGAAGGCCCGATGCAGATCGGCCGGCACCGCCGTTGCGCAGCGGGCCGCGAAATTGCACATCTTCTCAAAATTCTCGATCGGCAACAGGCCGGGATAGATTGGCGCCGCAATTCCGGCCGCCGCCGCTCGGTCCCGAAACCGCAAAAAGGCGTCGGTGTCGAAGAAGAACTGCGTGATCGCAGCGGTTGCCCCGGCATCGAGTTTGCGTTTGAGGTTGTCGAGGTCATCCTCGGGCGAGGTGGCATCGGGATGCACTTCGGGATAGGCCGCGACATAAATTTCGCGTACCCCGTCGCCCCGCAGCCCGGCCACAAGCTCGGCGGCCGAGCGAAAG
Organism: Pseudomonadota bacterium; assembly: GCA_039184655.1. GTDB lineage: Bacteria > Pseudomonadota > Alphaproteobacteria > Rhodobacterales > Rhodobacteraceae > J013. The sequence continues at coordinate 18,719 of JBCDAZ010000045.1, read as the reverse complement.
CCCTCCGCATGCGGGGTGAAGCGGTCCTCACCCTTGGGCGGGTCCCCCCGCAAGGCAACGACGGCCCGGGCGCCAAGACGGCGGTATGCGCGCGCGACGTTCAACGTCTCCGCCCGGCTTGCGCCGACACAGGTCAGATGGCCGGCGACATCGATCCGCGCACGGTCGCGGATGGTCATGATGGCCGCCATGGTCCGGTCCCGCGTCGTACCGCCGGCGCCATAGGTCACCGAGACGAATTTTGGGCCCAGCGGCGCCAACCGCTCCACCGAGCGCCAAAGACGCAGGGTCGCGGCCGGCGTTGCAGGCGGAAAAAATTCAAATGAAATCGTCGGGCCCGTTTCCGGGCCGGTACGCTGCTGCATGGGGCTTGCCCGCCTGATTGAAGATAGCTGCCTGTGTACTGCGAGAAACCCGACATTTCAAGGTTCGTTCGCGACATTGGTCAATTCCTGCGCCCGACAGCAGATGCAGCAATGTCGCAATCGCGCCGCCGATCGTCGCCGCAAGGCGGGGCCGACAGCCGCGGACCGGGCGATATCCGCGATAGAACGACGCAAGGAAGCGGCATGCCCGAAGTCACCATCGTTTATTGGCGCGACATTCCGGCTCAGGTGATCGTGGGGCGCGGGCGGCTTGGGGCAAAGCGCCAGCTGGCGGAGCGATTCGAGCAGGCGATCGACCGTTGCGCGATGCGCATCGGCGCGGCGGGAACCGATGCTTATTTGGCCGAATGGCGCAAGGCCGACCCGATCGAGATGGCCGGCGCGCCCGAGGCGCTTGCCCAAGCCGAGGCTGAGCGGTTGGAGGCCTCCTACGACCAGGCGGCGCTGAAGGCGTTGATCGAAAATGACGGCTGGCGCGACGGTCCCCGCACCGCGGCCGGTCCGGGCCCAGCGTGAAGGAGGCCAAGCCATGGCGCGTATTCTGAGTTTTCGGCCAAAACCGGAGGTGGCGCCCGCCGAAACCGGACTTGCCGGCTTTCTTCAGGGCTTTTCGATCGAGGTCATGCCCCGCACCGCGGCCAAGATCCCCGATTTCCGTGCCATTCTGCCCACCGGCACCCGGATCTATGTCGCCCATATCGACGGCACGCCCTTTGAAGAGATGCTCGCCACCGTCACGAGGCTGCGGGCCGAAGGGTTCGCGGTCATGCCCCACATCCCGGCCCGGGTCGTGGAAAGCCAGGCCCGGCTGGCTGAATGGGTCAAGGCCTATGCCGATGCGGGGGTCACCCAGGCGCTGGTCCTGGCCGGCGGGGTCTCGGAGGTGCGCGGCGATCTCTCCAACGCCATGGAGATCCTTGAGACCGGCCTGCTCGACCGCCACGGCTTCACACGGATTCATGTCGCCGGCCATCCGGAGGGCAATCGCGACATCGATCCCGACGGCTCGGATGCGGCGGTGATGGCGGCCCTGCGCTGGAAGCATGCCTTTGCCCAGCGGACCGATGCGCAGATGGCGCTGGCCACCCAGTTTTGTTTCGAGGCCGATCCGGTCATCGCCTGGGCCGAGCGGTTGCGCGCCGAGGGCATCGACCTGCCCATCCATATCGGCGTGGCGGGACCGGCCAAGCTGCAAACCCTGATCAAATTCGCCATGGCCTGCGGTGTGGGGCCCAGCCTGCGGGTGCTGACCCGGCGCGCGGCGGATGTGACCAAACTGCTCTTACCCTTCACACCGATCGACATCCTGCGCGATCTTGCTGCGCACAAGGCCGCCAATCCCGATTTCCTGGTCGAGGCGGTGCATGTCTTCCCGCTGGGTGGGATCGGTCCCTCGGCCGGCTTTTTCGACGCCTATGGTCGGCCCGCGGCCGGGGCCGCCATCGCCTGACCCGCAGCCCGCCGCGCAAAGCGCCATTGCGGCGCGCCCGCCCGGCGCGTTAGGAACCCGTCATGACCCAAACTGTTGTCGAATCGAACACGAAGACCGTCATTATCGGCTTCGACCAGCCCTTCTGCGTGATCGGCGAGCGGATCAACCCGACCGGACGCAAGAAGCTGGCCGCCGAGCTGGAGGCGGGCGATTTCTCGACCGTTGAGCGCGATGCCCTCGATCAGGTCGCCTGCGGGGCGGCGGTGCTCGATGTCAATGCCGGGGTGGTCTATAATTCCAACCCCGATCCCAACCAGACCGAACCGCCGCTTATGCGCCAGATGATTGAGCTGGTGCAGGGTCTGGTCGATGTGCCGCTCTGCGTCGACAGCTCGGTGCCCGGGGCGCTGGAGGCGGGCCTTGCGGTCGCACAAGGAAGGCCGCTGCTGAACTCCGTCACCGGCGAGGAGGAGCGGCTAGAGCAGGTGCTGCCGCTGGTCAAGAAATACAATGTGCCGGTCGTGGCGATCTCCAATGACGACACCGGCATTTCCGAAGATCCCGATGTGCGCTTTTCCGTGGCTCGAAAAATCGTCGAGCGGGCGGCCGATTTCGGGATCCCCGCGCATGACATCGTGGTCGATCCGCTGGTCATGCCGGTGGGCGCCATGGCCACGGCCGGTCAGCAGGTCTTTGCCCTGGTGCGCAAGCTGCGCGACGAGCTGGGTGTGAACACCACATGCGGGGCCTCCAACATCTCCTTCGGCCTGCCCAACCGCCATGGCATCAACAACGCCTTCCTGCCCATGGCGATCACCGCCGGGATGACCTCGGCGATCATGAACCCGGTGCAGCTCGCCACCTCTGACAAGAAGCTCGATGAGCGGATTGCGGCGCTGACGGCGGTGGGCGTGGCCCTGCCCGAGGGTATCGACCGCGCCGCGCTGGCGACGCTTTTGGGAATGCCCCCCATGAAGGCGAGCCCGGGCAAAGAGATGGAGGCGGTACGCGCGGCCAACTTCCTGATGAACAATGACGCGCATGGGGCGGAGTGGATCCGCTTCAACAAGCCCCCCGGCGAGGCGGGCAGCGAGCGCGGCGGTCGCCGCCGGCGCCGCGGCTAGCGCCACACCATCGAGCCCCCGTCACAGCCCCCGCCCTGGAACCTTCCGGGCAAAAACCGCGATCCAGGCAAGCCGCGAAGCGGCGTTCGTATTCCCACGATGGGGGCTACGCCCGTTGGACGGCCGCCGGCCAGAATGTTGCCCGCCAAACCGCCTGACATTAGCAGACACGCTTGCGCAGTGTTCGTCGCGGCACCGCAGGCGTCCGCGATCCCGGCGCAGTCCGGGCCGCGGATCTCAAGACTTGCGCGTCAGCGCACCGCATGATTGCCGCCTTATTGTAGCCCGACGCGGTCGGTCCGACCGGTGAAAACCGGCCAATCCACCCCTTTCGGCGTGACGGTGCGCACAAATTCCCGCCATCAAACCGCGCGAATGTGCTTCGCAGCACAGTCTGGCCGCTACCGGGCCTAGCGCTTGACAAGGCTACGAATTAACTCTGCTCCAACGACGCAAAAACCAGTACGGAAGAGGCAAAGGAGAGATCTGTATTGCCATATAATCTGCGTATTATTTGCGTCTCAATGGGTTGGACGAACGATATACAATCCCAATTGGCGGTGAAAAATAACACTGCTTGCAAGGAAAGCGATACAATCATGTCCAAGACTGTTTTTGACAAAACCGTAGACAACCGCGTTATTCGCATTGAGGACACCCTTGTCGACGATCTGTCTGTCGGCCTGAACGCGGTGGAACTCGGCAATGCCGGCAATAACTGGCTTTTTGGTACCAGCGGCGCCGATACCATCGAAGGCTTCGGCGGCGACGACACCATGTATGGCGGCGCTGGCAACGACACATTCCGTTACACCAATGGCGAGGATGCGCGCACCGGCGAGTATGTCTTTGGCGGCACCGGCTCGGATAGGCTCCTGCTGCAGGGTGCCGGTTATTATGATATGCGCGGCGGCCAGTTCTCCTCGATCGAGGAGCTGGAATTCTACGCCCAGACCGGCGTCGACAAGACGGTCAGTTTCAACAGCTCGGATCTGGCACAGGGCACCGACCTGGCTTCAGATCTGCTCGTCGACGCGGATTCGACCTCCGGCTCGAACGCCCATATCCGCGTCTACACCGACGGCACCTCCAACAATGTCAGCCTGTCGCAGTGGACGTTTCAAGACTGGCGCGACACCGGCAGCAGCGCCGACAGCATCACCATTTACGGCGATGCCAATATCAACTGGCTGACCGGGTCGAGCGAGCGCGACAACATCTACGGGTATGACGGCAACGACATCCTGTCGGGTTTGGGCGATGAAGACCGCCTCTATGGGGGCGCGGGCGTCGACTATCTTTATGGCGGAGACGAAGACGACATCCTGGAGGGCGGCACCTGGACCGACCATGCCTATGGCGGCGATGGCGACGACCTTTTTGTGGTCAACAATGGCGAGTTTTACGACAACAGCTATGGCGGCGCCGGCACCGACACGCTCAGCCATGCTGCCAGCACCTATAACGGGCTGAACATCGATTTCGAGGCCGGCACGCTCAGCGGCACCGGGGTGAACGGCACGGCCAATGTGGCAAGCATCGAGATCTACCGGGACGGCTCGGGCGACAGCACCATCACCTCGGCCGGCACCGGCCAGACCCTCTATGGCAATGGCGGCAACGACACTATGATCGCCACCACCGGGTCGGAGACGATGTATGGCGGCAGCGGCGTCGACACGCTCGACCTTTCGGTCGATAACTGGAGGTACACGTTCGATCTGAACTCCGGGCTTTCGGTCGAATACAGCGCGCTGGAGCTCTTCACCGGTTTCGAGAATGCCATTTTCGGCAACCAGGATGACAGCGTCACCGGCACCTCTGCGGCCAACCGGCTGGAAATGGGTTCGGGCGATGACAGCGTCGAGGCCGGTGCGGGCAATGACGTGGTCTTCGGCGCGGCAGGCAACGACATCATCGCCGTCGGCACGGGTCAGGACTTCGCCTATGGCGGCGCGGGCAATGATCGCATTATCGTCGGCGATTCAAGCTTCGGCGATGGCGACTATTTCAGCGGCGGTAGCGGCACCGAGGATAAGATCGACTTCTCGGCCCTGAGCTGGGGGACGCCCTCGACCCCGGTCATCTTCGACCTGCAGGCCAACAGCGCCAGCTATGGCAGCTTTTCGGAGACGATCTTCGGGTTCGAGCAGCTTGTCGGCAGTCAGGGCGCCGAGCGGATCCTCGGCGATGCGGGCGACAACAAGCTTTACGCCCAGGCCGGCAACGACAGCGTCAACGGCCGTGCGGGTGACGACGCCATCCTCGGCGAGGCTGGGTTCGACATCCTGCGCGGCGACCTTGGCGACGATTTCATCGATGGCGGGCTCGACAACGACGCCGTTTACGGTGGCAGCAATGAAGACCGTCTGCGCGGCGGGCTTGGCAACGACACTGTGCTGGGCGATAGCGGCAACGACATCGTCAAGGGCAATGGTGGCAATGACTTCCTCTATGGCGGGACCGGCAACGACAAGATCAAGGGCAATTCGGGCAATGACTGGATCTTCGACGGCACCGGCGCAGACCTTATGGCCGGCGGCACGGGGGCGGACTGGTTCGACCTTTCGGTCGACACCGATCTCGATCGGATCGTCGGCTTCGAGGACAATGTCGACAAGATCAAGCTCGACGGCTTTGCTTTCCATCAGCTCGGCTTCATCGATCACAAGCCCGGCAAGGTGACGGTGGCCTACGGAGCGGACGAGCTGCTGATCATGGCCTCGGGCAATCTGACCTCGGCCGATCTGACCGCATCGGACTTCATCTTCTGATCGACTTAGCATGCTTGCGGGGCGGGGGCGGCTTCGGCCGCCCCCGTTTTCGTGCCGGCCGCCGCTCAGGCCGGACTGTAGGCGATGGCGTTGAGCCGCTCATCGGGGTCGAGCGACGGGATCGCCGACAAAAGCGAGCGGGTATAGGCATGCTGCGGATTGGCAAAAAGCTGCCGCGTCGGCGCCTGCTCCATGATCTTGCCGTGATACATCACCGCGACATGATCGCAGACATGGGCCACCACCGAAAGATCATGGCTGATGAAGAGGAACGTCAGATCGAGATCCCGCTGCAGGGTCTTCAGCAGGTTCAGGATGTCGGCCTGGATCGAGACGTCGAGGGCCGCGACCGCCTCATCGGCCACCACGAATTTCGGCCCGCAGACCAGGGCGCGCGCAATCGAGATCCGCTGCCGCTGCCCGCCCGAAAAGGCATGCGGGAAGCGCCGCAGATGCTCCAGGTTCAGCCGGCATTTGGCGGCGATCTCACGCACCCGCTGGTCGGTTTCCTCGCGGCTGCGGGTGAGCTTCATCACCTCCAGAGGCTCGGCGATGATGTCGCGCACCGTCATGCGCGGCGAGAGGGCGGCATAGGGGTCCTGAAAGATCAGCTGGGCGCGCCGGCGATAGTCGCGCAACGCCTCGGTGCCAAGCTTGGCAACATCATAGGCGACCTCGCCATCGGCATAACGGATCGCCCCGCCCGTGATCGGCACGGCCTGCAGGATCGCCCGGCCCAGTGTGGTCTTGCCGGACCCGCTTTCACCGACCAGCCCCACAAAACTGCCCTTGGGAATTTCAAGGCTGACATGATCGACCGCTTTGAGCATGGGCGGTTTGCCAAAGAGACTGCGGCCCAGCGGGAAGTGGATCGAAACGTCGTCGATGGCCACCAGCGGTTCGGCCTCCGGCCCGGCCTTCCCGGACAGATCCGTCATGCCGGCCTCGCGACATCTTCAGGAAAGAGGGCGGCAAAATGGCCCGGGCTCACCTCGGTCAGCGGCGGCACCTCGCGCTCATAGCGCGAGCCGGGCTTGAGCAGGGCGTTGCGCGGGTGAAAGACGCAGCCTGCGGGCCGCTCCAGCGGGCTGGGGATATCGCCCGGGATCGGCGTGAGCGGCGCGTCGAGATCCTCAAGATTGGGCAGGGCGTTGATCAGCCCTTGCGTATAGGCATGGGCGGGGTGGCGGATCACATCCCGCACCGGCCCGATCTCCATGATCCGTCCCAGATACATCACCGCCACCCGGTCGGCGGTCTGGGCGATCACCCCCAGATCATGGGTGATGAAGATGATGCCCATGCCGAACTCGGCCACCAGATCCTTCATCAGCGCGATCACCTGGGCCTGGATGGTGACATCGAGCGCGGTGGTGGGTTCATCGGCGATCAGCAGCTTGGGGCTTGTGGAGAGCGCCATCGCAATCATCGCGCGCTGGCGCATCCCGCCCGAAAGCTCGAAGGCGTATTGATCGAACCGGCGCGCGGGATCCTTGATGCCGACCCGGTCGAGCATCTCGATGGACAGGCTGCGCGCCTGGCGCTTGGTCATGTCGGTGTGCAGCACCAGCTGTTCGACCATCTGATCGCCGATGGTGATGGCCGGGGCAAAGCTTGCCATCGGTTCCTGAAAGATCATCGAGACCGCCCCGCCGCGGATCACCCGCATCTCGCGGGGCCGGCGCAGGGACAGAACGTCGATCTCGCCTTCGGGCAGATGAAGCGTGATGCGGCTCTGCGGCCCATAGCGGGCATTGGAGGGGTTGAGCTGCATAATCGACTTGGCCGTCACCGATTTGCCGGAGCCGGACTCGCCGACCAACCCCATCACCTCGCCCGGCGCTACCGCGAAGGACACATCCTCCACTGCCGTGATCAGCCCCTCATCGGTCTGAAATTGCAGGGTCAGGTTCTGAACCTCGATCAAGCGGCTCATTGCAGTACTTTCCGGAAGATCACCTTGTCCTCGCCTACCCTGTAAAAACCCCGCACCCGGCCCTCTTCGGTATACCCCTTGCCTTCGTAAAGCGCCCGCGCCGCGGCCTGCTCGGGAAGCTGGGTGGTCTCGACGATCATCATCCGCGCTTCGCTGGCCGCCTCGATCCGGGCGATGAGCGCCCCCGCGAGCCCCGCGCCACGCGCGGCCGGCGCCACGGCCAGGGCCAGCAGGTTCCAAACCCGGTCGGTCATCGGCTCGGGTCTGGCAAAGGCAAGGCCGACCGGCGCACCGGCCTCCTCGGCAACCATCCAGAGATCGGGTGCGTCCGCAAAGGCCGGCGCGATCATCGGCGCGAGCAGATCGGCCGGAAACAGCCCCGCCGCCTCGGCGATCGCGCCCAAGGCGGGGGTATCGTCGGGCCGCGCCGTTCGGATCATTTCTTGGCATCCGAATAGGGATCGGCGGCATCGCGCAGCCCATCGCCGACAAAGACGAAGGCCAGCACCAGGGTGATAAAGAAGATCACCGGAATGAACTCCCATTGGAAGTTCGACAGCACATCGATGGAGGAGACGTTCTGCAACAGGACGCCGAGCGAGCTCACCGGCTCCTTCAAGCCCAGCCCGATGAAGCTCAGCGCCGTCTCGCTTAGCACCATATAGGGAAACGAGATCACCAGATCGACGATGATGTAGCTGGTGAAGCTGGGCAGCAGATGCCGGCGGATCACATGCCCCGACGATGCCCCGCAAAGCTGGGCGGCGAGGACGTAGTCCTGCGTGCGCTCGGTCAGAAGATGGGTGCGCACGCGGCGCGCCAGGGTCGGCCAGCCGATCAGCCCCAGAATGACCGAGATGATCATGAAGCGCGTCTCGGCGCTGACCGCGGGGTAATAGGCGGTCATGATCGCCGCGATCGCCATGAAAAGCGGGATGGCGGGGATGGTTCGGACCGCATCGGTGATCATCTGGATCACCCCGTCGATCCAGCCGCCGAAATAGCCCGATATCCCGCCGATGATGAGCGCCAGCACGAAGGAGATCAGTACCCCGATCGTACCCACCGCAAGCGAGGTCCAGATCGCATGCAGGGTGCGGCTGAAGATGTCCTTTCCCTCGCTGTCGGTGCCGAAAAGGTGGATCTTGCCGGTCTCGACCCCGAAAAGCCGGGTGCTGAAGGTTAGCCCGAACAGGCGATACACCGCCCCCTCGACGAAAAACACCACATAGCGCCGCTCATCGGTGATGGTGGGCTCCATGCGCAGGGTCTGCATGTTGCGCTTCATCTCCACGGTGTGAAGGAAGGGCCGGGTCGAGCAGCCATTGTCGTCGCAAAACATCGGGATCTGCGGCGGGCCGTTGAGGTAGTCGCGATCCCGTCCGGCAACGGTCGGATCATAGGGCGAGAGAAACGGGGCGAAGAGACCCATCAGCACCATCAGGATCAGCACCACCCCGGCCACAACCGCTGTGCGGTTTTTCATGAAGCGCGCGCGGATCAGCTGGCCCTGCGAGGCGGTGAAGTAGGTTTCCTTCCTGGCCTGGGCCTTGTCGTCGAGGGCCGCAGGGGCGGGGCGGTCGATGGGCGCGTCGGTCATGGATCTACCCCAAAATGCCGCGGCGCACCCGCGGATCGGTCATCGCCAGGATCAGGTCGGTCACGAAGTTCAGCAATACGATGCTGGCGGTCAGCAAGAAGATCACAGCGCCGGCCATCTGTTGATCGTTCGACCGGGCCAGCCCGTCGATCAGAAGGCTGCCCGCCTCGGTGAGAATAAGGATCATCGCCACGATGGGCAGCTCATTGAAGATGCGGTTGAGATCGAAGCCGAAGCTGTTGAAGATCGGCGCCAGCGCATGGCGGGCGGGGTAGCGCCAGAGAAGCCTGCCACCCGAGATCCCGCGTGCCCGCGCCGCGGTGACATAGAGCTTGCCGATCTCGTCGGCCATCAGTGCGCGCACGGTTTGCAGTGCGAAGGCCGTCGCCGACCAGCCCAGGATGAAGACCGGCACCCAGGCCCGAGACAGGAAATCGAGGAACTTCTCCCAGGACCAGGGCGCGTCGCGATACTCGGCCGAGAAGAGCCCCGTCAGGCTGTCGCCGAAATAGATCGTGGAGATCAGCATGATGATCAGCGCCAGCAGAAAATTCGGGATCGCCAACCCCAGATAGCTGAACAGACGCAGCGAGTTGTTCATCACCGCATTGTTGGTCGAGGCCGACAGGATCCCCACCGGGATCGCGATCAGATAGGCCAGAACCAGCGCGGTCAGGCAGATCGCCAGGCTGATCAGGAACTTGTCGCCCAGAAGCTGGGCAATATCGAGCCGCAGGATACAGCTTTCGCCGAAATCGCCCTGAAAGGCGCCGATAAGCCAGGTCGACCAGCGCTCGAAAAACGGCCGGTCGAGCCCCAGCCGCACCCGTTCGGCCTCGATATCGGCCACCGTGATCTGTTGGCCCTGGGTGTTTTTGAAGGCGACATAGCGCTCGGCGCAATCGCCGGGCACCAGCTCCATCAGCGAGAACACAATCAGCGAAACGAGCGTAAGGGTGAACACTGCCATTGCTGCGCGTACAATGACGAACTGCACGAATTGCGGCATGGCACTCCCTCTGCTCAAGAAACTCTCATGCCGGCCCCGAAGCATTGCAACGGAAAATGGCAGAGGCGCGAAGAAAAGCCGGGCGCGTGGCACGCCCGGCTGAAAGGGTGATCAGATCGAGGGTCGATCCGATGACGGATCCATCAGTTTGCGTCCGCAAGAAACCATTGCGGCGACGCATAGGGGTAGGTCCGGTAGTACTCATAGGACCAGGTCTTGAACTCGGTCACATTGCGCAGCGCATTGCGGTGGTAGATCGGGTTCGGGGCCTGGACAGTGCCGATAAAGAAGAGGTTCTCGGTCATCGCCTTGGCCATCCTTGCCCCGATCTCATTGGCCGCGTCCGAACCCGGCGTGGCGGCCTGGAAGGCGGCGATATCGGCCATCAGCGCCTTGACCTCGGCGGGCGGCTCGATGCCCGCGGCCCCGTCGGATTCCACCCATTCGGCCCAGAGCATACCCGAGCGGTGGCCGAAATAGTTCTCGAACGGCGGCACCCAGAGCTCATTGTTGCCCAGAACCACGGCCACCGGCTGGCCCTTCTGCCACATGCCCACATCGAGCTTGTTGGCCGATTGCGCCGAGCGGTACTCGTCGGGCGTCACTTCCTTGACGCTGGTCTGAATGCCGACTTCGGCCCAGTACTGCCCGACGAACTCGACGACCTCGCCGGCAATCCCCTGGGTGGAAAATTGCAGGTTCAGGATCAGGCTGTCGCCATTGGGCAGTTCGCGGAACCCGTCGCCATTGGTGTCGACTAGGCCGATCTCATCGAGCAGCGCCATCGCACCGGCCGGATCATAGGCGGCCGCATAGCTGGTCAGGGTCGGATCGACGAAATCGGGGGTCGGGGAAAAGCCGATATACTGCTTGGGCTCGCCCAGACCGAAGAACACCGTCTCGTTGAGCTCGTCGCGGTTGATGGCAATCGACATGGCCCGGCGGAAGCGCACATCGCCGAAAATCGCGCGCTTGCCCTCATCCTCGGACGTCACGTTGAAGGAGAAGGTGGGCATCGCGATGGTCGGCTTGAGCTGGATCGTGTAATCGCCCTTTTCCTGGTTTTCCAGAAGGATGGGTGCCGAGGGCAGCTGCACCGACTGGGATTTGTAGTCGACCTCGCCATTCACCAGCTTGAGGATCCGCACCTCGTTTTCGTTGATGTAGAGCTCGTCCTGCTCGGAGATATAGGGCAGCTGGTTGCCCTGGGTGTCGACCATGTGGAAATAGGGGTTAGCAACCAGCCGGCGCCCCTCGGTCGTGTCCGTTACATAGATATGGCTTTCCAGCGTCGGCTGGGTTGCGGCGGGCAGTCTTGCGGCCAGCTCGGGGTCGCGCAGCATCGGGGTGGGCGTGTCGGTCCAGTCCGAATTGCCATAGTAGAAGTTCAAAAGCGCATAGCCGCTCTCAAATCCAAACTCGGCTGCCACAGCATCGGCATCCGGATTGATGTCGGGGTGGAACTGACCCAGGAAATGCCGCGGCTGAAAGCCCTGGGCATAGGAATTGGCAAAGTGGATCAGAAGCCCCGGCTTGGGCGCGGGCAGAACGAAGGTGAAGGTCTGCGCGTCGGCGATCTCGATGGCAATCGGGTCGCTGCCAACCAGCACATAATCCTTCGGGCTCTCGATCACATTGGGATCGAGCGCGAGATTGTTGAGCCAGAACGCCACATCGGCCGAAGTAAAGGGCGCGCCGTCCGACCATTTATGGCCTTCGCGAAGGGTGAAGGTGAGACGCGTGAAATCGGCGTTCCACTCCCAGGATTTCGCGATGTTGGGGACAATGGTCTGCAGATCGTCGGCATAACGAACCAGGTTCACATGCCGCACCGACAGAAAGTCGGAGGTGCCGGCCTCGGTGGCGTTGGAGAGCGCGCGCATGGTGCCGCCATGGGTGCCGATCTCGGCATACGGCACCAGCACCAGCGGCTCGCTGGGCAGACGTTCGGCCAGCGGCGGCAGGTCCGGATTGCCCTGGATCTGGGCGTTCAGCGCCGCGATATCCGGATTGGCGGTAAATGTCATGGTGCAGCCGGCCAGCTCCTGAAACTCGGCCATCTCGTATTGCTGGGAGTAGGGCCCTGCCGGCACGCCCGCCCGGTCCGCCTGGGTGACAGGCGGGCAGGCCGCCATGGCCGCTCCGGCCATCGCAAGGGTCGCAGCCCCCGCAAGAAGCAGTCGTTTCATCGTTCATCCTCGCTGTTGGGTGTTTTTTGCGGGCGCCATGCGGGCCGGGATGCCCGCCTGGGTCGGCCATCGGCCGCAATGCTGTCGCTGTCTCATTTGCCGCGCTCCGCACCATTCCTGACCCCGCTATGCTACCGGTAGCGGCGGCATCCTGTTCGTGCAACTGGCCAGGGCCGAAGCCAAGCGCACCACAGGCCGATGATGGTTTCGTGACACAGCCCGCAGGCAGGCTTGCCCTGCTGCTCAAACCGACCCTGGCCCTGCCGCCCTGGCGGCTTCACACGTGCTGCCTCGCCTCGCCCCGAACAGCCCGTCTCGCAAGATCTTCGCAACTGCCGCCTGTCGCGCCGCAGGCAAGCGCGGTATAAGGCCTGCAAAGACCCAATACCGAGGAGATGGAGGGGTGCAATGACCAGCAGACATGGCGATTTTCACTGGCTGGAGCTCAACACGCGCGATCCGGAGGCGGCGGAGGCGTTTTACACCAAGGTGCTGGGCTGGACGATCGAAACGGTCCCCATGGCCGACGGCGCGCCCTATCGCCTGATCAAGAATGGCGACACATTGGTCGGCGGTATCTTCTTGATGGAAGAAGATTATTTCAAGGGCATCCCGAATCACTGGTTTCACTATTTTGCCGTAGAAGACATCGACGAAACCCATGCAGCGGTGCTGGCCGCGGGGGGTGAGATCCGACGCCCGCCCTTCGATGTGCCCGAGGTCGGCCGCGTGATGATCATCCTCGATGATGCCGGCGCGCCCTTGGGGCTGATGCAACCCGCACCGGAAGTGGCCGAGGTCGGGGAGGCCGCCGACGCGCCGTGATCCGCTGCGTCCTTCATATCGGCACAACGAAAACGGGTAGCTCCTCGATCCAGCGCAGCTGTTTTGCGCAACGCGCGCAGCTGGCCGAATCCGGCATTGCCTATTTCGACTGGCGCGAGAACCACAGTTATCTGCACGCGGCCTTCCATGCGAATGTCGAAGAATACCGGCTGTTGCGGATCATGGGCTATGCGACGCCGGCGGTCCGGCGCGCTTTTGCCGATGACGCTTTGGCCTGGCTTGAGACGTTTCTGGCCAAGCCCGAACCGGCGGTAAAAGTGATCTCGGGCGAAGGCATTGCCGATTTTGCACCGGGCGAGGTCGCAGCCCTACAGGCCTGCCTGGCACGACATTGCGCCGAGATCGATGTGATCGTCTATGTCCGCGATCCGCTGGGCTATGCCAACAGTCAGGCGCAACAGCATGTGCGCGGCGGCATGACGTTTGCGCAGATCCGTACCGACACGCTCGCGCCCGCGCCAGGCAGCCCGGCCGCGGCGTCGCTGCGGCCCAACTACCGCCGTCGGATCGAGAAGTTTCAGGCCGCCTTCGGTGCGGATCGGGTGCTTATCCGCCCGTTTCGACGCGACCGGCTGGCGGGGGGCGATGTGGTCGAGGACTTTCTGCACACCGCCTTTGGGCGGGATGCCGCAAGCCTGGGCATCAGGGCCATGCGGGTCAATGAGGCGCTCGACCACACGGCCGTTTTGTGCCTTGAGGCGATCAACAGAACCGCGCCGCCGCTGATCGACGGTGCGCTGAACCCGGAACGGGCGCGCACGTTGGTCTCTGCCTTGCGGCAGACCACGACCGACAGCCCGTTTCGGATGCCCGATTTCGATTGGCCGCGCTTTGTCGATGCCGTCGCATCGGACGTCGCCTGGTTGGCCGAGACCACCGGCGGGGCGATCGACTTTTCCCAAATCACGGCCTTGGCAGAAGACCCCGCAGCGATTGACCTTACAACCCTTGCGGGGCTGCTCAACACCCGCTTGCGCGCGCTGGAAAAAGCCCGGCCCGAGGCGCGCACACTGGCCTATCTGGTGCGCTTGCTTTTGGGTCGCGAACAGGCGGTTTCGCATCTCAACGAGGTGATCCCGCATCTGAGCGATCCGACTTTGATGCTTCCCCTAGCGCGACTCTTTATCGAAACAGGCTACCCCGAACTCGCGCGACAGGTGCTGGCGCAGAGCGAGGCGCTGGTCGATCCCGAAAGCCCCGAGCGGATGCGCCTCAATAGGCTTGCCGCGCGGCTCGACCAGTCCCGGACCTAGGTCGTGCCCTTGCGGGTCCAAGAAAACCTTGCAGGTGACGATTTGCACCGCTTCCCGTCGAACCCCAGGCGGCACCGGCGCACCCAACCCCAAGGGCTCGATTGTGCGCAAGCGCGCTTAGCGCTATGGGCAAGATGCGGCGTTGGGCTGACGCCCGGCTCGGCCCTGGCCCGACGGGGGCGCCACGGGGGCTCCTCGGGTTCGCCACGGGGGCGCCTCGGGGGCTTTACCTTCGTACGGGAGCGTAGATCATAGCGGACGGGATCATGTTGCGATCAATTTTCCTTACCCTAACCGCACTCTTCTTGGTGGGGTGCGGCGGCGAACAGACACGGGTCCCTTCCGCACCGCCGGCCGATCGCTTTCGGCTGGCCGAGATCCCGGGCTTCCCCGACGCTCGGGTGCTTTTCGGAGAGAGCCTGGCCTTCGACCCGGTCCGCATTGACGCTTTTGCGGCCAACCGGCGCGAAGGCGGCCTGGACAACAGCGCGTTCACGATCCTGGCGCTCTCGGGCGGCGGACCCGACGGCGCTTTCGGCGCAGGGCTGTTGAAAGGCTGGACCGAGCATGGCGACCGCCCGGTTTTCGATGTGGTGACCGGCATTTCAACCGGCGCGCTGATCGCGCCGTTTGCCTTTCTAGGGCCGGAGTTCGACCGGGTACTGGAGCGCTTCTACACCGAAGTGACCACCGAGGAGGTCATCGATTTTGCCTTTCTCGGCGCGATCTTCGGCGCGCTTTCGGTGGCCGATTCGCAGCCGCTGGAGCAGATCCTGATCGAGGAGATGACACCGACGCTGGTCGCGCAGATCGCGCGCGAGCATCGGCGTGGGCGCCGCCTTTTGATCGGCACCACCTATCTCGACGCGCAGCGCCCGGTGATCTGGGATGTCGGCCAAATCGCTGCGTCCGGACATCCCGACGCGCCGGCCCTTATCCGAAAAATCATGCTGGCCTCGGCATCGATCCCCGGGGTGTTCCCGCCGGTGTTCTTCGATGTCGAGGCTGGCGGTGCGCGCTACACCGAGCTGCATGTCGATGGCGGCGTGGCCCTTTCGGTTTTCGCCTACCCCATCGGTATCAATCTGGGCGAGGTGCTCGACCGTCTGGGCGTGCCGGAGCGAAATCGCCAACTCTACGTCATTCGCAACGCGAAGCTTAAACCGGAATACGCGCCGCTCGACCTGCAGCTGGTTTCGGTGTCGGAGCGCTCGATCTCGACGCTGATCAAATCGCAGACCGTGGGCACGCTTGCCATCATGCGCAACGTCGCCATCCGCGATGGTTTTCGCTACAATCTCGCCTTCGTGCCCGACAGTTTCAGCGCGGTGCCAGAGGATTTCTTCGACCCCGTCTATATGTCTCTGCTCTACGATGTAGGCTACAAACTCGCGCGCGCGGGGTATGATTGGCAGCCCTCTCTGCAAACGTTGCTCGCAGCCGACTGACCCTGGCCCTCGACCGGACCCTGCACGCCACTGGCCGTTACACCCGACTGGCATTTACACCCGCCTGAGCCGCGGGCGGCGATGCCGCCACGCCCATCCGGCGCTTGGCGACGCTGCTCTTTACGCTTCGAAAACCATACCCTGCGATACGCCGACATCCCAAAAGCAGCTTATGGGAGACATGGATGCGCAGCTGGGGCGTTGGTCGTCGCATCTTTTTCGGATTCGGCATGGTGCTCGCCCTCCTTGCTGTTCTGGTCGGCTTCAGCTGGTGGGCAACCGGACGTATTGCGGCGATTTTTATCGAGTACCGGGCGACCGCGCGTCAGACCCTACTGGTTAACGACTTCGTCGAAGATCTGTTCGAAGCGCGGATGGCAGCCTTTCTGTACCGCATTGGTCCCGCGGACGATGTTGCAACAGAAGTGACCGACAATATCGGGGAGATCATTGCGGAAAAGCCCCAGGTCGAGGCGTTGTTCGGCGGGCGGCCGGAGATTGAGGATAGGTTTGCGCAGCTTGCGGTCCAGATCGACCGGTACCGCGACAGTTTTTCCCAGATGACCGTGCTGCAGGCGCGGCATGACAGTGCCGTTGCGCAGCTTGTGATGCTCGGACCGAAGGCACGAAAACAGCTTACCTCCATTATGGAATCGGCTTATCGCGACGGCGACACCAGAGCGGCCTTTTATGCCGGGATCGCCCAGCAGGAGCTGATGTTGGGTCGGTTTTACACCGAGCGCTTCCTGCTCACGAACGACCAAGCGGCCTTCTCTGCGGCTGCGCGTCATATGCGGGAAGCCGGCAAGCGTCTCGATACGCTTCTTGAGACGCTGCAGAACCCTGATCGGCGCGTCAATGCCGAGGCGACGATCGCCGATCTTGCCCAGTTTCAAAGCGTGTCGAATGCGCTTTGGACCATTGTCTCGGAGCGGAATGCGATCCGCGACCAGGAGCTTGACACGCTCGGCCCCTCGATGCAGGACGCCTATGAGCAGATCGTCGAGACGGTCGTGGCGCAGCAGCGACGGCTGGGTCCCGAAGGCGCCGCCATCGCCGATTGGACCATGTGGCTTGTTTCGGCTCTTGGGGTGGTGGCGCTTCTTGGTGGTGCCGCGCTCGCCCTGGTCATCGCCCGGTCCGTGACCCGGAGCGTTACCCTGATGGCAAAGACCATGACGGCGCTGGCCAACGACGACCTCAACATTGAAGTACGCGGCGCCGATCAGAGCCACGAGCTTGGCCTGATGGCCAAGGCGCTGACGGTATTTAAGCAGAATGCGGTTCGGGTGCGCCAGATGGCGGGCGAGAAGGAGGAAGCCGATCGCGCCGCGTCCAAAGCGCGGCGTCGTATGATGTCGGAGTTGCAGACCGCCTTCGGCATGGTGGTCGACCGCGCTGTGGCGGGCGAATTCTCCAGCCAGGTTCCCACCGAATTCCCCGATCCGGAAATCAACGAGTTGGCCGGCAGCGTCAACCGCCTGCTTCGGACCATGCAGTCGGGATTGGACGAAACCGGCCGGGTGCTTGCCCAGGTCGCCCAGGGCGATCTGCGCGAGCGTATGGGGGGAACATTCGAGGGTGCTTTTTTAGACCTTCAGGGCAATGTTAACCAAACCGTCGATCGCCTCTCCGAGCTGATCCAACAGATTACCGCGACGGTGCGCGGCGTCCGTGACGGCTCCGAACAGATAACGGTCGGCGCGAACGATCTTGCCCAGCGCGCCGAACAGCAATCCTCGGCGCTGGAGGAAACGGCTGCGACCATGGAGGAGATGTCGGCCTCGATAAAAAGCAATGCCGACAGCTCGGCCAGCGCAAGCCGGCTTGCCTCCGAAGCGTCCGAGCGGGCGGATACAGGGGGCGCCATTGTGCGTCGCGCCGTCGTTGCCATGCAGGAGATCGAAAAAAGCGCCGGGCATATCTCCGACATCGTCAATGTCATCGACAGCATTGCGTTTCAGACCAATTTGCTAGCGCTTAACGCCGCCGTTGAGGCAGCGCGCGCCGGCGATGCGGGTAAAGGGTTTGCGGTTGTCGCCTCAGAGGTTCGCGCCTTGGCGCAGCGGACCTCCGAATCCTCGCGCCACATCCGTGCGCTGATCGAAACCAGTGCCACGCAGGTTTCCGAAGGGGTGGCCCTCGTCAATGAAACCGGCGCGTCGCTGGAAGGTATCGTGGCGTCGATCTTGCAGGTTGAAGCGACCATCAAGCGTATAGCCCAGGTCAGCGTTGAGCAGTCGACGGGCGCGCAGGAGGTTTCCTCGGCGGTCGCCCATATGGATGAGATGACCCAGCAAAACGCCACAATGGCCGAGCAAAGCGCCTCAAATGCGCGCAATCTAGCAACGGGCGCGCAAAAACTGCAGACGCTTGTCAGTTTTTTCCGGGTTCAGACCGCAAAGCATCCAGGACAGGAAGACGCCGCCTGAGTCACGTCCGAAACACAGCGCTTGGAGAGAGTGACAGGGTGACAGGGTGACAGGGTGACAGGGTGACAGGGTGACAGGGTGACAGGGTGACAGGGTGACAGGGTGACAGGGTGACAGGGTGACAGGGTGACAGGAAGGGTTCCTATCCTAGCAGGTGGTGGAAATTCAGCGGGTGTTCGCGGGGTCAGTGGGTTGGCCCTCGCGCTGTATGGTCGCGGTGGCGTTTGGCGACGTCTACGACGGACCAGACGGCGCCCCCGATGACCAAGACCAGTATGACCCTGACTGCG
>JBCDAZ010000044.1:0-24565 GCA_039184655.1 Pseudomonadota bacterium | reverse complement strand
TTCTCAAAGCGCAAGGCGCTCCCTCAGAAGGGCCGCCGCGCGAACCGTCGAGGGCCTCTGGGACGCGATCGGCCGCCGCGGCGATCTCATCGCCCCGGACGAGAGCGCAAACTTCTTCACCGCAGCAGGATATGAACCAGATTGATCGGGAAACGCTATAGCGCGTTAGCTGAAGGGAATGAAGGCCAATCATTGGATCCGGACGACAAGGATGAGTATCCCTCCTAATAAGACTGGACTTCGCGCAGACGCCAAGCCTTGGTGCTGGTGGCGGCACGACCGGGACCGCGGCGCCAAGACCCTGGGCAAGGCCCGGGCTTCAGGTGGTGGGAGGCCGCGCGATCGGCGTGCGACCGATGACAAAGGACCCACCAGGATGACCAAACTGACAGATACCCAATCCATCCTGCTGTCCCAGGCCGCGGCCCGGCCCGATGGCAGCCTGCTGCCGGTGCCGGACAGCATCACGGCAACGGGCGCGGCGCTGACACGATCCTTCACCGTGCTGGTGAAGCGCGGACTGGCGGAGAAAGTGATGGCGCAGTCCGACACCTCCTGCCGGCGTGAAGAAGAGGATCGCAGGATCGGCCTGAAGATCACGCCCGCGGGCCTCTCCGCGATCGGTGTCGAGGCGGCGCGCCTGATCATCTGCCCGTGGCCGCTGACAGCGGTAACGCAGATCAGGGCAGCCAATCGAAAGTTGCCTCACCGGGTACTGCAGAGCCTTGCAACCGATCCAACGCCGTTACCGGTGCCGCACCTCGCCTCCAAGGCAAGCGCGGACTTGTACCGGAGGCCTAAGAACGCTCTGCCGGCGCGACACTCGCAGAGCTCGTCGATCAGACAAGCTGGCAACCGCACAAGCTGAGGGCAGCACTCACCCGGCTACGCCAGCGCGGTTTCGCCATCACCCTCGCCACCCAAGCGGACCGCAGGGCATATCGCTACCTCCCGAGCGCTGCGGCCTGATCCATGGGAATGCGAATGCAAAAGGGACGCAGCGGGATCACTTCACTGCCCAACGCGATCCGGGACAGGATCGCCCGCTTGCCTGATCTGGACAACGCCGCCCTTAAGGCTGCCTGGCGGCAAGCCTGGGGGGCCGACCCGCCCAGGGCCGCGCGTAAAGGGTTTTTGATGCTCGGCATCGCCTGGCGTTGGCAGGCCAATCACTATGGTGGGCTGAACCCGGAACTGGCCCGGCGGCTGGCGGCGCTGACCGGATCACGCAAGGAGCACGGATCTGGCGACAAACTATCGCCCGCCACCGCATCGAATGCTGCCCGACCTGCGCCGGGCACCCGGCTGATCCGCGATTGGCAGGGCATCCGCCATGAGGTCCATGTCACGAAACAGGGCTATCTCTGGCGGGGCAAGAGCTATGGTTCGCTCTCGGGTGTCGCGAAGGAGGTCACGGGGACTAACCGCAATGGCCCGGCTTTCTTCGGCCTCAGGCCGTCAAAGCGATCCGCATCATGACCAAGCCACTCCGCTGCGCGATCTATACCCGCAAGTCCACCTAGGAGGGATTGGAGCAGGATTTCAACTCCCTCGACGCCCAGCGCGAAGCCTGTGCGGCTTACATCACCAGCCAACGTCACGAGGGGTGGGTGGAACTCCCGACCCTCTATGATGATGCTGGCTTCTCCGGCGGATCGATGGATCTGCCGGCATTGGAACGCCTGCTCGCCGATATCGAAGCCGGCACAATAGATGTGGTCGTGGTCCATAAGGTTGACCGTCTGACGCGGTCCCTGGCAGAGTTCGCCCGGATCGTGGCCATCTTCGATCCGGCGGAAGTCTCCTTCGTATCGGTCAGCCAGACCTTCAACACCACCACCAGCATGGGCTGACGCTGAACGTACTGCTCTCGTTCGCCCAGTTTGAGCGTGAGGTCACGGCGGAACGCATCAGGGACAAGATCGCGGCCTCAAAGCAGAACGGCATCTGGATGGGCGGTGTGCCACGCTTGGGCTATCGGGCCGAGCATCGTAAGCTGCTGATCAACCCGGAAGAAGCCGATTTGGCGCGTCATATCTTCCGGCGCTATTTGGATCTCGGCTCTATACGGCTTCTTCAAGCAGAGTTGGCCGATCAGGGGTACAAGACCCCTATCTGCACGGTAATCCGCACGGGACGACAATCCGGCGGCTGCGCCTTCTCCAAGGGCAAGCTCTACTGGGTCCTGTCGAACCCCATCCTGATCGGCTCCATCCGGCATCGCGACCAGGTCTATGACGGCCAGCATAAACCGATCCTGGATCGCGAGACCTGGAACCGCGCCCAGAGGATGCTGGCGGCAAACCGCAGGTGCCACGCCAATCGCTCCAAAGCCCAAAACCCAAGCCCGCTCGCGGGCAAGCTCCGTGATCCCAAGGGTCAGCGTATTCGCCCGGTCCATGCCAAGAAGAGGGGCAAGCGCTATCGCTACTATATCAGTCCCGGCTTGATCGAGGGCAGCCGGTGGCTCGGGCTGGCGCATTCCGGGCGCACAGATCGAGGCGGCCCTGGCAGAGGCGATCCGCACACATCTTTCCGATCCGGAGCAGCGCAGCGCCTTGATAAGCGGCGTCGACGAGCCAACTCAGGTTGACACTTTGCTGACAGCAACTGGGAGATTGGTTAAGCTGCTGCATGATCCGGCGGGCCCGGAAGGCCAGAACCTGCTGCACCAGGTTACCCGGCCTGTCGATCTCACCGACGATCAGCTCGCCGCCACGGTCGATTTGGCCGAGCCGCTCGACGATGCCTTATCCCCCGGCAACAATCCCGATCTCACCTTCGAGATCATTGCCGCGATCCGCCTCGACCGCCGTGGAGCCGCACTGCAAATGATCCTTCGGGGCGCCGCAGGAGATGCGGCATCCCCCGATCCAAACCTGATCCAGACCTTGGTTAATGCCCGCCGCCGGTTGGCGATCTACACAGATCGGGCGAACCCAATGACGATCTCCGAGATCGCCGCGACAGACCCTATCGACATCGCTGACGTCTCCCGGTCCCTGCAACTGGCCTTCCTCGCCCCCGATCTGATTGAGACCATCCTCGATGAGCGTCAGCCCACGAGCCTCTCGGCTCACAGACTGCGCAGGCTCGACGCCCTGCCGTTCCTCTGGGAAGAGCAGTGCGCGCTCCTCGCCTGAGGCGTCAGCCTGGTCCTACCGACAATCCAGATGCGCAAAGGCCGACAAGCGGTGGATCAAGAATCAGGCCCCGATGCTCGGCAAAACGCCCCTGCCCTGAAATCGGTTTGGACACATCCAGAGACGAAGCCTATGGGCAGCGCCCATTCCGTAGCAAATCCCCCTCTCACATCCAAACCAATCGGCCCACCCGGCGTACCCCCCTAACCCACGGAAATCACGCGTCTTTCCAAAAGCACCCAAATGCACTCCGAAAGCACAGGACTGTCTGGTAGGCCCGGAGGGATTCGAACCCCCAACCAAACCGTTATGAGCGGTCTGCTCTAACCGTTGAGCTACGGGCCCATTGCGCAGGCCCGTGTTTGGCATCGTGCCTCCGTCTGCGTCAATGGCTCTCATCGGGTGACTGTCCGCGCACTTGCCAAGCGCCGGCGCCTCTTGCATTCTTTCGACCAAACCAGGGACGGCGAAAATGATACCCGACAAGACCTTCCTGCGGCAGGTGCATTGTCTCAGCGCTTTGGATGACGGCGCGTTGGATCGTGTTGCCGCGGCCTGTCGCGCCAATGTTGTCGAACCCGGTACGATCCTGATGTATAAGGGCGAGCGCGACAGCAGCGTTGTCTTCGTTCTCTCGGGCCGCGCCCGCGTGGCGATGTACACCAGCGCCGGTCGGCTCGTGCATCTGGAAGACGCGCTGCCCGGTACAGTGCTGGGCGAGATTGCGGCGATCTCCAACACCACCCGATCCGCCACGGTCGAAACCTCCGAAACCTCGCTGATCGCGCGGATGCCCAGCGAAAGCTTCATGCGGTTTTTGCGCACCGATCCGGAGATTGCCATCGGCCTGTTGCGCGCGGCGCATTCGCGGCTGCATCTGTTGACCGAGCGGTACTATGAGACGACTTCGCTGTCGGTTCAGGGGCGTTTGCATTCAGAGCTTCTGCGTCTTTGCGGCCGGCCCGACTATCAGGCGAACACCGCCCGGATCAAACCGCACCCCACCCATGAGGAGATCGCCAACCGCATCGGCGCGCGGCGCGAATCGGTGGCCCGCGAGTTCTCGCGGATGACCAAGATGGGGCTTCTGGCCAAGCGCGGGCGTGAGCTTGAAATCCGCAACTACAAGATGCTGGTCGATCTCGCCCAAGCCGATAAGCAAAGCTAAGCCCGGCCGGTTCCGACCGGTTCCCGGCACCGTAGCCCAGGGGATGCGCCATGCCCGACCGCCGTGAACGCCGCGATCCGTTGACCTACGCGGCCGCAGGTGTCGATGTGGCCGCCGGCGACGCGCTGGTTGCACGCATCGCGCCGATGGCGGCAGCCACGGCGCGTCCTGGCGTGATGGACCGCCTGGGTGGGTTCGGCGCGCTGTTCGACCCGGCGGCGGCGGGCTATCGCGATCCGGTGCTGGTGGCGGCCACCGATGGCGTCGGCACCAAGCTGCGCCTTGCCATCGATACCGGCGTACTGGGCGAGGTCGGCATCGACCTGGTTGCGATGTGCGTCAACGACCTGCTCTGCCAGGGTGCCGAACCGCTCTTTTTTTTGGACTATTTCGCCACTGGCGCGCTTTCGGTCGATGCTGCGGCGGCGGTTGTCGGCGGTGTGGCCGAAGGCTGCCGCATTGCGGGCTGCGCCCTGATCGGGGGTGAGACGGCCGAGATGCCCGGTATGTATGCGGCCGGCGATTTCGATCTGGCCGGTTTCGCGGTTGGGGCAGTGGAGCGGGGGGCGAGCCTGCCCCAAAGTGTTGCTCCGGGCGATGTCTTGTTGGGGCTTGCCGCATCCGGGGCGCATTCGAACGGGTTTTCGCTGCTTCGCCGTCTGGCCGGCGAGACCGGGCTGCGTTGGAGCGATGCCGCCCCCTTTGCCAACAGCGCGCTCGGCGAGGCTTTGCTGACGCCCACTCGAATCTACATTGCCGCTGGGCTTGCCGCTTTGCGCGCCGGCGGCGTGCATGGCATCGCCCACATAACCGGCGGCGGGATTACGGGCAATCTGCCGCGCATGCTGCCATCGGGCATCGGCGCGGAGGTCGCGCTGGACGCCTGGCCCATGCCGCCGATCTTTGCCTGGGCGCAAAAAGCCGCCGGACTTGACGATAGCGGCATGCTGGAGACCTTCAACTGCGGCCTTGGCCTGGTTCTGGCGGTGTCGGCCGCGCGCGCCGATGCCCTGACGCAGCTTTTGCAAGATGCGGGCGAGACGGTCTATCGGATCGGCCGGGTCAGCGAACTGCCGGGCCTGCACTATCGCGGTCGTCTGGCGTGAGCCGCGCGCGGGTCGGCATCCTGATCTCGGGCGGCGGGTCGAACATGCAGGCGCTGGTCCGGGCTATGCAGGCTGGTGCCGTCCCGGGCTTGCCCGCTCTGGTGATTGCGAACCGCCCCGATGTCGAAGGCTTGGGGCGCGCAGCAGCGCTGGGCGTCCCGGCCGAGTCCCTGGACCATCGCGCCTTTGCCGACCGGGCCGCCTTCGACGCGGCGCTCTCCGATCGGCTTCGTGCCGCCTCGGTCTCGGTGGTCTGCCTGGCGGGCTTCATGCGGGTGCTGGGTCCCGCATTCGTTGCGCAATGGCAGGGTCGCCTGCTGAACATCCACCCCTCGCTGCTGCCGCTTTTTCCCGGGCGCAATACCCATGCCCGCGCGCTCCAGGCGG
Organism: Pseudomonadota bacterium; assembly: GCA_039184655.1. Classification (GTDB taxonomy): domain Bacteria; phylum Pseudomonadota; class Alphaproteobacteria; order Rhodobacterales; family Rhodobacteraceae; genus J013. The sequence goes on along the minus strand of JBCDAZ010000044.1, from coordinate 18,761 downwards.
GAATGGCCGTGCATGGTGCGACCGTGCATGCGGTGACCGAGGCGCTCGATGCCGGACCGATCCTGGGCCAGACGGTCGTCCCGGTAAAGACCGGCGACACGCCCCAAAGCCTTGCCGCGCGTCTCTTACCTGCCGAGCATCGGCTCTATCCTGAAACCCTGGCACGGTTTCTGCGCGGTCGGCGCGATCCGCTTGCGCTGATCGATCCCGAGGGTTGGGACCGTCCTTCGCTCCAATAGACGATTGCGCTGCGGCGGCTGCCGCACATAGGCTCGCGGCATGGCCAGACCCGTCTCCGCAATCCGAAATCTCGGCCCGGCTTCGGATGCGGCCTTTGCAAGGGCTGGGTTGCACAGCGCGCAAGCGGTAATCGATCTGGGCGCAGACGCGGCCTATGCGCGGCTTCTGGCCAGCGGTGCGCGGCCGCATTTCATCGCATTTTACGCGCTGGCGATGGGGTTGCAAGGCCGCCCTTGGAACGATTGCCGGGGCGAGGAAAAGGCCGCGCTGCGCACGCGCTTCGACCGGCTGGTTGCGCAGGCCAGCGGGAAGCACTGCGACATGGCAGCGGCTGGCGGCGATCGCCCCGAAGGCAAAACCGGCGCAAGAGACGCTGCAAGAGACGCCGACATTTCTGCCGAGATCGACGCGGCACTTGACGCAATCGGTGTGCGCCGGCCGTAATGGGCCGGGCGCACGGCGCCGGTGCGGGATGCAGCCGCCGGAGGTCGCCGCCTGATGTCGCCCACGGATGCCCGTTCCGACTATGATCGGCGGCCGCGCTTTCGCTGGACAGGCCCGCGCCCAGATCCGATGATGCGGTGCAGCAAGAAGCCGAATGCGCAAGGCGGATGGATAAGGCGGAGGCGCAAGCATGTTTGAGATCACGACGGAGGCACCGGTTTTGGTGACAGGCGCCACCGGTTTCGTTGCGGGCTGGATCGTCAAAGCGCTTCTCGAAGCCGGCGTGACCGTGCATGCAACCGTGCGCGATCCGACGGACACAGGCCGGCTGGAACCACTCGACAAAATCGCCCAGGCCGCCCCGGGCGCGATCCGATATTTTCGGGCCGACCTGCTGGAGAACGGAACCTTCGAAGAGGCGATGGCCGGCTGCCGCATCGTCTTTCACACCGCTTCGCCTTTTACCTCCCGGATCTCCGATCCGCAGCGCGATCTGGTCGATCCCGCGTTGCTCGGCACTCGGAACGTGCTGAGCGCTGTGGAGCGGAGCGACAGCGTGCAGCGCTTGGTCCTGACCTCTTCGGTCGTGGCGATGTATGGCGATGCGGCCGATCTGGCCGCCCTGCCTGGGCAAGTGCTGACCGAGGCGGCCTGGAACACCACCTCCTCGGTCGCGCATCAAGCCTATTCCTATTCCAAAACGGTGGCCGAGAAGGAGGCCTGGGCCATGCATGGCGCGCAATCGCGCTGGTCGCTTGTGGTCATCAACCCCGCCCTCGTGCTGGGGCCGAGCGTGGCGGGGGTCTCAACTTCGGAGTCTCACAACCTGATCCGGCAGATCGCCGACGGCACGCTAAAGACCGGCGCGCCGCCGATCACGCTTGGCGTGGTTGATGTGCGCGATGTCGCCACAGCGCATTTGCGGGCCGCCTTTGACGCAGCCGCCGAAGGCCGGCATATCGTTTCGGCCGAAAGCCGCACCTTTCTCGATCTTGCCCGGATGCTCAGGTTGGAGTTCGGCGAGCGCTGGCCATTTCCCAAAAGCGAGGCCCCGAAATGGCTGGTCTGGCTAGCAGGGCCGATGATCGACAAATCGATCACCCGTCGTTTTGTGGCAAGAAACCTGGGCTATCCTTGGAAAGCCGACAACAGCAAGTCCAAACAGGCGCTTGGGTTGCAATACAGCCCGATCAGCAAGGCTGTGGTCGACATGTTTCGGCAGATGGTCGATACAGGCAGCCTCAGGGCGCCAGGCTGAACGGGCAAGCAAAAACCGCCGGCGAGAGCGCCCTGAAACCAGCGCGAGCGCGGATCCAAAGCAAGCAGAAAGGCGACCCATGGCACTCCTGCATCTGGTTTTCGGCGGCGAGCTGATCAGCCCCGACAGCACAACCTTCAAGAACACTGAAGAGATCGACGTGGTTGGGATCTTTCCCAATTACGCCACGGCCTATGCGGCGTGGAAGGAGGCCGCGCAGCGCACGGTTGACAATGCGCATACCCGCTATTTCATCGCCCATCTGCATCGGCTGATGGATGAGACGCGCGAGGACAGCGCCGCGCCTGGGCTCTGAGCCTCGGAATGAACGCCGATCTGGAGCAGTGGCGCATCGAAAAAGCCGCCAGCGCGTCGGCAGACGGGGTGGTTGCGGCGCAGCATTATCTGGCCGCGCAGGCCGGGGCGGCGATGCTAGCGCAAGGCGGCAACGCGGTCGATGCCGCGGTGGCCGCGGCATTCGCCCTGGCGGCGGTCGAGCCCTGGATGTGCGGGCTGGGCGGTTCGGGTTTCGCCGTGGTCCATATCGGCGGCGTGGCCGAGGTCGTGGACTTTCAGGGCGTGCTGGCTGCAGCCGCAACCCCTGAGGCCTATCCCATCGATCCCGACCTTCCCGAAACGATCATGGGGTTTCCTGGCGTGCAGGGGCGCAAGAACACCGTCGGTGCCAGTTCCGCTACGGTGCCCGGCGCCGTTGCGGGGCTGACATCGCTCTCTGCGCGTTTCGGGCGTCTGGGGCTGGACACCCTATTGGCGCCGGCCATTGCGCTGGCCGAGCGGGGTCTGCCGGTTGACTGGTTCGCAACGCTGCAGGTGGCGCTATGCGCCGCCGATCTGGCCGCCGATCCCGGTGCGGCACGGCTCTACCTGCCCGGCGGACATCCGCCGCAACCTGAGACGCATCTGCCGCTGGGCGCCTTGGCAGCAACGCTGCGGCAGCTCGCCGAGCATGGCGGCCCGGCGCTTTGGTCCGGGCCTGTCGGCGCGGCGCTTGCGGCCGACCTGGCCGCTGCGGGATCGCTGATCACCCAGGACGATCTCGCTGGCTACACGCCGCTTTGCTACCCAGCGCATGCGGCACGGCATCGGGATTCTGTGCTTTATCATGCCGGCCCGACCAGCGGCGGGCAGCGTCTGGCCGATTTCCTGGCGCATCTGGAAGCGCGGCTGACCCCGGCTGCCGCGCCCGACGGGACCGCCTGGGGTATCGTCGCAGACGGGCTGGATGCGGCTTGGGCAGCGCATAACCTGCGGATCGGTCGCGCGCCTGGAAGAGGCGGTCCAGCGAGCTGCACGTCCTCGCTGTCCGCCGTCGATGCCGACGGTTCGATGGTCGCGCTGACCTACACGCTTCTCAACCGTTTCGGCGCCTGTTGGCTATCCCCGCGCACCGGCATCTTGATGAACAACTCGGTGGCCTATTTCGACCCGCGCCCGGGATTTCCCACCTCGATTGCTGGTGCCAAGCGCATCAACGCATCGAACATGACCCCCCTGGTTGCCACCCGCAACGGAACGCCGATCTTTGCGCTGGGCGCGTCCGGGGCCAACCATATCATGCCCGCTGTGGCTCAGATCGCGTCGCTGATGCTCGATTTCGGCATGGATCTGGAAACGGCGATGAACCACCCGCGGATCGACGCTTCGGATCGCGGCTCGGTCCGGGCCGATCCCAGGCTGGGGGCCGAGGTTCTGGCCGCGCTTGCCGCCCGCGGTCGGGTCGAAATCGCCCAGCGGCTGGTCTTTCCCAAGCTCTACGCCTGCCCCTCTGGGGTTGCGCGTGATCCGTTGACGGGCAAGGCGGTCGGGCTCAACGACCCTTCCCAGCCGATGGGCGGCGCCGCGCCAGCAGCCCCATTCGCGTTGAGCGCCAAGACAGACCCTGCGCCGCAGCGCCCCTAGGCCCGCGATTCGCCCGTTCGATCGCGCAACTCCGACCCAAGTTGTTGCCCCAGATGCTTTCCGAGCCGGGGCAGGTTTGCCCGTTTCAGCACGGTTCGCGGCGCAAGATCGGGCGCGGCTTGCGCTGCGATTTCGGCCGCAAGGCTCAGCAAACCGGAATCCTCGATGGCAAAGGCGGTCAGGAACGGGTCGGGGTCGCTGCGCGACACGCCAAACCGACCAAGCGTGCCGGTCGGAAAGTCGCGGTGATTGCGGGTGACGAGGAACCCAGCGCCGGCCGCGCGGCATGTCCCCAGCACATGCAGATCGTGGGGATCGGGCAGCGTGCCCTCAGGCAGGTCCACCGCGTCGACTGATGCGTTGGGAAACGCCTCGGCCATCCTGGCGGTCGCCTGGCGAACCGGCCCTTCGGCCAGCGGGTCGATGCGGATCGCAGCCCGCGCCCATTCTTCCAGTATCCGCGGCGACCAGACCGGCTCGAAATGCCCCCGCCGCGCCGCTGCAAGCAAAACCGCCCGCATCACCCCAGGCAGCAGAACGCAGGCATCAAGTACCGTGCGCATCAGTCCAGCGCCAGAAAGAGCGCCTTGAGATAGGATGTCTCGGCCAGCGCCGGGTGGACGGGATGGTCGGGTCCCGCCTCTCCGGTGGCCAAGATGCGGGCCGTCCGTTCGGCGCGCGCCACGCCGCCCAGGCTGGCGCTTCGAAACCGCGCCAGATCGGCGGCATGGCTGCAAGAGCAGAGCACCAGGAAGCCCGAGGGCGCCACCACCCGGCATGCCGCACGCGCCAGCCGCTCATAGGCGCGCAGACCGCCCGAAAGGGCCTCGCGGCTGGGCGCGAAGGCAGGCGGGTCGCAAATCACCAGATCGAAGCGTTGCCCCTCGGTTGCAAGGTCGCGCAGCGCATCGAAAGCGTCGGCCCGCCGGGTTGTGTAGCGATCGGCGACGCCGGTTGCGCGGGCGCCCGCCTCGGCCAAATCCAGAGCCGCGGCAGAGCTGTCGACCGCCAGACCCTCGGCCGCACCGCCCGCAAGCGCGGCGAGGCCAAAGCCGCCGACATGCGCAAACAGATCCAGCACCCGGCCGCCCTGGCCGAGCTGTGCCGCAAAGGCGTGGTTGGCCCGCTGATCGAGAAAAAGCCCGGTTTTCTGACCGCCGGTGAGATCGGCCAGATAGGTCGCGCCGTTCATCCGCACGGGCATCGGCGCATCGGCCTGGCCTTTGAAAAGATCGGTGCGCGTCTCCAACCCTTCCAGCCGCCGGGCTCGGCTTTGTCCGTTGAGAATCAGCGTTTCGACCTGCGTGACCGCAAGCACGGCCTCGGCCAGCGCATCGATCCTTGCATCGGCCCAAGCCGCGTTGGGCTGGATGACGGCGGCCGTGCCGTATTGATCGACGATCACCCCGGGCAGCCCATCCGCCTCGGCATGGATCAGGCGATAGGGCGGGGCCTGGAAAAGCGTCTGACGCAGGGCTTGGGCGCGGGCAAGCCTGTTGGCAAACCAGGCCTGGTCGATGGCCGCATCGGGGTTGGGGTCGAGCAAGCGCGCTGCGATCTTCGAGCCGGGGTTGAAGGCGGCCGTGCCCAGAACCGCGCGCTCGGGCGTTTCCAGTCGCACGATTTGACCGGCCGGCAGCGACCGGCTACGCCGATCCATCGCAATCTCGTCAAAATACGCCCAGGGCGCCCCGGCCATGAGCCGCGCGCCCTTGCCAGGGCGCAGCTTTATCCTCGGTCGATCCGTCACACCCGCATCCCTAAGCGGTTTGCGGGTTGCGGGAAATGCCCCTTACGACCGCACCGGGCGCGCACGGCCCCAAGACGGGGTTAAACGCTGAGCCAAGAAGCGAAACGCAGCCATCACGGCCTTGCGAAAATACGCTGCGCGCAGGGCGTGGGCTTCTTCCGCGATTCGGGCGAGTTCGGGGTTGGTGAAGTACATCGGTTCTCTCCGTTCCTTGCCGAGGGGCCTTCTTCGGCATCGGCGTTAAGAGAGGATCTGGCATCGCGCAGGGCTGTTGTGCAGGGCGGCCTGACCGAACCCCGCTATGCGCCGAACGCATGGCTTGGGCGGCGTGAAAGCCGGCTAGATTTCGCGCCGGGCAAGCGCACGAGCGGTCTCAGGTTTTTTGAGAGAACTGTCAGAAAATTGCCATCTATCCCCGGCGGATGTTCATGCTCTGTTAGCCATCAATTGTAACTATCGGCATGGGACATCCGTAAGGACGATCTGCTCGGTTGCCGCAGCTTCGCGGGGCGCGGCGCGAAACGGTGCGCGCAGATCACGTGACCCTGGGGGATTTCTGGTGGCCGAGACCATTCCGACCAACGCCTACGAATCGGTTCTGACCAGCACCGCCGCTTTGTGGCATACGGGCGGTGGCAGCATCGGTTTTACCTTCGTGCAGAGCGTGCCGGACAGCTATGTTTCCGGCGATGGGTTCGAGATCGGCGGGCAGAGTTTCGATCTCGACATCGATCCGCGTATCGGTGTGGAAGAGACGCTGATGCTGCGCACCAGCCTGCAGCGTTTTGCCGAAATTGCGGATCTGGGTCTGACCGAGCTGGTCGAGGCGCCCGCGCGCGGGGGCAGTGTCTCGGCGCTCGTCTCCGGTCTTGGCGGCAGCGCTGGGTTTGGCGAAATCACCGTACCCCGCTCGGATGACGGGTATTTCGCCTATGACATCACCTCTGTCATGCCCAACGGCATTAATGTCTACGGCACCGTCTATGATCAGATGTTCGTCAACACCAACGGCTCGGTGTCGTTCGGCAATGGCGTTTTATCCTATTCTCCCCGTGCGATCAGCGATGGCTACACACCGATGTTCGCGCCCTTCTGGGCCGATATCGATACGCGTGCCGGCGCGCTGAAGGGCGATGAAAGCGGCGAAATCCATGTTGATTTCGACACCGTCAACGCCGTAATTACGGTAACTTGGGACAACGTAAACTACTACGATCGCAACGGAAAATCGCAAAACAGCTTTCAGGTTCAAATCGTTTTCAAAGGCGGGACCGACTATAATGTTTTGCTGCGCTACGGCGACATCAACTGGGTCTCGGGCGATGCCAGCGGCGGCACCAACGGTGTGGGCGGGATCGTTGCTACTGCGGGCGTGACTGCCGGCACGGGATCGAACGCCATCGAAATCCCGGGCTCGGGCAAACAGGGCAAGATGCTGGCGCTGGAGACAACCGTGGGCAATACCGGGGAGATCGGCGTCTGGCAGTTCAAGGGGCGCGGCGGCTCGCTCGACTTGCAACCGGCTTTGGCGACGACCCCCGCCGCTGCACCGGCGCCTGAGGAGGATGTCGGTGCGATCCTGCTCGGCGCGCTCGATTTCGGGGCCGGCGCCCCGGATGCGATCGCGAGCGGGCCGGGCAGTGCGGCCCAGGACGGCGATATCTGGCTTAACAGCGCCGGTCCCGATTTTGCCGATTTCGGCGGGGCCGGCCAAGCGGCCGCCTTGGCCGCGATCGGCACCGCGCTGGGGCTTTCGGAGACGGCCGAAACCGGCTCGCTGCCGGCAGACTTCGACAACCGGCTCTACACGATGATGTCGAGCAACCCGGTGCCCGGGCAAAGCGGGGCGAACCTTGCGGCCCCTCAGACCCCCATGCTGCTCGACCTGCAAGCCCTGCAGATCGCCTACGGCGCCAATCTCGAGACGCGCACAGGCGACGATGTCTATTTCGCGCCGGGCGGCACGACCTCTTTCACCATCGGCGATGGCGAGACGCTGATTGCCACGATCTGGGATGCCGGCGGTATCGACACGTTTAGCGCCGATAACCAGTCGGAAGCCGTATCTATCGATCTCCGACCGGGCGAATTCTCGCAGATCGGGGCGGATTTTGCCAGCATCGGCATCGCCAAGGGGGTGGCCGGGCAACGCGCCCGCAGCGCGCTGATCGAAAATGCCATCGGTGGCTCCGGCGACGATTTTGTGATGGGTACGGGCTATGACAACACGCTTTGGGGCAGGGCGGGCGACGATCTCTTGCAGGGACTCAGCGGCAAGGACACTCTGATTGGCGAGGGCGGGGCAGACATGCTCAAGGCCGGAAAGGGCGAAGACCGCCTGTTCGGCGGGGCGGGCGATGATGTTCTGAAGGGCCAGAACGGGCAAGACCGCCTTAATGGCGGGCCCGGCGACGACCAGCTCTTCGGCGGGAACGGTGCGGACACGTTTCTGTTTCAGCCATCGGCCGGGGCCGACAAGGTTCGGGATTTTACGGACGGGTCCGACCTTATCGACGTGTCGGATTTCGGCGTCCGCTTTGCCGATATCGCCATCGCCGAGATCGAGCCAGGCCATGTGACCGTCGCAATCGGCACCGACATGCTTGCACTGCTCGATACGGCCGATCTTCTTCATGCCAGCGATATTACTGCGGCGGATTTCATTGGGCTCATCTAGGATAGCCGCTATGCGCGCTTGACCCGCCCTCGTACCCCGGCCCGCCTAGGAGGGCGGATCGGGCGGGGCGGGGCGGATCGGGCGCAAGCTGCGCGGCCAAAACCCGCAGCCAAGCGCCGGTTACTCCGATCGGCGATAGAGACCTGCCGCGCCAGAAGCCGCCGCGGTTTCGAGCCAAAGCTCGACATGCTGGCCGACCGAGCGGTGGCAAAACAGGCAAAAGCGCGCGGGCGCCATACACCAGATGGCAGCCGCCAGCTGGCCCAGCCGGGTGCGCCGAAAATCGCCGGCACGGAACCGATCCGGCGCAAAATCGACCGGCGCGCCTTTGGCCAGAAGATCGCGCGCCGCGGGGCCGTCGATGAAAAAACGCAGCCGGGCGCCGGAGACATCGGCCAGAAGGTGATGCGTGTTGGAAAGTGCAGCGCCAAGACGCGCCGTTGCCGCTGCGGCATCCGGGGTCAGGATTAAAACCTCGTCCGGCGCGAACCAAAGTGCGGTGTTCTCGCCTGCAAGGCTCGCGCGGCGGATCTGCGGCACCGCCAGCCCGGTCGCGTCCAGCAGCGCAGCGGCCAGCCCTGTATCGGCAAGATCGGCCTTCAGCGCGATCATCCCGATCGGCGGTGCGGCCGCGACGGTCGCAGCGCCCAGGCTTGCCGGTTGGCGATCAGACATTTTGGCGTTGCCCCTCCTTGTCGAGAAAACAGGGATCGACCACCCGGGCCTGCAAGACGCGCCGGGTCGAAAGCGGGAAGTTCAGCACCTGGCCCAGCCGCGCCGGCCCGTTTTCGATCAAGCCCAGCGCGATGTGGCGCCCCAGAAGCGGCGAAAAATAAGTCGAGGTCACATGGCCGATGGTCTTGGGCTTGCCGTCGCGCCGCGTCCCGTCGACGGCATGCACACCGTCGGGCAGGCCCTTGCCTCGCTCTAGACAGTCGAGGCCGACAAGCTGCTTGCGACCCTCAGCAGCCAGAAAAGGACGCGATAACGCGCGTTTGCCGATGAAGTCGGCCTTCTTTTTGGAGACGGCCCAGGACATGCCCAGATCATGCGGCGTAACAGTGCCATCGGTTTCATCGCCCACAATTATGAAGCCCTTCTCGGCGCGCAGCACATGCATCGCTTCGGTGCCGTAGGGCGTGGCCCCGGCCTCGACCAGCGCGTCCCACAGCGCCAGCCCCTGCGCAGCCGGGACCGCGATCTCAAAGGACAGCTCGCCGGAAAACGAAATCCGGTGGATGCGCGCGGGCCCGCCAAGCACGTCGCGCAGTACCGAGCTCATGAAGGGCAGGCTCTGCCCGTCGATCTGCGTAACCCCCAACCGGTCGAGCAGCGCCCGCGCCTTGGGCCCTGCTACGGCGAACTGCGCGTAGGCTTCGGTCACATCGAGCGTGTGGACGTTGAGATCCCACCATTCGGTCTGCAGCCACTCTTCTAGATGTCCATGCACCCGCTCGGCCCCGCCGGTGGTGGTGTGGATCAGGAAGGTCTGGTCGTCGTAGCGCACCGCCACGCCGTCATCGAAGATGAAGCCGTTTTCGGTGAGCATCAGCCCGTAGCGGCAGCGCCCGGGCTTCAGGCTCGACATCACATTGGTGTAGATGCGGTCGAGGAAGACAGCCGCATCCGGACCCTTGACCAGGATCTTGCCCAATGTGGAGGCGTCGAGCACGCCGACTTCCTCACGCACCGCCATGATCTCGCGGCGCAGCGCGACCTGGGTCGTTTCACCTTTTCGGGGATAGGCAAAGGCCCGGCGCCAGGCCGCCACGGGTTCGAAGACCGCGCCGCGTGCTTCGGCCCAGCCATCGGTAACGCTGCGCCGCGTGGCCCGAAAAAGCGGCCCGCGCGCCTCGCCGGCCACCGCGCCGAGCGTGAGCGGGGTCCAGGGCGGGCGAAAGGTGGTGGTGCCGGTTTGCGGGATCGGCTGACCCAGCGCTTCGGATAGCACCGCGAGACCGGGGATGTTGGAGGTCTTGCCCTGATCGGTGGCCATGCCCAGCGTGGTATAGCGCTTGGTGTGCTCGACGCTTTGAAACCCTTCGCGCGCGGCGAGTTCGACATCTGCGACCTTCACATCGTTCTGAAAGTCGAGAAAGGCCTTGCTGCGCAGATGCGGGGCAGCACCTTGCGGCATGACCCAGACCGGCAGGATCGGCGCCGTGTCGGGGCTTGAACCGAGGAGGGGAGCGGCCGCGTCGGAGGGCGCATGGCCCGCCTCCTCGGCCGCGCGCCGGCCTGCGGCCGTCGCATCGCCCAGCGCCGCGGTCGGTTCGAGATGGCCAGCCGCGGTTCCGGCCGGCAGGACGAAGCCCGACCCGTCGGCCCCGGTCGGCGGTCGCGCGGGGTCGGGCGCGAAATGCGCCGCTCCGTGATCCCAGCGGAGTTTTCCGCCGCAATGCGACCAGAGATGCACCGCCGGAGACCAGCCGCCCGACATCGCAACCGCATCGCAAGCGATGGTTTCGATCACCGCGCCTTCGCCGGCCAGGGCGCAAAGCTCCACCGCCTCGACCCGACGCCGACCGCGCACCCGCGCGATCCCACGCCCGAACACGACCCGGATGCCGAGCGCCTCGGCCTCTCTGCGCAACGGCGCGGAAAACACGCCCCGCGCATCCACAATTGCAGGCACGTCGAGCCCGGCCCTCACCAGTGCGATTGCCGTGCGGTAGGCATCGTCATTGTTCGTAACCACGACGGTGCGATCGCCGGGGCTGACGGCCCAGAGGCCGAGATAGTCGCGAACCGCCCCTGCCAGCATCACGCCGGGCAGATCATTGCCGGCAAAGGCGAGCGGACGCTCGATCGCGCCAGTCGCCGTGACGATCCGCTTGGCCCTAATCCGCCAGAGCCTTGCGCGAACGGCCTCCGCCGGCGGGCCGGCAAGCGTCTCCTCGGCCAGGACATAGCCATGGTCGAAGACGCCCGCAACCGAACAACCAAGCCGCAGCGTTAGATTGGGCATCGCCGACAGCGCTGCGACTTCGCGCGCCACCCAGTCGGCGGCCGGCACACCGTCCACCGCAGGCCCGTCAACCTGCAGCCGACCGCCCCAATGGCCCGATTGTTCCAACAAGATCACCCGCGCGCCTGCGGCGGCGGCCTGACGCGCAGCGGCAAGGCCGGCCAGGCCGCCCCCCACAATCAGCACATCGGCAAAGGCATAGAGATGCTCATAGCGATCGGGATCAGGCTTTCTTGGCGCAGGACCCAGCCCGGCGCTCTGCCGGATGATCGGTTCGAAGAGATGCTTCCAGGCCGCCCGTGGCTGCAGGAAGGTCTTATAGTAGAACCCGGCGGGAAAAAGCGGCGCAAGCAGCGCGTTGAGACTGCCGATATCGAAGGCAAGGCTGGGCCAGTGGTTCTGGCTTGCAGCGACCAGCCCGTTCTCAAGCCGCACATCGGTTGCGCGGCGGTTCGGCTCGGCCCGAGCGCCCTGCCCGACGGTCAAAAGCGCGTTGGGCTCTTCCACCCCAGCGGCGACCAGCCCGCGCGGCCGGTGGTATTTGAAGGACCGGCCCAGCACGCTGCGGCCCGAGGCCAAGAGGGCCGAGGCCAGCGTGTCGCCGGCAAACCCCGTTACGGTCTTGCCGTTGAAGGTAAAGCGGAGCGGTCGGGAGCGGTCGATCAAAAGCCCGCCGGCGGTCAAACGGGTGCTCATTGGACAGCCTCCGCAAAAGGCGACACCCAGTCGGGATGACGCGCCCGGATCGCCGCGATCACCTCGGCCGGCGGTGCCGACATCTGTGCGCTGTAGCTGCCGAAGACCTCTAGCGTGACCGTGCAGCGCGCCACATGAAACCATTTTCCGCAGCCATAGACGTGGCGCCAGCGTTCAAAATGGACGCCCTTGGGGTTCTTGCGCTGGAAAAGATAGGCGGAAAAGGCGGCATCGTCGGTTTCCGGCCCGGCCCTGAGGATATGTGCCTCCCCGCCCGGCTGGAATTCCGTCTCCTCCGCGGTTACCCCGCAATAGGGACAAGTCAGCATCAGCATGGCGGGTCCCTTTTCTCAACCATGCAACGAACGCATCAGCATCTCACCGAACCCCCATTGCAGTGTGCCCAGGATCGAAAACCCCATCTCGACCCGATAGCTGTCGCGATCCGACTGGGCGTTCTTTGACGCAAGCATACCCTCGAAACTATCTGAAATCCGACTTTCCAGCTCTTCAAGCGACAACGGGTCGGTGGGATCCTCGCGCCGACTGCGCCGGACATAGCGCCAGATCATCCGGAGCTGGGTCTCAAGCTGGCTGTCCCAAAGCCGGTTTTCTTCGCCGCTGAGGTAGCGGCCGGTAAGAAAGACGCCGAAGCCGATGCAGAGCGCCAGCGCCCCGAAGGCGGGGAACAGATCGACCCAGTTCAGCAAGAGCCCCGCGATTGAGGCGATCACCCAGAGGATCACCAGCACCGCATAGCCGTAATTCCGGTTCTTAAGGAGATAGCCGATCATTTGCGCAGCCCCGCCCGCGACCGTCTCAGTGCGCCACGCCTGCCGCGACGCTTTCGTCGATCATACGCCCCTCGGTGAAGCGCTCCAGACCGAAGGGGCTGGCCACAGGGTCTTCGCCCTTGGCAATCAGCGCCGCCGTCGCCCAGCCAGAGCCGGGGATCGCCTTGAACCCGCCCGTGCCCCAGCCGCAATTGATCGTGATCCCCTCCACCGGGGTCGGGCCGATAATCGGCGAACGGTCGCCGGTCATATCGACGATCCCGCCCCATTGGCGCAGCATTTTCAGCCGGCTGATGATCGGAAAGAGCTCGATGAGCGAGCGGGCGGTGTCCTCGACATGTTGGAAGCTGCCGCGCTGGGTGTAGTTGTTCCAACCGTCGGCCCCGCCGCCGATCACCAGCTCGCCCTTGTCGGACTGGCTGATATAGCCATGCACGGTGCCGGCCATAACCACGATGTCGAGCATCGGCTTGATCGGCTCGCTGACATAGGCCTGCAGCGCGACCGATTCCACCGGCAGGCGGAACCCAGCCATCTCGGCAAGAACGCCCGAATGGCCTGCGACCACGAGGCAGAGCTTCTTGCAGCGGATCTCGCCTTTTTCGGTGCGCAGGCCGCGCACCCGCCCGCCCTCGACATCGATGCCGGTGACCGCACAGTTCTGGATGATGTCGACGCCCCGATCTGAGGCCGCCCGCGCATAGCCCCAGGCGACCGCGTCATGGCGCGCCGTGCCGCCACGCGGCTGCCAGAGCCCGCCCAGAACGGGATAGCGCGGACCCTTGATATTCATGATCGGGCAAAGCCGCTTGACCTCATGCGCACCCACATAGCGGGTATGGATGCCGTTCAGTCGGGTGGCATGCGCAGTGCGCTTGAAGGCTTTGGCCTCATGTTCGGTCTGGCACAGCATCATCACGCCGCGTGGGCTGAACATGACGTTGTAGTTGAGCTCCTGGCTGAGCGTTTCGTAAAGGCTGCGCGACAACTCGTAGATCGCGGCTGACGCGTCCTGCAGATAGTTGGAGCGGATGATGGTGGTGTTTCGCCCGGTGTTCCCGCCGCCAAGCCAGCCTTTTTCAAGCACCGCGACGTTGCGGATGCCGTGGTTTTTGGCCAGGTAGTAGGCGGTGGCGAGCCCATGCCCGCCGGCACCGACCACCACCACGTCATATTCGGCCTTGGGCGCGGGGCTTTTCCAGGCCCGATCCCAGCCGCTGTGATAACGCATCGCTTCGCGCGCAATCGCAAACACCGAATAGCGGCGCATCGCCTCCTCCCTGCTTTACCCTTTGTCTAGCAGCCCCTTTCAAGCGGCGCATCCTCCGAAGTCGGCGCTCGACGAACCGTTCCCGACGCTCAAGCTCCCAGCCAACTGCGCTGATTGCAGCCATTGAAGGCACCCCGTGCAATCTTTAGGTTCGGCGCGCAGCAAGGGAACTGCCCAAGCCGATGTTCTGGATTTCACTCATTTTGCTGACGAGCTGCGCGGCCCTTTGGGTTCTGGCGCCGCTTCTGGCCGGTCGCGGGGCGCCGCCGGGGCGGGCCAGCTTCGATCGACAAGTTTATCGCGACCAGCTTGCCGAGATCGAGCGCGATCTGGCCCGTGGGGTGATCGAGCCGCGCGAGGCAGAGGCGAGCCGGACCGAAATCGCACGACGCTTGCTGGCCGCGGATGCCGAGGCGCGGAAGGAGGCGCGGCAGAAGACGGGGATGGAGAACGCGCAGAAGGCGGGCGCGGATCGCCCGGGGGTCCGACCCAAACCGGGCGCCGAGCCGGCGTCCCCGGCACCGCGCGGCCTGCAGCGCGCCGGCGCGCTGGGCGTCTTGCTTACGCTGCTGGTCGGTTTTGCGCTGGTTTACTTTGGGACCGAGCGGTTGCTGACCCTGTCGGGCCTGTCCGATGCGCGCGTTGCGGCCTTGAAGGAGGCAACCTCCGTCAGCCTGGCGCTGCCCGGTGGCAGCGTCGTTGTCAATCCCGTCTATCGCGGCGTCGGCAATCCCGAGCTTGCCGATGCGCCCCTGGCCAACCGTTCGGCGCGGGTTTTCAGCCAGGCCGAGGCCGAGGCTCTGCTGGCAGCCAATGGTGTCGATCCGGCACCTGCCCCGGCGCCCGAAAACGCCCAGCTGATGCCGATGATCGCGCAGCTGCGCGAGATCGTCGTGGCGCGCCCGAACGAGATCCAGGCCTACCGGTTTCTCTCCCGCGCTTTGGGCAGCATCGGTCACTATGCCGAGGCACAGCAGGTCCAGGGGCGTCTGCTGCTGCAGCTTGGCGCTGCGGCCCGAGCCGAGGATCACGCCACCCATGCCGAGTTGATGATCCTGGCGGCCGGCGATTATGTCTCGCCTCAGGCCGCGCAAGCGCTCGATGAAGCGCTGCGCCGCGACCCGACGCTGCCGCGCGCCCGCTACTATGCAGGGCTGGGACTGGCGCAGAACAACCGCTTGCGCGAGGCCTACGATCTTTGGGCGCGGCTTCTCCAAGAGGGTCCGCCGGATGCGCCCTGGATTGCGCCGATCGAAGCGCGCATCGGCCCGCTGGCCTCAGCGCTGGGCGCGCCGCTGCCCGACGCCGTGTCGACAGGCCCAACATCCGCAGAGATCGAGGCGGCGCGCGCCCTCGATCCGTCCGAGCGCGAAGAGATGATCCGCGACATGGTCGAAGGGCTTTCGCGGCGTCTGGCGATCGACGGCGGCCCGGCGCAGGATTGGGCTAGGCTTATCCGCTCTCTGGGCGTTTTGGGGGAGATCGCGCGGGCCCGCACCATCTGGGGCGAAGCGCAGGACGTCTTCGCGAATGATGCGCGCGCGCTGGCGACGATCCGCGCCGCGGCGCAGTCGATCGGCCTCGGTCCTTAGGCATGGGCGCGATCCTCGAGGCGGCAGCAGCGCTGAACCGGGCAGCACCCGGCGGCGTGCTGATGGCGCTCGATCTGGGCAGCAAGACCATCGGCGTCGCCCTGTCCGACGCGGACCGGACCCTTGCATCCCCACTGACCACGCTGCGTCGTGCGGCCCGGTTGACGCCCGACCTTCAGGCGCTGGTCGCGCTGGCCGATGCGCGGCATGCAACCGGTTTTGTGCTGGGCTTGCCGCGCAACATGGATGGCAGCGAGGGCCCGCGGTGCGATTCGACGCGCTCTTTTGCTCGAAACCTCGCCCGGCTCGACCCAAGGCCAATCCTGCTTTGGGACGAGCGGCTGACCACAATGGCCGCCCAGGATGTGCTGGATGCGGCAGGGTTGACGCAAAAACGTCGCGCAGCGCTGGTCGATCGGCTCGCCGCGGCCCATATCCTGGAGGCTGCCCTGGTCGCCCTGGCCGGCAGGGAAAGTTCGAACCAACGGCACGGGTCGGAAAACGGATGAGCGATCGGATCTGGAAGCGAAGCGAGGTTGAAAGCCCCTGCGTTAAGATCTGCCAGATCCATCCCGCCGCCCGGATCTGCATCGGCTGTTATCGGAGCATCGACGAGATCGGGCGCTGGTCTTCGATGTCGCCCGAAGAGCGCCAGGCCATCATGGCCGAGCTCGACGCGCGCCAGGGCCAGCTGCGCGCGGCTGCGAACCGGCCCTCGGCGCGGCGCCAGGCACGCCGACAGCGCAGGGACGAGGCGGGCCAGCCCTAGGGACCTAGCCACCAGCCGGGCGGCGCGTCTGCTGCCGGTTCCGGGCGGAAATAGGCGATCATCCGCCCCGGATGCGATTTGGGCGGCTGTAAGGGCTGGTGCGGTGCGCCGTTCTTTTGCGGCTCGACCGCGGCGGTCCAAGGCGCCACGCCGTGCAGGCAAAGACGGTGCAGAAGGTAAGCCTCGCCGGGCCGCGCGTGCAGCTTGCGCCGCCGGTTGGCGGTAAACACCGCACGCCGCAGCGCCTGATAGACCTCCGTTGCATCGACGTCGCCCCATCGGTCCGGCGCGCATCCCTCAAAGAGCGCCGAAAACCCCTCCCGCATGGTCTTATGCGAGCCTTCATGGACGATCAGCGGCGCCGCATCCGGATCCGTCTCGACCAGCGGAATGCCCAGGATGAAGGCGTGCTGCTCGCGCAAATGGCGACGACGCTCCGACCCTTCGGGCAAAAGCCCGTCCAAATGCGCCGCATCCCGGTCGCGCCGGTAGCGATAGGCGGCGGCCGTCTCGCCCGGATCGAGCTGCGGATAGCCCGGGTAACAGACCGAGATCTGCGCCGGCTCCCACGCCCAGCCCGCAAAGCCAGTGATCCGGGCCACGCTTGCCGTCAGCGTTTTTGGCAGCGCCGGGCCACCCGGCAGGGCCCCGTCCGGCCCGTTGGGTAAGATGTTCACCCCAGCATACCAAGTGCCGCCGCAGCGCCGCGGCCCGCCCGCCTCTGCGGCTGCCAGCGCCGCCGCGACCGGGCGCACCGCATCCACCCAGCCCCGCAACCCTGGGACTCGGCCCAAGGATACCCAGCCGAGCGCGGCGAATTTCCGATCAGGCGGCATCCGGCACCACGGCCGCCAGCGCCGCTTGGACCAGTGCAACTCCTGCGCCGGGACGGCCCGCCTCCTCCGACAGCAGGCGGCGCCAGCGCCGGGCACCGGGCCTTCCGGCAAAAAGGCCCAGCATATGCCGAGTGATCTGGTTGAGCCGCGTGCCCGCGCTGCATGCCGCTTCGATGTAGGGAAGCATCGCCTCGACCGCGGCAAACGCGTCTCGCCCGGGCGGCTCGCCGTAGAGCGGATCAATTCCTGGAAGGATCGCTGTCGGCGTTTGGTATGCCGCCCGCCCGATCATCACTCCTGCAAAGCCTTGGCTAAGTTGCGCCTGCGCGTCTTCCAGGCTTGCAATGCCGCCGTTGAGCTCGATCGCAAGATCGGGAAACGCGGCGGTCATCGCCGCCGCAAGCCCGTAGTCGAGCGGAGGGATGTCGCGATTCTCGCGCGGGCTGAGCCCCTGCAGCCATGCCTTGCGGGCATGGATGATCACCCTTTGGCAGCCCGCATTTGCGACGGCCTCGAGAAAAGCGGGCAGCGCGCGGGACGGGTCCTGATCGTCCACGCCGATGCGGCATTTGACCGTGACCGGCATCGAGACAGCCGCGCGCATCGCCGACACGCAGTCGGCCACCAAAGCGGGTTCGCGCATCAGGCAGGCGCCGAATGCGCCCGATTGCACTCGGTCCGAAGGGCAGCCGCAATTGAGGTTGATCTCCGCATATCCGGCATCGGCCCCGATCCGAGCAGCTTGCGCCAGGTCCGCCGGATCCGATCCGCCAAGCTGCAGCACCAGCGGATGCTCTTCCGGGCTGTGGCGCAGCAGGCGATCCGCAGGCCCATGGATCAGCGCCGCGGCGGTCACCATCTCGGTATAGAGCCAGACCCGCCGCGACATCTGCCGGTGCAGGTACCGGCAATGGCGGTCGGTCCAATCCATCATCGGCGCGATAGACAATCTAGCGTGTTGATTTACTTTTATTTTTTTCATTTTCAAGCTCTTGATGGCGGATGCTGCCACGTTCGGTGTATTCCCCGACATCCCCGAACTTGCCCGTTACGATGACTCATTGCACATAAAGCGCACACGAAAATGGCCACAATCACCAAGCTTCCTTCCGGTGCCTACCGGGTCCAGTTCAGACGAAAGGGCCGCTACGCGAGCGAGACGTTCCTTCGCCGCGACGACACCCATCGCTGGGCCCGTCAGGCGGAGACCCGGGTCGATCAGGGGCTGGCGCCGAACAAGTCGTCCGTCTCCCGCCTCCAGACCTTTGGCGACCTCATCGATTTTCATATAGCCGATATGTGCGAGGTAGGGAAACCGCCGCGTCGCAGCAAGGCCGCGACTCTCAACACGCTCAAGCGCGATCTCGGGAAGGAGAAGATCAGCCACCTCGACCGCTCGAGGCTGATTGACCTGCGCCCCGTTTCCTCCTCCAGTTTGAGGTAGAGTTCGTCCCGACGAAGGAGACGAACAATGAAACGTTCACGGTTCAGCGAAGAGCAGATCATTGCGGTGCTGAAGCAGCATGAGAGCGGCGTTCCCACCGCCG
>JBCDAZ010000043.1:0-25226 GCA_039184655.1 Pseudomonadota bacterium | reverse complement strand
GCGGGCGCTTGGGGCGGGCATCGAGCCCACCCCAAGCGCCGCATCGGCTGTCGCCGATGCGCTCGGCGACGACCTCAACACCCCGCTGGCAATCGCGGCGCTGCACGAACGGGCGCGGGAGGGCGATGTGGTCGGGCTGGTTTCGGGGGCTGCGGTGCTGGGCCTGTTGGAGCCCGGTTTGAGCGGCTGGGAGGCCATGCCAGAGCCCGGCGCGGCCGCCGCGCGGATCGAGGCGGCCATTGCCCGGCGGGCCGAGGCGAAGGCGGCGCGGGATTTTGCGGCGGCCGATGGCATCCGGGCGGCCTTGGCTGCGGCCGGGGTCACATTGACCGACGAGCCGGGCGGGCGCACGGCTTATGCCCTTGTTAGCGATTTTGATTTGGAGCGGTTCGAGAGGCACGCGAATGTCTAAGCGCGATAAGGCCGACCTGATCGTGCACCGGTGCCGATGTGGTAGTGTTGACTGGCACCTGACGCAAACCGGCCGCCTGCTTTGCGCCCAGTGCGACTCGCCCGCCGATGAGGGTGGGTCGTGGGATGAGGTACACGAGGCAACGGTCGAGGATGGGCTGCTTGATGTGCTGCGGTTTTGCGACGAGGTGAGCGCCAATTCGCCGGCAATTGTTCGCGAGATGGTGGCCCGCTCGCTTCTTGTCATGGGCGCTGACATGGCCGATGGTCCGATCTGGCGCCACAGGGTGCACTGATGCGCAGGGGTCAAAAAATGTTTCATGCACCCAAGGACACTGGCCGTGCCGCCACATTGGACCCCTCTTTGTTCCCGGCCGCGATTGAGGCCAGGTATCGCTCTCTTGCGAGGCAGCTTGTAGATGGCTGGATAGCCAAGCGCCTAGTAAGCGAGCGCAACAGAGACTGGCTCGTCGAGCTCATGATTTATTGGGTGGAGTTGGATGCGTGCAATTACTTGCTGGAACAGGAAGATGAGACGCCACACCCTATAGATTGGCTTCGAATGTTTTTTTGAGGAACGGCAGCCCCGGGGGCGGGGGGCTGCCCCGTGATAAATGAAGAACATGAGACTAAATGATCGCCCTCAGCGTCGTCGCCCTCTATCTCGGGGGCGTGCTGCTTCCTGATCTGTCTGCCCGTGTTCTTGCCGTTGACCGCTTGGAACAATGACCCTGCTCGCTGACAAATCGGATGAGGACCTCCTTGCCGAAATCCTGGATCTGCCGCTTGACAAGCAGAGGGAGGCGCTGCGCCTCCTAGAGGCGATCAAGCTAAGGGAGCGACAGTCTCGCTTCTTCCACACGTTCCCTGACGAGACGGGGCAGTACGACGGCGAGGTGCAATATGCGCGGCGCCTCTACGCCAAGCACCTTGAGCTTATTAGGGCGGGCGCAACGTACCGTGAGCGAGCTTTCCGGGCGGCCAACCGCTGTGGCAAGACCGTGACCGGCTCCTATGAGGTCACGGCGCATGCCACCGGCCTTTACCCAGACTGGTGGGATGGCAGGCGCTTTCGGCGCCGCACCAAGCTGTGGGCCGCTGGCAAGACCAACGAGACGACGCGAGACATCGTGCAACAGCAGCTCTGCGGCAACGTCATCACTGTCGGCGGCAAGAAGCGCACAGACGGCACCGGAATGATCCCCGGGTGGCTGCTCCACAATTGGTCATGGCGGCAAGGCGTGGCTGACACACTGGACAGCGTGTCGGTCCGGCATGTCGGCGGGCGGCCGAGCAAATTGGGCTTCAAGAGCTACCAGCAAGGGCGGGACGCTTTTGAGGGCACGTCGCGCGACGTGATCTGGCTCGATGAGGAGCCACCGGCTGACATCTACGGCGAGTGCCTGATGCGGACCGCGACCACAAACGGGCTGATGTTGCTGACATTCACGCCGCTTCTGGGCATCAGCGAGGTGGTCAAGGACTTCATGCCGAAAGAAGAGGACTAGCTATGACTGCTATCGTCTCGATCACCACCTTCAGGGGCATCGGATTACATGGACGGCTTGCGGTGCAAGCGCCCGAGTGGCCGGTGATGAGTTCGGAGCAGCTTGTCACTGCTGGCAGTGGCAGCAAGGCACTGTCAGCCTACCTTGCCAGCGGTGCGGGGCTTTTGCGCATCTGCGCCATCAGTGCGTCGATCCGGTACGCAATCAACAAAGACGCCACGACGGACACGGTGGGCTCGAACAGCCCGATCCTGCCGGTAGGCGGGGTGGAGTACATCGATCTTAAGCCCGGCGGCGCCAGCCAGCTGCGCGTGGCAATCGAAGAGATCTAATGCCGCAGATTTCCGCCTCAAAGTATCTGGTCACAGCCACGTGGGATGACGCGCCTCATCTCGACGAGGTGACCAAAGCGGAGATGATGGCGGCTTACCCTCCGCACATGCGCGACGCCCGCACCAAGGGGGTGCCGTCTCTTGGCGCAGGAGCGATCTACCCAGTGCCGATAGAAAGCGTAGAGCGAGAGCCGCAACCGATCCCAGACTGGTGGCCGCGTGCTTACGCGCTCGATGTCGGCTGGAATTGCACGGCGGCCCTGTGGGGCGCATGGGACCCGACAAACGGGGCGCTTTTTTTGTACAGTGAATACAAGGCGGGCGAGGTCGAGCCGAGCGTGCATGCTGCGGCTATCCGCGCTCGGGGCGAGTGGATACCAGGCTTGATCGACAGTGCCGCGCGGGGTCGTAACCAGTCAGACGGTGAGCAGCTCACTGCCCTTTACCGCGATCTCGGCTTGAGGCTGACCGAAACCCGGAAAGGCCCGGGCTCTGTCGAGGCTGGGCTCTACGCTTGTTGGCAAAAGCTGAGCGAGAAACGGCTACTGCACAGCAACTTGCTGCGAGCGACGCGCGCGGAGTACCGGGTTTATCGGCGTGACGAGAAAGGCCGCGTCGTTAAAGAGGACGATCACCTGATGGACTGCATGCGCTACCTCGAAACCGAGGGGCGGAACATTGCCATAGTGCGGCCTGTAAAGGGCGGGCAGCCAACCCAGACCACCGTGGGTGACAGAAGGGCGGGCTATTGACAGAACTGGCAAAGATCTACGCGGATGATGATGGGGAAGATGTAACGCCCATCAAGGCGATCATGAACTCGCTGCAGATCGAGGCAAAAAAGCGAGTTGGGCGGCGCACGAACGTCGAAGAGCGGTGGATTCAGGATCTGCGGCAGTACCATGGTCGCTATGACGAGCTCACAGAGACAGATCTTCGCACGACTCGCCGATCGACGGTTTACATCAACCGCACGCGGCGGTTTTGTTTGCATTTGTCGGCGCGACTGAACGACATGTTGTTTCCGACCGATGATCGGAACTGGGCGATCGAGCCGAGCCCGGTGCCTCAACTCGCCGAGGTCGCTCAGAACGCTATGCGCGAGGCAAAGCGGCTGCGTGAAGAGGCGGAAGCGGCGGCGCAGGCCGAAGCTGAGCAAGCGCAGATGGGCCAGCAGATGCCGCCCGAGGCCGCATCGATGGATGAGCCGGCCGCTCAGCCGCAGGATTTAGCAATGCTAGACCCAGCGGCTCCTGGCGCGCCGGCCGAAATGATGCCCATGCCGGAAGCGGAGTTGGAAGAGCAGCCGGCAACGGCTGACCAGATGGCGGCACAGGCCGAAGAGGCTCAAGAAACGGCGCTCCGAGCCCACGAGATTATGGAGGAAGCCCGGCAGCGCGCAGTGCGCATGCAGAAGGCCATTGAGGATGTGCTGGTGCAAACCCAGTACCCGAAACATGCGCAGGACGCGATTAAGGACGCTGTCAAGCTCGGCATGGGCATTCTCAAAGGCCCCGTAAAAGGCGACATGACTCGAAGGGGATGGAAGAAGGGCAAGGACGGCGTTTACGAACTGATAATGCAGGCGGACGAGGCGCCTGCAATTCGCCACGTCGATCCTTGGTCTTTCTTCCCCGATCCTGAAGCACGCACCCTGGAAGAGTGCGAGGGGATCTTTGAGCGGCATCTGATGAACCGCAAGCAACTGCGCAGACTGGCGCGGATGCCCGGTTTCAACAAGACGGCAATTCAGCGACTACTGAGTACCGACGGCGGCAAGGAACAAGTGCCGTCTTACCTGACCCGGCTGCGCAACATTACCAGCCCGGACTCGCACATGAGTGAGCCCCGTTGGCCTGTGTGGGAGTACAGCGGCCCGATTTCCGCTGAGCACCTCGGCGAAATGTATTCCCATCTGGGCGACGAAGAGGCCATGGAAGACCTCCAGGAAGGGGACGGCGACCCGCTGCGTGAAGAAAACGTGGTTTTGTGGTTTTGCGGGGACGAACTGCTTAAGGTCGGGCCGTACCCTCTCGACAGCGGCGAGCCGATTTATTCGATCTACACGATTGAGACCGACGAAAGCAGTGTGTTCGGCTATGGCGTGCCCTACCTGATCCGCGACGAGCAGCGGGTTACGTCAGCGTCTTGGCGCATGATGATGGACAATGCCGGCATGGGTGTCGGCCCGCAGGTCGTCGTCGATACCGAGCAAATTACGCCGATGGATGGCGAGTACGAGTTGCGCGGAGCAAAGATCTGGTCGCGCGTCAAGGCTGGCGTACGGGACTCGCCTCCTTTTGAGCAGCACAAGATCGACGTCAATGTCCAGGAGATCGCCGCCATCGTCGAAATGGCGAGCCGTCAAATGGAGGACGTAACGGCGCTGCCTGAGATCGCGCGGGGCGAGCCCGGCACCGGCGTGCAGCAGACGGCAACCGGTACAGCGTTGCTGATGTCGTCCGCAAACGTGCCCTTCCGGGATATGATCCGCTGCTTTGACAACACGATCACTTTGCCGACCATCCGGAGACTCTATGACTGGCTGATGCAATTCAGCGAGGATGACGAGATCAAGGGCGACCACGAAGTTAAGGCTCGCGGTGCGAGCGTTTTACTGGTCCGTGAAATGCAGACTCAAAACCTGCTGATGATCCTGCAAGTCATCGGCCAAGATCCGGATTTGGCGCCATTGCTGCGCAAACCGGTGATGCTGCGGCGGATCGTGCAATCGCTGATGCTCAGCGCCGATGATCTGGTGTTGACCGACGATGAGATCGAGGAGCAGCAGGAGGCCGCTGCGGTCGAGCCCGATCCGACACTTGAGCTTCAGGAACGCGACATTGCGCTGCGCGAGAATGAGCTCGAAGCCAAGGTTGAGATTGCAAACATGGAAAGCAATGCTCGGCTCGAGGTTGCGCGCATTAACCAAGAAACCGCAATGATGCAGGCGGCTGAGCGCTCGAACCAGCTGATTGAGCAGGGCCGGGCGAAACTTGACCAGGCGCGTGAGGCGCTAGAGGTCGGCGAGCGCAAGCTGGCAGCCGAAATCGGCATGCGCGAGCGGACGGGCGTCAGCAGCGGGGGCGCAGTATGAGCCGCGTCGAAATTCCCGCCGGCGAAATCCGGGGGGTCATAGAGAAAATTCGGCATGATCTGAGGGAGCGGCTTGAGGCCCCCAGGCTTGATCATGCCGACACGCAATTCCTTCGAGGCCAGATCGCCATACTGCGAGAACTCGAAATGGAACTGGGGCTCAGTCCTCAGGCGCTGATTCCAGAAGCCGCCCGTAAGGCCGCAGGCGGGGTCAGATACTAACGCGACCAGACAGCCGCCCACGGGGGCCGCTGAAGAAGGAAGCAACATGGCAGTAGATCAGAACACCCTTGCCGGGGACCCCGGTGAGGACGACACCCTTTTGTGGGATCAGTGGGGAAGCTGGGAAGACGGGGGTGACCTCCCGCCCGACGATCCTGCTGATGCCGACGGCCTTGAAGACGAAGCCGCCGATGAGGCCGCTGAGAACGACGAGGAAGCGGAAGAGGGTGAGGCCCTGTCCGGTGAGGACTGGGGCGACGAAGACCCCGAGGACTTCGAAGAGAAGTCCGACGAGGGCGACCACATCACGGACGACGAACGCGCCGAGCTTGACCGTTTGCGCCACTATCGCTCCAGCCAGGAAGGCCGCATCTCTGCGTATCAGCAGCAGATCGCCGCCATGCAGGCTGAGTTGGCGAAGGCGAAAGCCACCACAGAGCCCCCCGAAATCCCTGAGCATATGAAGCAACTTGCGGAAGAATACCCGGATATTGCTCCGTCTGTGATCAAGGAAACGGCCGGGATCAAAGACCAGGTCGAACAAATGGCCGCGCAAATGAATCTCATGCGCCGCTCGCAGGTCGATCACATGGCTCCCGGCGGCATCGAGTATCTCGATGAGCATCGCGCAGAATATATGGAGTGGCTGCAAAGCCAGCCTATGCATGTCGTCCAAGCCGCACAACTGAACGCAGAGCAGATCGTCGATCCGTATTCAGCGGTCAAGGTGATCAAGGCGTTCATAAAGGAAACAGGTGGTCAGCCCGACAGCGAGCCGCCCCCCGACGGGGGCAAATCCCAATCGCTCGCACGCCGCAGGAAGCGCCAAATGGAAGCTGCCGCAGCCCCGAAACCGAAAGGGGCCCCAAGCACCCAGTCAGAACTGCCGCCGAGTGGAGCGACAGATCAGCAATACTGGGACGAGTGGGAGGCAAAAGGCCTGTAGCGCCAGCATTCCAGCAATACTGCGACGGGCGGGCATAATTGTGAGACATCGACATGAGCACTCCCCAAACCTTTGCCGGGCCTGGGATTTCCCAGCGCACGAATGTCTACGCCGAGCGCCAGATGCTTCGCTACGCGATGGCAACCCTGGTTCTCGAAAAGACGGCCAAAAACTGCCGTATGCCAAAGAACAAAAGCGACACGGTCAAGTTTCGTCGTCCGGTGCCGTTCAAGGCGGTCACATCGCCCCTGGTTGAAGGGGTTACCCCAACCGTGACGACATTTGAGTATGAAGACGTCACGGCTGTTTTGCGTCAGTACGGTGAAGTCGCGAGCATCACCGATAAAGTCGAGGATCTGCACGAAGATCCCGTGCTTAACGACATGGTGGAGCAGCTCGGCGAGAACGTCGGCCGCACCAAGGAGGCGCTTGATTATGGCGTCGTTCGTGCCGGCACGAACGTGTTTTTTGCCAATGGCGTCCTGCGTTCCGACGTCAACACGACGATCACGACAGATCGGCAGCGGGCGGTTATACGGGCGCTCAGGGCCCAAAAGGCAAAAAAGTTCACGAAGATGCTCGACGGCTCGCCGAAGTTTCAAACGAAGCCAATCGAGAATTCGTACATTGCCATTGGCCACACCGATCTTGAGGCGGACATCCGCAACATGGTCAACTTTACCCCGACCGCCGAGTATGGCTCGATGACACCCCTCTGCAACGAGGAGATCGGCGCCGTTGAGGATGTGCGTTACATCCTTTCGCCGGACCTTGAGCCGTTCCAGGGCGAAGGCAGCACCACGCTCAATGGCATGCTGAACAACGGCACAAATGTCGATGTGTACCCGCTGATGTATTTTGGCCAGGAGTCCTGGGGCACGGTCGCGCTGCGGGATCAGGGGGCGATTACCCCATCGATCATCCCTCCGGGTCAGCGCACCAAGGACGACCCGCTGGGCCAGCGCGGGGTTGCGGGCTGGAAAACATATCACGCGGCTGTCATCCTCAATCAGCTTTGGATGGCCCGAGCCGAAGTCGGTGCGAGCGACCTAGCCGTCTAACGGCGCATTGGCCCGTCATGACGGCGGGCCGACCTTTCCCCTTATCAAAAAAGGAGGCTTGGATATGGTTCCGAGCATCAAAGTCGGCGCTGTTGTTGGGACGGGCGTTGCAATCGACGTGGAACTCGGCTGGGTTCCCGACTACGTCGAGGTCACCAATCTGACCGATGGCGATCTGATCACCAAAAGCACTCTCTTTGGTGAGCGCCGGTTCATGGCGTTTTCATCCGGCGGCACAACCGAAATCGTCGCCGGCAATAAGGTCACCGGTGCCACGAGTGGTGCAACGGCCATTGTCGATGAGGTTTTGCTTGCCTCGGGCACGTGGGCGGGTGGCGACGCCGCCGGCTTTTTCATGCTGCGCGATATCTACGGCACCTTTGGCTCGGAAAACGTCTCCGTGGACGGCGCTTCGAACCTTGCAACCGTGACAGCGCCGCAAACGGCGTCGGTGGCCATTGCGGCGGCGGCTACGGGTGCAACCGGCAATGCGGCGGTTACGCCCTTGGCGGGCACACGTGAAATGGCCAAAGGGTTCACCATTGGCTCGACGGTCGCAGAGGCCGGCAAGTTGCTGGGTTACCTAGCCATCCGGACGGCACAGTAAGGAGGGGCAGGAATGAGCATCTCCAAAATCACGACGTCGGAGCTTTTGCAACTTTCCCAAGCATCCGGCCGTGGGGACCTGCGCGCGCTGCAACGCAGCCTGCGCTTCTTGGCCGATCCAGCCAATCGCGTGCAGGAGATGACCGAAAGCGGCCCTGTCCGTGCGGGGGTTGAGGCGCTTGAACTGAACCACGCGTCTGTTGCCATTGCGGCTACTATCGGCAAGGCGGCTGACCACGCGGGCCAGACATTCCTGGTGGTCAACACGTCGGCATCGGGTACGGCGGCGCACACCGTGACCCTCACCGAGGGCACCTTTGACGGCATCAACAACATCGTCACGCTGAATGCGCCCGGCGAAACCCTGATGGTGCATTTTACCAAGGATGGCGCGGGCACGATCCTGCTGAACAGCGGTTCGGTCCTGTCCTGATAGGGCGGGCCGATAGGCCCGTCTTCATCATTTCTTTTGGAGAAACACCCAATGAAGAAACACGTACCTCTCTCGGAGGCATCGGTTGAGCAGTTGCGCGAGTTCGCAAAGACGGCGCAAGGCCTCGACATTCATCACGCCACCACCAAAAAAGAGAGTATTCTCGCTCGGCTCCAAGAAAGCGGTTACAGCCGCGATTACATTACGGTCGATGAGGATGGGGCTCTTCCCCAAGGCCTCAAAAAGACTGATCCCGGCGACATGCGCATGGCCTTGGGCGAAAACGCCGAAAGCTTCAAAAAGCGCATCCGGATCCTCATTCCCGAATCCGATGACCAGAACATGCTCAAGTATGCGCCTGTCAGCGTCAACGGGTATGCTATTATAATCAGGCGCGGCGTTGCGGTGGATATTCCCTATCCCCACTATCGCGCCTTGATGACATCTCGGGAGAAGGTTTATGAGACCGATGCAGATGGCAGGCTGACCGGCGAGTATCGGTTTGTTCCGGCGTACCCGTTGCAAGTCCTGTCGGATGTGATGGAGCACCCGTGACGTTTCTTGATCTCTGTCAGCGGGTTGCATCGGAAAGCGGCACCGTCGCGGGCAGCGGCTTGCCGTCGTCGGTTTCCGGCCAGACCGGCAGGCTGGGACGCATCGTCGTTTGGGTGCAAGAGGCTCTGCGCGACATCGAGAACAGCCGGTCGGACTGGAAATGGATGACGGCAGAGTTTTTCGGGACGGCAGCGCAGGGCCAGGCGGAACTCACACCGGCAAGCCTGGGC
The DNA here is from genome assembly GCA_039184655.1 of Pseudomonadota bacterium. Classification (GTDB taxonomy): domain Bacteria; phylum Pseudomonadota; class Alphaproteobacteria; order Rhodobacterales; family Rhodobacteraceae; genus J013. Next base: position 15,826 of record JBCDAZ010000043.1, on the reverse strand, counting down.
ATCGCCGATCACGCTTGGTGGCTCGTGCAGGATGAGGCAACCGCGCTTTACCCATGGACGATCTACACTGACACGACGAATTTTGATGATGAGACGCGGCTCTTTTGGAACAACACGTCACACATTCATCTTTACGGCGGTCAACGAACACAGACCGGCAAACCGGTGCGCATGTTTCTGACGCCCGAGGACAATGTCAGGCTGTATCCGATCCCGGACGCTGACTACGTCGTGCGCGGATGGTATCGGCGATCCCCGCAGGACTTGCAGGAAAACGACACCACGCCCAATCTTCCATCGCGGTTTCACGATCTGATCTGGCTGATGGCGCTTGACCGGCTGATGGCGTTCGATGAGGCGTTCGAGCAAATCGGCATTGTGCGGGAGCGCATCGATACCATCCGCAGGCACCTGCAGCGTGATTATCTGCCGCGCTTTTCCATGGGCGCCCCCCTAGCCTGATGCAGACGCCGCACATCTTTTCGCTCGGCGGCGGGCTCGACCTGGTCACACCCGACATTGCAATCCCCGACGGCCGGGCGATTGGAGGGAAAAACTACGAAAGCGATCAGCAAGGGTATAGGCGGTTTATTGGGTATGAACGCTACGATGGGCGCCCGCCGCCGTCTGAAGCGAGCTACGCAATCCTAAACTTTACAAATGGCGTGGGCAGCATTGGGCAAACGATTGCGGCTGGCGCGGTTGTGACGGGCGCTTCAAGCAATGCGAATGGAGTTGCGGCGGTCGACGCTGTCGTCACAAGTGGAGCGTTCGATACCGCCAATGCAGCCGGGTATCTTGTTCTATACAATGTGTCTGGCACCTTTCTGGCCAGCGAGGTTCTCAATGCTGGATCTCTTGCGGCACTAGCAACCGGCGATGCCGTTGCCGGTGCGGCGCCGAGCGATGCACTTGATGCAGCCTATCGAAATGCCGCTGTCACTGCGCGACGGGCCAGCATAGGAAGCGTACCCGGCTCCGGCCCCGTGCGTGGCGTTTGGGCCTTTTCCAGCGATGTTTATGCCATTCGAGACAACGCAGCGGCCAGTGCAGGCGTGCTTTACAGGGCTACTGGATCGGGATGGTCGGCTCAAAGCCTTGGGCACACGCTCGACTTTGATGCTGGCACCGCAGAGTTTGTCGAAGGGGAAACGGTAACTGGCGGCACAAGCGCCGCAACGGCAACCATTGAGCGCGTAATTCTTCAAGGTGGGACTTATTCAGGAAACGACGCGGATGGTTTTCTCGTTTTGTCCAGCATTCTCGGCGCTTTCCAGGACAATGAGGCGATCACATCGACAAGCGGAGCTGCTGTTGCAGATGGCGTTATCGTTGCAAATGCGTTGCCGCCAGGCGGTCGCTACGAATTTGTAAATCATAACTTCTTCGGCGCTGAGTCCTTGCGACGCATGTACGCAGTAAGTGGCGTTGGCAAGGGCTTCGAGTGGGATGGGGCCGTTTTTACTCCGCTCCGAACGGGTCTTTCCGACGCGCTGGATGTGCCGACGCATGTTCAAGAGTTTAAGGGCCACCTGTTTTTGGGTTACCCTTCGGGGTCTTGGCTGTTCAGTGAGATTGGCAACCCGTTGGCCTGGACCGTGTCCGGGGGGGCGGGCGAAATTGCGGTTGGCGCAGAGCCGACGGGCGCCGTGCGTGCATCCGGCGTTCTGGTTCTCATGGGATCGACGCGAATTGACTACCTTGCGGGATCATCTGCGGCCGATTTTGTTCTAGAGCCTATCCTTACTGATAGCGGCGCCCAGCGCTGGGCAACGCAGCAGACTAACACGCCCCTCTACATGCAGGATTTGTCGCTCTATCAGCTTGAGCAGTCGCCAGACACGCTTGCAGGCTGGCGGATGATGAGCATGTCGCAGTCAATCGAGCCGCTCTTGCGTGCCATGCGCGGCCGCGGGGTAACTCCGAAAGCCTCGATGCGCGTCAAGAATCGCGACGCCTATCGCGTTTTCTTTTCGGATGGCACGGGTTTCTCCGTTTACCTCGGTCGCGGCCCGGCAGAGATCATGTCGATAGACCTGCCTATGACCGTTGAGTGCTCGTATTCCGGAGAGGAGACCGGATCGGAGCTGCTCTTCGTCGGTGCAGATGACGGCTTTGTCTACCAGATCGACAAGGGCGCCGATTTCGACGGATCGCCTATTGACGCGTTTGTGCGCTTGAACTTTTCGCACTGCGGCCTGCCAAAGACCAACAAGCGGTTTCATTCGGCAAAGCTTGAGCTGGAGGGCGGCCAGGTTGCTCAATTGAGCATGGCAGCGGATTTTGACTATGGCAGCCCTGACAGCCCATTTTCACCGGAAACCAACTTCCAGATCGCCGGTGGCGGCGGCTTCTGGGACACTGCTCTTTGGAACCAGTTTTACTGGGATAATCAGGTGGTTGGCACCGCTGAGGGCGAAATAAGCGGGCTTGGCAGAAACATCTCCGTTTCTATTTCCTCGCGCACCAATGACCAAGAGGCTCATGTGCTTGCAAACGTTGCAATCTACTGGACGCAAAGGCGCCTAGTGCGATGACAAACGACTATTGGACATTTTCAACTCCTCTTGCAAGCAACACACTTGCCAGATCGGAGACGGTCAATGCCCTGTTTGAGGGTGTAGAAACCGGTTTTGAGCGCCTGCCCGACGCAGAAGATCTGCGCACCGGCAAGGCCACTTTTGGGACGGACACGGGAACCGCAAATGCCTACTTGGTAGCGCTTCCGACAGCGCCGGCTGCGTATGTGATTGGGATGATGGTCCGCTTTGCCCCGCTAAACACGAATACCGGTTCCTCAACCATCAACGTAAATAGCCTGGGGGCGGCTAACATCCGAGACTATAACGGCGCCGCTCTTGCTTCAGGAGTTCTGCAAGCTGGCGTGCCCGCAGAAATTGTCTACGACGGGACGCAGTTCCGGCATCAGCACGTGACAACGTCCGTAGTGCCGAACAACAACACCGTCAGCAACGCTATGCTGGTCGATATGGCTTCCAACACCATCAAGGGCAGATCATCAGGGTCCGCAGGGAACCCGCAGGATCTATCGCCCACACAGGTGGCTAGCGTCCTCAGCTCGGCAATGCCCACGCTTGGCGCTATGAACGTTTTCACGAACACCAACAGGTTGGCCATGTCGATCCCGTTGGTGGAATTTTCCGCGACAAGCGCTCCCACGGACATGAAAAACACGTCGCTGATTGGAAGCAACGCGTCTGGCATTTTTCGCATTCGCTTTGAGGATGACAACTGGGCCACCATTGCCAGCGCCTACGTGATCGAGCGTGACGCCGCTGGGGCAACCCGACATGAATGGCGAATTGCCAATACAGTGGCAGCCGAGATAACCGCGACAGACACCACGGCAAGTTCGGACAAGACCGTTATCACCCGCCAGATCGGCGATGCGCGCTATTCCCAAATCGCATCGACCGAGCGGTTCAAGGACGATGTATTTGAGGCCCGGCCCATAGACCTTCGAGAGATTATGGTTCGCGAATTTACTTGGGGCGGCGATCTGTCCGAAGACGATCCGCGCCGGGGGCTATGTGGCCTTGGCTTTATTGCTGAAGACGTGGTGGAAGCGGTGCCAGAAGCGGCGATTCACGACCATGACGGCAACATCGCGGGCATCGACCCGCTCACAATGATCGCGGCGGTCTACTGGGACCTGGCCAACCGTCTCGACGCAATCGAGAATAAGTTGGAAATTCGATGATGACACCGGATATCGCACGCGACGCGGTGCAGTTCTTACAAACCGCAACGGTTCTCGGAAGAGACGTTGGGCGGTTTACGCAGGTTCTTAGGGCATTGGTCGATTATGCCAACGCCAACCCCGCCCCAGCCCCAAAAGACAAACCCCAGAAGGAGATAGAAGATGCGTAAGCCAATGCGCGGGGGCCGTGGCGGCCCTGGAAAAGGTGGCGCGAAGCCCGGCTCGCCGATGAGCGGCGGGATGCGGCGCGGCGCGAAGCCCGGCGGGCCGATGAGCGGCTCCCCGCCGATGAAATCGAAGCCCAGGTTTGCGGATGATGGCCCGAAAAGGGCAAAGCCGCAGCGCATGGCGGCCAAGATGAGCAAGGGCAATGCCAATGTCGGTGCGCGCAGCCGCGCCGCGCCCAGTCCGAGAGCGAATCCTGGCAAGCCTGCCGGCTCAATGTCCGCGGTGGGCGGCGGCTTGGGGCCAGTTTCCGGGCCTTACATGCGAGAGCCGCGGAAGCTGCCGCGCAAGCCCAAGCGCCCGCCGCCCTACAGCGTCACCTAAACGGGAGTTTTGAGAATGGCTACGCCGGCTCTCACTGGTCCGAGAAGAAAGACAACGCCCGCCTCCGATCCGGCACGGGCCGTTGAGAAAACGGGATTGGGGCCGGCAAAGCCTAAAAGCACAAAAATTGCTCTGCCTGAGTTTACAGGAAAGGCAAGCAACCCAGCCAAGATAATGACTGGCCTTATGGCGAGCGATAACCCCTATATGCGCCAAGCGCGGACGCAGGGGCGGCAGGCAGCCGCCTCAAGAGGGCTCCTTAACTCGTCGATGGCGGTCGGCGCCGCACAAGAGGCAGCCTACGCCGCGGCCTTGCCTCTTGCCCAGCAAGAGGGCCAGCAGCGCGCCGCTAGGAAATTGTCGCGCCAAGACGCTGAGCAGAACGCAGCGATTGAAGAGGCGCGACTGCGTACCTCGAAAAGCATTTCAAAACGAGAGATCTCTTCTCAAGAGAAGATGCAGGACAAAGATATCGCGGCGGACGCCGCCAGGCTGGCCGATCAGATCAAGGCGGATTTCGGACTACAGAAGCGCGACCTTAACGCGCAGATGGCACGCTTGCGTAAGACGCTTTCTAGCGAAAAATCCATGCGGGCGCGTGACATCAAGGCGCAGAAGGACCTGCAAAGAAAAGAAATACAGTCCCGGTTCAAATTGTCGGAGAAAGAAGCCGACAATCTGATGAAGCGCCTTGAGCGCGAAATTCGCTCGACAGAGAAAATCGCCGGGAAAGACACCAAAAGTCGCGAACGCATTGTCGGCAAGGAGCTCAAGGCGGCAGGCAAGAGACTGGATCGGGAGATCGCCAGCCGCGAGAAGATCTCTTCGGAAGATATCGCCAGCCGCGAGCGGATGCAGAGCAAGGAACTCGATCAAGCAAAGAAGCTGTTCAACAAAGATCTTGCTGGGCAGTTCAAGCTTCAAAGCCGGGATGCAAGGTTCGTCGAGAGCCGCCTTGAAAAAGAGATCGCCAGTCGGGAGCGCCTTTCGGAGGCCGAAATCCAAGCGCGCAATGCGGATTTGCGGCTCGAACTGAAAACGCGACTAAAACTCTCCGACAAGGAAGCCGACAATCTGATGGCCCGACTGGATCGGGAGATCGTCAGTCGGGAAAAAATTGCCGCCGAGGACACCGCCTCCCGCGAGCGGATGCAAAGAAATGAGCTAAAGCTCAGAAAGCAAGAGTTCAACAAAGGCCTAGCTGCAGAGTTTAAGCTGGCGGACAAGCAGATAAACGCCGAAATGCGGCGCCTCGAAAAGAACATTGCAGCCCAGAAATTTTTGAGCGCTGAAGAGATTAAGGCAAACCGCACCAACCTGGTTATGGAAATTCGGTCGCGATATGGCCTTCAGGCGGCAGAGGCAAGAACGCTAGCCGCGCGCCTGACAAAAGAGCTTGCAAGTCGCGAAAGAATGCAGGCCAAAGAGATCGCTTCGCAATGGAAATCCTTGAATCGGGAGATTTCGGCCAACGCCGCCCAACTAAAGGCAAGCCGCGATTTGCAGCGATGGGAGGTGGAGATGAACACCCACCTGCAAGAAAAGCTCAAGGAATGGGATCTCAAATCTTCTGATCGCAGAGATGTGTCAAATGCATTTGCGGTAAGCCAGAACGCTTATTCCGCTCGCTTCCAATCGATAATGGCGAATCCGAACCTTTCTGCAAATGCTAGGCTGAATGCAATTCGGCGAGCGCAAGTGGATTTTCAGAAAGACATCAATGTCTCCGAAAGCCTTTACGGCGTGAAGCTGGATTGGCCGCTTCCGCCATGGGATGCAGGGGTCTGATCGATGGGCATTTTTGACAGTATCGGCAAGGTCTTCAAAAAGGTCACCAATTCGACCGTGGGGAAGGTCGTTGGCGGTGCGTTAGGCATTGGGGCGCTTGTTTTTACGGGCGGGGCGGCGCTGGGGCTTGGGGGCATTTTTGCTGGCGGGTTTGGCGGCGCGGTTACGGGTCTTACGGGCGCGCTTGGGCTTACCGGTGCAGCTGGATCGATTATAACCGGCGCAATAACGCAGGCGGGCTATGGCGCGCTTCTCGGCGGCGCGCTTGGTGCCGTTACCGGTGGAGACCCTCTTGAGGCAGCCGCAGGCGGCGCCCTTGTTGGAGCGGCAACAGGGGGCGTTTCAGGCGGGCTCGGTCTGCCGACGGACCCCCTTGGTGGGGTCTTCGACAGCGCGCCGGCGGCGCCCAGCCCGACCGGCCTATCACCGGGCGATGCGGCGCAACAGCTTACAAGCAATGCTTCGCTTACATCGACGACGAAGGGCTTTGCGCCCGCCACATCGCCGGCACCTCCCGCAAGGCCTGACTTGCCGGGACTTGTTCAAGGCGGCTCTGCGGCATCTGCGCCGGCGCCAACGACAACAAGCCCGGTGGCAGCGGGGCTTTCGCCAACAACAACCGCGCCAACGCAGACCGGAGTACAGAACTTCCTGCAGCGCAACGCCAATTTGGCTGGCCCTGCCCTCATGGGGCTTGGGCAAGGACTTCTTGGTGGCAGCGATCAGACTGAGTACATGAGAGAGCGGGATCGAAGCATTCAGCAAAGCTACGAGCTTCCGGACCCGGAGCCGTTCACCCCCAAGACGAACACCTATCGGACCGGCGCTGAAAAGTACGCGCGGCCATGGGAGCGCAAAAGCGAAGCCGCGCGGCGCCCTGGCTCTCGATACCGCTTCGACCCAGAGCAGAGACGCGTGGTTCGTGACGATGGGTAAGACCTAAGGATTGCCATGCAAATTCCGGAAAACCTTTCCGGGCTTGCCCCCGCGGCAACGGCCCAAGACGGCATGGCTGCAATGCCAGGCGCAGGAATGTCACCGCAACAGATGCCGGGGCCGCAAGCATCGCAGCAAGAGCAGGAAAACTACGATGCCTTTGTTTCCATGGCTCTCATGCTCTTGTTTGACGACGAGAGCTTGCCATCCATGGTGGAGGCGGTGGACACTGAAGATCCGCGTGAAGGCGTTGCGCGCCTTACAGCACAGATCGTCGGCCGTGTTGCGCAGTCTGCCTCCGCAAAGGGCACGGTGTTTCCGCTCGACATTCTGCTGCAGGGCAGCGCTGAGATCTTTGAAAACGTCGTTGATCTGGCTGAAGAAGCCGGCGTTTACGCGTTTTCTAGCGACCCTAGGATGCTGCAGGGCGCTTTGGTGAGGGCCTACGATCATCTTCAGCAAATTCTCGATCAAAACGGCCTGATCGACGACGCCGAAATCGAAGCCGGTTTTGAGGAAATCAAGGCCGCTGCGGCCAATGGGACGCTAGTGGATAGTTTAGGCGTGGCTGGCGCAGATCTTGAGCCCGTCGATCCCGGCGCCGCTCTAGGGCTCGATAAACAGGAAGGCGACGCGCCCCCGCCAGACGATGCCATGTCAGGGGGGCTGGGCTGATGGCAATCGATTGGACAAAGGTTCTGGGGGGTCTAGCCGCGGGCGTTGGACAGGGGCTTGTGCAGCAGGCCAACGTTCAACGCGAAGCAGCGCTCGAAAAACTCAGGGCGGAGCGCCAGTTTGCGCTAGCCCAGATGCAAAACGATTTTTCTGCGACGCAGGCTGATCAACAACGCGACTTCACGGCCAGTGAAAACGCGAAAAACCGCGATGCTCGACTACAGGAAGTTATGGCTCAGATAGCCGCGCGCCGCGCCGCGGCCCCCGTGAACGCGCCTGCCAATCAAATCAAGCCCAAGGACATGGCGACGCTGACGCGACAGCTGCTCGATGAGCGCCGCAAGTTAGCGACAAGCAACTACCTAGTGCCGACCCCGGACGGCTGGGACGAAGACGCCGAAATTGCGCGGGCACAACAGGACGCCATGCGCATGCTCGGTCTTGCCCCAGCGCAGCCAGCCCCGACACAGCCCCTCTCTTCCCCGCCCAGCGCTGCCACGCCGCCAGAAGCTTCCGTCGCACCGCCTGCAGTTGCCGAACCCCCGCCGCTTCCGAAGGGTTTCAGGATGATCATGCCCAAAACAAGTGCTCAAACCGACCGGGAGGAGGGCAGGTTGAGGCCTTGGGAGATTAGGACGCAATAGGTGGCTGAGCCATTTCAATACGCGCTTAACCCGGATACGGGAGAAGCGTTTTACTGGAAACAGGGCCAGGCCGACTGGCGGCCCGTTCAGCGCGCGGAAGACCCGCAAACGCGTCGGAATTTCGTTTGGCATGATGGGCTTAGCGATTGGCAGGCTGCGGACTGGATTCCGGAGCGGCCTCCGGATCTTCCCGATGCGCCAGCGCCTTCGACGGAAGGCTTCAATCCGCCGCGAAACCGGTTTCTGCGCCCCGGTCAGGTTGAGGATCAGGATTTCGTCGAGCGCGCGGTGGATGCTACGCTTCGGTTTGCCGATCGCAACATCTCGCCACTTTTCGATGACAGCTCGAACGTTGACGCCGACGCGCTCATCCCTCCCCAAACGCGCACGGACATGCAACGCTACGAGGAAAAGAGCACGGTCGAGGTCACAGGCGAGCGATTGGAACTCGGTGTTCTGCGTATGGTCGCGGGCCTAGACGACCAGGCGGCCCTAAACGCTGCTCGCGCCCTGCAGTCGGTGCAGGAGGCACGAAGGGTTTTGCAGGCCGACCCAAATTTTCAGGCTGGGGTTCCGTTGTCTTTGCAGCAGAGGCTTGGCCCTCAAGCGCAACGGGTGGCGCAGGCGTACGTTAATCTTAAAACGCCAGGCGGCCTGCAATCGCGGCCAAGCATCACCCGCGCGCTCACAGACGATGAAAGTTACGCGGCATTTCAGGCGGAAACCATCGGCACAATGTTGCGTGCCATCGAGGACGCCATCGAAACCCGCCGCGAAGCCGGCGAGATCGACCGCAACCCTCTAGTTGACGTCTACATGCAGGCAATTGACCGCTACGGCTGGTCCTCGCCGGAAGCGCGCGCCGTCTTTGCCGAAGATCCGTATGGCATCATCGGCCAGTTGTCGATCGAGAGCGCGCCGAACATGGCACCTGCAATTGTCGGCGGGCTTATTTTCGGGCCGGCCGGCGCCGCCGTTGGCGGCTTTCTTCCCGAATACATGATTAGCTTGTCGGAAGGCATGCGCGAGCTTGGCATCGATCCGAACGATGCCGCCGCGGTGCGCGCCGCCCTGCAGGACGAGGAACAGCGCGATCAGATCGCCTCGTTTGCCGCCACACGCGGCATCACCATTGCCACATTCGACGCAATTTCGGTTGGGCTTATCCGGGCTGCGGTGCGGAAGCTGCCATCCGCGGTGTCGATCCCGGCCGGAACCGTTACCGAGGCCGCGACAGAGGGGCTGGGCGAGGCCGCGGCGCAGCTGGTCACGACCGGAGAAGTCAAGGAAAGCGAGGTCGTTGCCGAAATTCTCGGGGCGACTGGGCCAGGTGTAGCGCAAGCAGCGCTGCAATCGGCAAATGAGGCCATCCGCGCCGTTGAGCAGAAAACCCGTAGGCCGCCAGACAACAGCGCCCCGCCTGAGGGCAGCACCGATCCCTTGCAGCCGCCGTCGCCGCAGACGCCACCAGAGACAGCGGAAATCCCGCCGCTTCCTCAGGAAGAGAGCGCACCGACCCTACCCCCGCCTGCGGTGACCCCGCCTGGCGACCGTCGCCCGCAGCAGATCGCCACCGAAGATGCCGCCTTGCTTTTGGGCTTTGGCGTCGATGCGGAAGACGTGGTCATGATGAACGACGCGGAGCGCGCTGCTACGTTGCAGCAAGCCCGCAGCGCAAATGTACAACCTATTGGCCTGGGCGAGGCGCAGCGCGTTCTGACTGAGGCGCTGGAGCGCTATCGGCCCGACAGCCTGCGGCTGACCGAGGAAGACCGCGCATCGCCCATCCCGAACGACGTCATCGACGACGGCAAGCGGCTGCAGGAAGAGGCAATCGCTGATGCCAATCGGCGACCTACGGTGCCACTTCTTCCCCCGGCACAGATCGATGTGCCCGCCCAGCTTGGCCAGATCAACGACCTGACCCCCGCGGACAGCTTGGGCAGCAACACGTCCGGCACCGAAGCGCCGACATTGCGTCTTACAGAAAAAGAGCAAGTGCCGCTGTCTGTCACGGAGCCCCCATCCGTTACAGATAACCCGCTCGTCCTGGGGCAGGACCCCCTTTCCGTGCAGATTGCCGAGATCGTCGAGCGGAGCGACCGCCGCGTTCGGGACCGCCTCGCAGGGCGCGAAACAACGCCACCGGCTCCCGGCCCCGGCTTGGCGGCGCTTCCTCCCGCTGCGCCTGTTACTGCTCGGGTCCAGCAGCAGCCTACAGAAGCAACCACACCAACGACCGGCACCGCAGAGCTGCCCCCGCCCCCGCAACCCCGACCCCGCGCCCGTGAGCGCGCGGATGAGCGGCTTGCCGCCTCCCAAGGTGTAGACACCCCGGACGTCATCACTCCGGTTGCCCCGGTCTCTACAGAGCAGCAAGAGGAGCAAGACCCGGCGGCCTACGAGATCGAGGAGTTCTCGGAGAAATCGATCATCTTGCGCGGCCTTCCCAAGGCAGAAGCGCAACGGATCGGCGATGAGATCGGCGCACGGCCACTGTGGAACCGCCGCGGGCAAGGCTGGATCTTCTCGAAGAAACGTGAAGCGCAGGTGCGTCAGGCGCTGGGGCTGCAAGAGGAAGTCGGTAACAGCACCCCGGAAACGGAGACCCCTGTTACCGACCAGGTGGAGGAAGATGTTCAATCAGGGGTGCTTAGGCGGGTTACCACTGAAACGGGGCAAGAGATCGAGGTTGAGGACGTAGTGGTCGATGCCTCGGAGCTTTCTCAGGCAGAAGGAGATCTGCAAGCCAGGGATCGCTCTCGCGCTCAAAACGAGGCATGGGTTGCAGAAAAGGCTGGGCGCATTGATCCGGAGAGGCTGATGCCGTGGGTCGAGGCGGATCGTGGCTCCCCGATTGTCGGGCCTGACGGTGTTATTGAGAGTGGGAATGGCAGAGTACGGCTGATCGAGCGCGCGGCGCGAGAAAACCCAGAGGGGTTCACCCGGTACGTGGAGGCAATCAGAGCCAGAGGGTTTGAGATACCAGAAGGCGTGCAAACGCCTGTATTGATTGCGCGCCGTGTCACCGATCTTAGTGACGCTGATCGAACAACGCTCACCGACAGTGCCAATATGTCGGCAACCGCCGCTTTTTCCGCATCTGAGCGCGCAAAGCTGGATGCCCGCACAATGTCTACTTCGATCATGCGCAGGTTTCGGTCAGAGGAGCCCACTACAAGCGCGGCAAACACCGATGCCGTTCGCCAGTTCGTAGCTGCCCTGCCTGCCGCGGAAAGAGCGGGACTTGTGTCCGAAAGTGGAGAGATAACGCCTGATGCAAGAAGGCGCGCACAGCGCGCCATGTTCTCAAGAGCCTATCGATCTTCCGATATTGTGGAAGCCGCTCTTGAGACCGACGCCCCTGAAATCAAAGGCATCATTCAGGCCATGACATCCGCTGCCCCGCGCTGGGTAGAAATGTCGGATGAGTTGCTTGTTGGCGACATCGAGATCGACGCAAATCCGACTGACGCATTGCTTGACGCCCTTCGTCTTGTCCAGAAGGCCAGACAGGATGCCGCTGATCAAAATCGTCCTGTCGCTCAGGTGCTTGCAGAGGCGCTTGCTCAAATGGACTTGTTGACAGGCCAAGGCGTGCCTGTGGAAGCTGCGGCATTTGTCCGTGCGATGTATCTTAATGACGGGCTGTCGAGACCGCGCGCTGCCCAGCGTCTAGCCTCTCTTCTGGACGACATCGCAGTTGAGGTGATTTCTGACGCCAAAGCTGCTAGAGGGCTTGAAGGGCGGCCCTCTGAGCCAAAAGCACTTGCCCCCGCGATAGTGGATGCTCGGGAGAGAAATGATGGAGCGTCGGGTAATCTCTTTAACACAAGCCCTGTCGAGGGCGCTGCGCCTTCAAGACGATCCAGAAATGACAAAGGCAGCAGAAATTCTGGAAAGCGCACAAGAGACCGCAAAGCGCCAAACTCCCCCTCAAAAGTAGAGGCTTCAGGGGCGCCCGACACGCCCCAACAGGATGCGCTGCCCGATCTGCGCGCACGGCTGACCGACATTGTCGGAGCGAATGTGGCGCTTCGCATCGACGAAGAGTTGAGCGCGCTAGGCCGCTTCGAAATGACCGGCGAAAATGCCGTCGTCATTTTGCAGTCCGTTGCAGACGAGCGCACGCTGAATCACGAGATCATTCACGCGCTACGCAATCTGGGCGCGTTCAGCGACAAGGAATGGCGGGCGCTTTCGTCACGCGCTCGCGGAGGCTGGGTCAAAAAGCATGACATCAAGGCACGTTACCCGAAAGCGGATCAGGCGCTCCTCGAAGAGGAGGCCATTGCGGAGGAGTATGCTGCCTGGGCGCAGGACCGATCAAAGGCGCCAGCGCCGGTAAAAGCCCTGTTTGGCCGGATCAAGCAATTGGTCGAGGCTACGCGCAACTGGGTCAGGGGCTGGGGTTTTCAGACATCGGAAGATATCTTTGCGGCGATTGAGGCCGGCAACATGCAGCCCTCAGCCCGCCCCGGCGAGAACGTAGTTCGCGAGCGCCGGGCCGGGTCGGGCGTTCCCTTTGATACTTACGACCAGATCAACGTATCCGCTATCTCACGGATGTATGCCCCTTGGAACTGGGGCAGTCTGCTGAACGCGCAGAACAGCAGCGATCTCAAGGCAATCTGGCGGCGAACCTTTGTGACCAGCTTTGGCGATGCGCGCCGCCAGCAGGAAGCCATCGAAGCGATGCGGGGCGAGGGGCTGTCGATTGGGCAAGATGTCACGACAGCGCAGAAGCTCTATTTCGGCAAGACGGGCGAGCGCCTGCAAAAAATGCACGAGGACCATGCGCGAGAAATCTTGCGGGCCATTCGTGCGGCCGATCTTTCGACGGATGAGGTGGACAACTATCTGCATGCGCTGCATGCGGAAGAACGCAACGCTCAGGTGGCAAAACTCTATCAGCTCGAAGACCCCGAGCACCAGTTTGTGCAGGCCATGTCGGATCCCGATCTGGTCGGCGGGTCCGGTATGTCACGCAACGAAGCGCGCTCGATCATTCAGGACGTCGAAAGCAGCGAGAAGTCCGAGGCGTTCAAAGATGTGGCGGGGCGCGTCAGGGCCATGCTCGACGAAGCCCTAGATCGGCAGCTTGAGGCTGGGCTCATTTCCCAGGACGCCTATGCCGGGATGAAGGAGGCGTATCGCAACTATGTGCCGCTGCGTGGCGTCCAGAACACCGATGAGGCCTCGCAGGGCGGGGGCGTAGGCAGGGGCTTCGATATCCGGGGGCAAGAGAGCAAGCGTGCCACAGGACGCTTTTCGCGCTCTGACAGCCCGCTTGCCTTTGCATTCAGCCAAGCCGCCAACGCAATCATTCGCTCGGAGAAGAACGAGGTCGGGAAGACGTTCCTGCGCATGGTCGCGGGGAACCCCAACGATGCGCTGTGGTCGATCAACAGGGAGGAAAGCCGCAGGCGGGTCAAGTCGAAGGTCTATGTCCTTGAGGATCCGGACACGGGACTCCCGATCCCGGTGCGCGCCGAGCAGGCGGTAGAGGAAGCCGACCCACCGATGCGCTTCGATGACAACGTGCTTATCGTCAAGGTCGGCGGCGAAGAGGTCTACATCACCCTCGAAAACCGCGATCTCGCGGCTGCGATGAAAAACCTCAATGCCGAAAGCATGTCGTCTTTCATGCGCGCCCTGAACCGCTTGACCCGGACGATGGCGGCGTTGAACACCACATGGAACATCGAATGGTTCGCAACGAACATCGTTCGCGATCTGCAGACAGCCGGTATCCAGGTCAGCGATGAGAACCTCGCCGGCCTGCAGAAGAACATGTTCAAGAACCTGGCGGGCGCCGCAAAGGGTGCGTTCCAGTACGCCAGCGGCACCGGCAACAGCGAGTGGAAGCGGGTCGCGGAAGACTTCGCGATGAATGGCGGCAAGGTGAGCTTCATCGACTTCAAGGGAGTCGAGGAGTTCCGCGACATGATGATCCGCGAAACCAGCCGCACGACCGGATCCGCCATTCGGCGCATCGCCGCCTGGGGGCCGCGGAACCTGCTGGATGGCATCGACATCATTACGACGTCTGGTGAAAACATGATCCGGATTGCCGCCTACAAGGCGGCGGTGGACCTGGGGTTGCCCAAGCAGAGGTCCGCCAAGATCGCGCGGGATCTGACCGTTGATTTCAACCAGAAGGGCACGGCCAGCGCCAGCATCAACGCCTGGTTCATGTTCTTCAATGCCGCCGTTCAGGGTAACGTGCGGTTGATTAAAAGCCTGGCGAAGAGCCGCTTCACGCAAGGCTCGGCAATGGCCCTTGTCGGACTCGGCGTGGCCGAAGTGCTGTTTGCGTCGATGACCGGCGAGGCCGACGAGTACGAAAAACTTTCGGACTGGGAGCGCCAGCGCAACTTCATCATCATGGGGCCGGGCGGCGAGTACGCCAAGGTGCCGATGCCCTATGGCTTCAACGTCTTCAAGGTGGTGGGCACCGAGATGGCGCGGGCGATGACGGCGCGTGAACACACCCCGATGATGGCATCTGCCAACATCCTAGTTGCAGCGGTTACCGCCTTCAACCCGTTGAGCTCCATGTATCCGTCGACACTCGCGCCGGTTGCCGAGGTTGCGCAAAACGAAAACTTCTTCGGAAATCAGATTGCGCCGACACGGTTTGACCGGAACGACCCGAAACCCAACAACCAAAACTATTTTCCAAGCGTCAATCCGACAATGCGGGATTTCACAGCATGGCTGAACGACTTCACGGGCGGCAATCAGTACCGATCCGGGTACGTCGATATCAACCCAGAGCACCTCGACCACTTGCTCACGGCCTATACAGGTGGTGTGGGCCGCTTGATCACGCGCAGCCAGGAGACCGGCGAGGCGCTTCTGACGGGGGCGCCACTCGAAACCAACCGGGTGCCCTTCCTGCGCAACTTCTACGGCCACACGCTGGGCGAAATGCCGACATGGCGCACTTATGATCGGCTGCAGGAACGCGCCAACGCGCTGCGCTATGAAGTGGAAAATCAGCGTAAGGATGGAAATCCCGACGCTGCATTGGAAGCGCTTGCCGCGGACCCGGTGATGGCAAAGCTCTACCCCTATTTTCGCGCTCGCGAGAAGCTTCTCGCGAGGATGAGGCGAGCAATGAACACCCTTCGGCAGCGCGGGTCCGATGAGCAGAAAATCATTGACTTGCGAAACCGCATAACCGCGGCCCAGCAAGAAGCAATTGAGCGCTATTACAAAATACGCGACGCGCGCTAGGGGGCTTCAACATGATCGGAAAATTGCTTGGCGGCGGCCTTATGGGCCGGCGCCCTCTGAGCGTTGGGTCGCAACCCGTCGTTTTCCCTCCGCTGCCGGTCAATCTTGTCCTGGAAGCGGATGCCAATTTCGGGTAGTGTCCAGAATTTTTCGCACTTTGCTCATGCGACGGCGGCTCCGGTTTGGGTTTGCTCCGTGTAGAGCGGAGTCATGTTCATGTATCTTCGCGTTGACCATTGGGTGCCTGCGATGTGGCGCAGCCGGGCTGCGG
>JBCDAZ010000042.1:0-28404 GCA_039184655.1 Pseudomonadota bacterium | reverse complement strand
TCCCGAAACCTGCCGCGGCGGCACGAGCCGAACTCCCGCCGGCAACGGCGTCCAACACATGTTCCCGGAGGTCCGCAGAATACGCGCGCCACATTCGCTCCCCCCACATCTTGTGCAGCGCGAGACCCGCACATCACCCAGCGACTGTGAATCCTGCGCGACCCGGAGAGCCTGCAAAGCCCTCTAGAGAGGCTGTAACCGGCCCGTTGCCCCGCGCAAATAGTCATCGGTCCGCTGTCGTTGGATCTCCACCCTTGGCGCGCCACCCCAAAACACGCGGGGCCGATCACCGTCGTCGTCGGCCACGACCCCTGAAGCCAAGGGTGCTCGCAAAACCCGCTCGCTCCGCCGCATCGAACGGCCGCGATCTCTGGGGGATGGGGCGTCCTTCGGCAGCGCAGGCCGATAGCATCGGCCCACTTTCGGCACGCTTTCGGCCCGCTTTCGGCCCGTCGCCGCGCGGTACTTCTTGCGTTTGTTCTTTATTTGTTCTATTTCTAACCCATGCCCGATCCGCATCTCTTTTCGAATGACGACACGCCAGCGCCGCGTGCCCGCCGAGGTCGAGCTGCACGCAGCAATGCAACCGGACGGTTTGAGCGCTATGCCCGCCATATCGAGGAGGAGCCCTGGCCCGAAGACCCGCGACCGGATCCCGCGACAACGGTGATCGAGGAGCGGCCGCGCAGTATCCTGACCCGCAACAGCTCGCCCGATATCGGGTTCGACCGGTCGATAAACCCCTATCGCGGCTGCGAGCATGGCTGCATCTATTGCTATGCGCGGCCAACCCATGCCTGGCTGGGGTTTTCCGCCGGGCTCGACTTTGAAACCCGGCTCGTCGCACGGCCGGACGCGCCTGCCCTACTGGATGCAACCCTGCGTCGGGCGGGCTACAGCCCCGCCCCGATCGCAATCGGAACGAACACCGACCCTTACCAGCCCGTCGAGCGTCAGCGCGGCATCATGCGCGGCATTCTTGAGGTCCTGTTGGCCCATCGGCACCCGGTCACCGTGACCACAAAGGGGGCGGCGATCCTGCGCGACACCGACATCCTGGGCGAAATGGGCCGGCAAGGACTCGCGCAGGTCGCCGTTTCCCTGACCAGCCTCGACAACGCGCTTTCCCGCAGCATGGAACCGCGCGCGGCCGCTCCCGGGACCCGGTTGCGCATGATTGCGGCGCTGGCCCGCGCGGGCTGTCCGACCGGGGTGATGCTGGCGCCGCTCATCCCAGCGCTCAACGATCATGAGGTGGAGCGGCTTGCCGAGGCGGCCGCCACGGCCGGGGCGAGCTTTGCGACGCATATCGCGCTGCGCTTGCCGCTCGAGGTCAAGGACCTCTTTAAGGAATGGCTTGCCGATGCCTACCCGCAGCGCGCAGCGCGGGTAATGCGGTATGTGCGTGAAATGCATGGCGGTCGCGAATATGACGCCCGCTGGAGAAAACGGATGACCGGCGATGGCGTCTATGCGCGGCTGATGGCCCGACGCGCGGAAGCGGCCTTTGCGCGGGCGGGCCTGGCGCGCGAGGGTCCAACCTTGCGATGCGACCGGTTCGCGCCGCCGCCGCGCCCGGGCGACCAGCTGCGCCTGGCGCTCTGAGACGCGCGGCCGCTTGCGCCTGTCGCCGGGCGGTGAAACTCTACGCCCATGCACCGCCCCGCAACAGCGCAGCCGGCAATGGCGACCGATCTAGCGATGGAGCGCCGGCTTGGTCGGCTTGTCGCAGGCATCGACGAGGCCGGTCGCGGCCCTTGGGCCGGGCCGGTCGTGGCCGCAGCCGTCATTCTCGATGGGCGTAACCTGCCCCAAGGCATCGACGACAGCAAGCGGCTCAGCCGGCGGCGTCGCGAGGCGCTGTGCCAAGAGATCCGAGCCAGCGCGCTGGTCGGGCTTGGACGCGCGAGCGTTGCGGAAATCGATGCGATGAACATCGCCCAGGCAACGGCGCTTGCGATGCGCCGTGCCGTCGCAAAGCTGGTAAGAGCGTCCCGCGGTATGATGCCGGATTACGCGTTGGTCGACGGCGGGGCAATACCGGCAGGCCTACCCTGCCGCGCTCTGCCGTTGATAGGGGGCGACGGGCAATGCCTCTCGGTCGCCGCAGCCTCGATCATGGCGAAGGTGACGCGCGATGCGATCATGACCGACCTCGCAATGCGCTATCCGGGATATGGCTGGGAACGCAATGCCGGCTATGGCGTCCCGGCCCATGCCGACGCGCTGCGTCGGCTTGGCGTTACGCCGGAGCATAGACGCTCGTTTCGGCCCATACACAAGATATTGTGCGAAGATCGCGATCTAAGAGCCTGAATTCAAATTTAAATTGACCCGAATTCCGATGCTGGGCATGGTGGGGATACTGGCTGGAACCGGGATCGCACCGCGTATGTCCCAAACATCAAAGACAACTTGGCACCTGGTCGACCAGGTAATTCACGGCGACTGCATCGCCCGAATGCAAAGCCTGCCCGAAGCCAGCGTCGATCTGGTGTTTGCCGATCCGCCTTACAATTTGCAGCTGCGCGGCACGCTACATCGGCCGGACAACTCGCGGGTCGATGCGGTAAACGATGCGTGGGACCGCTTTGCCAGCTTCGAGGCCTATGACCGATTCACCCGCGACTGGCTGGCCGCAGCGCGGCGGGTGTTGAAACCCGGCGGCGGGCTTTGGGTGATCGGAAGCTATCACAACATTTTTCGGTTGGGTGCGGCGCTGCAGGATTTGGGCTTCTGGATCCTTAACGACGTCGTCTGGCGGAAATCGAACCCGATGCCGAATTTTCGCGGCAGGCGGCTGACCAATGCGCATGAAACGCTGATCTGGGCGGCGCGCAGCGAGACGGATAAATACACTTTCAACTACAACGCGTTGAAGGCACTCAATGACGGGCTGCAAATGCGGTCCGACTGGGTAATCCCGCTCTGCACCGGTAATGAGCGCCTCAAAGATGCCTCCGGCGAGAAAGCACATCCGACCCAAAAACCCGAAGCGCTGCTGCATCGTGTGATCGTGGCCAGCACCCAACCGGGCGATCTGATCCTGGATCCGTTTTTCGGCACCGGCACCACCGGCGCCGTCGCCAAGCGGCTGCGGCGCCATTACATCGGTATCGAGCGCGAGCAGGCCTATGTCGCGGCGGCGCGAGAGCGGATCGCGCGGGTTCAGCCGGTCACCAAGGAGGCTGCGGCGATCACCCCGTTGCGTCGGGCCGAGCCGCGGGTGCCGTTCGGCCAGCTGGTCGAGCGGGGATTGTTGCGTCCGGGCGAGGTGCTGACCTCGCAATGCGGGCGGTATCAGGCGCGAGTGCGTGCGGACGGAACGCTGGTCTCGGCCGAAGCGCGCGGCTCGATCCACCAGGTCGGCGCGGCGGTGCAGGGGGCGCCCTCCTGCAATGGCTGGACCTATTGGCATATCCAACGCGACGATCGCCCGATGCCAATCGACATTTTTCGCCAGCAGATCCGGGCCGAGGCGGCCGAGGGCTGACGGGAGCAGAACGGGGATCGACGGGGATCGACGGGGGCAGAACGGGGGCCGACGGGAGCAGAACGGGGGCCGACCGGTGGCCCTAGGGCCGCTAATTCGGCTAGGCCCGTTTCCGCCAGGCCCGTTCGCCGGCCGCGCGCTGCGGCCGCGCGGCGGGGCTTTTTCTCGCCCGGATCGGCCAGCCGCGCCGGCAGCCCGTCATACTGACGGCTTTTCCCATTCCATAACGCAAAAATAGGGCACGCGGTTGTGGCGTGCGTCTTTGACGGGACGGTCGCTTTGCACAGCGGGCTCTTCGAAGGCGCGCAGGATCAACCCGGCTTGCAGGAACGCTGAGATGTAGGCCGATAGCGGGCGGTGGTGGTTCACCACCCGGATACCGCGCCATTCCGACAGGATCTCGCGGCGTGCCAAATACCGATCGATCCCGAAATCCAGCGGTACGCCATCGGCGCCGTACCGCCAGCCCTTCGGCAAACCGGCGCTGAAGATGCTGTTGGTATTGGCCACCAGCGCCCGCCCGCCGGGGCGCAGAATTCGCGCCATCTCGAAGATCGCATTTTCAAATGCGGGGATATCCAGAAGGGCCACGCAGGACAACGCAAGGTCAAAGGATGCGTCCCGGAAAGGCAACGCTGCGGCATCGCCCCGCACATAGGCGCCTTCGCCATCGCGCGCGCGTGCCACGGTCAGTAGGGCCGCAGAAAGATCGAGACCGGTGGTCGCGATACCTGCCGCTTTGGCCAGCCGGGTCAGCTGCCCTTCGCCGCAGCCGATATCGAGCGCGGTTTTGCCGGCATGCGACCCGAGGAAGGCCAGAAACCGTGGAAAAAGAATGTGGCGGCGCGACCAGTCGCCAGCCGTCCCCTGCTCGGTCACCCAAGCCTCGGCCGATCGGTCCCACCCGTTGCTCATGCCGAGATCGGCAAGCCGCGCTTGGTTGGCGCCCAGTCGGTCACTTGCGGATAGTGGCGCCGGCGCCATGCGCGCACGCGATGGTTCATCACGCGCCGCCAGATCGGTGGAAAGGTGGCGATAAAGCACATCAGCGGATAGCCATAGGGCAGTTGCGGCGCCTCCTCTTCCGAATAGGTCTGCAGAAGCGGAAATCGGCGATCGGGCTTGTAGTGATGATCAGAGTGGCGTTGCAGGTTGATCAGGAACCAGTTGGACACGGCTTGTGCCGCATTCCAGCTGTGCCGCGGACGCACGGGCTCGTACCGATCCTTGCCCAGATGCAGCCGCACCAGACCGTAATGCTCGACATAGTTCACCAGCTCCAGATGGAGGATGGCAATATAGGCCTGCAGAAGGTAAAGCCCGACCCCGAACCAGCCGCCGATCGCAAAGGCCAGCGAAAGACAGATCAGCGCGCCGAAACCGTACACCCAGAACGGGTTCGACCGATGCCAGACAGGCCGGCTCTTGCGGGCAAGCCTCGTGCGATCCGCCACCCAGGCGCTGGCCAGCGTCTGCCACAGCACCCGGGCAAAGAAGCGCCAAAACCCCTCATTGTAGCGCGCGGTCACAGCATCTTTCGGCGTCGCGACATAGACGTGATGCACCCGCAGATGTTCGGTCTCAAAATGCCCGTAGAGCACAGAAACGAGCAGCGCGCGACCCAGACGCCGCTCCCAGCGATTGCGCTGGTGAATCAACTCATGCGCATAGTTGATCCCAATACCACCCGACGCCACGCCAATACCTGCCATCAGCGCCACCGCCTCGCCATCCGAGAGATGGTCGAAAAGGAAGATCGCTACAAGCGCACCATAGATGAGCACGAGTTGTAGCGGCAGCCAGAGCCAGGTGATCAGCCTGTGCCAGAAAAGCTGGCGATCGGGGGTTTGCGGGTCGAGACTGGTCTCGTTGAGGCCGCGCAACCGGTCAAGCAGCGAAATCGAGAGGTAACCCCAGAACGGGCCGTAGACGAGGCCCCAGCCGCCATTCATCGCCGCCGATGCAAACAGCGGCACCAGGGTAAAGGAAAGCGCGAAGGGCAGCGCGTGCAAGAACATCCGGTTTCCTCCCGGCGCGGCAGCTGGGGCGGCCGCCCATCCGGGTCAACCCACGTTTTGAAACGCCGACAGCCCCATCGCAACCGCCTTTCGCATCACGGTGGGCAAAGATGTCAACTCCGGCTTTACAAAACCGTGCGTCGCACCAACCCGGGCCACCGCCACGCTCAGTACAAGGTGAAAATGCGTGAAGCTGTGGCGAACCTCCCCGACAGGCCGCCATTTGGCGCGAAAAGGTGGTGCGGGCCGCGGCGGCGTTTCCGACCAATCGGTGCCGGGAAGGCCCAGCATGCCGCCCAGAAGCCCACGTTCGGGCCGACGTTGCAAAAAAACGCGACCATCGGCGCTGTAGGCCAGATAGGCGATGCCGTAACGGATCGGCTTGGGCTTTTTGGGCGTCTTTGCTGGCAGCCGGTCGGCTATCCCGGCCTTGCGCCCGGCACAGGCCGGCATCACCGGGCATACACCGCATGCCGGTCGCCGCGGCGTGCAGATCGTGGCGCCCAGATCCATCACGGCTTGGGCGTGATCGCCCGGTCGCGCTTTCGGCGTATGGCGCTCGGCCAGAGCGTAGAGCGCGGGCTTGGCCGCGGGCAGCGGGCTCTCGAACGCGTGAAGCCGGGCCATGACACGCTCGACATTGCCATCGACAACGACCGCCGGCCGGTCAAAGGCGATCGCGGCGATGGCGGCGGAGGTGTAGGCGCCGATGCCCGGCAAATCGCGCAGCCCAGCCTCCGTGTCGGGAAACCGGCCTCCCTTCGACGCGACGGCCCTTGCACAGGCAAGCAGGTTGCGTGCCCGGGCGTAATAGCCAAGCCCGGCCCATTCGGCCATGATCTGGGCATCCTCGGCAGCCGCCAAAGCCTCGACCGTGGACCATCTTGTCGTGAACCGCTCGAAATAAGGGATTACGGCGGCAACGGTGGTCTGCTGCAGCATGATCTCCGACAGCCAGACCCGGTAGGGATCGGATCGCACCCCCGCCGCGCGGGCTGAGGGCCGCACACGCCAGGGCAGATCGCGGGCATGCTTGTCATACCAGCGTAGGAGAGCCTGCGCGATCACGCCCATTTCACGCCGAGTTGAAAAGCGGCGCGACTCATTTGCCGCTTACGCATCGGGGACTTGCCGGTAAGATGGCTTCTATTGGACAAGGATAGGGTGGCATGGCCTCGCAGGATGGCACGGGTAACGAAGATGGCAAGGGCCGCAGGGCGCACGCGGCAATGCGGCGCCATCGCCGCGGCTTTGCCCAAGCTGCGCGCTTTCTCGATGGCGGGGTGAGTCGCGCCGCTGCCCGACGCGGGCTGACCGAGACGCGGATCGTCACTCAGTGGACCGAGATTGTCGGCGCGCTCGCCGGCGCCGTGACCATGCCGGTCGGCATCAGCCGCCGCGGCCGGTCGCTGGGCGGCACGCTAGAGCTGCGCGCCGCGCCCGGGCGCGGACCCGAAGTCGAAATGATGGCCCCCCAGATTGTCGAACGGGTCAATGCCTGTTTCGGATACCGCGCCGTGGCCCGCATCCGGCTGGTCCAGGACGGCCCGTCGGGCTTTGCCGAACCCGCGGCGGCGTTCGACCCGGCCGGAGCGCCAGAAGGCCTTGGTGGCAACGCGCCGGGTGCCGACCGGCCGGGCGAGCCGCCGCCCGAAACGCGCCGTCATGTGGCCGACACGGTTGCCGGGATCGACGACCCCGATCTGCGCCATGCCTTGGAACGGCTGGGTCTGGCTATCGCCCAGAGCAAAGCAAACCGAGTGTGAAGAGGAGCACTGCGATGACGCTGAAACTGACACGACGCGAGACCCTTTTGAGCTCCCTTGCGGCTGGCGCGGTGTTCGCCTCGCCGCTGCGCGCGCAAGAGGAGGATCCGCGTCTTGCGGAGATGGTGCTGGGCGATCCGGCCGCGCCGGTGGAGATGGTGGAGTATGCCTCCTTCACCTGCCCGCATTGCGCGCGGTTTCACAACGACGTCCTGCCGGCGCTGAAAAGCGACTATATCGAGGCCGGAAAGGTGAAGCTGATCATCCGCGAGGTTTATTTCGACCGTTACGGGCTTTGGGCTGCAATGGTCGCGCGCTGCGGCGGCGGCGGCCGGTATTTTGGGATCAGCGACGAGATCTTTCGCACCCAATCGAGCTGGACCCGGGCCGGCGGCGATGCGGCGGTTGCAGGCGCGCTGCGTCAGATCGGTAAGCTGGGCGGCCTGACGGATGACGAGCTGAGCGCTTGCCTATCCGACCAGGGCTTTGCGAATGCGCTGGTCGAGACCTATCAAGAGAACGCAGCGCGCGACGGCATCCAGGCCACCCCGACCTTCATGATCAATGGCGAGAAAATCTCCAACCGCTCCTGGGCCGAACTCAAATCGCTGATCGATGCGGCGCTGAGCTGAACCGCGCTGCGCCGAACCGCCCTGCGCCGAACCGCCCTGCGCCGAACCGCGCTGCGCTGAGCCCAAAATGGCGGCTGCCCCCGGCCGTTTGCGCTTTCGATGTCGGCGCTGCGGGTTTCACCTTCTTGGGCTTGTGGGCCTCGGTGCTGCGCCCAATGCACCGACAGCATCGCTTGACCTGCGTCTGAACCGCACCCGGGTCGGCCGCGCAGCCACCCTTGGGGGAGGGCGGCGGCGCCAGCGGGAGCGGGTCAAGCCGACGGCGCACCCTACGATGCGACCCGTGGAAGCGCCGGCTCGAACCGCCGCGGTTTCGGGGCATCTTCTGGGGCATGCGCGATAGAGAAACCCATGCCGCTTAAGCCAACCCGCGACGCGGCGCTCGCGATGCTGGCCGCCTTCGCACCCAAAATGGGGCGGCACTACGCCTCCGGGCGCAACTACGACCGCGGGCCGGGACGGCATAAAGACGTCTCAACCCTTTCGCCTTATGTCCGGCGAAGGCTGATCACCGAGGGAGAGCTGGTGGCCACAGCATGTGCCAACCACGGCCTGCCGGGGGCAGAGAAATTCGTGCAGGAGGTGTTTTGGCGCAGCTATTTTAAGGGCTGGTTGGAGCGTCGGCCGCAGATCTGGACGGCCTATCGCGACGGGCTCCGCCGCGACCGCGAGGGCCTCGCGCGCGACCCGGGCTTGCTTGCGGCGTTGGCGCGCGCAGAAGGCGGAAACACCGGCCTTGCATGCTTCGATGCCTGGGTCGCGGAGCTAGTCGACACCGGGTATCTGCACAACCATGCACGAATGTGGTTCGCCTCGATCTGGATCTTCACGTTGGGGCTGCCCTGGCGCCTCGGCGCAGATTTCTTCTACCGGCATCTGCTGGACGGCGATCCGGCCGCGAACACGCTGGGATGGCGCTGGGTTGCGGGGCTGCACACGCGGGGCAAGGCCTATCAAGCAAAGGCCTGGAACGTTGCAAAATACACCGCGGGGCGGTTTTCGCCCCGCGAGGACGATTTTGCATCGCCCGTCGCGCCGCTCGATCGGAGCGAGCCCGAGGGGCTTCCCCCCGTGCAGCCGATCGGTGCGGTTGCTCCCTTAAAACTCGACGTGCCAACGGCGCTGCTCATCACTGAAGAAGACTGCCACATCGAATCGCTTTTACCGGAGCCGATGCGCAGCGGCACAGGCAAACCCGTGGCTTACGCCACGCTCGGCGCCAGCGATCTGCGCTCCGATCGTTCCACCGCCGCGCATGTCGCCCGGTTCGAGGCAGGCGCGCTGGCGGATGCGGCGAAGCGGTTGGGCGGCCACGCGACAGCCTTCAGGGCCGAGCATCGCGACCGAACCGCCGAGGCAATGATCGCATGGGCTCGGGTGCATGGCGCGGCCCAGATCGCAACCGCCCATATCCCCCAGGGCCCGCTGCGCGACTGGGTGGAACGGGTCGCGCCAGAACTTCAGGCCGCCGGCGTCGCGCTTTGCACGCTGCGCCGGCCCTGGGACGACGCGGTGTGGCGCCATGCCACGGCCGGCTTCTTCAAGGTTAAGCGGCAGATCCCAAAGATCCTTCAGACGCTCGACATCGTATGACCAATGGATAAGGGCCGAGCCGGATCGCGGTTGGCGGAAAGCAGATGGCGGGTGGCGCGTGGCGGATAAAAGATAGCGGAGACCGGGCCCCGAATGCTCAACGATCAGACGATCTACAATGCGGCAGCGGACCGATGGTGGACCGACGCCCCTCGCTGGGTGCGGGCGCTGCACAGTATGGTGCCGGCCCGGCTCGCCTGGTTCGATCAGTTTCTCGACTGGAAGGGCGCCGACATTCTCGACCTCGGCGCAGCCGGCGGGTTCATGTCCGAGGCTCTACACGATCGCGGCGCGCGGGTGACCGGTATCGACCCTGCCGCGCAAGCCATCGCCGCGGCGACCGCGCATGCAAGGCAGACTGGGCGAGAAACCATCCGCTACGATGTCGGCGTCGGCGAAGCGCTGCCCTATCAGGATCGGCGCTTCGATGCGGTGGTTTGCGTCGATGTGCTGGAGCATGTCACGGATCTGGCGAAGGTATTGGCCGAGACTGCCCGCGTCCTGAAGCCGGGCGGCTGGTTTTTGTTCGACACGATCAACCGCAATCCGCTGGCCCGTCTGGTGACGGTTACTCTTGCAGAACGGCTGCTTGGGGTACTTCCTCGAGGCACGCATGATCCGGCGATGTTTATCAGACCGGCAGAGCTGCGTGTGCAACTTGCCGCTCAGGGTCTGGCGCCGGGGCCGATGACGGGGTTCGGGCCCGTCTGGATCGGGGCCCGGGGGCAGCTGCGCTTTGCGCGTCTTCCCGGCACCGCCATTATGTATATGGGCGCGGCACGCAGGACACCGGCCCAAAAACTACCGACCCGAAAATCACCGGCCCGCGAACAACCGACCCGTAAGACTCCGGCGCGGGGCTGATGGAGACAACGGCCCTCCTGGTCACCGCTTTGCTTTTCGGCGGCATGGTGCTTTACGCCTTCGGTTTTGCGGCTTTCATGCTCAATGCACTTCCGGCCGATATTGCGCGGCCGACGATCCGGCTGGCCTTCCCGCATTTCTACCTGTTCGTCATCGGGGCGGCGTCGCTGGGTGCGGTGCTTCTGGCCATACAGGATGCGCTGGCGGCTGCCATCATGGCGGCAATCGCGCTGACCACCGCGCCGACAAGACAGATCTTGATGCCGGCGATCAACGCGGCGACGGATGCGGGGCTAAAGCGGCGCTTTCGGGTCCTGCATGGCTTGTCCGTGTTGATCACGCTGGTTCACATCTTGGCCACCGGTCTGGTGCTGTCGCGCTTCGTCTGATCGGTCAGGCGGTGCGTTTAGCGGATGCGTGCGCCTTCCGCTGCGTCGAACAGCATCACCCGCCCGGGCGCGAAGCTCAGGCCCACCCGGGCGCCGACCCGGCTGCGTTCGTCGCCGCGCTCCTCCACAACAAGGCGCTCACCCGTGGGCGCGGTGAGATAGGCGTAAGACACCCCGCCCAGCGCTTCGGTCAACTCAACGGCAAAGGCGTCGCCGGTCGGATCGATCTCCAGATGTTCTGGGCGCAGGCCGATCTGGGCGGCGGTTCCGGGGCTGGGCAGGGTCAAATCCAGCGCAAGATCGCGCTGAAGGCCGGCGACCTCCACCCCTGCCGCGGTGACCTTGGCGTCAAGAAAATTCATCGCCGGGGATCCGATGAACCCGGCCACGAACCGGTTCGCCGGGTCGCGGTAAAGCTCCAGCGGCGCGCCGGTCTGGGCAATGCGCCCGTCGCGCAGAACCACGATCTTGTCGGCCAGCGTCATCGCTTCCGTCTGATCATGGGTCACATAAATCATCGTCGCGCCGATCTCTTGATGCAGACGGGCGATCTCGACCCGCATCTGCACCCGCAACTCGGCGTCGAGATTGGACAGCGGCTCATCGAACAGGAACACGTCGGGCCCGCGGACGATCGCACGGCCGATGGCCACGCGCTGGCGCTGCCCGCCGGAAAGGGCGGCCGGTTTGCGGTCGAGCAGCGCGTCGAGTTTGAGGATCTTGCTCGCTTGTGCGACCTTGTTGCGGATATCGCGGGCTGGATGGCCGGTCATCTTCAGCCCGAAACCCATATTCTGCGCCACGGTCATATGCGGGTAAAGCGCGTAGGACTGAAAGACCATCGCCACCCCGCGCGCGGCCGGATCCAGCCGCGTGACGTCGCGCGAACCGATCATGATGCGGCCGGCGCTCGTCGCTTCAAGCCCCGCCACCATCCGCAAAAGGGTCGACTTTCCGCATCCCGAAGGGCCGACGAAAACACAAAACTCGCCATCGGATATGCTGAGGTCGACGCCATGCACGACCTGCACCTCGCCAAAGCGTTTGACGACGTTTTCGAGCGTCAGTCCGGACATGGCCTCAGGGTTCCTCTGTTGATCGGGCGCGGACGGGTTGGGGAAAGCGCCAACTTTCCACATCGCCCGCAATGCGGCGGGCGCAAACGGTAAGACGCGCGACATGCGCGGTCATTTCGTCGAGGCTTAGCCGCGCGGTCGAGCCGGTGATCGAAAGCCCGCCCAGCACCTGCCCGTCAAGCGCGCATACCGGCACGGCGACACAGATAATGCCAGGCTCATGCTCTTCGCGATCAAAAGCATGGCCACGGGTGCGGATCTCGACAAGTTCGTCGCGCAGCGCCTGTTCGTCGGTCAGGGTGTTGGGGGTAAAACGCTGGAAGGCCTGATAACGGATCAGCCGCGCAAGCGTCGCCTCGTCCTGAAAAGCAAGCATCGCCTTGCCCACGCCGGTGCAGTAGGCCGGGCCGACCTTGCCCGCATCCGAGAACATCTCGATGGGCCGCTCGGCATTGCGTTTGTCGACATAAAGCACCTGTCCGGCATCGAGCTGGGCGAGATGGACCGTTTCCCCCAGTTCGGCCGACAACGCGTCCAGATGCGGGCGCGCCAGCGGCGCCAACGAGGATTGCCGCCAGGCGGCATGGGCCAAACGCACCAGGCGCATGCCAAGCGTGTAGACCTGCCGATTGTCGTCATAGGCGAGCATGCCCTGACTGCTTAAAGTGCGCAAAAGCCGAAACAGCGTTGCCCGAGGCAGCGGGCTGTCGGCCAGCATCTCAGAGAACCGCACCGGTCTGCCAAAACCCGCCACGCGGTCGAGCACGTCGAGCGCTTTTCCCACCGTTCCGTCGCCCCGCGCCTCAGCAGCGCTGTTCTGTGAACCCGCGATGGGCGCGGCCATACCGTGTCCTCCCGCCTTCGGTCATTGGCGCCGAAGATTTCTTGACAAGCCTAGGCGAGCTAGGCTCAAGTATCAATAATCAAAACGCTGTTCCAAATAGTGGAACTATTGGGAGGATCCGCATGCAACTCACCCGCACCCTGGCCCCTCTGGCCGTGGCGGCGCTTGTCGGCAGTGGTGCCGCAGCGCAAGATCAGCTGACCGGCGATCTGAAGATCTTCCTCGACACCTCGAACCCCGCGCCGCGCGCGACGATGGAGGAGTTGATCGGCAAGTTCGAGGCGCTGCATCCGGAGCTGAACATTGAAACGACCGTCATCGACCGCGAGGCCTACAAGACCCAGATCCGCAACTTTCTGACCGCAAATCCGCCGGATGTCGCGACCTGGTATGCGGGCAATCGGATGCTGCCTTATGTGGAGCCGGGCCTCTTTGAGGATGTCTCGGATCTTTGGGAGGGCGCGCTGAGCGAGAAGCTCGCCTCGACCAAGGCGGCGATGACCATCGACGGCAAGCAATGGGGGGTGCCCTATTCCTATTATCAATGGGGCGTTTACTACCGGCTCGACATCTATGAGGAGCTGGGGCTTGAAGAGCCGACCGATTGGGAAAGCTTCAAGGCCAACTGCCAGGCGATCCTCGATACGGGTCGGAAGTGCTTCACGATCGGCACCAAGTTCCTGTGGACCGCCGCGGGCTGGTTTGACTATCTCAACCTGCGCCAGAACGGCTATGAGTTCCACATGGACCTGACGGCCGGCAAGGTCGAATGGACCGATCCGCGTGTCGTCGACACCTTTGGGCGTTGGCGCGAACTCATCGAGATGGGCGCGTTCATCGACAACCACACCTCCTATAGCTGGCAGGAGGCGCTGCCCTTCATGGTTCAGGGCGATGCCGCGGCCTATCTGATGGGCAATTTCGCGGTGGCGCCGCTGAAGGATGCCGGGTTGACCAATGCGCAGCTCGACTTCCACCAGTTCCCGGAAATCACCCCGGGCATTCCGATGGCCGAGGATGCGCCGACCGACACCTTCCATATTCCCGCCAATGCCGAGAATAAGGAGAATGCCCGGGCCTTCCTGCGTTTTGTCGTCGAGGCGCAAAACCAGACGGAGATCAACGCCCAGCTGGGTCAGTTGCCGGTGAACCGCGACAGCTCGGTCAACGCGGACGACAAATTCGTCGTCGAGGGCTTCGCAATGCTCAACGACGCCTATGCGCTGGCCCAGTTTTTCGACCGCGATGCGCCGGCCGAGATGGCCAAGCTGGCGATGGAGGGCTTTCAGGAATTCATGGTCAAGCCCGACAATCTCGACCGGATCCTCGCGCGGTTGGAGCGGGCGCGCGGGCGGATTTACCGCTGAGCTTCTTGCCGAGCGGCGCGGCGATCAAGCGGACGGGCGCTTGCGCGCCCGACACCATACGCCTCGTCCCGCCCCTCCGGTCGGGACGAGGCCGCCGCCCGGCCCCACGGTGCGGAGATAAGGAGCGGGTGTTGTGACGGTTCTGCGCGACACTGAGACAGCGGCCGAAAGGACCAGCGCGCGCGGCTGGTTTCATCGCAACCAGCTGGCGCTGACGCCGGTTTTGTTTCTGGCGCCAGGCATCCTGTTCTTTCTGGTCTATGTGATCATCCCGATTTTCCAATCCTTCGAGATCTCGCTCTACGATTGGGACGGGCTGGGCGAGCCCTATTTCATCGGGCTGGAGAATTACAACGAGCTTTATTGGGACGATGCGTTCTACACTTCGCTGTGGAACAATCTGATCTGGCTGGTGCTTTATCTGCTGGCGATCCCGGCCGGGCTTTTCATCGCGCTCTTTCTCAACCAGAACATCTGGGGCATCCGGCTTTACAAATCGCTCTTCTTCTTTCCCTTCGTGATCAGCCAGGTCGTGGTGGGGCTGGTGTTTACGTGGTTCTACGATCCAACCTTCGGGCTTTTTAACGAGATTATCGGGGTGGTCGGGCTCGGCCCGGTCAATGTCTTGGGCGACGAGCGCTGGGTGACCTATGGCATCATCGCCGCGGGGCTTTGGCCGCAAACCGCCTATTGCATGATCCTCTATCTCACCGGGCTCAATGCGGTCGATCCCGAGCAGGTGGAGGCGGGGCGGCTCGACGGGGCCAAGGGCTGGCGGATGCTGTGGTATGTGATCTTGCCCCAGCTGCGCCCGGCAACCTTCATTGCCTTTGTGGTCACGATCATCGGGGCGCTGCGCAGCTTCGATCTGATCTCGATCATGACCCAGGGCGGGCCCTTCGGCTCCTCGCGGGTGCTGAGCTTTTACATGTTCGAGGTGGCGCTGTCGGAATATGGCTTCCGGATGGGCTATGGCGCGGCGATCGCGGTGGTGCTCTTCCTGATCATGCTGGTTTTCATCGGCTATTTCCTGTGGTCGATGGCCCGCGACGAGCGGAGGGGCTGAGATGTTTCCGCGTCCCATCGAGACCGCTTCACCGGGCTGGCGCGCGGGCTATCAGGGGCTGGTCCCGCTGGCGCTGATCTTCTGGCTGTTGCCGCTGATCGCGGTGGCCGTCTTCTCGGTCAAGCCCGATGCCGATTTCACCAATGCCAATTACTGGGGCGTGCCCTCCTCATTCGAAGGCGTGGCAAATTACGGGCGGGTCTTTTTTGACAGTGACATGCCGCGCTATCTCTTGAACTCGGTGCTGATCACCGTGCCGACGGTGTTGGGCGCCGTGGCGCTGAGCTGCCTCACCGGCTTTGCCCTGGGCATCTACAAGTTTCGCGGCAATCTCTTGCTCTTCTTCATGTTCGTGGCCGGCAATTTCGTGCCCTTCCAGATCCTGATGGTGCCGGTGCGCGACCTCACCGTCGATCTGGGGCTTTACAACACCAAGACCGGGCTGGTGCTTTTTCACATCGCCTTTCAGACCGGGTTCTGCACCCTTTTCATGCGCAATTTCATCCGCGCTTTGCCGCGCGAGCTGATCGAGGCGGCGCGGGTTGAGGGCGTCGCGGAATGGCGGATCTTCTGGTATGTCGTGCTGCCCCTGATGCGCCCGGCGATCGCGGCGCTCAGCGTGCTGATCTTCACATTCATCTGGAACGACTATTTCTGGGCGGTGGTGCTGACCCAGGGGGTGGAGAGCCAGCCTGTGACCGCCGGCATCACCAGCTTCAACGCCCAGTTCCGCGCGGCCTATCATCTGATGAGCGCAGGCAGCATCGTCGCCGCCCTGCCGCCGGTGGCGATGTTTTTCCTCATGCAGCGGCATTTCATCGCCGGGCTGACCCTGGGGGCCGTGAAGTGAGCTCGACAGCACCCAAGATCGCCTTCATCGGCGCCGGCTCGACCATCTTCATGCGCAACATCCTGGGCGATTGCCTGCATTTTCAGGCGCTGCGCGGGGCGACCTTCGCGCTGATGGATATCGATGCCGCCCGGCTGGAGGAAAGCCGCATCGTCGCCGAGCGGCTGGTGGCCGCCCATGGCGCGCCGGCCCGCATTGAGACGACCGCCGAGCGGCGGCGCGCCGTCGCCGGGGCCGATTTTGTGGTGGTGGCGTTTCAGATCGGCGGCTACCGGCCCTGCACGATCACCGATTTCGAGATCCCCCGCGCACATGGGCTGCGCCAGACCATCGGCGATACGCTGGGGGTGGCGGGGATCATGCGCGGGTTGCGCACGGTGCCGCATCTCTGGGCGCTGGCCGCCGATATGGCCCAGCTCTGCCCCGATGCGCTGCTTTTGCAATACGTCAACCCCATGGCCATCAACACCTGGGCCTTGGCCGAGCGGTTTCCGCGGCTGCGCCAGGCCGGGCTCTGCCATTCGGTGCAAAACACCGTCGAAGAGCTTGCCCATGATCTCGATCTGCCCAAGGACGAGATCCGCTACCGCGTCGCTGGGGTCAATCATGTCGCCTTTTTCCTGCGGCTGGAGCATCGGGGCCGCGATCTGGTGCCGCTCCTGCGCGCGGGCTATCGCGAGGGACGGCTGCCCAAAGCACCCCTGATGCATGCGCGCTGTCCCAACCGGGTGCGTTATGAGGTGTTGGAGCAGCTGGGTCATTTTTGCACCGAAAGCTCCGAGCATCTGGCCGAATATGTGCCCTGGTTCATCAAGCGCGGGCGCGATGATCTGATCGAACGTTTCGGCATCCCGCTCGACGAATACCCCAAGCGCTGCGAAGAGCAGGTGGCCGACTGGGCGGCCCAGGCCGCGGCGCTGAAGGCCGGCACGGCCATCGACACCGCCCGCAGCCATGAATTCGCAGCAGACCTGATGAATGCGGTGCTGACGGATGCACCCGTCACCGTCTATGCCAACCTGCCCAACAAGGGTCAGATCCCGCAGCTGCCCTTAGGTGCGGTGGTCGAAACACCCACGCTAGTCGATGCCAACGGGCTGCAACCCAGCGTGGTGACGGACATCCCACCTCAGCTGATCGCGCTGATGCGCACCCAGATCAATGTTCAGGAACTGACCGTCCGCGCGCTGCTGGACGAGAACATCGAGCATGTCTACCACGCCGCGATGATGGATCCGCTTACCGCCGCCGAGCTCGATTTGGGACAGATCCGGGCGCTGGTGGATGATCTTCTGACAGCCCATGGCGATTGGCTGCCCGTATGGGCACGCAAGGCACGCGCTGCATGAAACCCGACTGGATTGCGGTCGATTGGGGCACCTCGCATCTCCGCGCCTGGGCGATGGGCTCCGAGGGTGCGGTTCTGGCCCAAGCGCGTTCGGATGCCGGGATGGGCGCGCTGCGCCCCGATCAGTTCGAGCCTGCCCTGCTGGCGCTGATCGCCGATTGGCTGGGCAACGACCCGGTCGACATCATCGCCTGCGGCATGGTCGGGTCGCGCCAGGGCTGGGCCGAGGCGCCCTACCGGCCGGTGCCATGCCGCCCCGATGCCTTGTCGCCGGTTGTGGCGCCCGCGCGCGATCCGCGCCTGTCGGTACGGCTGTTACCCGGTCTGCGCCAGAACGACCCGGCCGATGTGATGCGGGGCGAAGAAACGCAGATCGCGGGTTTTCTGAGCGTGGAGCCCGACTTCGACGGCGTATTGTGCCTGCCGGGCACGCATACCAAATGGGCGCGGGTCAGTGCCGGCGAGGTGGTGGGCTTTCTGACCTTCATGACCGGCGAGCTTTTTGCCCTGCTATCGGCCCAGAGCGTGCTGCGGCACAGTGTGGGTCCGGCCTCCGACCCCGCCGCCTTTGCCGAAGGGGTGGCGGAGGGCCTTGCCCGGCCCGAGGCGATGGCCGCAAGGCTCTTCGGCATCCGGGCCGAGGCGCTTCTGGCGGGGCTTGCGCCCGATGCGGCACGCGGCCGGCTCTCAGGGCTCATGATCGGGGCAGAGCTTGCGGCCGCGCGGGGGTATTGGTTGGGCATGGATGTGCGGGTGATCGGCGATGACGCGCTGGCGCCGCTCTATGCCCGGGCACTGGCCGCGCAAGGGCTGGCGCCGCCGGTCTATGAAGGGGATGCGATGACGCGCAAAGGGCTGAGCGCAGCATATCGGCGGGAGCTGCGCGGATGAGCCGGCCGCTGATCGCCATTTTGCGCGGGATCGCGCCGGCCGATGCGGTCGCTATAGCGCAGGCGCTGATCGCTGCCGGTATCGACCGCATCGAGGTGCCGCTCAATTCGCCCGAGCCTTTAGAGAGCATCGCCGCAATGGCCAATAGGGTGGGCGATGCGGCGCTGATCGGGGCGGGCACGGTGCTCACGCCCGGCGAGGTTGCGGCCGTGGCGAAGGCGGGCGGTCGGCTGATCGTCTCGCCCAATTGCGATCGGGAGGTAATTGCGGCGACCAAAGCCGCGGGGTTGGCGAGCTTTCCCGGCGTCTTCACCCCGACGGAGTGTCTTGCCGCCCTCGCCGCCGGAGCCGATGCGCTGAAGGTCTTCCCCGCCTTCATGATGGGACCCGAGGGGGTGCAGGCGATCCGCGCCGTGCTGCCGCCGGCCACGCCGCTTTACATGGTCGGCGGGGTCGGGCCTGCGGATTTCGCCACCTACAAGGCGGCGGGCGCGGCGGGGTTCGGGCTGGGCAGCGCGCTTTACAAGCCCGGTGACAGCGTCGAGACCATAGCGGCGCGCGCGGCCGAATGCGTGGCCGCCTGGGACGCGCTGGCATGAAGCGGGCCCTGGGGGTTTGCTATTATCCCGAGCATTGGCCCGAAGATCTCTGGGCCGAGGATGCCGCCCGGATGGCTGCGGCTGGGCTGACCTGGGTCCGGATCGGCGAGTTCGCCTGGTCGCGCATCGAGCCCGAACCGGGGCGCATGGTCTTCGACTGGCTCGACCGGGCTGTCGGGGTCCTGGCCGAGGCCGGGTTGCGCGTTGTGATGGGCACGCCCACAGCGACCCCGCCGCGCTGGATGCTCGAGCGGCACCCGGATATGCTCGCTCATGACGCGCAAGGTCGGCCGCGTGGCTTCGGGTCGCGCCGGCATTACTGCTTCAGTCACGAAGGCTATCGGGCCGAGGCCCGCCGGATCGCCGGCATTCTGGGCGCCCGCTATGGCCGCGATCCCCGCGTGAAAGCCTGGCAGATCGACAATGAGTATGGCTGCCATGATACCACGCTGAGCTACGCGCCCGCCGCCCGGACGGCCTTTCGCGACTGGTGCGCGCAGCGCTATCAGTCGATCGATGCGCTCAACCGCGCCTGGGGCAATGTCTTCTGGTCGATGGAGTACACGCAGTTCGATCAGATCGACCTGCCTGTGCTGACCGTGACCGAGGCGAACCCCGCCCATGCGCTGGCCTTCCGGCGTTTTTGCTCCGATCAGGTGGTGCGGTTCAACCGCGCCCAGACCGAAGCGCTGCGGATGCACACCGACGCGCCGCTTATCCACAACTACATGGGCCGTGTCACCGAATTCGACCATTATGCGGTTGGCGCGGATCTCGATATCGCCAGCTGGGACAGCTATCCGCTGGGGTTTCTGCTCGACCGTGCCGATGGCGATGCGGCCTACAAGACCCGCTTCGTGCGGCAGGGCGATCCGGACTTCCAGGCCTTTCACCATGATCTTTACCGGGCTGTGGGGCGCGGCCGCTGGTGGGTGATGGAACAACAGCCCGGCCCGGTGAACTGGGCGCCCTGGAACCCGGCCCCCCTGCCCGGCATGCTGCGGCTCTGGGCCTGGGAGGCGTTCGCCCATGGCGCGGAAGTCGTCTCCTGGTTTCGCTGGCGCCAGGCGCCCTTTGCGCAGGAACAGCTCCATGCCGGGCTGCTGCGCCCCGACAGCGCGGCCGCGCCGGGGCTTGCCGAGGTCGAGGCGGTGGCGCGGGAGCTTGCCGCCGCGCCCGAGGCCGACACCGCCCAGGCGCAGGTGGCGCTGATCTTTGACTATCCCTCGGGCTGGGCCTGGGATGTGCAGCCGCAGGGACAGGATTTCTCCTATTTCCGGCTGGTCTTCGAGGCCTACCGGGCGCTGCGCCGGCTGGGGCTGTCGATCGACATCGTTCCGGCCGAGGCCGATATCGCCCGCTACGCGCTGGTGCTGGCACCGGGGCTGGCGACCCTGCCGGAGCGCTTGCGCGACGCGCTTCCCGATTTCGAAGGGATCGCGATCTTCGGCCCCCGGGCCGGGGCACGCACGGCTGAGATGGCGATCCCCGTGCCTTTGCCGCCCGCCCTTCCGGGGCTCGACGCGCTGGTTGCGCTGGTCGAAAGCCTGCCGCCCGATCTGAGCCTGCCGGTGGCGGGCGGCGGGGCGGTACGGCATTGGATGGAACAGATCGAAGGTACGGCGCCGGTCCTGATGACGACCAAGGCCGGCGCCCCGCTCCTGCTTGGCGATCGGGTTCGTTACCTGGCCGGCTGGCCTGACCCCACGCTCTGGGCTCGGATCCTCGGCGAGGCCTGCGCCGCGCTGGGGGTGGCGACCGAAACCCTGGACGGCGATCTGCGGCTGCGCGATACCGGCACGCAGCGCATTCTCTTCAATTACGGGTCGGAGCCGGCATCCTATCGCGGCGAAACGCTGCCTGCGGCCGGCATTGCCATCCTGCCTCTGCCACGCTGACCTACCGGGCCCGACGCCCTTCTGCGGCTGCAACCTGTATGCCAATGGCAGCCATAGGTGAAACGCAGCGCGATCTTTGCCGCCTTGAGACGCCGCAGTGTCACGCACCCAAACCTGGCCATACACTCGACAGTCACTGACTGCCGAACTCTTAACCAAAAAGCGCATGTCCGTGACTTTTTTAGGCAATGGGCGGTGCAACTGCCCAGGTGAAACGCGGTTTGCGCGATTCAGTTTGGCGTCGCCGCCGGCTGACGCCTTAGTGACGCTAAGGCGGCGGGTGCTTTGCCCCTGCAGGCCCAACCAAACGCATCAAGCAGAATGCACTGACAGGAGAAGGGTCAAGAGAATGAAGCATGTCAGGTCGATCTTTGCGGTCGCCGGGCTTGCGCTTGCGGTCACCGCAGGCGTGGGCCAGGCGCAGAATACCGGCGGCACCATGGTGATGGTCACCCAACCCGAGCCGCCCAATCTTGCCAGCTATCTTTCCACCTCGGGGCCCATCGGCCAGGTGGTCACCAAGGTCTATGAGGGGCTCATCGATCTGGGCTTCGGTTTCGAGATCAAGCCCAGCCTCGCCAAATCCTGGGAGATCTCGGAAGATGGGCTGAGCATCACCTTCACCCTGCAAGAGGGGGTGACCTGGCATGACGGCACACCCTTTACCTCGGCCGATGTGCAGCATTCGATCATGAATGTGCTGCGCGAGGTGCATCCGCGCGGCGGCGCCACTCTGCAAGTGATCGAGGCGGTGGAAACGCCCGACGATCTGACGGCGGTCTTCAAGCTCTCTGAGCCCGCGCCCTATCTCCTGGTCTCGCTCAACGGCTATGAAAGCCCGATTACCGCCAAGCATGTCTTCGACGGCACCAACCCGCGTGAGAATGCCAGCGCCAATGCGCCGATCGGCACCGGGCCGTTCAAATTCGTCGAATGGCAGAAGGGCCAGTATGTCCGCCTCGACAAAAACGAGGATTACTGGCAGGAGGGCAAACCCTATCTCGACCGCGTCGTCGTGCGCTTCATCGCCGATGCCTCGACCCGCACCGCGGCGATGGAAAATGGCGAGCTGCATTTCGGCGCGTTCGGCGCGATCCCAAACATTGATGTTCCGCGGCTGGAAGAGCTCGATACCATTGCGGTGACCACGCTGGGCTATGAGTATTTCGCGCCCATCATGCAGCTCCAGTTCAATGTCGAGAAAGAGCCCTTCGGCGACCCCGCCGTGCGCCAGGCCATCGCCTATGCCATGGACCGCAACTTCGTCATCGAGAATATCTGGTTTGGCTATGGCAAGCTGGCCACTGGCCCGATCAGTTCGAATTTCGAAGCAACCGGGCTCTACACCACCGATGGCGTGACCGACTACACCGATGGTGGGATCGAGAAGGCCAATGCGATCCTGGATGCGGCCGGCTATCCGCGCGGCGATGACGGCTTCCGCTTCAAAATGGTCCACGACCTCACGCCCTATGGCGAGGATTGGCGGCGTTTCGGCGAGTATGTCAAACAGCGTCTGGCCGAGATCGGGATCGATGCCGAGCTGCGCTATGAGGATGTGGCGACCTGGCTCAAGCGGATCTATGCCGATTACGACTATGAGATGTCCTCGAACTGGCTTTTCGGCCTGCCCGATCCGGTGCTGGGCGTACACCGCCAGTACCATTCCAGCCAGATCCGCCCGGGCACGGTGTTTGTGAACGGCACCCGCTGGGCCACCGACGAGCTCGACACGCTGATGGATGCGGCCAAGACCGAGACCGATCTGGCCACGCGCGCCGATCTCTACAAGACCTTCCAGCAGACCATTGTGGCCGAGGCGCCGATCATCTTCATGCATGAGATGGAGTTTGCCACGGTCTATGCGAGCAGCCTGCAAAACGCCGTGGTCGGCCCGCTGGGCGTCTATCACAACTTCGCGGATATGTATTTCGAGTGATCCCGCACGCTTGTCCCGGGCCCAACCGGCCCGGGACGCATTCCGTCTAGGGAGATCCCGATGAGTGGCCGCCTCGCCTTGATCCTGCGGCGCCTCTTGCAGGCGATCCCGATCCTGCTGGCAATCATCGTCATCAATTTCCTGCTTCTGAAGCTGGCCCCGGGCGATGCGGTGGACGTTCTGGCCGGTGAGGCCGGCAGTGCGACGCCGGAATACATGGCCGAGCTGCGCGCGAAATTCGGGCTCGACGAGCCGCTGCCGGTTCAGCTTGTCCAATATGTCGGCCGCGTGCTGGTGGGCGATTTCGGCTTTTCGTTCCGCCACGAGATGCCCGTCGTCGATCTGGTGATGAACCGGCTGGGCCCGACGCTCATCCTGATGGTCACAACCCTTAGCCTTGCTGTGGGGGTCGGCATTCTTCTGGGCCTCCTCGCCGCGACCGGGCTCAACACCTGGCGCGACACCATCATCTCGGTGCTCGCCCTCGTGAGCTACGCCACCCCGCTCTTCTGGGTGGGGCTGATGTTCATTGTGGTGTTCTCGATCAATCTGGGCTGGTTTCCCTCCTCCGGCATGGAGACGGTGACGGCGTTTCATGTCGGCGTAACATGGGCGCGGGTGCTGGATGTGGCGCATCACCTGGTTCTGCCGGCGCTGACGCTGAGCCTTTTCTACCTTGCGCTCTACACAAGGCTGATGCGGGCATCGATGCTCGAGCAGGCGAATATGGATTATGTGACCACGGCCCGCGCGAAAGGCGTGAGCGAGCGGCGCATCACCTTCCGCCATGTACTGCGCAACGCGCTTTTGCCGGTTGTCACCATGGCCGGGGTGCAGGTCTCCAGCCTGATCGGCGGCTCGGTGGTGGTCGAGACGGTGTTCGGCTGGCCGGGGCTGGGGCAGCTTGCCTTCGAGTCGCTCTTTGCGCGCGACCTGAACCTCCTGATGGGGATATTCTTTGTCTCGGCGATCCTGGTGCTGGCGGTCAATCTGATCGTCGACATCCTTTATACGCTGCTCGACCCGCGGATCGACATGCAATGAGCGACATCGCCCAGCATGACGCGCCGCCAAGCTTCGGCGCCCGCAGCCTGGCCTTCTGGCGGCTCTTTATCCGCAACCGCTCGGCGGTCTTCGGGCTGGCGATCCTGGGTGCGGTGCTGGTGATGTCGGCCATCGCCCCGCTGATCTATCCGGGCGACCCCTTCGCACTGGCGGGCCGGCCGATGTCGCCCCCAGGCGGCGAATGGATCTTCGGCACCGACACGCTGGGCCGCGACATCGCGGCGGGCATCGTGCATGGGGCGCGCACCTCGCTTTTAATCGGGTTGATCGCCACGCTGGTCGCGGTGCTGTTCGGCACGCTGATGGGGGCGCTTGCGGGCTATTACGGCGGCTGGGCGGATGAGATCCTGATGCGGGTGACGGAAGTCTTTCAGACCATTCCGTCCTTTGTCTTCGCGATCTTGCTGGTGGCGATCATGTCGCCCTCGATCCAGTCGATCATCATCGCCATCGCCGTCGTTTCCTGGCCGCCGCTCGCGCGGCTGGTGCGGGGTGAGTTTCTGTCGATGCGCAACCGCGAATTCGTTCAGGCCAATGTGCTGATGGGCATGCCGGATTGGAAGATCATCATCGTCCAGATCCTGCCCAACTGCCTTTCACCGATCATCGTGGCGGCCTCGCTGCTGGTGGCCACCGCGATCCTCATTGAATCGGCACTTTCCTTTCTGGGGCTGGGCGATCCGAATGTGATGAGCTGGGGGTTTCAGGTGGGCGCCGGGCGCTCGGTCCTGCGCCGGGCCTGGTGGATCTGCACCTTTCCCGGCATTGCGATCCTGCTCACCGTGCTGGCGATCAATCTGGTGGGCGAGGGGCTCAATGATGCGCTGAACCCCCGCTTGCGGGAGCGTTCGGGATGAGCCTGGTCGATTTCAAGGGGCTGCATGTCAGCCTGCCGGACGGCGCCGACCGGCCTTATGCGGTGGAAGATCTGTCGCTTCAAATCGCGGCCGGCGAGATCGTCTGCGTGGTGGGCGAATCGGGCTCGGGCAAATCGATCTCGGCCCGGGCGCTGATGGGGCTTTTGCCCGAACCGAAGGTGCGCGCAACCGCCGGCGCGATTGTCTTTGAGGGCCAGGACCTCCTACAGATGCCCCGCCCGGCCCGCCGGGCGCTGGCGGGCGAAAAGCTCTCGATGATTTTTCAGGAGCCGATGACCGCGCTCAACCCGCTCATGACCGTGGGGCGGCAGATCGAAGAGGTGCTGATCGTGCATACCGCGCTCAGCCCGGCCGAGCGGCGCGCCCGGGTGATCGCGCTTTTGGAGGAGGTGCATCTGCCCGACCCGCCGCGGATCATCGCAAGCTATCCGCATGAGCTTTCGGGCGGGCAGCGCCAGCGCGCCATGATCGCCATGGCGCTGATCCTCGATCCCAAAGTGCTGGTGGCCGACGAGCCGACGACCGCGCTCGACGTCACCACCCAGGCGCAGATCCTCAAACTGATCCGCGATTTGCAGGACCGGCATGGCACCGGGGTGATGTTCATCACCCATGATTTCGGCGTGGTGGCCGAGATCGCCCACAAGATCATCGTCATGCAGCATGGCCGCACGGTCGAGGCCGGTGCGGCGGACCAGATCCTGAGCGCACCGCAAGAGCCCTATACCCGGGCGTTGATCCGTGCGATCCCCAGCCTGACCCCCAAGCCGCGCCGCCCCTCGACCGGCAAGCGGGTGCTGACCGTGGCGGGGCTTGAAAAGACCTACCGATCGCGCGGGATGATGGGCAAGGGGCGGGCGGTCGCCGCGGCCAAGGATGTGGCCTTCACCCTCAATCGCGGCGACACGATCGGCGTGGTGGGCGAATCCGGCTCGGGCAAATCCACGGTGGCCAAGATGCTGGTGCGGCTGCTTGCG
This sequence comes from Pseudomonadota bacterium, assembly GCA_039184655.1. Taxonomy (GTDB): domain Bacteria; phylum Pseudomonadota; class Alphaproteobacteria; order Rhodobacterales; family Rhodobacteraceae; genus J013. The sequence continues at coordinate 2,851 of JBCDAZ010000042.1, read as the reverse complement.
CCCGATGCCGGGCAGATCGACCTCGACGGGATCGACATCGCCTTGTTAAGCCGTCGGCAATTGCTGCGCCACCGTTCCAAGATCCAGATGGTGTTTCAGGACCCCTATGCCTCGCTCAACCCGCGTCGCAAGGTGGGCGACATCATCGCCGAAGGCCCGATCACCCGCGGCCAGCCCTCCGCCAAGGCGCGGGCGCGCACGCAGGAATTGCTGGGCCTGGTAGGGCTGAAACCCGAGGCGGCGGATCGGTTCCCGCATGAGTTTTCCGGCGGTCAGCGCCAGCGCATCGGGTTGGCACGCGCCTTAGCAATGGATCCCGAGGTGCTGGTGGCCGATGAGCCGGTCTCGGCACTCGATGTCTCGGTCCAGGCCCAGGTGCTCGATCTCCTGACCGAGATCCGCGACCGGCTGGGCCTGTCGGTCGTCTTCATCACCCATGATCTGCGCGTGGCCGCCCAGCTATGCGACAGCATCGTGGTGATGTCGAAGGGTGAGATCGTCGAGCAGGGCGATGTGGCCGATGTCTTTGCCGCGCCGCAGCACAGCTATACGCGCGAGCTTCTCGCCTCGATCCCCGGGCGCGACTGGGCGATCCCGGATCTGATCGAGGCGTCGATGGATGTGGCGCTGAACCAATGACCCGATTTGACCAATGGCGCGATCGGATCGCCGCGCAGGGCATCGAAAGGGGCGAGATCGACGCGGCCCAAGAAACCGCCGAGGCGTTGGCGCACCAGATCCACGACCGGCCCTCCGATCCGACCGAGCCGGTGGATACCGGGGCCCATCAGGCGGTTTTGGCCGGGTTGGCGGCGACGGCCCCGCCGCCCATATCCGGCGATGCGTCGGCGCCAACCGGTCCGCAAGGCGGCCCGCCGGGCACCATCGAGGCGCTGGCCGCCGCGCTGCGGGTGGGCGAGGTGACGGCGGTCGAGCTTGCCGAACGCTGTCTTGAGAGCTTGGAGCGCGGGCATGCGGCGCTGAATGTGCTGGCGCGGGCCGAGCCGGAGGATGCGTTGGCCCAGGCGCGGGCCGCGGACGCGACCCTGCAGGCAAGCCGGCGCAGCGGTGCGGTGCCGCCGCCCCTGACCGGCATCCCGATGGCCCATAAAGATCTTTACGGCCGGCAAGGCTGGCTGTTGGAGGCGGGCAGCACCATCCTCAAAGGCCACCGCGCCCGCGTGACGGCCAGCGCCATCGCCGCGCTCGACCGGGCCGGCGCGGTCGATATGGGCCGGCTGAACACCGTGGAGTTCGCGCTCGGCCCCGATGGTCGTAACATCCACACCGGCCATATCCGCAACCCCTGGAACCCCGCGCATGTCACGGGCGGCTCGTCTTCGGCTTCAGGTGCGGCGGTGGCCTCCGGCGCGGTGCCGGCCGCGCTCGGCTCGGACACTGGCGGCTCGGTCCGGCTGCCGGCCGCCGCATGCGGGGTGGTGGGCGTGAAACCCACTGCCGGGCTGATCGGGCGCAGCGGGGTCTTTCCCCTTTCGGGCGCGCTCGACACGGTCGGCCCGCTGACACAAACGGTGCGGGATGCAGCGCTGATGGTCCAGGCGATGACCGGCCACGACCCCCAGGATCCGCAATCCGTGGCGCGAACACCCGTCGATTTGATGGCGAGGATCGAGGATGGGCTGGGCGGCCTCCGCGCCGCGCTGGTGGAACGACCCTTCTTCGATCCGGTTTCGGACGAGATCGCCGGGGCCGTGCGCGAGGCCGCCGGGGTGATGGCGGCCGAAGGCGCGCGGGTTGAGACCGTCGAGATGCCGGGGATGGCCTTCACCAATGTGTTGAACATCGCCATCACCAATGCCGAGGGCGCCACCCAGCACCGTGCCTGGATGGCCGAGCGCGCTGCCGAATACGGGCGCGAGACGCTGGGCCGGCTGATGGCGGGGCTGTTTCTGCCTGCCACCGCCTATCTGGCCGCGATGGCACAGCGGGCACCCTATCTGCGCGCGGTTCTGGAGACGGTCTTTGCCGATCACGATGTGATCCTGACCCCGGTCTGGCCGGCCGATCCGCCGCGGATCGAGGGCGACGATGCCGAAAGCTATCATGCCAGGGTGCAGCATGTCGGCCATTGTACGCGGCCCTTCAACTATCTGGGGCTGCCCTCGGTCGTGCTGCCCTGCGCGGTCAGTGCCGCGGGGCTGCCGATTGCGCTGCAGATCGTGGGCCGACCCTATGAGGAGGCGCTGCTCCTACGCGCGGCGCGTGGGTTCGAGCGCGCCCGCGCGTTCGGCCAGGAGCACCGCCCGGCCGTATCCGTCTAGGAACGTCCCACCGGCCGCAGATTGCGCATCGGGACCCAACCCGTCTGCCCGCCCGCATTCCGACAAAGCGCCCAGCCATGCTGGATCATCAGCCCCTGAAGAAGCTCACCCTTTTGGCAGGTCAGCTCCAAGGCATCATACGCCGCCAGAGCGGCAAATGGCGGGTCCGGCGGGATCAGGCTGTCGGGGATCCAGCCCGCCTTTCCCGCGCGGTTTTTTGCCCAAAGCCAGCGATGCCCGTCCCAGACATCCTCACGCCCGTCGAGATCGACCGGCTCGCCCTTGGCAAGCTGGATGGGGTCGGGATAGCTCGCCGTCCAGGCTTGGACGACGACCCAGTCGACCCCAGCGCCTTTGAGGGTATCGCTCGGCATGGCCTCTCATGGGTTCGTGTCCTTTTGGACTATGCGCCCGGGCCCGGCGCATCTCTAGGTCACCGACTCATAAGTCCGTAGCCAGATGCGGATTGAAGCGAGTTGGACGGATGCGAGAAAGTTGTCGTCTCGTTTGTCATACCGGGTGGCGATGGCTCGGAAGTGTTTCAGCTTGTTGAAGAATCTCTCGACGGC
>JBCDAZ010000041.1:0-28619 GCA_039184655.1 Pseudomonadota bacterium | reverse complement strand
GCGGATCCTCGCTTCATCGATCTGGATCACTTGCCCCATCGGCTTGGGCTTCTCATCGTCTTCCATTCTCAGCTCCTCTCAGCATGTCTGAAAGGAGCCGTCGTCCCGGTCAAATGTGCGAAAGACTCTGTACGTTATCCAGACGCGTCCTACGCAGCAATGATCAATCTGTGTTCCGCCCTCATCAACTCACGATGAATGTCCACAAGCCCTAGACCAATCGGGCATTGGACCGGTCGGGCGAGTGTCCTATGTGGTTAGGGTCCGATGTGGCTAGGGGGCTGTTCAGGCGCGGGGTTCTTGCGGGCGAACCTGGGCTTGCGCCCAATCACTCAGCTCCGCGGCTTGCATCGGCATGGCGATGGCGTAGCCCTGCGCCTGCGTTACGCCCATGGCGCGCAGAACCGGGATTTGTTGGCTTTCCGACAGCCCGGCGACGACGGCTTCAAGACCCAGATCGTGACACAGCGTAAGGATCGCCCGCAAGGTCAGCGCCTGGCGATCGCCGGCCGCCATGCCGCGCGTCACCCGCCCGTCGATCTTGACGCCGGAGACGGGCAGGCTCGACAACGCGCCCAGCCCTGCTGAGCCCATCCCGAATTCGTCGAGCATCACGGTAAAGCCGGCATCGACGATGCGATCCAAAAGCTCGGTATCGCGGTCGTTGACCTGCGAGAGACGGCCGAGCTCTAGCACAACATCGGCAGGCGTGAGCGCGTTCTTGGCCAGCGCCTCGGCGAGCGCGGAGAGGTAATCGGTCTCAATAAGCGTCGCGACAGCGACATTGAGGCTGAGCCGCGTGGTCTGGCCCACCGCCTCACGCAAGCGTGTGAGCGCGGAAAGACCTGCTTGCATGGCCGCATGGTCGATATCCTCCATGATGCCGGCTTCGGCGGCCAGCGAGAAGAAGTCGCCGGGCGCGAGCACCCCGTGATCTGGATGACGCCAACGCAACAACGCCTCCAGCGCTGTCACGCGACCCGTTTCGAGATCGACTTGGGGCTGATAATGCACTTCGAATTGTGCACGCGTTGCGGCAAGCGCGAGATCGGACAGAAGCGACTGCCGGTCGAAATGCTGCCGGCCCAAATCTTCGGTGTAAAGACGCACCGAAGCGCGGCTGCCGCGCAGGTGGGTCAGCGCAATGTCGGCCTGCTGGAGCAGGCGGCTGGCCTGGTACTGCCCGGGTTCGGACAGGGCGATGCCAATCCGCGCGCCAAGCCGGATCCGGCAACCGCGCCAGTCGATCTGGGCACGAAGCGCATCGCCCAGATCGTTTGCCCGATCGACCACTCGGGCGCCGCTTTCGACATCCTCGCACACCACCAAAAACTCATCGCCGCTCGAGCGGGCCACGAGGCCTTGCCCATCCGCCCAGCCCGTCAAACGGTTTGCGATTTCACAGAGCACGGCATCGCCGGCGGCCAGGCCGAGCGTGTCGTTAACTTCCTTGAACCGCTCAAGATCGACATGGATAGCCGCTGTCCGGCTGTTCATGCCGGCAGCCCGGGTGAGCGCATCGCCCAGATACTCGGCAAAGCGCGCCCGATTCGAAAGACCGGTCACCGCATCGGTCCGCGTGAGGCGCTCCATCTCGGTTTTCAGCCCGTGAAGCTCCTGCTCGCGGCGCACAATCGACGTCACGTCGCGCCAGATCGAAACGACCCGCTCGGAACGCTCGCCCGCGCCCTCCTGCGCTTCGAACCGAAAATGCCGAATTTCGGCCCAGGCGGTTCCGCCATTTCGCAAAACGATCTGTTCGACCCGATTGCGGCGAAAAGCGGTACTGGCCGGATCAAAGCGGAAGGCGGCGAGCGCTGCCTTGCCGAGTCGTTTCTCGGGCATGGGCAGGATGCTGTCGGGGTTGCGGCCGCGCAGCTCCTCGATTCCATAGCCGGTGAGCCGCAGGATGGCGGGGCTTGCCCACTCCACCTCGCCTGTCATCGATTGCAGCAAAACGCCATCATGGGCCGCGTCCAGCGCCGCGCGCATCGTGGCCCACTCTCCCGAAACGGCCTGCGCGGCGGCCAACTCCTCCATCTGATCGGTCACATCGCGAATCGAGACGACGACGCGGCCTTCCTCCTCCCTATCCGGGGATTCAACCAGCGCGAAGCCCAGCTGGCTCCAAAACCGCTCCCCTTCTCGGGTCACATGCTGAACGGTATGAAACCCGTCGAAATATGCCGATGACGGATCGTAGCGAAAGCGGGCGATATCGCGCGGCGCCGGGCGCAGCTCCGGCGGCAACAGAAACTCCTGCGGCCTTCGCCCTATGACATCCTCGATCGGCCAGCCGGTGATCTCGGTAAAAGCGGCGTTCGCCCATTCAATCCGGCCGCGCATGTCTTGGATCAACAGGCCGTCCGGGCTATGCCCGGCCACCATAACGGGCGCCCGGGTATTGCGAACAAGCTTCTCATTCTCGCGGCGCAGGACATCAGCGTTCACATCTTGCGACCCGCTTGGCCACAGAATCGGGCGCAGCACCAGGCCGAGCAAAGCGCCCAGCGAGAGGCCCGCAGCCAGTGCGGGATGCATCAACAATTCCAGCAGGCCAGACATGGGCGGCGCCTCGGGGCTTTCGGATCGCCCCAGGCTGATAAAGTGCCAGCAATAAGAAAGCGTTGATGACGCGCCGCTTCAGGGGGCGACGATAGGCTGGGCCTTCAAATCGGCCTCGCGCGGGGTCAGCCCGGCAAAAAGCGAGCCTTCCTCGAACCAGCTGCGCGGCGCGGGCGCGCCCCAAAGCGTCTGGCGCTGCGGGTCCTTAAGGTCCCAATGAATGGGCTCCAGATCCGAATCGACGGTCTGGTAATCCGAACAATAAATCTCGATCCGATGCCCATCCGGGTCGCGCACATAAAGGAAAAAGGCGTTGGAAATCCCGTGGCGCCCGGGCCCCCGCTCCATATTCGCCAGATACCCCGTGCTGGCCATCACATCGCACAGATCGATGATCGCCATGGGATGCGGCACCCAAAAGGCGGTGTGATGCAGCCGCGGTCCCAGCCCATTGGTAAAGGCGATATCATGCACCCCACCCTTGCGGTGCATCCAGGCGGCCCAGAGCGCACCGGTCTCCTCATCCGCGGTGTATTCGGTCATCCGAAAGCCGATATCGGCATAGAAGGCCGCGGCATCGTCGACATTGGGCGTGAAGCAATTGAAATGGTCGATACGCAGCGGCTTCACGCCTTTGTAAAGCCCGTAATGCTGATGAATGGGCGGCAACCGATCCATCCGATGGTAAAACTCCAGCGGAATGCCCTGCGGATCCTGCGTGCGCAGGGTGCGGCCCTGATAGGGGCGCTCAACCCAGGCGACCGGCAGGCCGCGCCCCTCAAAATAACCCGCGGCCCGGTCCAGATCCGCCTCGTCGAACGTCTTGAAGGCCAAGGCCTGGGCCCGGGCGGTTTCGGCCGCCTGCAGGATGATGCAGTGATGGCCCCGCTCCTCCATCGCCCGCAGATAGACCCGGTCGGCGGTCTCATCGGTGACCTGCAGCCCCAGGATTTCGGTATAGAATGCGCGCGAGGCGGCCAGATCGGTGACGTCGAACTGGATGTGGCTCAGCCGGATGGTGTTGAAGGCGGGATAGAGGTTGGGCTTGGGCAGCGGCATGGCGTCCTCCCGATCACATGCCAAGCCGGGGGATCGCATGCGCCCCGGTGGCAAGACCGATATGTTTTTGTTCCATGTAAAAGTCGAAGCTGAAATCGCCGCCATCCCGGCCGATGCCGCTGGCCTTGACCCCACCAAAAGGGGTGGGCAGATGGCGCACATTCTCCGAATTCACCCAGATCATGCCGGCCTCCAGCCGTTCGGTCACACGCAACGCACGGGTGACATCCTGGGTCCAGACATAACCTGTAAGGCCGTAGCGGGTGCCATTGGCGATCGCCAGCGCCTCTTCCTCGGTCTTGAAGGTAAGCGCGGTCAGAACCGGGCCGAAGATCTCTTCTTGCGCGATGCGCATCTCGGGCCGGGCATCGGTGAGCAGCGTGGGTTCGACAAAGCAGCCCGGCCCGTCCATAGCCGCACCCCCCGCGGCAATGGTCGCGCCATCCTCCTGCGCGATCCGAAAGTAAGAGCAGACCTTGTCGCGATGCACCGGGTGGATCAGCGGCCCGATCTCGGTCGCCGGATCCAGCGGATGGCCGACCTTCAGCGCCTTTACCCGCGCGGTCAGACGGGCGATGAAATCAGGCGCGATGCTCTCTTGAACCAACAGCCGCGAAGAGGAGGTGCAGCGCTCGCCATTCAGCGAGTAGATCATGAAGATCACCGCATCGAGCGCCCGGTCGAGATCGGCATCCTCGAAAACGATCACCGGGTTCTTGCCGCCAAGCTCCAGATGCACGCGTTTGAGCGTCGGCGCGCCCTGGGCCATCACCAAACTGCCGGTGCGGCTTTCGCCGATAAAGGCGATGGCGCGGATGTCGGGATGCTCGGTCAGCGCCACGCCGGCCTCCTCGCCCATCCCGTTGACCAGGTTGAGCACGCCGGGGGGCAGGCCCGCCTCCTCGCAGATCTCGATCAAAAGCCGCGCGGTGACCGGGCTGAACTCCGCCGGCTTGTGCACCACCGTACAGCCCGCGGCGAGCGCCGGCGCGATCTTCCAAGTCGAGAGCATGAAGGGCGTGTTCCAGGGGGTGATCACCCCGACCGGGCCGATGGGCACCCGGGCGGAGATGTTCAGCAATGTGGGGCTGGGCAGGGTCAGCCCGTCCCGCGCCCCGGGCGCCCGGTCGGCAAAAAAGCGGAAATTCTCGGCCCCGCGCAAGGCGGCCTTGGACATAAAGCGCCAGGCCTGGCCGGTATCCCAGCACTCCAATGTGGCAATCTGCTCGGCCCGGGCCTCGATGGCATCGGCGATCCGGTGCAGCAGCGCCTTGCGCGCGGCCCCCGGCATGGCCGCCCAGTCTGGAAAGGCGGCTTTGGCAGCCTGTGCAGCCGCGTCGATATCGTCGGCATCTCCCCGGGCGATCTCGGCAATCGGGCTGTCATCGACCGGCGAGCGGGTCTGAAACCGGGCCCCTTTGGCGGCCGGACGATCCTGCCCCGCAATTCTGTTCAGGATCGGCGTGGCGCTCAGGCGTGCAAGCTCCGCGCTCAAAAGGTCTGTATTCCGCGCAAACACGCTCATAAGATCACTCCCTCTGTGCCCGATTTTATTTAACCTGTTATTTTCACGATAACGTTGCGTCAAGACAGGTTATTCACAAATATGTACATCATTGTACTCGCCAGAGCGTTTCGACATATACACCGGATGGAAATGATCGACACACAGACATCGCAACCGCAATCGACCAAGGATTCGGCCTCCCCGGCTGAAGCCTACAATATACGCCCAACAGACTTTTCGTTGCCCATAATGCTTCTACGGGCGCGTGAGCTGGTTATGGAGCATATTCGGCCATTTCTTCTTGAGCATGACCTCACCGATGCCCAGTGGCGCGTCCTACGCGTCCTGCATCAGGGCGGCGCCATGGAGCCGACCGAAATCTCTGCCCAGGGCCTGGTTTTGACGCCCAGTCTGACACGAATCCTAAAGGCTCTGGAAGCACGCGGTTTCATTCTGCGCGAACCGCATCAGCGCGACGGGCGTCGCCACCAGGTCCAGCTGACCGAGAAAGCCGTCGCACTTGTCGAGCAGTTGGCCCCGCTCAGCCAGGCCGGCTACCGCGAGATCGAAACGCGATTCGGCGCGGAAGACACGCGCCGGCTTCTGGCGCTGCTCAGCGCCTTTTGCGAACGCTGAACCCTAACGCGCCGGGACCCCAAGCGCGAAGGCCGCATCGAGAAGCATGCGGGTATAGGCCGCCTTCGGGGCATTGAATACATGATCTCCCTGCTCGACGACCTTGCCATCCCGCATCACCAGGACGGTATGGCTGAGCGCCCGAACGACTCGTAAATCATGGCTGATGAAGATGTAGGCGAGACTGTGCCGCGTCTGCAGCTTGCGCAAGAGCTCCACGATCTGCACCTGAACGGTCATGTCCAGCGCCGAGGTCGGCTCGTCCAGCACCAGCAGCCTTGGCCTGAGAATCATTGCCCTGGCAATGGCGATGCGCTGACGCTGACCGCCTGAAAACTCATGCGGGTAGCGCTCCATCATGGTCGGATCGAGACCGACCTCCTGCATGATTTCGCCGACCAGATCGCGCGGGCTCTTGTCATGACTGATGTCGTGAACCGACAGCCCCTCGGCGATGATGTGCTCGACGGCCATGCGCGGGCTGAGCGAGCCGTAAGGATCTTGAAAAACGATCTGCATATCGCGTCGCACCGGGCGCAAGGCTCGGCTGCGCAGGCCCTGAATGTCCTTGCCCAGAAACAGGATCGGTCCTTCGGAGGAGACGAGCCGCATCAGACCCAGGGCGAGCGTTGTCTTTCCCGAACCCGATTCTCCGACGACACCAAGCGTTTCGCCGGCGCGCACCGCGACGCCGGCCCCATCAACGGCCTTGATATGGCCGACAGTCCGGCGCAGGAGGCCGCGCTTGATGGGAAACCAGACGCGCAGCTTGTCGGCCCGAACCACCTCCTCGGCATCGGCCGGCACCGGTTCGGGACGCCCTTGCGGCTCGGCTTCTAGCAGCATGCGTGTATAGGGATGCTTGGGCGCCTCAAACAATTCCGCCACCGGACCCTGCTCGACAATCTCGCCCGATTTCATGACGCAGACCCGGTCGGCGATGCGGCGCACCACCCCCAGATCATGGGTGATGAACAGCATCGCCATGCCCAGATCGGCCTGAAGCTCCTTGAGCAGGGAGAGTATCTGCGCCTCGATGGTGACATCCAGCGCCGTTGTCGGCTCATCCGCGATCAGCAGGTCCGGATTGTTTGCCAGCGCCATGGCGATCATGACGCGTTGCCTCTGTCCGCCCGAGAGCTGATGCGGATAGCTCGCCAGCCGGCTTTCGGGGTCGCGGATCCCGACCCGGAGCAGCAGCTCGAGCGTCCGCTTCTCGGCCGCCGCGCCGCTCAACCCCTGATGCAGCGCCAGGCTCTCGCCGATCTGCTTGGCCAGGGTGTGCAGCGGGTTGAGGCTGGTCATCGGCTCCTGAAAGATGAAGCTGATGTCGTTGCCGCGTACGGCGCGCAGATCTTCCTCGGGCGCGCCGACCATTTCGCGGCCCTCATAGGTGACGGAGCCGCTGACCCGCGCAACATCGGGCAGCAGCGACACGGTCGACAAGGCCGTCACCGATTTTCCCGAACCGGACTCACCGACCAGCGCGACCGTTTCGCCGCGGTCGATCGCGAAGGTCACATTGCGCACCGCATGGGTGATCGACTGGCCTTGCCGAAAGTCCACGCACAGGTCGCTGACGCTCAGCAGGCTCATGCAAAGTTCTTTCGCGGATCGAAGGCGTCCCGCACACCTTCGAAAATGAACACAAGCACCGAAAGCATGACCGCCAAGGTGATAAAGGCCGTGAAAGCCAGCCAGGGGGCCTGCAGATTGTTCTTGGCTTGCAGGGTCAATTCGCCCAGCGAGGGGTAGGAGGGCGGCAGCCCGTAGCCCAGAAAATCGAGCGCGGCGAGCGCGCCGATGGACGAGGTGAAGATGAAGGGCAGTAGCGTCAGCGTGGCGACCATCGCATTGGGCAGAAGATGGCGGAACATGATCACCGCGTTGGATACACCAAGCGCACGCGCCGCCCGCACATACTCAAAATTACGCGCCCGCAGAAATTCGGCCCGCACCACCCCGATCAGCGCGGTCCAGCTGAAAATTGCGATCAGAAAGGTCAGCAGCCAGAAATTCATCGTGAAGATCGCACCCATGATGATCAGGATGTAAAGCGAGGGCGTGGCGTTCCAGATCTCAACCACACGTTGGAAAAAAAGGTCGATCATCCCGCCGAAAAACCCCTGTACCGCGCCCGCAGCAATGCCGATCAGCGATGAGATGCCCGTGACGGCAAGCGCGAAGAGGATCGAAATGCGGAAACCGTAGATGATCCGGGCAACCACATCCCGGGTCTGATCGTCGGTCCCCAGCCAGTGATCGGCATCAGGCGGCGACGGCGCGCGGGGAACGTTGTTGATGGTGTCGAAGCTGTAGGGAATGAGGGGCCAGAGGATCCAGCCGGCCGAGACCGGTTCGCCCTCGACCGCGCCGCTCCGTGCCGCTTCGATGACGCCTTCGGGGTCGTCAAAGCAGATGTCGAGCCCACCGGAGATGATCAGGCATTGTACCTCGATCTCGGCATACTCGGCTTCCGTCTCGAACTCGCCGCCAAATTCGGTTTCCGGGTAGAACCGGAGCACAGGGAAATGCCAGCTGCCCTGATAGGAGACGATCAGCGGCCGGTCGTTCGCGACGAACTCTGCCGGAAGGGCTACCACGAGGAACAGCAGGAAGAAGCGCAGCGACCACAGCGCACGACGGTTGGCGCGAAAGGCGCTCCAGCGCCGCTTCTGCAACGGGCTGCGCAGGGCCATTAGGTTTCACGGCTCTCGAAATCGATCCGCGGGTCGATCCAGACATAGGTGAGATCGGAGATCAGATTGATCAGCAGCCCCATCAGCCCGAACACGTAAAGCGTGCCGAAGACCACCGGATAGTCGCGGTTGACCACGCTTTCAAATGCGAGCCGCCCAAGCCCGTCGAGGCTGAAGATGGTCTCGATGATCAGCGCGCCGCCAAAGAAGACTGCAAGAAACAGGCCCGGGAAACCCGATATGATGATCAGCATCGCATTGCGGAACACATGCCCATAGAGCACGCGCGCTTCGCTCAGACCTTTGGCGCGGGCGGTGATCACGTATTGCTTGCGGATCTCGTCGAGAAACGAGTTCTTGGTCAGAAGCGTCAGCGTGGCAAAGCTCGCGATGGTCGAGGCGGTCACCGGCAGGGCGATGTGCCAGAAATAGTCCGCGACCTTGCCCAAAGCGCTCAGCTCGTCCCAGTTCTCCGATGTCAGCCCGCGGAGCGGGAACCATTGGACGTAAGATCCCCCGGCAAAAACGACCAGAAGGATGATCGCGAACAGGAAGGCGGGGATGGCGTAGGCGGCGATGATGACGCCCGAGGTATAGACGTCGAACCGGCTGCCATCGCCGACCGCCTTGCGAATGCCCAACGGAATTGAGACGAGGTAAGCAATCAGTGTCGACCAGAGCCCCAGCGTGATCGACACCGGCATCTTCTCGATCACCAGATCGACAACCGAGATCGAGCGGAAATAGCTTTCCCCGAAATCGAAGGTCGCATAGCTCACCAGCATGTCGAGAAACCGCTCAAGCGGCGGCTTGTCGAAGCCGAACTGCTTTTCGAGATCCTTGATGAAGTCTTCGGGCAGCCCCTGTCGGCCGCGATAATCGGTGTCCGACGATGTCGGCATGTCGACGCCGCCGCCCGTGATCCGGTCGGTCGCCGTGCCGCCTTCGTTGAGTTGCGCGATGATCTGCTCGATCGGCCCGCCGGGCACGAATTGCACCAGGGCGAAATTGATCAGCAGAATGCCGATCAGCGTCGGAACGATCAGCAGCAGCCGTCGGAGAATATAGGCACCCATTCAGCGCGCCCTTCAGCGGATTGCGCCTGCCTCGCGCAGGGCCGCGGCCTTTTCCGCGTTGTACCACCAGAAGCCGATCTCACCCATGGAGTACGGCGGGATCGTCTCGGGATGCTCGAAGAGATCGAAATAGGCGATGGTGTGGGTCCCCTTGTACCAGTGCGGCACCCAGATGTGCATCGCGCGCAACAGCCGGTCGAGCGCGCGGACCGCGGTGGTCAGCTCGGCCTTGCTCTCCGCACCAATGATCGTCTCGATCAGCGCATCCACGGCCGGACTCTTGACCCCGGACTTGTTGATCGAGGCTTCGAGATCCGCCGCCTGCGAGCCGAACATGCGCCGCAGTTCGGTGCCCGGCGTCAGCGACATCGCAAAGCGCTGGATCACCAGATCGTAATCATAGACCTTCTCGCGCTCCTGCGCCTGGGCGGGATCGACCTGCTGGATGGACGCATCGATACCCAGCCGCTTCATCGCATCGACATAGATCGACAGATGCGGCTCGAAGGTTGGGCTGTCGTTGAGCAGCTCGATGACAAGCGGCTCGCCGGCGGCATTGCGGCGCAGGCCGTCCTGCACGGTCCAGCCGGCATCGTCGAGAAGCTTGCCGGCATCGCGAAGCGCCCGCCTGTCCGTCGCGCGCGTCGAGCCTTCGGGCGGAAGAAAGGCCGCCTCGGTGAACACTTCTTCGGGGATTTCGTCGCGGAACGGCTCCAGCAGCGCCAGTTCGGCCTCGCTCGGCATGCCGGCGGCCATCAACTCATCAGCGTTCTGCCAGAAGCTGACAGTCCGCTGGTAATGGTTGTACATGATCTTTTCATTGATGAATTCGAAGTTGAAGATCCGGCTTATCGCCTGGCGGACCCTGCGGTCCGCGAATTTCTCGCGCCGCATGTTGATCCAGAAGCCCTGGGTTCCGGCCGGCCGCCCGTCCGGAAGCACGTCCTGCTTGACCCAACCGCGGTCGATGGACGGAAAATCATAGGCGGTCGCCCAGATCTTGGAGGAGAACTCCTCGCGGAACATGTAGGAGCCGCCCTTGAACCCTTCGAACGCCGATTGGTAGTCGCCGTAATACTCAATGCGGATACGGTCGAAATTCGACTGGCCGATCTTGATCGGCAGGTCGTTGCCCCAGTAATCCTCGCGTCGGCGGTAGACGATGGATCGACCCGCATCGACCCTGTCGACGACATACTGGCCCGACCCGAGCGGCGGTTCCAGCGAGCTCTCCGCAAAGTCCCTGTCGGCATAATAGGCCTTGGAGAGGATCGGTATGCCGCCGGCATCCAGCGGCAGGTCGCGGGTCAGCGCACCGTCGCGGAAGGTGAACTTGACCGTATGGCTGTCCAGCGCCTCGACCTTCTCGAAATCGGCAAACACGATGCGGTAGGTCGGCCGGCCCTTCTCCAGCAGGATTTGGTAGGAAAAGACCACATCCTCGGCCGTCACCGGGGACCCGTCCGAAAAGCTGGCCTCGGGCCGCAGGTGGAAGATGACCCATTGCCGGTTTTCGGGGTATTCGACCTTGTGGGCGATCAGACCATAGGTGGAACTCACCTCGTCCGCTGTGCCGGTCATCAGCGTATCATAGAGAATGCCCGACAGCGCCGCCGCCGTGCCTTTGCGGATGAAGGGGGTCAGACTGTCGAATGTCCCGAACGACCAGGTCGAGAATTCGCCAGCTTTCGGTGCGTTCGGGTTCACATAGTCGAGATGCGGAAAATCGGGGGGGTATTTGAGATCACCAAAGACCGACAGCCCATGTGCCGAGATGATCGTGTCATTGGCCCGTGCCAGCCGGGGCAGAACGGGCGCCCAAAGACCGGCAGCGGCAAGGCTGAGAACAGTGCGGCGTGTCAACGTCATGGCGGCCCCCAGTTGCGTTCTGCTGCTCTGAAGGCTTAGGGGCGGGTCCCTGCCGTTTCAAGCGGTTTGGCGCGAAAGTGAGCCTCTGCTGCGCCAGGACGTCGCAAGGTTTGCCGGCATGGCAGGTTGGCTGCGGCCATGCTATGGTGGTGGGCCAGCCCGGCAAGGCCAAACTGCGCTCCCTCGCAAGCGTCCAGAGGGCGGCGTCGAGACGGCAAGCTCGGTTGCGTCTGTGCCGCCTCAGTTGGGCTTTGGTGCGTCGCCGCTACGGAGTCTTTACGGGGTCAGTTCAGGGTCTCCAAATAGGCGACCATGTTGGCCGCATCGGCTGGATCCCGGTAGCCGGCAAAGCTCATCTTGGTCCCGGCGATGTAGCCCTTGGGGTTGTGCAGGAATTCGGCCAAACGCTCTGGTGTCCATTCGCCGCCGAAGCCGGCCATTGCACCGGAATAGTTAAAGCCGTCGATTGCGCCGACGGCCCGTCCGACGATCGCATGCAGGCTTGGCCCGACCCCATGCGCATTTGCATCGACCTTGTGACAGGCCGAGCATTTGCGAAAATCCTTTTCGCCGGCGCCAGGGTCGGCCGCGGCCAGCAGGGCTACATAGTCGATGACTTCTTCTTCCTCTTCCGGCGCGTTCGTGCCTTCCTCGATCTCGAACGAATAGGCAAGCTCGTCGCCATGTCCGCTGGTCTGATAAAGCGGCTCGGAGATGAAGAATTGCGCGACCAAAAAGATGAGCAGGCTGCCGCAGAGCCCGGCAACAATCTTGGTGATCTCCATCGTGTTCATGGCGCGCTTATCCCTGGTTTGGCTTGCCTATCGCGGACATAACTGCTTCCTCCGCCTTACCGCAAGGTGTAGAAGCCGCGACTATTCGCCGTTTTTGGTGTCGAGAAGGAACGGACATGTCGGGCGAGACACGCCGCATCGCTTTCCAGGGAGAGCCTGGCGCCTATTCGCACCAGGCCTGTCTGGAGGCGTATCCGGACCGCGTGCCGCTGCCCTGCCACACCTTTGAGGGGGCGATCGCTGCGGTGCGCGAAGGCCGGGCGGATCTGGCCATGCTGCCGGTCGAGAACTCCACCTATGGCCGGGTTGCGGATATTCACAGCCTTCTGCCCGGCTCGGGCCTCTACATTATCGGCGAGCACTTCATGCGCGTTCGCATCGCCATGCTGGGTATCGCGGGCGCCACGATCGAGGACACGCGCGAGGCGCTGAGCCATACGGTTTTGCTTGGACAATGCCGCGGATTTTTGGAGCGGCATGGCATCGCCCGCGTGATCGCCCCGGATACGGCCGGGGCCGCCGCCCAGATCGCCAGCGAAGGCGATCCCACCCGTGTGGCGCTGGCCTCTGCCCTGGCGGGAGAGCTCAACGGTCTCGCCGTGCTTGCCGACGGGATCGAGGACAATCAGCACAACACCACCCGCTGGCTGATCATGAGCCCGCGCAAGCTTGAAGCCGCCCCGACCGATGAAGCGGTCGTCACCAGCTTCGTCTTTCAGGTGCGCAACCTGCCGGCCGCCCTTTACAAGGCGCTGGGCGGATTTGCCACCAATGGCGTGAACATGACCAAGCTGGAAAGCTACATGATCGACGGCAGTTTCACCGCAACGCAGTTTTACGCCGAAATTGCCGGACATCCCGAACAGATCGCCGTTGCTCGGGCGCTGGAAGAGCTGCGCTTCTTTTCCTCAAAGATCGCCATTCTCGGCGTGTTTCCCGCAGCCGCTTTTCGCAAAGAGACGGGCGCGCTGTAATCTTTCTGCCGGCATCTGGTGCTCGCACCGTGCGCGTACGCGCCTAAGGGGCTATGCGGTTCGTCGCGGGCTTTGCCCGCCCGCAGCGCCTGCCCGCCCGCAGCGCCTGCCGGCCCGCAGCGCCTCTCCGGCCCGTCGCCTTGCCGATGCCAAGATCGAACGGCGTGCGCACCTTCCGGGGCGCGACCGGCCTCTCGCAACCTTCTTTTGGCGCTAAGCAATCCGGTCGGCCGTCCATGCCTCCAGCAAGGTTCGGGCGATGGCGCCGCGACGCGCGGCTTTGATGCGCCCCGGCAGACCGACAAAGCTTTCCATCACCTCCTGTCGGCTGACCCAGATGGCATCCTCGATCTCGTCGGGATCGAGTGTCAGCGCGTCGTCCTGGGCTTCCGCCGCGCAGCCGACCATCAGCGAGGCGGGGAAGGGCCAGGGCTGGCTGGCCAGGATGCGAACAGCGCCCAGCCGGACGCCCGCCTCTTCGAAGACCTCACGCCGCGCCGCGGCTTCCAGCGCTTCGCCAGGTTCCACAAAGCCTGCCAGCAGCGAGTACATCCCCTCAGGCCAGCCGGGCGACCGACCCAGCAGTACGCTGTCGCCAAAGGTTGCTAGAACGATGACCACCGGATCGGTCCGCGGAAAGTGATGCCGCCCGCAGCTGGGGCAGTCGCGTTGCCAGCCGCCCTTCGCCATGACGCTCGGCGCGCCGCAATTGGCGCAGAACCGGTGGCTTTGGTGCCACATTAGGATTGCACGCGCTGTCGCCGCGTCGCCGGCATCCTCGGCCGTAAGGTCGGCCATGATCGAGCGCAGTTCGGCAAAGCGCTGGCTGTCGGGCAGGCTTGGATGATGATTGTGGCTGCGATCGATGAAGCGTTTCAGCGCCTCGCCATCGGCGGCCGGATCCTCCCAGGCCGAGATGTCATGGGCAAAGCGCGGCGCATGCCCGTCCATCCCCAGAAAAATCGGCGGCTCGGCGGCCTCGCGCAACACATCGGCCTGCATCGGCTGCCAGGAAAGCGCCGGCCCCGCATCACCTTGCCTTCCATCCTCTGGGAAGCGCAACAGCGGCTTGCCGCGCCAGACGGGTAGGGACAAAGCGCCATCGGCGCGGGCAAGATCGGCGGCCCGATCGCGCAAATGCGCTGCCCGGTCGATACGCTCGCCGGCAAACACGATCTCGCGTTCCAGGTTCATACCCAGCCTTTCGTCGCACACGCCCAAGGCGATGCCGGGCAGACTGCCCCAGCCGCCAGGCCAGAGCAATGGCGCGGTTGCAGGCGGGTCGCGCCGTCTCTATATGGATTGTCGAGAGGTTGCGCGGGCGGACGCCTCGCCAATCCGGTCAGGTCTGGAAGGAAGCAGCCGTAACGAGCCCCGTTCGGGTCGCGTTCAACCTCTCACCCTGGCCACCTTTCGGTCATCGAGAGGGTCCTTTCGGCGCAACGCGGCTTGCTTCAACCAAACCCCGCTTCAGCTGTACGCAAACGCCAGAATCGAGCCGATCCAGATCAAAAGAACCGCGACGATCAAAAGCCTCGGGGCGCTTCGCCAGCCTTTTCGGCGACGCCGCAGCATAATCCGACTCTCGCTCAACACACGGCTGCGCGTACCCGAACCGGTATTGCCTGACATTAGTGCATTTCCAGACATTGTTTTCCTAAATTTTAGGCCAAATGCAGCCGTCTAACCGCTGCAAGCCCTTCTCTTGACAAAACAAATCTCATTAGCCCCCTCACGGATACTACGCTGCGATTTGGGTTTTTCCAGCCCTCATTTTCGGCCGCTTCGTCGCGGGTGCGCAATCTGGGCGCCGTGCACAAGCAGTGTGGACGCAGAGTGGACCTTGCCCGGACCTCGCTCTAGGCTGAGCCGATCGGGGGAGGATGATGACCGACGCTGCAGCCTATCGGGTGCTGGCCCGCAAATACCGCCCGCAGGTCTTTGCCGATCTGTTCGGACAGGAGGCGATGGTGCGCACGCTGACCAATGCCTTTGCTGCGGAGCGGATCGCGCATGCCTTCGTCCTGACCGGGGTGCGCGGCGTCGGCAAGACCACGACGGCGCGGATCATCGCGCGCGGGCTGAACTGTGAAGGGCCCGACGGGCAGGGCGGCATCACCGTGACGCCCTGCGGGGTTTGCGGACCTTGCAAATCCATTGCCGATGGGCGCCATGTCGATGTCTTGGAGATGGACGCGGCCACCCATACGCAGGTCGACCGGATGCGCGAACTTCTTGCCTCGGTCCCCTACCGGCCGGCTGAAAGCCGCATGAAGGTTTATATCATCGACGAGGTGCATATGCTCAGCACCGCCTCGTTCAACGCCCTTCTCAAGACGCTGGAGGAGCCTCCGGCCCATGTGACGTTCATCTTTGCGACCACCGAGATCCGAAAAGTACCGGTGACCGTCCTATCGCGCTGCCAGCGCTTCGATCTGCGTCGGATCGAGCCGGAGGTGATGATGGGGTTTCTGGCCGGGATTGCGGACAAGGAGGGGGCGGCGATCGACGCGGATGCGCTGGCGCTGATCACCCGGGCGGCAGAGGGCTCGGCCCGCGATGCGCTGTCGTTGCTCGATCAGGCGATTGCCCATGGTGGCGGCAAAGCGGATCGCGAGGCGGTGCGGCTGATGCTGGGTCTGGCCGACCGCGGACGGGTGCTCGACCTTTTCGACTTGATAATGCGCGGCGAGGTTGCCGGCGCGCTCGGCGAGCTTTCGGCGCAATATGCCGCCGGCGCCGACCCCATCGCGGTGTTGCGCGACCTTGCGGAGATCACGCATTGGATCTCGGTCGTCAAGGTTGCGCCTTCTGCGGCCGAGGATCCTCTCATTGCGCCCGAAGAACGGCGCCGCGGGATGGAGATGGCCGAGCGTTTGTCGGTACCCACCCTTGCCCGCACCTGGCAGATGCTTCTTAAGGCGCTGGAGGAGGTCGCATCGGCGCCCAACGCGATGATGGCCGCCGAGATGGCGGTGATCCGCCTGACGCATGTTGCCGACCTGCCGCCCCCCGCCGAGCTGGTTCGACGGTTGACCGAAACGACCCAGGCAGCGCCAAGGGCGCCGCGTGCATTGCCGGGCTCTGATGCGGCCCAAGGGTCGGGCGCGGGGCAAAGGGTGGCGCAAGGGGCGGAGGCGGGGACGGGACCGGCCTCTGTTAGGCGTGCTGCAGCGACCACGACGGGGCGGGACGGGCCGGCCCTGGTTGCGTCCGATGCGCCCCACCTCGCAGGCGAAGAACCGCCGCCGAGCATGGCGCCGCCGGCGGATCTGCAAAAGCCGGCGACGCCCGCACCGCTGCAGCGGCCGCCGTCAGCGATTTCGGCAATCGGTCCTGCGCCCGCATCGAGCGGCATGCCGCCGGGCCAGCCGGCCGCCCGCGCCGCCGACCCGCATGCCGCAAGCCGTGCCGAACCGCTCGACGCCGAACCGCTCGACGCTAAACCGCTTGACGCCGAATCGCTGGATGTCGCCGCGCTTGCGCCCCCAGACCGCGCCGACATGCCGGCCAGCTTTGAGGCTGCCGTCGCCCTGATCCGCAAGGCCCGGGACCTGCGGCTTTTGCTGACGCTGGAGCGGCATGTGCGGCTGGTCTCCTACACGCCGGGGTGGATCGCCTTCCAGCCGACGCCGGACGCACCGACCAGCCTCGCCGGCGATCTTGCACAGCGGTTGGAAACGCTGACCGGCCAGCGCTGGACGGTTGTCGTGGCCGCGACCGGAGGCGGTGCCACGCTGGCCGAAACACGCGAGACCGAAGCCCAGGATCTGCGCAGCCGCGTCGCTGCTCACCCGCTGGTTGCGGCAGCTTTGGAGGCGTTTCCCGGCGCCGAGATCCGCGAGATCCGCCCCCGCGGCCAATCGGCTGCGATCGAGCCGGCACTGGAAGAATTGGCCGCACCGCAATACGGTAACGCAGAGGATATGCCGGATGACTGGGATCCGTTCGACAGTCTGGGCGAGGAGGAGTGAGCGATGTTGAAGGGTCTTGGCGGCCTGGGCGATATGGCCAAGCTGATGAAGCAGGCACAGGAGATGCAGCAAAAAATGGCCGAGGCGCAAGAGCGTCTGGACGCCATCGAAGTTGAAGGCATGGCGGGCGCAGGCCTGGTCAGGGCCTGGGTCACCGCCAAGGGGGCGGTCAAGCGGGTGTCCATCGATCCGTCGTTGTTTGTCGCCGACGACCGCGAGGTGGTGGAGGATCTGGTCGTCGCCGCGCTGCGCGAAGCCCAGGAAAAGGCCAGCGACGCCGCCGCCGAAGAAATGGCCAAGGTTACCGAAGGCATGCCGATGCCGCCGGGCATGAAACTGCCGTTCTGACAGCCCCGATGCAGGGTCATGCCGGCTCGGAACTGGAGCGGCTCATTGAGCTGATGGCCCGGCTGCCCGGCCTCGGCCCGCGCTCAGCCCGCCGGGCGGTGCTGGCGATGGTCAAGCGGCGGCAGCTTCTGATGGAACCGCTGGCGCGAATGCTCGCCGAAATCGCGGCCACCGTACGCGAATGCCCCGTTTGCGGAAACATCGCCACAGCCGATCTTTGCGACATCTGTGCCGATCCGCGCCGCGATCAGGCGATGCTCTGCGTCGTCGAGGATGTCGCTGATCTTTGGGCGATGGAACGGGGAGGCCTCTTTCGCGGCCGCTATCATGTTTTGGGAGGGGTGCTCTCGGCCCTGGATGGCGTCGGGCCAGAGGAGTTGGGCATCCCGCCAATGAGGGCCAGAATCGAGGCCGAAGGTATCGCCGAGGTGATCCTCGCGCTCAACGCCACTGTCGAGGGTCAAACAACGGCGCACTACATTGCCGACCACTTGGCTGGCAGCGGCGTCAAGGTCACCAGCCTTGCCCAGGGCGTGCCGATGGGCGGCGAGCTCGACTATCTCGACGATGGCACGATCGCTGCGGCGTTGAAAGCACGACGGCCGCTCAGCTGACCATGCGAAGTTAACCAATTCTCTCAAATTTTCAAGACTTTAGGGCACAAATTGGCGTAGAAGTCTGACCAGACCGGCGGGCTGCGGAAGTGTAGCGTAAGTTGGGGGCTGGGCAGCGGTCCGCCGGTCAAATCCAAACGTCGAGAGGCCGATCCGGGCAAATTGCGCCCATACGCACAGCCCGGTCAGCCGGCTGGCCCGGGATCGGCCGATGGCGGGCGCGGACGCCGCCGCAAAAACGCCTCGCGTCGCGCAATGTAAAGCGCTGCCAGCACGATAATCAGCGCACCGGTTAGGGTTGCCGCATCCGGCACCTCGCCATAAAGCGCAAACCCCGCCGCACCCACGATCAACAGCCGTAGATAGGTGATCGGCCCGATCACCGCCGCCTCGCCATGCCGATATGCCTGTATGTCGGCAATCCCGCGCGCTCCGCCAAAGACCACCACGCCGAGAACGGCGGCCCAGATGAACCCGCTTGAGGGCATCGACCAGACCGGAAGCGCCACAGGAAACGTCACCACCACACTGATCGCCGTTGCGGTCAGAAAAGTGGAGAAGGCGCCGTCGACACTGGCAACATTGCGCGACAGGCTGAGCGCCAGCGCAAAGGTCATCGAAGAGCCCAGCGCAGTCAGCATTGCCAGCTCTACCGGGGCATGGCCCGGCCGCAGGATTATCAGCGCACCGACAAACCCAGCCAGAACGGCGGCCCAGCGGCGCGGTCCCACCGTTTCGCCCTGCAGCGGGCCGGCCAGGATCGTGGCAAAGATCGGCGCGGTCAGAAACAGGATCACCGCCGTCGCAATCGGCAGGACCGAGACCGCGTAAAAGCCCATGATCAGCGATACCGAGATGACGGCCCCGCGCAGCAGATGCAGACGTAGGCTCGACACCCGGAAGGACCGTCTGAGCCTGGGCACAGCCGCGAGCGCTGCGACCAGCAAAAGCAGGCTTACGGCCGAGCGCAGGAAGACCACCATGCGGCTGTCCATCTCGGCTGTGGCCTCGCGCACGGCAATCAGCATGGCGCTGGCCATGAAGACCGAAAACAGCATCCAACCGGCGCCGAGAAGATTGTCTCGAGCCGCTGGGCGATCGGATGCGATCCCGGACGCGATGGCCATGCCCCTGCTTCTGCTGCGTACCCGAAAGGGTCAAGCGAATTTGAAGCCGATCGCGCCATTTCATTGGCACGCCGATTGTCTTTGCTCGACGGCTGACTAAGCTGTGCGCATGGATCGCGGCCTCGTCTTTGCACTGGTTTTAGCCTGCGGATTGCCCCCCGCGACGCTGCGGGCGGACGATGCCGCGCTTTGCGCCAACGCCGACGAAGCGCCCGGCGAAGCGGTGCACGCCTGCGATCGGCTGCTGAATTCGGGCCGGCTCGATACGGGTGAACAGGCCCGGGCGCTGGTCAATCAGGGCGCCGCCTGGATTGTTTTGGGCAGCTACAGCCAGGCCGTTACGGCCTTTAACAGCGCCGAGCGACGCGACCCCCGTATCCCGCTGATCTACACCAATCGCGGTTTTGCGCGGGCGCGCCTTGGCCAGTTCGACCAGGCGCTGGCCGATTACGACCGCGCCATCGCGATGCGGCCGCGCGACCCGCTATCGCTGATGGAGCGGGGCGGTCTGTTGCTGCGCATGGGTCGCGCCGAGCTGGCGCTGGCCGATTTCGACGCTTTGCTGCGCCTCACCCCCAACGATCCCGATGCCCGCTTCAACCGGGCCCTCGCCCTTCTGACCCTGGGTCGCACAGGCGCGGCCGAGCGAACGTTGCGTCAACTGGCCATCAGCAATCCCAACGATGCCGCGGTCTGGATGGAGCTCGGTCGCGCCCGGGCCACGTCCGATCCCGTCACCGCCCTACGCGACCTTGCCCAGGCCATTCGCCTGAAACCGGAATGGGCCGAGCCGCATATGCTGCGCGGGCGTATCCACGATCGAGCGGGTCGGACCCGCGAGGCCGATCAGGACTTCCTGCGCGCCTACGAGCTGGGCTATCAATCCGCCTGGTTGACCGAACGGGTCGCCGGCATCCCCACCCGCTGATCAGGCCGATTTTGCCCGGATCTGGGTGCGCAGATTTTCGCGCAGCGCCTCGTTATTGAAGCGGTCCCGCTCGTCCTTGGGCGCAAAAAGCTTGATAGACCGGTTGAGGTCGTCGAAGGGGAAGGTGCCCAGCATCCGCCAGCGTACCGGATCAAGCTGTGCAACATCCTCAGTAGCAAGCACAGCGCGGCCTAACGATTTCGACATTTGGTCGATTTTCGATACGGTGTTGATGACCTGCCCGATGGCCGAGAAAGACAGCCGCGCCGGCACCCCGATATTGCCGAACATGATCTCGCCCATCGCCAGCGCGATGGAAAACTGCATCACATGCGCATCTGGCCGGTCGCGATAAGCGTCCAAGCGGTTGAGCGCATCGGACATGGCGCGCCCCGCCGCCCGGGCCGCATCCGGCCCGCCCCGCGCGCCCTGCACGGGAAAGATCGCCAAGACCGCATCGCCGATGAAGTCGATGATATCGCCGCCCGCCTCGATCACCGGCTCGGCGGTCAGCGCGTAATAGTCCGAAAGGTATTGCAGGAACGCCTCGGGTGCGATGCTGGTGGACAAATAGGTCGAGCAGCGCAGATCGGAGTACCAGACCACCGCGGGAATGCGCTCGCCATCGCCCAGCTTGGTGTCGCCCCTCAGAACATGCCGGGCGGCATGCGGGCCCATATAGGCCGTGGCCAGCGCCTCGCTGATCCGCATCTGGATCGAGGCGTGACAGGCAACGGTAAAGACCTTCTGGATCCGCGATAGGGCAACCATATCGGCATCCGAAAACCCGTTCGCACGTCGCGTTGCCCAGCTTGCCATCAGCCCCACGCCGCCACCCCGAAAAGCCTCCACCCGCCCGATGCTCATCCGCGTGGCTGTCAAAAAATAGTCGGTGAAGCGCTTTTCCTGCAGCTCTTTGAGCACAGGAAAGTCCAGCAGCGCCTCCGGACCGATCAGCCGGCGGCGCAACCGGGTCAGCCCATTTTGGTGGGCATGATGGAAGGGCGAGTTCAAATAGTCGGCGCTGGGTTGCAGCCCGTGACGGTACTGGAACAACTCCGCCCCTGTCTCGCGCCGCCAAAAAATCTGCTCGGCGGTGAAAAGCGGGTGCAGGGTGGGCCAGCTCACCGCGGCGCGGTCCAACGGGACACCGGCTGCGTTAAGCCTTTTGCACAGCGCCTCAAAGAGGGTGACGATGTCGGGCGACGTCAATGTCTCGTCGAGCAGCCAAGACTCGATCTCGCCGGTCAGAACGTCGTGATGCATGCCGCGAACCTAGCGCCTGATCGGGCCAAGGGGAAGGGCGGCGGCCGTCGCCCGGTACGCCATGGGTGGGGGGCAAAACACGCCCGCGCAGCGACCGCCGGGCCGAAGTTTAGGCCCTGCCGGCCGATCTCCAAAACCGCAACAGCGTTAACCGCGGCGCGCATACCGGGCAGGGTTAACCCCGCAGCGGTCAAGGCGGCTCAGTTCTTGGCGTAGAATTCGACGACCAGGTTGGGTTCCATCTGCACCGCGTAAGGCACATCCGACAGCCCCGGCGTGCGGACCAGCCGCGCCGTCATCTTGTTGTGATCGGCCTCGACATAATCCGGCACGTCGCGCTCAGGCAGCGAAACAGCCTCCAGCACGATCGCAAGCTGCTTGGAGGCGGGCTTGACCTCGACCATATCGCCCTCGCGCACCCGGTAAGAGGCGATATTGACCCGCTTGCCGTTGACCAACACATGGCCGTGATTAACGAATTGCCGCGCCGCAAAGATCGTCGGTACAAATTTTGCGCGGTACACCACCGCATCGAGGCGCCGTTCCAGAAGGCCGATCAGCAGCTCCGAGGTATCGCCGCGCCGGCGCTCGGCCTCGGCAAAGGTGCGGCGGAACTGTTTTTCGGTCAGATCGCCGTAATAACCTTTCAGCTTCTGCTTGGCCCGCAGCTGCAGGCCGAAATCCGACATCTTAGATTTGCGCCGCTGACCGTGCTGGCCCGGCCCGTATTCACGCCGGTTGACCGGCGATTTGGGGCGACCCCAGATGTTTTCGCCCATCCGGCGATCGATTTTGTGCTTGGCGGATGTCCGCTTCGTCATTGTGGCACCTTTCAAACTTGAAGGGCGTGCTCCTCTCCGCCCGCCCGGCATCGGACGATGCGGCGACAGGCCCTCCGGTTCGAGGACCGCGCATGCCGGTCGCGCCGTCCGGGGACAACGCGACCGCTCGATATCGCCAGGCCGGTCCGGCGTCAAGGCGCCACCGGTCGGAGACGCGCGGCCGGCAGCTCAGACCTCAAAGGCGGCGGCCGAGATATCGAGCCCGGCAAGCGCTAGCAAATCATTCGGCAGATCGGCCGCGTCGGTGGCAGCATCGTAAAGATCGTCGAACCGCACTTCGATGTCCTCGGCATCCTCGATCCGCCAGGAAGCGACGCCAAAAGCGTCGACCTCGCGTTCCCGCGTTACGCCCTTGAATTCGAAGAATTCGACGTCGACCGTCCAGGTCAGATTGTTGGTGCCCAGCTGCGCGACGCGGGCGATCTCCAGCGACTCGCTGCCCGACAGGATACCGTTGCCATTGAGATCGGTGGAGAAGCGGAAAACGTCGATATCATAGGCTTCGATCCGCCCGTCCAGGACCAGAATATCGTTCCCCGCGCCACCATCCACGATGTTTTTGCCGCCATTGGCGTGCAGCCAGTCGCGCCCCTGCCCACCGAGCAGCATATCGTTGCCGGCATTGCTGTAGAGCGTGTCTTGCTGCCGATCGCCGACGATCACATCGTCGCCCCAACCACCCGCAATCGTGTCTTGGCGGTTCGAGCCCCAGATGACATCGTTGCCGGCCCCGGCCAACACGCGCGGGTCGTCTTCGTCGAGCAGCAGCGCAATGCCGCCCTTGAACTTCAACCGGTCGGGGGCGGTTTCGTAATCGGCGGTAAAGTAGTCGGTGGTTGCCACCAACGTCGCTGCGCGATCGTCAAGGATCGCGAGCGCCTCGGCCGCATCGGGTCCCGCGAGACCGGAGGCCAGAAACACGGACAGCCCCGCAACGCCTTCCAGCACGGCGTCGGTCTCCGGCAATTCGCCCGTGTAGGGCACCAGCGACCAGCCTGCGTCATGGATCGTGATGTCGACCGGTGCGGCACCGCAAGGCGGGGGTGGTACGGGCTGCACATCCTCAAGCGTGATGCCAAGTTCGGTAAGCTCGGCCGCAAAGACGGCAAGCGCCTCCTCCACCGATCCACGCCCGGAATAGGATACCCGCGTCGACATCGCGCCACTCCCTTACACTAAGCAAAACCACCATCCGGCGACACAACCACCGGGAACCTCAGCAATGCAGGAAAAATATTAACAAAAGGAGTCGCATTACCGGTGCGCTGCGGACTGGGCCGTACCCTTTCAAGGAATGGTTATGGACGCGATGCCGCCAGACCGTCTGTCGGAGGGCAAAGACCGAAAGATGCGCCGGCGGGCCAAGCGTCATCCTGCCGCTCAAGGCCGAAGCGATGCGCCGCTTTTTGCCCTTCGAACCTAATTTAAACGATTGTGCGCAGGCTCGATCCGCGGATCGGAAGGGGCAGGATTTCTTGGGCCGCACCGACGTCGCAGGCCCTGATTAACCCCGACCTAGCCCCGGTCCAGCCCAGCTCCGGCCTCGACCCCGGCCCAGCTCCGGCCCCGAGCCCGGCCGAGGCCCGGCCCAGGCTCGGCGCGGCATTGCCGAACCGCACGCGCCGACGTGCTCTCCTGCACCGGTATGCTGCGCGGGCAGCGCCAGTCAACGCAGGCTGGTCGCCTTGCCTGGTTTCGCCCAAGCCGGTTTCGCCTTGTCCTGTTTCGGCTTCCTCGGCTAGGGGTTGCGCGGCGCTGCGCCGGAGAAGCCATTCTCCCCGGCCCATTGGAAGAAATCGGCTGCGGCAAGCGGTTTGGCGTAAAGATAGCCCTGAAAGACGTCGCAACCCAGCTGGCGCAAGACATCCGCCTGCATCGGCGTTTCGACCCCTTCGGCCGTCGTACGGATCCCAAGCGATTTCGCAATCCCGAAAATCGACGCAACAAGATCCCGCGACTGCTGAGTTTCCACTACATTCGCGGTCAGCCGCCGGTCGATCTTCAGCACATCCGGGCTGACCTCCAAAACCCCCAGGATCGAGGCATGCCCAGTGCCAAAATCGTCGATCTCGATACTGATGCCAGCATCGCGGGCGAGTTCGATGGTGCGACGCGCGACGCCATCCTCCTCCTCCAGCAGGATGGACTCTAAAAGCTCGAAGGAGACCTTCACCCCCCAGTCCAGAAAGTCGCGAACGGCCGCCACCAGCGTCTTGTCGTGTAGACGCCCAGCCGAGACGTTGAAGGAGAGCTTGGGCAGCATCAGGCCTTCCGAACGCCACCCATCGACAATTGCAACCGTCCGCTCCATCACCACACGGTCGATCAGGGGCACCGCGCGGATTTGTTCGGCCACCGGCATGAACTTGTCCGGCGGCACCACTGAGCCATCTGCGCGGCGCCAGCGCGCCAGAACCTCTGCGCCGACCAGATCGCCGCTATGCGCAGAAACCTGCGGTTGGAAGAACGGCTCAAACGCCCGGTTCTCGATCGCCCCTTCGATTTCGGCCGCAAGCCTGCGATTCTCCAGGATCCCGTCATGCAACTGTCGGCTGAAAACCTCCACGCGGCCGCGACCGGCGGCTTTGGCCTCATAAAGGGCCGCGTCGGCAAACGACATCAAATCGCCCGTGACGATACTGCCCTGCGCAGACGTGGCAATTCCGAAGCTGGCGCCGAAGCGACAGATCTTGCCTTCGTAAAAGAAGGGCGTGCCCAGCCGTTCCTCAATCGCAGCAGCGGTGACCCTGGCATCCTCGACCGATTTGCCAGTGCCCATCAAGACGCAAAACTCATCGCCGCCCACGCGGCTGCACAGATCGTCCGTGCCGGTGGAAAGACTGAGCACCCGGGCGACATGGCACAAAACGGCATCGCCCGCCGCATGACCGAGGGTATCGTTGACATATTTGAAGCGGTCGAGATCGATCCGCATTAGCACGTCCGGCGGACGGTCCGCAGAATGCTGCGTCGAACGTTCCTTCAGATGCTCGTCCAACCGACGCCGGTTGGGCAGACCCGTCAACCCGTCATGCAGGGCGAGATGGCGCATATTGTCCCGCGCATGGGCCAGCAGGGCCTCGCGCTCCACCTCGGTGGTCACATCGTAGATCGAGCCGAACCAGAGCGTGCCGCCATCTTCCTCGCGGCGCGGAACGGAACTGGCCTGCAGCCAGGCATAGCCCGACTCGAGATCCGCGCGATGAACCCGATACCGCAGCTTAAAGGGCTTCAGCTTGGCCCGCGACTCCTCGATCGCCGGGCCCATCTTGGCCATGTCCTCCTCGAAAATGTTCTTGAAGACGGCCAAACCGTCTTCGGCGACATCGTCGGCCGCGACGCCCAAAAGCGCATGGGCGACGGTGGTCATGTAAGGAAGGCTGACCGTTCCCTCGCGGTCCATGTGAAACTCAAACAGGGCCGCCGGCGAGTTCTCGGCCAGACGGAAAAGCCGCTCACGGTGCCGCTCGGCCGTGCGGGCCGTCTGTGCCAGCTTAGCCTCGGTCTTCTTTCGCTCGGTGATGTCCATGGCCATGCCGTAGACGATCGCCGGCCGGTCGTCGGCGCGCTCCACCGCAGTGCCCGATGCACCGATCCAGCGCCAGGAGCCATCGCGCGCGCGGAGCCGAAAATCCGCCCGGTAGATGTCGGTCTTACCGTCGACGAGATCGGCAAAAGCGCGCTGGGCCATCTGAGCATCGTCTTCATGGATCAAATCGAGCCAGCGCTCGAGCGAAAGCGCATTCACATCATGGTCGTAGCCGAGGATATCGAACCAGGTCGACGAGGCCCAATTCTCCCCAGTGTCGGGACAATAGCTCCACAATGCGACATTCGCCGCCTCGGTCGCCGAGCGAATGCGCATATCGGTTTTCAGAAAGTCCGAGAACTCGTTTGACGATGCGGAGGCGACTTTGGACATGGCGACCTGTGAACCCTGATGGACGATTTGCGGAGCGGGTTGCCGCAGGGTTGGGCTACGGTTGCGAGGTGAAAGACGCGTAAAGTCTTCAATGCGCGCGAATTGGCAAGACGGCAGTAAGACGGCGGCGAAGCGAAGGGCGAATGCGCGGTTTTTCGACATGATGACGGGGCTTTACGCGCTTGCCTCCGAGAGGCGGCGACGGCGCGCAGCTTTACGGAGACCGGGTGTTAAAACCGCACCGCATGCCAAGCTGCACAAGGCATCGGCGAGGTCGGCCAAGCGTAAGATCGGACGCCGCGGAACAATCCGCATTATGGCCGAATTGCTTCGGTACGGCTTGTCAAGGCCCTGTGTAAAGCCGCCGTCGGCTTTCCAGAAATCAATGCGCTGCATCCGACAACGGTGCCGCGACCGACAAAATACCGTCAATTCGAGACATTTTTTGGGCCCGGTCGGCGACGATGCTGAGAAATACGATCGAATTAGTCTCAAATGCCTCTCTTAATCGGTGCTAAGCACCCACCTAAACCCAAAAGCGCGACGCTCAACGCGGACGCCTCTCGAGAGGTAGAGATGATCGAATACTCTCCTTGAAGTAATTTGCATCTATATTACTTGGAAAATGAGATAAGAACCGATTCATATCAAAATCTAATATGGCATCTCAGCGGTGATTTGGATTTGGCTATAATAATATGTGTGTAATTACAATACTGGTGCTCATTATGCTTAAAGCCTCAATTGGTTTGCGCGCCGTCTCGCCTCTTGCGATCAACGTGTACGATCTCGTCTCCCGTGAAAGACTGGGCATCAATCTCTTCGATGATACGCGTATAATTCTGCGGCTATCGGTTGCGATCAAGCCGGGACCATAGATCCAAACCGTCTTGCGAGCTTGCCGAAAGAAAGCGCGTCCATCTTTCGGGTCTTTTTGAGCGCTCCCGCCAAAGTCGATGACCTTGCCGTGTTGATCAGGCGATTGTCGGAGTGCGCTACTACCCGCAACTTGAACACGGACGGAAGCTACGATCTGACATCATCTGGTCTTCGCGAAGGAGACTGACGAGATGGCAAAAAGGAAGCGGCATGCGCCCAGGTTCAAGGTGATGACTGCGTTGGAGGCGCTGAAGGGCGTGCTGACGGTGGCTGTGTTACCGGCGCGGTTTGCGGGTCATCCGGCGCCGATCCAGCAATCGAAGAAGGCCCTAAAATAGACGCGGAGACGGGGAAAGCGCTTCACGCGAAGATCGTGGCATGAGACCACGAGCGCCATCCATTCGAGAGCGTGTTCGAACGTTGTCGCGAACGATTTTTTGTCGCGAGAAAGTAAGTCTTTGGGCGGGATGTGAGGCCTGGCTTGGTTGATAAGGGCCATTTGCGGCTGTCGGTCGTCGCGCAGGGCCGGCCGCTGTCCATCCCGCGGTTCAAGGTCTGCTACCGCCCGGCCAAGAGACGCCAGCCGGTCCGCTATCGGCCGCGGCGCCTGGCGATCGATCGACCCAACCGGTCCGGCGCGTCGACATCACCGATCTTCCGATGCGTCAGGGCATTCTCTACCGCGTTGCGGTCATGGGCTGGTAATGCTGCAAGGTGCCGGCCCGGCGGTTGTCGAACGGGCCGGAGGCGGCGACTTGCGTCGCGGCATTGGACAAAGGACCCGCCTGCATTGCTGGCTCGAGATCATGAACACGGAGCAGGGTGCGCGGTTCACGGGTTTCGCTTGGACGATTCATCGCCGGCGGGCAGGGATATGTTTTTCGATTGACGGGAAGAGACGGTTCCTCAGCTGCGCCTCGACGGTTTTGAGCCGTTTCATTCGGCGGATTTGCCGCTTTTGATCGGGCGACGTTCCGGTGCCAGGGTGCGAAGATGGCAGGACGACCCGGGACGGGTCCACAGCCCAGCATTCGAGGCAAAAGTGTCTTTGGCATCCTTGAAGGGCGACAAGGCCGTGCGCGAGTTGGCGACGCCGTTCGACGCACACCCCAGCCAGATCAAGCCGTTGAACGATCGGCTCTTCGACCATGCGACGGATGTCCTTGACGACAAGCCCAAGGCCGCGAAAGCGCCTGAGACGGATGTCAAACCTCTCCCTGCCAAGACTGGTCAACTTGCGATGGAGAATGGTTTTTGGATCGATGAGGGATCATGGCCCCGGTGGCCCCGGTGGCCCCGGTGGGCCCGGTGAGGTTGCGAAAGCCCGATGAAAGCGCTCGACAAGGCCAGTCCGCTGGCGCACCCAAAGAAGTAACAGATCGTGATCGAAAACGGAGCCTGGAGTTGGAATTCCCCCGGATTCGTGGGCAGGCTCTGACTGAGGTGGAAAGGTGTTTAGATGCCACGCAGAAGGAACCCGTATCCGGCGGCTTTTCGGGATCAGATCGTCGAGTTGCACAGAGCTGGACGGCGTGCCGAG